>NZ_BMBP01000001.1 GCF_014634745.1 Leuconostoc pseudomesenteroides KCTC 3652
CTAATGACTTAAGTGAACGTCCTTCTTGGTGAAGTTTAACCAGTGAATCTTTAAAATCTTGTGAATAACGAATTGACATAAAAATACTCCTATACTTTCATTTTACGGACTGAATAAAAATAGTCCATTTTTTTAGTATAAGAGCATATGCAGAAGGTATGATAAAACGAGACCTTACTATCAGAGTAAAAACTGTTGGCTTAGATGGTAAAGATAGCAATATGAAGTTTTTAGAATTAGACGAAATGAAAAAGCTTGAAAGCTATGCTTATGATCGGTATTTAGAAAACGATGCTTTCTTGGCCATGATAATCTCTATTCACACCGGTTTACGATTTGGAGAAGTAGCGGCACTGCGACAATCTGATATAGACTACCAACATAAAGAATTATCAGTAACGAAAACCATTGATATGTACGGAAACGAAAGAAAGCCGCAAACTAAAAATAGTATTCGAAAAATAAAAATCGACGACACCCTCTTAGATACTTTAAAATTAATCGAAACAGTAGATGACGATTATATGGTGAAATCCAACGCTCAAAGAGTTACTTGGTATATACATTCTGCAACCAAGGAATTAGGAATCAAAAATGTAACCTTTCACGCATTACGACACTCACATGCTTCATACTTAACTTCACGAGGTATTGCGATTCAATATGTATCAGAACGTTTAGGACATGCTGATGTTTCTATCACTCAACAAGTATATTCTCACTTGCTAAAGTCACTACGCGACCAAGAGGAAGATAAAACAATATTCCTTTTAAACGCACTGTAAAGTGTACAAAAAGTGTACAAATGATATAGAAAATAGTAGTATTTAATAGTTATTGTTAGTAAATAGAAAACCCATTAAAACATTGTTATATCAACATTTAAGCCATTAAATCAGCGTTTATATAAAATTGGTTAAAACATATCAAAAATCTTTGAAAAGTCATTTTGATAGTAAAGGCAATTAACGTTATTGTGACAAAAAAATCGCCAGTATACAACAAAAAATGTAATGGTGAATGAACTGGAATTAAGAAAATTAACAACGCTGCCACGCCAATACCTGAAGACATAATACCATCAATTAAAGTGCCTTTTGTTTCAGTCAATAGCAGGGTACTGCTATTGTTGATCTTCTTATGTTGTCGCGAATAAAACCATGATAACATAAACGATAAACACACCATTACCATTTCGTATGGTAACACTGGGCCCACATTCATCATTTGTCCTTCCCCAAAGGCAAAATAACGATAGGCCTTGACACTAACAGTTACAACTGACAAAGATAACAAAACAATTGTCAATAATGACTGACATAAAGAAAATATCGGTTCTAAAACAAATAAACCATCTGGAAATCGTTGACTCTTCTTGCTACTCACTTTTGAAATAATAATTGATACCATACCTGAAACCAGTGTGATGACAGTAAAGTAAGCGTCTACAAACAATGCCTCAATATCAGTAATTAAAAAAAACGTAATCCCCGACACCGCCATTATAGTATTAATTAGAATGCCCAGCCACAATCCACGCTGTTCAATTCGTTTTTGATTCATTTGATTTTCCTTTACAAATTTTGATCAACTTTCTGCATCAGCTGCTGTAACTGATGTTGTTCTGACTCATTCAAAATTGATATTGCGTCTAAAAATACCTGATCAAAAAGTCGATAATTCTGCTGGCAATGTCGCAACATTTCCGGACTTAGCGTCAGGTACATTACCCGTTTATCATGTTGAGACGGTTTTTTAACTAAGTAACCGGCTTGCACAAAGCGTTTGACAATACGTGTTGCAGCAGGCTTGGAAATGCCCGCTTGATCCGCAAACTGAGTTGCTGTTGTTTCCGATTGACTATACAGAATATCTAAATAATATTCATCATTAGCCGACAATTCCGGAAAAAGTTGACTTCTTGTCGGACTATTTTGATAATTAATAGCCACTTTGTCATACAGTTTTGAAAACAGTTGACTAATTTGTTCCATTACACCACCCCCAAGTAGTTAACATAAGTAGTTACTTTTGTTAACTACTTATGTTAACTATACGCATTGAAACTTGATTTGTCAATAAAAAACTATCTCTTTAATCTTTTGTCTCTTGAATTGTTAGCACTTCTTGAATTCGCTGATCGTGAGATTCAATAGGTAAAGCATTTTTAACCTGACGACTTAACGCTAACGCAACCGTTTTGCCGGTATAATTTTCCAAAAAACGATCATAGTATCCCGCCCCGAATCCAAGCCGTGCGCCATTTTTTGTAAATGCCAACCCCGGAACAATTACTAAATCAATCTTATTTTCTGGCACAGCACTATCAGTAACAGGTTCTCTAATTGACAATTGACCTGTTTGTAAATTAGAAGCATCATCAAATGGTACAAATATCATTTGATGGTGAACAATTTTAGGAACAACAGTTTTTTTGTTTGCTGACCAAGCGGCTTCAATAATTGGCGCTGTATCCAGTTCTAATGGCATGCTCAATGTCACCGCAATCGTCCCTGCCTCCTGCCAAGCAGCTGTCTCAAAAAGAAGCTGGTAGAGTTGATGCGATTCCATCTGTTTTTGATGTATTGATAATGTTTTTAATGCTTCTTTTTGCAGTTGCCGTTGTTCGTTTTTATTGATCATGATTTCACCAAAAAAGCTGGCTGAGCCAGCTTTCATTTTA
Source organism: Leuconostoc pseudomesenteroides KCTC 3652 (assembly GCF_014634745.1). GTDB lineage: Bacteria > Bacillota > Bacilli > Lactobacillales > Lactobacillaceae > Leuconostoc > Leuconostoc pseudomesenteroides. The sequence goes on from NZ_BMBP01000001.1 coordinate 2,684, forward strand.
TTCAAACAAATGTGACATTGCCAATACTTCTGCGTCACGCTTGACTTGCTTTAACACTTTCTCATCATCATGATGATGAATAGCTGTTACAATCAGTTCTGCAACTCGACGTGCATCATTTTCACTAAATCCACGCGTCGTAATTGCTGGAGTACCAATTCGAATACCGGAGGTCACGAAAGGACTGAGCTGTTCATTCGGTAAGGCTTCTTTATTTGTTGTAATCGATACTGAATCAAGTAGTTCTTGCGTTTGCTTACCGTTCAAACCAGTTTGCGTCAAATCCAAGTTAAACAAGTGATTATCTGTGCCACCTGTAACAACACGGATATCGGTTGTATCATTGAATACTTCAGTCATTGCCTGCGCGTTAAGGATCACCTGTTTTGCATACGCTTTAAATTCTGGTCGCAATGCTTCACCAAATGCAATCGCCTTACCTGCAATAACATGTTCCAACGGGCCGCCCTGTGATCCGGGAAAAATAGCCGAATTAATTTGCTTTGCATATTTTTCTTGTGACAAAATAACACCACCGCGTGGTCCACGTAGCGTCTTGTGTGTGGTTGAAGTAACTACATCAGCAACGCCGACTGGATTAGGATGCAATCCTGCTGCCACAAGTCCTGCGATATGTGCCATATCAACCATCAAATATGCTCCGACTTCATCGGCAATATCACGGAACTTCTGAAAATCAATAATACGTGAATACGCAGAAGCACCAGCAACAATCATTTGTGGCTTTACTTCACGTGCTTGCTGTGCAATTGCCTCATAGTCTAGTCGCTCAGTTTCAGCATCAAGACCGTAAGTATAGGACTGATACATTTTACCAGAAAAACTAACTTTGGCGCCGTGTGTTAAATGACCACCGGCATCCAAATCCATGCCAAGGATTTTATCGCCTGGCTTCAAGAATGCCATATAGGCAGCAGCGTTAGCTTGAGATCCCGAATGAGGTTGTACGTTTGCATATTCGGCACCAAACAATGCCTTAAGACGATCAATAGCAAGTTGTTCAACGACGTCAACATACTCTGTGCCGCCATAATAACGTTTGTAAGGATAACCTTCAGCATATTTGTTCGTTAACACAGAGCCTTGTGCGGCACGAACAGCTTTTGAAGCAAAATTTTCGGAAGCAATTAACTCAATTGTGCGGTTTTGACGGGCACCTTCTTGTTGAATAGCGCTCCACACTTCAGAATCTAATTCACGATATGACATTTCGTTCTCCTTGCATTTAATATAACTATATTATACACGTAAATGTTTATTATTTTGCCCTAATATCGTACATTTTACCGAAATATTGTGCTTTATTTATCAAAGAGTTCGGTTTTTAATGATTTTAAGATATCATTTGGTGTAATTACTTTTTGATGCAAGATTGGTTTATCAAATAAAGTTAGCACCTGACTTGGAATGTCTGTATTTGTCTTACTTGACAAACGTGTCAATGCTTCAGCGCCTTCAATTGGCTCATCACCAAGCGCTGATAAAATAGTTTGTGGAAATTTATATGGGCTCGCAGTAGCGGCTAATAAGCTGGGTGTTTTTTGATCACTGACTAACTGATAGGCATAGCGTCCGACAGCAGTATGAGGATCAATTAAATAATTGGTTTGATCAAATACCGACAAGATAGTGTCGCTCACTTGATTTTGTGTTGCAAAACACGATTTAAACTGTTTCAAATTGCGGCGCGTACGTTCAGACAATTTGTATTGCCCTTCATCAGCTAATGCCGTCATATATGATTGAACTTCTGAAGCATCACGATCACTTGCAAAGTATAACAGTCGCTCTAAATTGCTCGATACCAGAATGTCCATCGCTGGCGCATTTGTGACTTTAAATGGCCGCTTACTATCATAAACACCAGTATTAAAAAAATCTGTTAAAACGTTGTTTTCATTTGAAGCAACCACCAAATCATTGACAGGTAACCCTATTTGACTAGCATAGTAAGCCGCCAAAACATTACCAAAATTACCGGTTGGTACAACAATGTTAATTTTATCCCCAGCATTGATATCATTTTGTCGAATTAGTTGAGCGTAACTATAAAAATAATAAACAATTTGTGGCACTAGTCGACCAATGTTAATTGAATTTGCCGACGAAAAACGCATGTGATGGTCAGCTAATTCTTGAACGAGTTTTTGATTGCTCAAAAGGGTCTTAACTGCTTTTTGAGCATCATCAAAATTGCCAGTGATTGCTGTAACGTGGGCATTTTTACCCGTTTCACTTACCATTTGTTGACGTTGGATATCACTGACACCAACTTCTGGATAAAACACCACAATTTCTGTATTTGGTACATCCGCAAAGCCACTCATAGCCGCTGTCCCAGTATCACCAGAAGTTGCGGTCAAAATGACCACTTTATCACTAATGGCCTGCTTTTTGGCGGCAGTTGTTAGCAAATGTGGTAACGCTTGAAGTGCAACATCTTTAAAAGCTAATGTTGGACCATGGAACAATTCAATATAATGCAGATTATTTTCCTGATGTAAAGTGATAATTTTCTCATTATCCCATTGACGACCATAGGCTTTACAGATGATATGATCTATTTCTGATACGCTAAAATCATCAAAAAATGCGTCGAAAATTTGCGTCGCAATTTCCGTATACGTTTGATGGCTAAGTGTGTCCCAATCTACTGATATTTCAGGCCACGATTCTGGTACATAAAGGCCGCCATCTGGCGCAATACCATTCAATATAGCCTGACTAGCAGAAACTGCCGGTGCTCCCCCACGCGTCGATATATACTGCATTTAATTAAGTTCCTTTATTGTTATTTTAATTTATTATAACAAATCTATTTATTTGTTGCTTTAAAAATGATAAAATTATAAGACATTAAATATAAAAGGGAAAAAAATATGGAACTTGGAATTGGTCTTTTTGGACTTGGCACAGTCGGCACAGGTGTCGTTAAAATTTTACAACAAAATGCACACCAAATTACCGAACGTACTGGCGCTAATTTGGTGGTTCGTCATGCCGTTGTGCATAATTTAAATAAACAGCGAGCGGGTTTTGTCCAAAATTTTCCAATTACTGACCAACCATCCGACATTTTAAATAATCCAGATATTCAGATTGTTGTGGAAGTCATGGGCGGTATTAGTGAAGCCTACGACATTATCAAGCAAGCAATCGCTGCTAAAAAGCACGTCGTGACTGCTAACAAAGACCTTATTGCTAGTCATGGTCAAGAGCTCGCTAATTTAGCTAATGAAAATGGCGTAGACCTCTATTATGAAGCTGCCGTAGCCGGCGGTATTCCAATTTTGCGAACACTTGCAACTAGTTTTACTGCCGATGAAATTACTCGTGTAGCTGGTATTATTAATGGTACAAGTAATTTTATTTTGACACAAATGGCATCAAATGGTTTGACATACGAGAATGCTTTGGCTTTGGCACAAGAAAAAGGCTTTGCTGAAGCTGATCCTACTAATGACGTCGCTGGTTTCGACGCCGCCTATAAGCTCATTATTCTTTCAAATTTTGCTTTCGGCGTGCAACCCGTCTTGGGAGATGTTAGCATCAGTGGGATCACGAACTTAACGGATTTAGATATTGAAGATGCCCAAAGTTTTGGTTATGGCATCAAATTGCTCGGGGTTGCGCAACGCGTTGGAGATTCAAATAACGCTATTAGTATTGAAGTCGCGCCTCACTTAGTACCTTTTGATCATCCGTTAGCGACAGTTCATAATGAAAACAATGCTGTTTTGGTTAATGGTGAGTCTGTAGGTGAAGTCATGCTTTATGGTCCTGGTGCGGGTGAAATGCCAACTGCTAACTCAGTTTTAAGTGATTTGACTAATGTTGCCACAAATTACACACCAGGTAAGCCATTTAACACATTTAATCAAAATCTTGATTTAGCCAAACCATCCCAACGTGTGGCACGTCGTTTTGTAGTCGTTGATGTGGCTGATACACCTGGTGCAATGTATTCTGTGACAGGTATGTTTACCTCAGCCAAAATTAGTTTCACCGATTTAAAGCAAACACCTGCTAAAAATGGCTATGCACGTCTTGTTGCACTCACATATCCTGCCTCAGACGCACAACTAAATGTCATTAAAACGACTATCCGCAACGCAGATGGTATCAATCTAGTCTCGGAGTACAAAATTTTCTCATGATTACAATAAAAGTGCCAGCCACTAGTGCCAACATTGGTCCGGGGTTTGATTCTTTGGGCTTGGCTCTAAGTCTATATTTAACACTTGAAATTCACGAACCAGCAGACAGTTGGAAAGTTTTTCATGATTACGGCGATAGCATGCCCTCTGATCAAAATAATTTTATTGTCTCGACAGCATTGCGTATTGCACCTTCGCTGAAACCACATCGCTTAGTTGTAAAATCAGATATTCCACTAGCTCGTGGTCTTGGTTCTTCCTCATCAGCTTTGATTGCTGCTTTATCAATGGTTAATCTCTTAGACAATAAGCAATACACTAAAGAAGATTTACTTCAAATTGCCACTAAGCTAGAAGGACACCCTGACAACGTTGCACCGGCTATATTTGGTGGTGCCGTCGCTGCTTATTATGATGGGACAACTGTCTTTCACACGCCATTACATTTTCCAAAGTCATTAAGCTTTGTTACTTTTATACCAGATTATCAGCTCTTGACGGAAAAAGCGCGCGCCGCCTTACCAAAAGACTTACCTTTCAAACAAGCTGTTGCTGCCAGCGCAATTAGCAATACGCTTGTAGCGGCTTTAGCTGGCAATAATATCGATACTGCACGGCACCTAATTGAACAGGATCTATTTCATGAAGAGGCACGAGCACATCTTGCCCCAGAACTGACAATCATTCGTCGTATTGCACACCAGCAAAACATTGTTGGTACTTATTTGTCGGGTGCTGGTCCAACTATCATTTCTGTTGTTGATGAAACGGAAGCCCAACGCTTAATGACAGCGATTAATTTGGCCCAATTACCTGGAAAAACATATCATTTACATACCGATTTAACCGGTGCTATAGTTCAAACAAACGATTAGGAGGACGCGTGTCAATTAGCGCGCGATACCATTATGAAAGTTACAAAATTCGGCGGTTCATCTTTGGCTGACGGTCAACAACTAAAAAGAGTTTTTGATATTATCCGAGATGATCCAGAACGTAAAGTTGTGGTTGTGTCAGCACCTGGAAAACGTTTTAAAGACGACACTAAAGTAACTGACTTGCTTCTCAGTTACGCCAGAGCAACAATTGAAGATACAGACGCAACAGATATCATTGAAGCTATCAAACATCGTTATCACGCAATCGGCAACTATTTTGATTTACCAGACTACGACTTAGCTGATTTAGATGAACAAATTGATCACTTGTCAACCAAACATTACCGCTCTTTTGATTACTTATACGCCGCATTCGCTGCTCATGGTGAGTATCTAAATGCGCAATTAGTAGCCAAGGTTTTTACTCACTTGGGTGTTTCAGCAAGATTTATTGATCCAAAAGAAATAGGTTTATTGGTCGATGATAACGCGCGCCAAGCAACTTTTGACACGAAATCATACGATACCATCGCTGAACTTGATTTATCAACATCAGAACGCCTCATTGTACCAGGATTCTTTGGCTATACTAAAAGTGGTGATATGGCAACCTTTTCTCGAGGCGGATCAGATATTACCGGCGCGATTATGGCACGTGGTCTGCGAGCTGACTTATACGAAAACTTCACTGATGTCAGTGCAATCTACGCTGTTAACCCGAATATTATTGACAAACCAGCTGCGATTGAGCAAATGACTTATGATGAAATGCGTGAATTGTCTTATGCTGGATTTGCTGTATTTCATGATGAAGCAATTATTCCAGCTATTCAAGGTGGCATACGTATTAATATCAAAAATACCAATGATCCTGAGGTCCCAGGGACATTTATTGTCCCTCCAACTGAAGTTCAGCAATCCCGTCCGGTGACTGGCATTGCTAACTCGAATCGCTTTGCGGCACTATATCTCCATCGTTATTTATTAAACAAAGAGGTCGGCTTCACACTCAGAATTCTTGAAATCTTAAAGCGTCATCAAATATCCTATGAACACATGCCATCAGGTATTGACGACTTGACAATCATTTTTGACAAAACACTTTTAACTCAAGAAAAAATAGATGGTATGCTGGCCGATATTGCATCGGAAATTAAACCTGATACGCTCAAATGGCTTCCCAGCTACGGTATTATAATGGTAGTCGGTGAAGGGATGCGCAATCGTATTGGTGCATTGACTGAAATTGTATCACCATTAAAAGAACACCATATTAGCTTACAAATGGTCAACCAAGGTGCCAGTGAAATATCAATTATGCTTGGTATTCAGCCGGACCTGTCAGACCTTGCCGTCAAAGCAATCTATGAAAACATATTTAAATAGTTAAAAGGGCTCAAAATTTGAGCCCTTTTTATAATGTATCACTAATTTTCTATTAAACGCTTCGTAAATAATGACGCAAATCATCAGGGGTAAGTTGATTTTCAAGGCCAATCAACAGCTTCAAACGCGCTTTAGGACCATTGATACTGCTGGCAAAAATGACACCTGCTCGTTCTAATTGTACGCCACCACCTAAATAATCATATACAGGCTCGGCTACGCCATTAAAACTACGTGAAACTATCACAACAGGAATGCCCTTTTCTAGCACAACACTTACACCCTTTGCGGCTTCTCGGGACAAATTACCGGCGCCCAATGCTTCAATAATCAGACCGTTAACATTAGAATCAGCCAATAATTGGAATAATTGACCATCCATTCCAGCATAAGCCTTTAAAACTGGTATATTCTGGTTAACCTGCTGAATTGGTAAAACGTGACGTCGCGGCAAGTCATAAAAATAAATCACTTGTCTTTTAGTGAGTAAGCCCATCGCGCCACTAATTGGTGAAGCAAAAGTTGCCACGTTAGTTGTATGGGTTTTAGTCACAAATCTAGCAGCATGAATTTCGTCGTTCATGACAACCATCACACCACGTTTTCGTGAAGCGTCTGAAGTTGCAACACGCAAAGCTGATTGATAATTATATAAACCATCAGAACCCAACTCATTAGAAGACCGCATTGCACCAGTCATCACAATCGGAAAGTCAACTTTGAGGGTACTATCCAAGAAAAAAGCAGTTTCTTCTAATGTATCCGTACCATGTGTAATAACCACACCATCAAATTGGTTGCCTGCTGCTAATATTCGCTGCTGTAACTGTAACATATGTTTTGGTCCAATATGTTCACTTGGCAGGTTAAAAATGCTTTCAACCTGCAACACAACATCTGTTATTTTTACCTGAGCTTCAGTCAATGGATTGACAACACCAGTCTCAACATCACCATCTTCATCTTCATGCATTGAAATTGTACCACCAGTGTGCAAAACTAGTATTTTTGTCATATATCTGTCTTCTTTCTAAAGTTTATGAGTTGATTTTGCCATGAGTGCATTTGCTCAATAAATACTTTTGCTCTTGGTTTCAGACCAACCTGATTTTCATAAATGTAATCAATAACCTTTTGTAAGCCACGCTTCGTTTTAGTAGACATGTTGATTTCATGGACTTGCCGCATATCAATAATGCTAAATTGTCTTAAATAAAAAACCGTTTTTTGATCCAACATGAGTCGATGATCATCCAAATCAAAATGTTCTTCAGAAATGATGCCATTATACTTTTCCGAGTAATCAAATCGACCGTCAGTTTGACCACTAATAGGATCAGCACGCCAATTGGGAGCAATCCCGAGCGGCACCAGCAGTTGAATTTCAAAAATATTTGCGATTATTTGTGGATCTAATTGCTCATCTAATTTCTGTAATGCAATTGCTAATTGATTATACCAGCGTGTGATAATTTGATTTTCTTCAAATGTTGCATCAATCAAACTCACAATCAAAGCGGCATAGGCATTAACTTCAATATCATCGACTAATCGAGAAAACATCTTCACTGATTGAATATCATTAATATAACCTAGACCACTGCCTTTTTTTGGCCAAGCCCCTTCAAAGGTTATCAATGCGTAAGGCTGCACACCGCCAGCCAATTTTGATTTAGGTCGTTTGGCACCCCGCGCCAAAAAAGTCCGCAAACCAGCCGTTTCAGTTAGTATGCGAACTAATAAATCATTATCCTTGTACTGTTTTGTGTTTAACACAATGCCCTTAATTATTGCCATAACACGAAGCCATCAAATTTTCCTTCATGAAATTGATTTTGCGAGATACCTTGCTAAAATTAATAATCGTCTTCACTGTAACCCAATGTTTGTAACGCTTGTGGTCGATCACGCCATCTTGGCTCAACTTTCACCCATGTTTCTAAGTAGACTTTGTCACCCATCAAACGCTCAATATCTTTTCGGGCACGAGTTCCAATTTGCTTAATCATTGCACCTTGTTTACCAATGATAATGTTTTTTTGCGTTGGTCTCTCAACAATGATTGATGCTTGAATATGGATTTTTTCTTCATCTTCACGAGCAATTTTATCAATGACAACCGCAACAGAATGCGGCACTTCTTGGCGAGTTAATTGTAGCACCTTTTCACGAATCAATTCTCCGATAACAAATCGCTCAGGGTGATCAGTCAATTGATCCGAATCAAAATATTGTGGTCCTTCATCCAAGTTTGCCACAATGTTATCCAGTAATTCAGGCACATTGTCACCTTCAGTTGCTGAAATTGGAAATACTTCCGTCCACTCTGGTGCATTTTCTTGGTAACTGGCAATCACATTTAACAAATCTTTTGGTGATAACAGATCAATTTTATTAATTAACAGATAAATAGGTGTGTTCTTCACTTCTTTAAGGCGTTCAATAATGAAGTCGTCGCCACGTCCTCTCGGCATGGAAGCATCAGCCACAAACCAAATTGCGTCAGCTTCATGCAAGGCTGAAAAAGCAGACTTAACCATAAAGTCTCCCAAAGAATTTTGCGGCTTATGCACGCCTGGCGTGTCAATAAACACAACTTGGGCGTTATCAGTTGTGTAAATACCTTGAATTTTATTTCTCGTAGTTTGTGCCTTATCCGACATAATGGCAATTTTTTCGCCCACAATACGATTGAGTAATGTGGATTTTCCAACATTAGGTCGACCAATAATGGCCACAAATCCTGATTTAAATACATTTTCTGTCATAATATATTACGGCGCCTAGGCCCATTTTCTCCTAAAAATCTATTTACTATCTACTAAAATTATGAATAAACTGCGAAAAGTTCGTCACAATACCAAACTGACGCCAAACATAGGGCTGAAAAACAATCAATAAAATGATGATTTCAAAGGCAACAGCCGCTAATACACCACCAGCTGCAACATCTTTTGCTAAACCTGCCAAAGGATGGTAACGTTTCTCAACAACTAAATCAACTAATGCTTCAATAATTGTATTCAAAAATTCACTTGAAATAACTGTAAAGACGGCTACTGTCACCCACAACCAATCCGAACGAACCAAACCATAATGTAAACCAGCAATTAAGATTAAAAAACCCAAAAATATATGAATTCTAAGGTTACGCTCACGAACTAAAATCATCCAAATGCCATGCAATGAATTTTTTAAGGCACGAAAAAAGGAACTATTCCTTTGTACCTTCTTATTATAATCTTTCGGTGCACCCTCTAATTGTTTATCGTCTAAGCCCATAATCGTCTAAAATCTTTCGCTGTAAATCAAACATTTCTTTCTCTTCGGCGTCTCCTAGCATATGATCATAACCATTCAAGTGTAAGAAACCATGAACAACAAGGAAGCCAAGTTCACGTTCATAACTGTGCCCCAGATACTCAGCCTGTGAAGCAATAATGTCAACTGACACTAAAATATCACCAATATTTTTTGCAAGCTCCTCATCCATTTCTTCATCGGGCAACACAGGAAAATCATCACCATCTTCTTCGATGGCAAAACTAATGACATCAGTGGGCTTGTCAATACCACGGTAAGTTTTGTTGTAACGATGAATTTCATCATTATTCATGAATGTTACTGACATTTCAGTGTTATCAGGCAGTTTTAAATAGCTGCCTGCGTAATCCAACACTGCGCGGACTAAATCCTGATGATATTGACTCACCCCATCTTTTGTTTGATCGATAATGGCTAAATCCATTAGTTTTGTTGCTCCTTTTTTAATGCTGCTAGCTTCTTATCAGCTGCTTCGTAAGCGTTGACAATCAACCCAACTACTGGATGCCTGACGACATCAGCACTACTAAAATGAATAAACGAAATGCGGTTCACATCCTTTAAAATGTGTTGTGCTGCGATCAATCCAGATTTTGCACCACGTGGTAAGTCAATCTGTGAAACATCACCATTGATAATCATTTTGGACCCAAAACCCAATCGCGTCAAAAACATTTTCATTTGTTGATTTGTTGTATTTTGTGCTTCATCTAAAATAATAAACGCATCATCAAGTGTTCTCCCGCGCATGTAGGCCAATGGTGCAATTTCAATCACACCACGATCCATCAATCTTTGCGTTTGCTCAGCACCAACCAAGGTATTCATTGCGTCATATATTGGTCTCATGTAGGGATCAACTTTTTCTTTTAAGTCCCCCGGTAAGAAGCCAAGTGACTCACCAGCTTCAACAGCTGGTCGCGTAATAATTATTTTCTCGACTTCACCACGTTTTAGCGAAGCAATTGCCATAACCACAGCTAAAAAGGTTTTCCCTGTTCCAGCTGGACCAATACCAAAAGTGACGTCATTTTTCCGAATTGACTGAATATATTGACGTTGTCCAAAGTTCTTCACACGAACTGAGCGCCCTTTATTATCGCGAATCAATACTTCTGAGTATAGATCGCCAAAGTATTCAAGTGTGCCACGTTGTGCCATCGTTGTTGCACTCACAACATCAGTCGCTGAAATACTAATTTGATGCTTAATCAAATCAGTCAATTCTCGTAAAACCGCCTTTGCGAGTGATACCTTGTCCTCGTCACCCGATATAGCAACTTGATCACCACGAGCATGAAGTTGTACATCCAAACTTTCTTCAATTAATCTCAAAAAGTTATCATTCACACCGACCAATTTTGTCTGTTGCTCGGCATTTTCAAATGTAAAAAATTGCTGAATTTGCGTTGTCAAAAAGCAATTCCCCTTAAATGTATTTCCTTTATTTTACCATATTGGTAAGGCTGTTGGTAGTTAATGACCTAGTTTGTGAATAAAAAAAGAGCCAATGGCTCTTATGATTCTACTGTTAAATCATGCATCAATGTATCATAACCTTTTGATTCCTCTTCAGGTGTTAAACGTAATGGTGCTGCAATAACCTCAGTTATTTTGGCTAATAAGAAGGTGCCAATGGCTGCAAAAGCGACTGTAAACAATACTGCAACAATCTGCTTCCAAACTAACGAAGCATCACCATTGATCAAACCCGCAACACCGCCGACTTGTTTGTCAGCGAATACACCCGTCAGAATTGCGCCAACTGTACCACCGATGCCATGAATACCAAATGCATCCAATGTGTCATCATAACCAAAACTATTTTTTACAAAAGTAATACCAAAGAATCCAACGAATCCAGCCAATAATCCCATAAGAACCGCTGCCCATGGATCCACAAAACCAGCAGCAGGTGTAATCGCCACTAAGCCAGCAACGCCACCACTTGTAATACCTGACAAGGTTGCACGTTTGTGCCATTGATATTCAGCCAATCCCCAAGTCAATACCGCAACCGCAGAAGCCAACCACGTGTTTACTAGGGCTAAAACAGCCGTTCCATTGGCCGCCAATGCCGATCCTGAGTTGAAGCCAAACCACCCAACCCAAAGTAAAGCGCCACCAATTAAGACATATGAAGGTCGAACAGGTACGTGTTGATCATTATGACGATGTCCAATCATTAGTGCCAATACCAGACCGGTAACACCACTGGAAATATGAACAACTGTACCACCAGCGAAATCAATTGCACCCAATTGTGCAAGTAGTCCACCGCCCCAAACCATATGAGCCAGTGGTGAATAAATAAAAATCAACCACAAAGTGATGAACACGAGCATTGCCTTGATACGAACACGACCAATAACAGAACCGGTAATGATTGCAGCCGTAATGATTGGAAACATCCCTTGAAATAGTGCAAAGGCACCATCAGGAATTGTCAAACTCTTAGTAGAATGTGTAAAGGACACGTTTGTCATAAATAAATGCTTAAAATTACCAATGACACTTCCGGAGCCACCAAAAGAGAGTGAATATCCTATAACAAACCACACTAGTGTTGCAATACCAATAATCATGATAGGCACAAACATCGTATGTAGTAAATTACGCCTTTCACCTAATCCACCATAAAACAAAGCAAGTCCAGGTGTCATAACCCAGACAAGTGCTGCTGAAATCAATACCCACGCCAAATCTCCACTATTCATACGCCTACTCCTAATTTCTAATTACTATCAATATTAACAGGTATACCAATTTCAGCAATTAATTATGGCAGGTTTGCTTACATGAAATTTCTGAAAATTTTTCACAAAAAAACTACCATTAAGCAAATACGCTTAACAGTAGCTCATAATTGATTAAAGAATAACATTAAACAGTTTGAACGGTTAACATATTAGTTGTACCAGATTGTGACATTGGTACACCAGCAGCAATAACAATTGTATCACCAGTGTTAGCTAATCCTTGTTCCTTAACAGCCTTTTTAGCCAAATCAACCATCTCATCGATTGTTTGTGGCGCATCGTAAACAACAGGCACAACACCATAATTCAAAGTTAATCCACGTTGTACACGTTCTGAATAAGTAACTGCCAAGATGTTAACATCTGGACGGTGCTTAGAAACCATACGTGCTGTGTAACCAGAGTTAGTTGAAACAACAACTGCCTTAGCACCAACGTTACGTGCAATACGGGCAACAGATGCAGCCACGGCCTCAGTTGAGTCTGTTTCATCAAAGACGATGTCTTCATGACGACCGTTTTCACGTAATGATGTTTCAGCTTTTTCATCGATAGCAGCCATTGTAGCAACTGCTTCAACTGGATAGTCACCATTTGCTGACTCACCTGATAGCATTGTTGCATCAGTACCATCAAACACAGCGTTGGCAACATCGGAAGCTTCGGCACGAGTAGGACGTGGATTCTCTTCCATTGAGTCAAGCATTTGTGTTGCAGTAATAACTGGCAAACCAGCTTTGTTCATCTTACGAATCATGTCTTTTTGAACCAAAGGCACGTTTTCGGCAGGAATTTCAACACCCATGTCACCACGTGGTACCATCAAAGCGTCTGAAACTTCCAAGATAGCATCAAGGTTGTCAATACCTTCTTGTGATTCAATCTTAGGAATGATTTGAACATGTTCCATGTTCTTTTCCTTTAACAATGCACGAATTTCGAGCACGTCTTCAGGCTTACGAACAAATGAGGCTGCGATATAATTAATTTCGTGATCTAAACCAAAACGAATGTCATCGGCATCTTTTTCAGTGATACCTGGCAAATTGATTGAAACACCCGGTGCGTTAACACCCTTACGTGATCCCAAAATACCATCGTTATCAACACGAACAACCAACTCACGGTTGGCAGAGTCTTTTTCAATGACAGTTGTGCCAAGCAAACCGTCATCAAACAAAACTTGACCACCCTCTTTAACATCATCAAACAAGCCCGCATATGTAACAGCAATCTTGTCTTTTGTACCTTCAAGGTTTTCGTCCATTGCAATGCGCAAAGTATCACCAGTGTGGAATTCAATCTTGCCATCGGCTTGCTTTGTTGTACGGATTTCGGCACCCTTAGTGTCCAACAATAGACCTACTGTTTTACCAGTAATCTTTTCGGCTTCGTGAACTGCATTCATGCGACCCAAATGTTCTTCGTGGTCACCGTGTGAAAAGTTGAAACGGAACACATTGGCTCCTGCTTGGATCAACTTGACAATTGTTTCGACATCTGATGATGACGGACCAAGTGTTGAGACGATTTTCGTCTTTTTCATGGTTAAATAGCTCCTTAATTATCTTGGCTGTTGCTTGTGCAACTTTACCCAAACTCTATTTTATACATTCTTAAGCATTTGTACAAGTCATAATATCAACGAGTTTTCCTGAATATAACGTTTTCTTCACCTAGGATTGGCGCTACTTCAAGTATGATAACGGTTTCATCAGTCATCCAAAAAGATTCATCTAATTGTTGATTTTTATCTTCCCGTTGCCAATGAATAACGACTGGATTATTACCATGATGTTTCGCTAATACCTTGACCAACTTTTCCCGATTATCAGGTGTGTCATGTTCGACGTCAAACTGTAAGAACCATGTACCTTTTGACTGTGGCTTTGTTATTGTTTGAATTTGATTGGCAACAATTGCTAATTCACCGCGAGAATCTAGCTCTGATTTTCCAGTGATTTGAAGAACTGTACCGACACTTAAGATATTTTGAATGTTTTTAAACAAGTTTGGAAAAATCGTGACACTAATAGCGCCTGTTAAGTCTGATATGGTAGCAAATGCCATATCATCTCCTTTTTTTGTACGAATTTGTCGTATTTTATCCACAATTCCTAAAAAGCGAACTGCTTTATCTGGCACTGTTATATCACCAATCAGATTGTAATTTTCATTAAGGATTAACTCTCGATAGGCGTCAAGTGGATGACCAGATAAATTGACGCCGATGGCTTGTTTTTCACGTTCTAATCTTTCTTGTAAGGGCAATTCAGGGAATTTTTTAATTTTTGTTTCTTGTAAGATAAGATCACCAAATGCGGCACCCTCAATTAAACTATTACTATTTTCAATTAATTCATTACGATTATATCCAAAACCATCTAACGCGCCAGAATAAGCGAGTTGCGCTAAAGTCTCCGTTTTCCTCATCTTTTCAGGCATTCTTCTTACAAAAGACTGAATTGTTTGAAAATTTCCTTGATGTCGCTCATCTAATACAGCATTGACAAAATCGCTACGAATACCACGAATATTGTTCAATCCCATTTGTAGTTGACCATCATTGGACGTCCAAAACCGTTGCGATAAATTAATATTCGGGGCCAAAACAACTATTCCGCGTGATTTAGCTTCTGACACATACTGTTGTATCTTACGCTGATCGCCGATATTGGCATTTAAAAGTGCCGTATAAAATGCAACAGGATAATGCGCTTTCATATAAGCCAATTGAAATGCTAATTTACTATATGCCACAGCATGAGAACGATTAAAACCATAGTTTGCAAACTCGTCAACATACGAAAAAATTTTCTCAGCTTGAGCTTGCGTATGACCCTTGTTTATTGCGCCATTGATAAATTTCTCGTGCAAAGCCTGCATTTTGTCTAGCTTCTTCTTGGACATAGCACTACGCAAAACGTCGGCTTCCCCTAGTGTAAAACCAGCATAAGTCTCAGCAACTAACATGACCTGTTCTTGATAAACAATAATACCAAATGTCGGTGCCAAGATTGTTTTGAGCGAAGGATCAGGAATAATGACTGGTTCACGACCATGACGACGCGCCACAAACTGGTGAATATTTTGTGAAGGACCAGGACGATATAAAGCATTAACGGCAACAATATGTTCAAACATCACTGGTTTCAAATCACGCAAGACATGCTTAATACCAGAAGATTCAAATTGAAAGACGCCGTTTGTATCACCTTTGGCAAACAACGCAATTGTTTGCTCATCATCTAATGAAATTTGACTAATATCAAAATTTTGTGGCAACTGTTGCCGAGCGTGATACAGTGCTTGACTCAGAATGGTTAAATTCTGTAATCCTAAAATATCAATTTTTAGTAGGCCGAGTTGCTCAACAGTGTCTTTTTCAAACTGCGTCAATAATCGCCCCTCAGTCCCTGCTTGAACTGGTAATGTATTTACCAGCGGTCGTGCACTTAACACCACACCTGCGGCGTGGGTAGAATAATTTTTTGGCAGCCCCTCAATTTGACGAGCCGTCTTGAGCAGCAAGTCACCATGATCAATCGTTTGAATGGTTGCTAATAACTTGGGTTCTTTTAAAGCTGATTCAATTGAAACTTTTCGACCATTTTTACCCTCTGGTATTCCGCCACTCAATTTGCTCAGAGTTGCTACTGGCAAGCCAAAAACACGACCAACGTCTCGCAGCGCTTGTTTAGCTGCCAACGTACCAAATGTGATAATTTGACCAAAGTTTCGTTTGCCATACTTCTGATGCAGGTACTCAAAAATTGCCTCACGCTGGCTAGGCGGCCAATCAATGTCAATATCAGGCATTTGAACACGTTCTTCATTTAAAAAGCGTTCAAACAATAAATTGAACTGGATTGGATCAACATCCGTAATTCTTAAACTATAAGCAACCAAAGAACCGGCAGCAGACCCTCGCCCAGGTCCAGTTTGAATATGATTATTTGAAGCAAAATTGACAATGTCCCAAACAATCAAAAAGTAATCACTAAAACCTAGCTGATCAATAACATCTAATTCATGCGACAATCTTTTTTCATATTGTGCAACAGATACATCACGCTTTTGTAAACGTTTTTTGAGACCGTCAAATGCAGTTTGTCTCAAAAATTGTGAACTACTTAATCCTTGTGGCGTCTGGAATGGTGGCAAAGCTGTCTCCGAAAATGAAATGGATACTTCGCTCTTGTGAACTAATTGTTCATTGGCTTGGTAAGCTTTCTGCAAATCCGCGTTTGCTGCATAGGCCGACTGTATTGCTGAAATATCTTGTAAAATATGAGTACCACGTTGATGCGACAATGGCACAATGTCCGTTAATTTGGAATTCGAGTCAATTGCCTTCAGGACTTGTGAGGTAAAATCATCATCGGAATTCAAGTAATCAACATCATCGGCAGCAATAATTTGCGCATTGTTTTGCTTGCTGAAAGCAATTAATTGCGTTTGTGTCTTCGCCGCCATTTGTGTATTGATGCCAAGGTATAGATGACTTGAGTCAATCAATTTAATGAGTTGTTGCCAGTAACCGTCTGTTGCTTCATACTCAGTACCAATCAACTGGCTAAGTTCACTTGTACTTGGCAAGATGACGTTGATTCCTGATAAATGGTCGGTTAAGGTTGAAAATAACATTTCAGAATCATTCGTCATACGTGCCGAAGATAACCACATCAAATTTTGATATCCTGTTTGATTTTCAGCAATCAGCACCAACGGAAAGGTAGTGGCAGTGTTGACTAGACCATTAACCATCAATGTCAGTCCAAATAAAGGTTTAATTTGATATTTTTGAGCGTTACGATACCATGCGACTGCCCCATACATGACGTTAACATCTGTCAACGCGATTGCCTCATAGCCACGCGATTTAGCTGTCTGTAAAATTTGTTCAATTGTGTTTGGATTTTTTAGTAAGCTATAACTGCTCAAAATCTGAAGCGGTGCGTACATTTTTCCTCCCTAATACGAACATTTGTTTTATTGACTTAATTATACAGGATTTTCTAGTAAATGGGTTGCACTTAAGCAAATCTAAGTGTATTATAATTTTAAGTAAAGAGGTGAAAATTATGAAATATATCATGGTTGCCATTTGGTCGGCAATATTTGGCGAAATCTTAGGTTACATCGTTTCTCAATTAAATGCTGGAACTTACAGTTTTGTCGGTGTGGCAGTTATTGCTATCATTGTTGGAGAAGTTGCCCTCGTGGCAATTCCGGCTATTTCTGGTTCCGCAGCACCTAAAGAAACATCATCTGAACAGTAATTTCAATTCACATCAAAAAAAGAAGCCTAACCGGCTTCTTTTTTATTACTATTCTGCAGCGGCCAATGTCACGATTTCCAAAATAACATCTGTTGCCTGCTCCATAACAGTCGTGGAAACATATTCAAAGCGACCGTGCATATTCTCGCCACCTGCAAAAATATTTGGCGTTGGTAGCCCTAAGAAAGTAATCTTTGAGCCATCTGTGCCACCACGAACCGGTTCAATGATAGGCTTAATGTTTAACTTTTTCATTGCCTCTTCAGCTAACTCAACCGATTTCATATCATTTTTGAGCACTTCTCCCATATTGTAATATTGATCATTAAGTGTCACTGAAATTCGACCCTCACCAAATTTTTGATTAAAAGTTGCAGCGATATCCATTAACTTCTGCTTACGTGTTTCAAATATAGTACGATCATGATCTCTCACAATATAACGCAATGTTGCCGCTTCTGGATTCCCCTCGATTGAGATGACATGCCAAAAACCTTCAACGCCTTCAGTGTGTTCTGGCCGATCATGAACAGGCAATTCTGCGTGGAAATCAAATGCTACTTGAATAGCGTTAATCATAGCATTTTTAGCTGTTCCTGGGTGCACATTACGACCTTTAATATCGATTGTAGCGGCCGCCGCGTTGAAGGTTTCCCACTCTAATTCACCTAATGGACCGCCATCCATCGTGTATGCAAAATCTGCACCAAAAGCAGTAACATCAAAGTTATCTGCGCCAATACCAATTTCTTCATCAGGACCAAACGCAAAACGTAAATCACCATGCTTGATTTCTGGATGAGCAATTAAATATGCTGCTGCTGTGATAATTTCAGCATCTCCAGCTTTGTCATCAGCACCCAAAAGTGTCGTCCCATCTGTTGTAATTAACGTGTGTCCAACATATTTTTTTAGACTCGGAAATTCAGACGGATTTAGTTCGTAACCACTTGTCCCAAGCTTGATGGCTGATTGACCATCATAATCAGCAACAATTTGTGGCTTCACATTAGCACCATTAAAATCAGCAGTATCCACATGGGCAATGAAACCGATTGTAGGTACATTAGCATTGTCAATGTTGCTTGACAGTTCGGCAAATACATAACCATCAGGCATAGTACGCACATTTTCAAGACCAATGTGCTTTAGTTCTTCAGCCAATTCAGCTAAAAATGCCACTTCTTTTGGCGAAGAAGGCACTGTTGTTGAATTTTCGTCTGACTGCGTATCAATTTTGACGTACTTCAAAAATCGCTCTGTTAGTTCTGGATATTTTGTCATATTTTCACTCCTTTTTGGTCGACTACTGCTGTCCGGACGGTCCCAAAATATAAGTATAAGGATCTGTATTCATCTTTGTGGCAAAAACATCGAGCTGATCACCACACCATACTTTTACTTGATCAGCCATTTTTTGATTAGCAATGGCTTCCATGTGGTGATCTGGATCAATGACTACAAAATCATCTGCTTTGATATCATGTCCTACATGATAGTACACATCAGCAGTAACAAAAGCATCAGCCCCTGACTTTTTAGCTATTGACCAAAACTTACCCCCATCTCCACCTAGAACTGCCACCGTTGAAATGACACGATTAAGATCATTGGCTATGACACGAACAGCTTCAACGTGAAAAATATCACGCATTTGTTTCGCAAAATTAGCCACTGTCAATGGTTTATTTAACTTACCAATTCGTCCTAATCCTGTTTTGCCATCTGCATTAGGGATTAAAGGCACTGTGTCCTCAATATTTAGCGCAGCTGATAACCAATCATTCATTCCACCAAAAGCACTGTCCAAATTGGTATGTGATGCATAAACGACAATTTGATTCGCGATAAGATCTGCATACATTTGATTTTGTGGAACAGATAGGTCTAAGTTTTTGGCTGGAAAAAACATTGCCTCATGATGTGCCCAAATAAAGTCTACCCTAGCAGCAATGGCTTCTTTGACAACTTCTGGACGCACGTCTAACGTAGTCATAACGCGATTAATTTGTTGATTAGGGTTGCCAATTTGTAAACCGGTGGGATCCCCTGCTTCTGCCAATGATAGTGGCGCAAACTGTTCAATTTGATCAATTAATTCTTGTGCAATCACGATATCAGCTCCTTGATGCGATCATAAGTCGTTTGCCATTTCTTATAAGCTACTGTATTTTGGTTTCCTGAATTTTTCAAATGTTCCAAAATAAGTTGGATGCGGTCACATTCTTTTTGCCACTTGGCGACAAAAATTGGTGATTTTGCTTGCAACAGATACGGACCAAAATCAATCTCATGATCAGATAATTTTGATTCACCAGGTGTTGCAACAATCACTTCATAAAAATGCGAACCTTCCTGAACAATATCTTCCGCTATAATCAAATAGTGGTTGTTGTTTAACCATGATCTGACAACATTCTCATCAGTATTTGGTTGTAAAATCAAAGTATTAAATTGATGATTTTTTGAGTGCCCGGCTGACAAAATGTCTTGAATTAAAATGCCGCCCATGCCAGCAATTACAACCGTGTTAACCTTATCAGCGGTATCAATAGCGGCTAGACCATTCGCTAATCGCGCCTCAAGTTTGCCATTCAGATGTCGTCTGTTAATTTCATGTTGGACATTTTCAAATGGTCCCTGAGCAACCTCACCGGCTATGGCATGCCGGACATGATTGGTCAAGAGTAAGTGTGCAGGTAAATAGGCATGATCTGAACCGATATCAGCAATTATTGCGTCTTGTGGCACGTGCTTAACCACAGCTTCAAGGCGTGGCGAAAGATGAATACTATCCATAATGTTTCCTAAAAAAATTTTTTTACTCCTACAAGTATAGCAAAAAAGCCAGCTATGCGCTGACTTTCCTTATCCAAATTTTATCAGTAGCACACCGATTGCCATCACCACGATACCAAATATTTGAGCCCGCGTCACTTGTCTTTGTGGTGAACGCCACCATCCAAATTGTGTGACAGCCATTGATCCAACGATTGAACCAAATAATCCCAAAGTCACCGTTACTCCTGCTCCCAGTTGTGGCACTAAATAGGCGGCTGCGAAAACAAACGCAGCGCCCAATACGCCACCAATGAACAACCAAAATGGCTGTTCATTAGCGTGGAATGTTTTGGGTAAAAGAGACTTGTCACGAACCATGACAACCAAAAAAATCAAGATGGTGCCTGTCAAAAAAGAAAACACCGAGGCACCAACTGAGGAATGCATTAATTGTCCTAAGTGACCATTGATGGCTTGTTGAATAGCTGAAATAGCACCTGCCACTATCCCCCACAAACGCCATAAATTCAACGTAACGGCGTTTTCATGATCTGTGTCACTTTTTTCTTCAACCTTAGCGAATCCTCGGCTCGCCAACACAACAGCAATATAAATACCTAAGAATAAAATCAAAATTCCCATCGACTTCAACCAGGTTAAAGGATGTTGTTGTGCCCCAAAAAGCCCAAATATATCAATCACTTCTCCCATCAAAACTTGGCCTAAAATGGGCAGAATAATCGTTTGGATTGCCCCTAATTTAGGAAACATTAAAATGTTAGACGTTAAAAAGAAGACACCCAAAATCCCGCCCAACCAAATCCACCACGGATTATGCGATAAAACAGTGCCAATAGGAACAATATGTTGACTAGTTCCAAAAAAGACGGCGATGAGAAATATTGTCCCGACTGTAAATGAAATCAAACTAGACCTAAACGGTGAACGCACCGCTGCACCTAATTTTGCATTAATAGCACTTTGATTAGCTAATAAGAATCCAGCAGCCAATCCAATAAAATAAAGCATCTCAATACAACTCCTAAACTTATCTTCTTAATTGCAACTCATGAATAATAAGTATACCCATAAGAACCATTTTTGCAAGCCAAACGACTTTCACCGCTTGCAGGCAAAAATGGATTGTGGTACACTCTGTTTGTGAGTTAATCACAAACAATTGAAAACAATTGAAAACACCAAAATCTGGGGTGCCAAACGGCTGAGATAATACCCATATAACCTGATCTAGATTATACTAGCGTAGGGAGATTTACTTTAATATTGATTGTATACAGACGAACTACCTATTCAGTCTGTTGTAGTATTTTTAATTGATATGATATCAAAGCCAATCTTCCCACGAAGATTGGCTTTTTGTATGTCTAACCTCATGGCGGTGTTTTCACAACAAATTCGGAGGTGTGCAACATGCATACAAAATGGTCACTTCGTGACGTCATCTTTATCGCACTCATCGCGGTGTTTTTCGGCTTTATTTTCTGGGCTTGGGCATTTGCTTATAATGTTATTGCAGCAATATTAACACCTATGGGTTTAAGTCCATACGCTAACGATGCAACAATTGGTCCATGGCTAATGGCTGGTCCAATGGCGGGATACATTATTCGCCGTGCCGGAGCTTCGATTATTGGCGAAACACTTGCAGGTACTATTGAAATGGTTTTTGGCTCACAATGGGGTGTCATGAATATCGTTGCTGGTGCCATTCAGGGCCTCGGAACTGAAATTGGATTTGCTATTTTTGGATATCGACGTTGGGATAAAACTAGCTTAACAGCTTCTGTCATTACCGTCACAATTGTCACCTTTGGTTGGGACTTGCTTCGCAATGGCTATGCCCAATATTCATTAGGTCTGTTAGTTGGTCTATTTATCACACGCCTGATTTCATCGGCAATTTTTGCTGGTGTCATTGTTTACTTCACACAGAAGCTAATTGCTAAATCAGGTATTTTGACAACGCATCAATCAGAGGTGATCTCATGATTTCAAGTATTGCAGTACAAGTTTTGCCAATGACTGCCAACGAAAATGATGTGATTAAAATTGTTGATCATGTCATTGCTTATATTGATGCTAGCGGTGTTAATTACCAAGTTGGTGCGTTTGAATCGACATTAGAAGGTGATTACGATCAATTGATGGCAATCTTAGCACAATTACCAAAAGTTGCGGCCGAAATCACAGACATACCTGTAATGGTTTATAGCAAAATCAATATGGCGACGACTAGCGATGTACTTACAATAGCAAAAAAAACAGATAAATACAGATAAAGCGGTTTTTTCCGCGTACATAGGATACCACAAACCATGATTGTTACTCTAGAACACCTTAATTTAAGCTATGGCAAAACAAAAATTTTTGACGACTTGACATTGACCATTCAAGAAAATAGCTTCAACCTTTTGATTGGACCATCGGGTATTGGTAAATCTACTTTGTTAAAAATTATTGCTGGCCTGTTTCCTCAACTTAAAGGCACTGTTTTGGTTGACAATATCGCCATCAGCCAGCTACCAGCTAATCAGAGAGCCCAGTATGTTGGTTTCTTATTTCAAGATCCCGACACACAGTTTGCGATGCCTACCCCTTTTGAGGAATTGACGTTTACACTAGAAAACTTGCAAATTGCGTCTGATGAAATAGCTGAACGTGCAACAGCGGCGCTTAAATTTGTCGGCATCGAACAACTAGCCAATCAACAAATGACCACACTATCAGGTGGTGAAAAACAAAAAGTTGCTTTGGCAATTATCGTTGCGATGAAAAGTAAATTGTTACTACTAGATGAACCTTTCGCTAATGTTGATATGACAGCACGGCAGGAAATTTTAAAAAAAGTAAAAACATTGCAGGCCGATGGCGTTACAATTCTTGTTGCGGATCACGATTTTTCAGGCTATCCAGAGATTGTCAACAATGTGTGGGAAATTCATAATCATAAAATATCAGCACTTGATCATACTCAATTTATTCAACGACTTCCAAAGCCACAACATCATACTTTTAAAATAATCAGTGAAGGGGTTTTTGAACTAAA
Source organism: Leuconostoc pseudomesenteroides KCTC 3652 (assembly GCF_014634745.1). Taxonomy (GTDB): domain Bacteria; phylum Bacillota; class Bacilli; order Lactobacillales; family Lactobacillaceae; genus Leuconostoc; species Leuconostoc pseudomesenteroides. The sequence goes on from NZ_BMBP01000001.1 coordinate 26,339, forward strand.
TCATTTCAAGTTATTGAACGAAAAAAAGACTTTGATAACGGTGCCAGAACTTCTAATTGGTGCACCAGGAATTACCCTCCTGACTGGCGCAAATGGTAGCGGCAAATCAACTTTATTTAATGCGTTAACTAAATTGAAATCTTTTGATGGGCAGATAACTTATCAATCAAAAAATATTCAAAAATTAAAAGTTGCACGATATGTTCAAGAAGTGGCACTATTGTTTCAAAGCCCAGAGCGCCAGTTTCTTCGAATGACTGTCGATGAGGAATTAACATTGAGTTATCAACATAGTCAACAACGCGCATTTTGGTCACCCCAAAAAATTGATCATTATCTCACGCGTCTCAACCTCCTCCATCTGCGGCAACACGTTGTCTATCAACTGTCTGGCGGTCAAAAGAAAAAGCTGCAACTGTTACTGATGTTAATTGTTAGCACGCCCGTTTTGTTGCTTGACGAACCAATTGCTGGGCTAGATGTCGCCTCCGTACGTGTGGTCGCTGAAATATTACAAGAACTTTCAACTCAAGGTAAACAGCGTTTTATTATTATTAGTCACCAATTAGATGCCCTATTACCAGTTGTTAATTATCATCTACACCTTGATCATCAAACATTATACTATCAGGAGCAATTTTAATGAATTCCGGTGTTAAATTCGGCTTTATTTTAATCGTCAGTATTGAACTGACCTTTATATTGAATGCGCGTATTAATTTTATAGTAGCCATCATTGCGGCAGTTTATTTAATGTTATCAAGATTAACATGGCAACGCTATTTATTGCTCGTGCTAATGCCTATTTTGCCCGTTTTGGGGGCGTGGACATCATTTAGTACATATGGCACTCACAACATGGCAATTGTTATGGCGACCCGTATTGTAGCTTACATTTATCTTGGTGCCGCCTTTTCATTTACAACTAATATGGTGGATTTATTAAATACCCTAGAGCAAAAATGGCATTTACCAACAACCTTTGTCTACGGGTTACGAGGTGCACTGACATTCGTCCCCCGCGTCAAACAAGAAATCAAAACAATCCACATTGCTGCTCTCATGAGAGGTGAACACTTATCATTTTATTCACCACAATTATTTTTCAAAGCGATTTTGATTTCTCTGCAATGGTCAACTCGACTATCAACAGCAATGGTTTCACATGGTTTTACAGAAAACGCACCACGCACTCATTTTCAGTCAGTGGTCATCCAAAAAAGAGACTGGCTAATAGCCGTCAGTCTCTTGGTGATTTTGCAATTGATGATTGCATATCTTTAATTGGTGCAAACGTTTTGCGATGAATTGGCGTGATTCCTTTCCTTTCAATGGCTTGGAGATGTTCTTTTGTCCCGTAACCGGCATTTCTTTCGAAACCATACCCAGGATATTTTAGACCATAGTCAGTCATTAAACGGTCCCTAGTGACTTTTGCCACGATACTAGCAGCGCCAATACTATTACTCCGTGCATCACCTTTAATGAGAAATTCTTGCGGGATATCAAGGTCCAACCGCATAGCATCAATCAATAGCACCTCGGCGTTAAGCTGTAATTTAGAAACAGCAATCGTCATCGCCATGCGAGCTGCTTCATAAATATTGATGTCATCGACGATGGTGGCATCAACCTCTCCAATGCCAACAGCCAGAGCCTGTGTCATGATTTTTTCATACAAATCTTCCCGCTTTTTAGCTGATAATTGTTTTGAGTCAATGACATCTAAAACGTTGAAATTATGAGGTAAAATCACGGCTGCTGCAATTATTGGTCCTGCTAATGGACCACGACCTACTTCATCAATCCCTGCAATATTGTCGTAGCCTTGTTCCCAATATTGTCGTTCAATATCAAATCTATGCACAAATGCAGTCTGTTTTTTAGCCGTCCTGTCTTGGCTTTTCCGCCAATTCTGGATGGCTTTTTGCACGCCCACACGTGAATCTTGCTGCCAAACTAATAACCGTTCATCATCAGGTAAAATTGTTTTAAGTTGTGTCTGAATTGCTTTTATTGTCTCACTCATACATCAATCAAATCCAGTGTAAATGCACCTAATTTATTTTTTCGCAAGTCGTTTAATAATCGTTCACTTGCCTTATCATAATCATCTTTGAAACCAAGTTTTGTCGTAATTGCTAGTAATACATCGACATTTTCTTGCTCGAAAATATCGTCCGACAAATGATAACGTTCAATCACGGCTTCAGGACGATACTGCCTGAAGAAAGCAATTAGAAAAAGCGCAGCGTCATCTTTGGCAAAAATTGTATCCTTGACAGCACCAGTTAAGGACAATTTCATACCGATTGTTTGATCTTCAAATTTTGGCCACAAAACACCTGGCGAGTCTAGTAATTCTAGCTTAGTTGGGGTTTTCAGCCAAGCCACTTTTTTGGTGACACCTGGTCGATCGGCAGTCGGTGCAACATTTTTCATCACTAAATGATTTAGCAACGTTGATTTACCAACATTGGGGACACCAGTAATCATTGCACGTATTGGTTGATCCTGGATACCACGTGCCAACTGAGCTTCTTTTTTTGCCTCAACAGCCCGTCTAGCCGCTTTAGTAACTAATTGCGGTGTGCGTGGATCACGCGTATCCAGCACCAAAACTGTATACCCCTGTTCTTCGAATCGCTTTTTCCAAGCCCGTGTTTGTTCTGGGTCAGCTAAGTCTGCTTTCGTCATGATCAACAATCGTGGTTTTTGACCAATGAGTTTATCAATCTCAGGGTTACGTGAGCTTTCTGGGATTCTTGCGTCAACCAGTTCAAAGACAACATCTACTAATTTTAAATTTTCTCGCATTAAACGGAAGGCCTTGGCCATATGACCAGGAAACCATTGAATAATTTGTGCCATTTTTGAGCGTGCTCCTCTTTATCGATCTGCAATATACATTGACCACGCTTCATCAAACGTCGTCATACTCATCAAATAAGTCGTATTTTCTTCTAAATACTTAGAAATATCATCAAAATCTGTACTTTGTTTAGGAAATGTCGAATCCAAAAAGGCGTTGTTAGCAAATTGCTGCACATCATCAGCGGCCACTGGATTACGATTGGTCATTAACCAATTATAAAATGAGCGATCACTTTTTCTCATCTACTAATCCTCCTTCAAATACAAATTGATCTGCTTTCATATCAATGATTTTGGCCCGAAATGTTAGCCCTTGTGTCGTTGGTAATTGACTCATATCAACAAATATTTCCTTTTTCTTAGGCATGATAGTCACATATTTTGGTGCATCATAACTTGACCGAACAAAGCTCATGACAGTTGATACAGGCAGCGATAAATTACCGATTGCTAGTGATTTTGCTTTTAAAATAATATTCCCATTAGTGGTGACTTGCGGATCCAGCGCCATACCAAAGTTAAACTTTTGCCCTAAAAACTTGGTGCTGCCATACATCATAACTTGGTCTGAAACATCAAATGTGAAACCGCTATTGTCAGAATCGTTAAGGTAGTGGGCAACTAGGGCGTTAATTTGTTTTTTGTTTAATGTGATATCAAAGGTGGCATCCGATTTAGCAATTTTTGATTTACTATCAACATATTTAACCGGACCAGACGCTTGATGAAAGAACCAAAGACTGGTCAGAACAAGTCCAGCTACTAATACCCAAAAGAGCCAAAACCAGATTGAACGGTGTTTTTTTGGTGTCATAACTGGTCGTTTTAGTGTTTGATTAACCAATGTTTTTCCTCTCGTTTCATAACATGAAATAATTGGGATGTCATATATTGATACCCTTTGTTATTCGGATGATAATTATCGTCCTTTGAAATCCAATTATTGTCAACGCCTGTTTGTCCCGTCAAAACAGCCGTCATGGTTTTCGTTGCATTTTTTTCTAAACTATCACTTTCAATTTGCTTAACAAGTTTTTGGCGTTGTGACTTTGTCTTGAATTGACCGTATGTCAAGTCAAATGAACTGACATAATAAGCATTACCATCTCGTGTTGCCAATTTAGCATTAATAGCATTGAATTTTTTAACATCATCATTGAAATCTTCACGATTAGCAAAGTGAACGTAGAGCGGATTATAGTTACCAAAAATAAAGATTGGCGCTTGTTTGTTATAACCACGAACCGTTTTTAGCAATTTTGCTAACCTGATTTGATAGTTCACTTTGCCTTTAATAACTGCTTCAGACAATGCTTTTGGCGAAGAAGCTGTTATATTTTTCAGTAAAAGTTGTTGTAAATCATTACCACCCACTGTCATGACTAATACATCTGCATTTTTAAGACTGTTTTGAAAATCTGATTGTGACACTAATCTTTTTTCAATTTGATCTGAGCGGTCACCTGCTTTGCCAAAATTTTTCATGGTCACAGAAATATCATATTTTTCACGAAGCTCTTTAGCAATTCTACCAGAATAGCCTTGCAATTTCTGTGTATCACCAACACCTTCTGTTAGCGAGTCACCTAATGCTACCAAATTGATATGTGACACTTTTTCAGTTTTTGACAATGATTGATTGAGTGAATGATGTTGCCAGTTTTTAATACCAAAAAGTACGCCAGCACCAACAATCACGATGGCAATGAAGCTGATTAGTACCTTTCGCATTCGTAATTCTCCTGAAACTTTACTGGTAATTATTATAGACTAAAAAAGCGTTAGTTACAAAAAAAGCGAGTTAGACTCGCTTTTAAGATAATTATTCATCAACGGGCGCGATACAAAATTGCCAGTGCTCCCACACCTGTATGTGTTGATATAATTGGCGTCGTGTTCAAAACTGGAATTTCCAAATCCGGCCAAATTGCTTTTAATCTATCGGCTAATTGTGTCGCTTCCTCCGGAATACCAGCATGAGAAATACCAATGGCTACCATCTCTTTGTATTCTTGCATTTTTGCAATCACGTTATTATTGAATTTAGCAATAGTTTTCATGCCACGCCCCTTCAATAAAACGTCGACAGTGCCATCAGTATGTGTCACACCTGCACCGACTTTAATATTCAAGAGGTTACCAATAATACCTTGTGTTTTACTCAAGCGACCTCCGGCAACCATATTTGTCAAGGAAGTGAAGCTCAAATAAATATTAGACTCATCTCGAGCCTGCTCAATGGCTGGCACGATTTCTGCCATTGATGCCCCCTGTTTTGCCATCTCGGCAGCTTGCAACACAACGAATGCTTGTGCACGGTCGGCAGCTAATGTATCAAATGTTGTAATTTTTGCACTTGTTAAAGCTGCTGCTTGTTCAGCGGCACGAACTGTCCCCGATAATCCTGAAGACATGTGTATACTCAAAATTTCTGAATCGGGATACTTTTGGTGAATTTCATCGTAGGCGAGTTGAAACGCACCAATTGATGGTTGTGATGTCTGTGGCAAATTCTTGCTAACCGCCATTTTTTCTAAAAATTCATCACGTTGTATCGTCACGCCATCCTCATAAACGGTGCCGTCTATTTGGACGGAGAGCGGTACAATTTTGATATCATAAAAGGCTATTTCTTCAGGTGTCAATGCAACAGCTGAATCGGTTACTATTTTAATATTTGACATGTTCTTTCCTTACTTGCGTTTGTATCGTTCAACTACATACGCGTAATCATGATTGTTATCTTTGGGATGTGCCTCGCTAGAGGTCAGCTTAAATTGTGACAAATCAATTGGCGCAACAAATGTGTCACCGTCAATAATACCGTCAATTTTAGTAACGACGAGATCAGTAGCGTATGGCATAAATGCTTTGTAGACAATCGAGCCACCAGCAATGGATATATCACGAGATTCTTTCTTAATGAGTGCTAACGCTTCATCAAGTGAACGCACAACCTTTACTTCATAATAATTTGGCTGCCAACTTGGGTCCGTAGTCATCACAACACTCGTTCTGTTAGGAAGCGGCCGCCCAATACTCAACCAAGTTGGTCGTCCCATAATCATTAGTGTATTCATCGTTTCGTCACGAAAAAGTTTTAAATCATCAGGCATGTGCCATGGAATACTACCATTTTTGCCAATCGCATTTTGTTTATCCTGTGCCCAAACCATTTTAATTGTCGTCATTTACCTGCTCCTTGGCGTATTGTATCAGCGATTCACGGGTATTTTTCAGGTCACCATTGACCACTGCGTACTCAATTTTTTTCAGACATTGACCTAACTTAGGACCGGGTGTCATAACACCTTCACGAATTAAATCGCCGCCCTGAATAGCTAATTCGGACGAATTTGTAATCGGTAACATGTCTATTATATGCTTTATCTGCTCAATTGTCCCGTTTGAAACACCCAGCATTGTTAAAAGTTCAAACAACGTTTTTTTGTAGGGCAATGATTGGTACAAATCAAAAGTGGAAACCTTATCAATTTGGCGAGCTAATGGCACAACAGTCATTACCGTCACTATTGTTTCTCGGCTCAATTTCCAATTTCTTAAAAAACGATTGATTTGAGATAAAGTCAAATCTGTTTCAACCAATACCAGCGACCAAACTGCGAAAGCATCAGCAGGTTGATGTGTTGCTAAATGTTGAATGATGTTATCCCAAATTTTCAATGGCTCACCTGGCAGGTAGTTGATAACATCATCATCTAAAGCCAATTTTAAGCTTTCAGCGGCATTGAAGCCCATTAACATTTTTTCAAATTCCACTCGAATACGCTCTACGGCAATTTTAGTTAGATTAGGTGCCAAATCACGTAGCGCTTGACGTGTATCATCTGCTATACGAAAGCCTAGTTGGGCACTAAATCTTAGCGCTCTCATCATTCTTAACGCGTCTTCAGTAAAACGTGTTTCTGCATCACCAACAGCGCGAATAATACCGTTTTTCATATCAGATAAGCCATCAAATAAATCGACAACTTCACCATCATGACGCATTGCCAGAGCATTAATCGTAAAATCACGACGCTTCAAATCTTCGGATAAACTACGCACGAATGTCACACTATCCGGCCGCCTGAAATCAGTATAGGTTGACTCCGTCCGAAATGTCGTAATTTCATAGCCTTCACCATGGTCAAGCACCATCACAGTGCCATGCTGAATACCTGTATCAACCGTCCGGTTGAACAATACCTTAACTTCTTCGGGAAAAGCACTACTGGCAATATCAACATCATGTATTGGCGCACCTAAAAGTGTATCTCTAACAGAACCACCAACAAAATAAGCCTCATAGCCAGCTTGCTCTAAGTTGGCTAAAATAGGTTGCGCTTGTACAAATTCTTGTGGTAATTTATCAATTTTCATATCATCTTATTTTATCAAATAAAAGACGACTGTGGGTTTAATATTCGACACTTTCAAGGCGCATTTGCATATCGTCATCATCAGGTGCAATCTTTAAATATTGTTTCATTGTGACTAATTCTTGTTCACGCATCCCCTGCTCATGATACCAGTCAACCAAATCGTGCAAAAATGCTACGTCATCGTTATAAAGCGGTGACGCTTGCTGCCAGTATTTATTAGCCTTATCATCTTGACCTAAGGCTTGATAAGATCGTGCCAAATCCCAATAAAACTGTGGGTCAACCACATCCTCAGCAATATATTTTTCAATTAATTGGACATCTTCTTCATACAAATGCTGTGACAAGAGTAACTCAGAATACGCAATAATAGTCATCACCTCATTTTCATCTAATGCTAGTGCTTTTTGATAATATGATTGTGCAGCCGCTAAATCCCCTTGCTTGTCTGCCGCCAACCCAGCCAAACGGTACAAAAGTGTATTCGTCTCATCTTGGGCTATACCAGCTTGATATGTACGATACGCATGATCGAAATCTTGCTGATTTTCATACGCTTGTCCCAATAATGGGTATATAGAGGTATATTTAGGATCAGATTCCAAGATACTGTTAAACAGCTTAATTGCATCATTTTCACGATCGTTTTCTTGATATAATACGCCTAACTGGAACTGTGTGTCTAACGTCATTTGCTCAGGTTTAATTTGTTCCAAATAACCCACTGCGTTTTCATAATTCCCAATTTGTGCATACGCAACCCCAATCCGAGCAACCAAATCAACGCGACTAATTTCACGTTCACCTTTCAGTAACAACGACCGATAGCGTGGAATGGCTTGATGATAACTCTGATTAGCAAAATAAAATTCAGCTAGTGCGAATTGGATGATTATTTCATCTGGTGCGATTTTTTCTGCCTGTAACATGCTTAACTCAGCTGATTCATTCAATCCCTCAGTTTGGTAAATATCGGCTTTCACAAGAAGCGCTTGTAAATAAGACGGTGATGAGGGTCTGATTTGTGCTAAGTAGTCTTGGGCTTCATCAATTTGACCATCTTCAATGGCGATGTCAGCCAAAGCAGTGCGAATGTCATCCTCATCTGGAAATTTATCTAATAATTTTTTGTAGGCTCTGCGCGACTGATTCAAAAATCCTAACGCGTATAATTCTTCGGCCAAACTATAAATCATTTCATCACTATCATGACGCAATGATTGTGCAAATAATTTTTGCGCCGTGTCTAGCTGTCCACTAGATAAGGCATCCAACATCTTTTCTGCATAATTTTCTGTCATAAGCGTTCTTCCTTTTAATATTGTACGTTAATTGTGTTGGCAGACTGCATATCAGCAATGGCATCAAAATCCATTGTCACACCAATGCCAAATCCTGTTGGCACTGTGATATAACCACGATCAACAACTAACTTTTCTTTAATGATGTCCCGTTCAAAATAGCGACTACTGTCGGATATATCGCTTGGAAAAGCAATGTTTGGCAAACTTGCTAGCGCCAAATCAACACTTCGTCCTAACCCACTCGTTAACATACCGCCAATCCAAGGCTTATCAACCATTTTGATCGCCGTAATAGCATTTGAAATGCCCCCTATTTTGCCCTGCTTAACAGTTAGCGCGTCGGCGGCGTGTAAGTCAAGCATTGTGGCGATATCATCTATATTATTGACGGATTCATCTAGACTCAAGTGTTGTTGAATACGGGCTTGTAGTTGCGCATGTTTAACAAAATCGTTAGCGCTATAAGGCTGCTCAATAAAATCAACATTATCAGGCAACGCGGCTAAAAAGGAAAAGTCTTCATCACGAAAGCTACAATTGGCATCAATAGAAAAATGTTGATTGGGGTAATCAAGCAATAAATCAATCAACTTTTGCCAATCATTCGTAGCGCCATCAATTTTCAACTTATGACGTTGGTACTGCGCTTGCATCATAGCCTTAAAATCATCTGACAATCCAATTGCGACACTGACTGGTACTTTTGTTCCTGTGCCACCAATGAGCCTTTGCAAAGATTTCTTTTTCAAATGACCAACAGCATCCCAGATTGCCATTTCAAGTCCTGATTTAGCAAATGACCCGTACGCTGTTAGCGTATTTAAACGACCAGTAAACTCCTCGGGCGATTTAAACTGATAGTTCCGCAATTGAGGCAATAAAATATTTTGGATAATTGACATGCTCATGATTTGATTTTCTGGTGCATAAGTGAAATCATCAAACGATTGTATTTCGCCATATCCAATAACGTCTTGCTGTGTCACATGATCAAATAATGTCACTTGTACAATCGTTAATGGTCGCCGTTTTGTTTCTGTATGGGCCGTTTTAAATGACTGTTTTAAGGTCAAAATAACCGGCGTGAGTGTCACACTTTTAATTTGATACATTTAATGCCTCAACAAATAACTTTGATTGCTCAACATGCGTGTTATGTCCGGAATTAGGAATGACTGTTTTTTGAACGTGGGGAATTAATTGGACCATTTGATTGGCGATAGCATTAAATTTATTATCTAATTCGCCAACAATTACTTGCGTCGGCATTTCTATATCCGACAGCTTCGGCCAAAAATTAGGTTGTGCCCCCGTTCCCATTCTCAGCAATGAATTAGCAACATTTTTTGAGTTTTGTAACAAGCGCTGTCGCCGAATATGATCTTTTTTTGATGATGATAACAATTGTTGCGTTTCAAATAATGGGAGTTGAGCCCAATTATCCACAAACTTTGGAAAATTCTCTAAAATAGCTTGCGCCTTAATCTCGTCCGCAGTTATTCTTGCTTGTCGTTCTGATACAGTTTTGAGTCCCGCTGTGGTGCTTTCTAAATAAAGATTTTTTACCAAATCGGGATACATTAAGGCAAATGCCAACGCCAAACGACCACCCATTGAATAGCCTAGCAAATTAACATTTTGCCAATGAAGTGAAACCAAAATTGATCTTAAATCATCAATTTGATTAGCCATCTCAAAACGGCTCACATCGACGACATCTGGTGCCAGACTACCAAAACCAAGTAAATCAACTGTCAAAACTTCACCAGGCAAATCCGATGTGATATCATCAAAGTCATGATGTGATCCCATAAAGCCGTGCAATAGTAGCCACTGACATGGGCGTGCATCATTTTTAGTTAGAAAAATCTGATAGGGATAGTTGTTGATCATCATAGGCTTTCTCCGATATATTTTTGATGATCACGCACATTTTGAGCACGGTTACTAGGATAAACAATTATTCTTGTGCCGTCTGTTGGTTGGTTAAGCACCTTTTGCAGATCTTCCGGTTGCTTTAATAATACGTACGACAGCTGATACAATGATGCAATTTTACTGATGTCTAATTCTAACGGTGTCCCAAAAAGTGTTTCAAAGTATTCTGTTGCTTCAGCCTGTGGCAAAAATGAAAAAATACCGCCACCATTATTATCAATGACGATAATATCAAGCGGTAGCTGATAATTTCGGGCCATCATTAAACCGTTCATATCATGAAAAAGTGTCAAATCGCCTGTCAATAATAGACTACGTTGTTTTGTCGTAGCACTCATCCCCAAAGCTGTTGAGATCACGCCATCAATACCGTTTGCCCCACGATTTGCATAGATGGTTTGTGTATTAAACCCCGAAAAAAAATCATCCATATCGCGAATAGGCATACTATTGGCAACAAAAATCGGTGTTTTTGGCGATACAGCACTGTCTAATGCTGACACAATCGCCATTTCATGTACTAATCGTTTGTCACTTTGGTTAATTAGTTGCCAATTATTTTCGAACGCTTGTTGTTCTTTACTAGGCAGCACGTTCGCCTGTCTCAAAAAATCCTGCGGTGACGCTAAAATTGCGCGAGAAACATGCCGTGAATGATCAGTTCCAGCATTTAAATCAATATGCCAAGTCTCAATATCATTATGCTTCAACCATTGTAAAACTTTCGCAGAAACTGGCGTTTTACCAAACCTAATGACTAAATCTGGTTGTAACTCCTCGGTCAATTGATTAAATTTTAACAAATAATCAATACCATGAATCGTTTCTGGTGTACGAGCACGACTTAAAATATCAGCAATGACTGGTACGTGATAGCGCTGCGAAAATGCCAACAAAGCATCGCTATATGATTCTGCAACATTTGGTCCGGCTAGAATTAACACACGTTTTGCTGTGATTGGTAGTATGTCAATTTCAATCTGAGATGGTTTTGAAAAGGATAATTGCTTAACTAACACGTTGTCCTGATTTCCTAATGTTGGCATCAAAGGCTTGCGTAACGGTAAGTTGAATTGCACTGGCCCACACGGCGCTGTATTTGCCAAATGCACAAATTTTTGTGTCGCAAAATCAATATATTCAGTTATGTCGTGATGTGTGTCTTGTAAATTAAAAGCAAGATCTGCTTTCGTAAATTTTCCAAACATATTTTGCTGTGGTAATGTTTGCGGCGCCCCATTATATTGTAATTCTTGTGGTCGGTCAGTTGACAAAATAATCAAGGGTACCTCAGACACTGACGCCTCTGCGACAGCCGGTGTATATTCTGTAATAGCAGTTCCTGATGTGCCTAATAAAACCACAGGAGATAGCGTCGTTTTAGCAATACCTAGCGCAAAAAAGCCTGCCGATCGTTCATCAACATCAACATAGAGTTGCGTATTTGGATGATGCTTGACATATTCAGCAATTAATAATGCAACTGGCGTACTACGTGAGCCAGGAGAAATCACAAAATGCTTAACACCTCCGGCTACTAAAGCAGCAATTAAATGTTTGGTATTGTTTGTTAAAGCATCAGTCATGCATTAATTCTCCTAACAATTGTAGCATTGGCTCAAATTTCAACGCTGTTTCATTATATTCCTGTTGTGCTTCTGAACCAGCAACAATCCCAGCGCCAGCAAATAAACGTGCGTGAGTTTGGTCGCAGTACATTGAACGAATGCTCACTACTAATTCACCCGTATTATCGGCTGTGACATAACCAATTGGTCCTGCAAATAAACCACGGGGTTGTTGCTCATGCTGCGCAATGTACTGCAAAGCTTCTTCTTGTGGTACACCGCCTAAAGCTGGAGTAGGATGTAGATTGTCAACTAGGTCCTTGACAGATATGTTTGCTGATAATGTACCACTAATCGGTGTATAAAGATGCTGGACCTGTTTATTTTTTAACAATATTGGCTTAGATGGCACATTTAATTGCGTTGTTAACGCTTCTAATTTCATTTTGATACTATCAACAACAAACTGATGCTCACGCTGATTTTTTAAACTATGTAATAATTTATTGCCTAATTCGTGATCACGTTTTGGATCAGGATCGCGAGGTGCAGTACCGGCAACAGCCGCTGTTTGTATTTCGCCCTGAGAGACGAATGCGAGACGTTCTGGTGTGGCAGTAACAAAAACTTCATTTTCTCGCTTCAAGATGACATGATATACGCCGTGTTCCTTTTTTAATGCTTCTAGCAGAGAAGAGATGCGAATTTGTTCGGACAATTCAATCATTTCCTGACGACCAAACACTACTTTATCCATAGGACATCTTACATCGTTAAGATTTTTAATTAAGTCAGCTACACGTACAATCCAATCTGTTTCAGACACGATATTTTTAATTTTCACCCTTTTCGTAGTGCTGATTTGCTGGTAATTTACTAAGATATTATCCAGATTCAAATCGTTGGATTGTAAACGACCATTACTGATTGAGACAATAATCTCAGGTTCAAACCAAAAACCATTCATTAGTTCGCCCTTTGAATGCTGACCATCAAAAGTATTAGCACCAAACACCAACGTATTAACTTTTTGAGGTAATGTTTGCCACGAATTTTTTGATCCAAAAGCGTAAAAAATTTGAGTCCCTGTATTATTTTCGAAAAAAGCGCTCACTTGAAAATGATCAAGCATTTGGTTTAACACTTGATAGTCATTTGAAGTTGCTTCACGTTCAAATTTAAAAAAATGATTCTCGCTCTTTTGCATGTTACTTCCTTACAACTAGATTAAAAAGCAACAGACACTCGTCTGTCGCTTAGCTATACCTTATCCCAAACGTCTTGCCGCTTGCCAAACATTACCAACATTGAATTCATCATTCAACGCAACGCCATTTTTGATACCCGCCAAAACAAATGCTTTAGCATCTTGTATCGTCTCTCGCATATCGTTTTCTGTCATATTGGCAGCGATACTAGCCGAAAATGTACAGCCAGCACCATTATTATACGGTACTAGTGTTATAACTTTCTCATTCTGGAAAATTGTAAATTCCTCACCGTCAAATAAAACGTCAACCGCAACATCACCAGACAATCTCGCACCACCTTTAATAACAACATTTTTAGCCCCTTCGCCAACTAAACGACGCGCGGCCTGCTTCATATCATCGACATTATGGATTTCAGTATTGGTGAGTAGCCCTGCTTCGTTTAAATTAGGCGTCAAAACTGTTGCCAATGGCAATAATCGATCACGAATTACCTGAGTTAATTCACTTTTACCATTTTTTAAGGCAGTCTCTTTAAAAATCATCACTGGATCAATGATGATAGGAATACTAATTGTCGATAAACAATCGGCAACCACATTGATAATGTCTACTGTAGGTAAAAGACCAACCTTAATCGCGACAATTTGATTCAATGACATAACAGAAGCCAATTGAGCTTTTATTACATTGATGTCCATTGGAAAAATTTGAAAACTATCAGTTTGTACAGTGACAATACTTGTAATGACACTCAATCCAACTACACCATACTCTTCAAAAGTAGCCAAATCAGCCTGAATACCACCGCCTGATAAAGAATCCGAACCGGCAATCGTTAAAACCTTGTTCACCATCATTGATTGCTCGACGCTACAAAACTGATGTTATGACCATCATCAGTTACTTTAGTAACAATATCACTATCACTGCCAACCCATGAATAATAGCGATTATGGGCAATTGCCCATTTTTTTGCCTCAGCTAGCGTTTTTCCTTTCAGTTTGGCTGATTCCTTAATTTCGGCAGCAGTATCTTGGCTACTCGATGAAGCGCTTGAAGACGATGAAGATTCGCTCGACGTTTCACTGCTACTACTTGAATCATCTGAAGAACTACTGTTAGAATCCACTGTTTCCTCAACCGTACTACTCTTTGACACTTTTTGTTGAATGGGTGTTGTCGTTTTCTGAGAATCAGAATAACCAATATAAACAAAAGCGCCTAAAGCAACAACAATTAATAAGGCTAACACAATAAAAAAATTGCGAATAGGATGCTTTTTTTTATAAAATCTTGGTCTTTGATAATAATTATAATCTGCCATATCCACCTCTTACTACTCTATATTATACCAAACATAACAATGTTTTTACTAGCAATATGTTATCATGGAAATTGAACAAATTAGCGAGGTTTTACGATGAATGTTACAAATTTAGAACGCATTTCTGTTCGTGATCTTGGTATGATTGCACTGGGAACAGCCCTTTATGGTTGGGGATTAATCAACATTAATATTCCAAATCAACTTGCAGAAGGTGGCGTGTCTGGTATCACGTTAATCCTACGCGCACTTTTTGGTTGGAACCCAGCCTACACCACACTATTGCTTAATGTTCCGCTTGTATTTATTGGTTATCGTGTGCTTGGTAGACGGTCTTTAATTTATACAATTTGGGGCATTTCTTCGCTTTCATTTTGGTTGTGGTTATGGCAAGTTGTTCCTACCCCACCGGCGCTTGATCACGACATGCTAATCGCTGGTCTGTTGGCAGGTTTTGTTTCTGGTTTAGGATTAGGAATTGTCTTTCGATTCGGCGGCACATCGGGCGGTACAGACATCGTTGCAAGAATTACAGAACAAAGACTAGGCATCCAAATTGGTCGAACAATGTTTGCGCTCGACGCAGTTGTTCTGATTATTTCTTTAATTTATATCGACATAGTACACATGATGTATACTTTGATAGCCTCATTTGTATTTGCGCAAGTGGTTAATTTTACACAACAAGGCGCTGCATACTCAGCAAGATCATTTATGATTTTTACACAATATCCTGAAGAAATTTCCCATGCGATTATGTCTGAACTCGACCGTGGGACAAGCCTGTTAAAAGCAGAGGGTGGCTACTCACACATTGATCAGCGCGTTGTTTACGCTGTTGTCGATCCTTCCGAAGTCAACATGGTCAGACATATCATTAATCAAATTGATCCGAAAGCATTTGTTTCTGTATTTGACACACAAGAACAATTAGGCGAAGGCTTTTCCTACTTGCGTCCCAAAAAATCAATATTTAAGTTCAAATAAAAAGCGACCAATTTTTGAAATAACGCACGTATTTCAAAAAAATTATTCGGTCGCTTTTTGTTTTGCCGTTGATTTGTTCGTCTTATCAGTTGATTCTTTAGGGGTTGTACCATCAGCCAACGTTTTCTCTGTTGGTTTATCCCATGTCACAAAATCACAATCAGGATAACGAGAGCAACCATAGAACGTCCGACCACGCTTTGTCTTTCGAGAAACGACCTGACCTTTGTGACACTTAGGGCATGTCAAACCAATTTCTTGCACAATCGTTTTGGTATTTCGGCAATCAGGAAAACGAGAACAAGCATAAAATTTGCCATATCTGCCCATCTTAATCACCATCGGAGCACCACAAATTTCACAGTCCATACCTGCTAGTTCATCATGCATAATGACTTTTTCAAGAGATTTTTCGGCAGTCTCAACTTCTTTTTGGAAAGGTTTAAAGAAAGAATCAATTACCGGTACCCATTTTTTATCGCCTGTCTCTACTTCATCTAGTTCATGTTCAACAGCGGCCGTAAATTTGGTATTAGTAACATCTGGGAAGCTATCTTCTACAATCGTCTGAACGATCTCACCTAGTTCGGTCGGCACAAACTTTCGTGCATCAATACGCACATAGTTTCTTCGTTGGATTGTGTCTAATGTTGGGGCATAGGTTGAAGGACGACCAACACCATTTTCTTCTAATGCTTTAATTAACGCGGCTTCCGTATATCTTGCTGGTGGCAATGTGAAATGCTGTTGCGGATCAGTTTTCGCTAATTTAACTTTGTCTCCTGCATTTAAGTCAGGCAAAGCATTATCCTTAACTTTGGCAGCTGGATAAGCTTTCGTAAAGCCCTGAAATTTGGTCTTTGACCCATTAGCTCTAAATATCACACCATTTTGCTCAATCGTGACCGCCATTGTATCCAAAATTTCTGGCGTCATTTGACTGGCTACAAAGCGTGACCAAATCAATGAATATAACTTAAATTGATCAGGTGTGAGTTTGTCCTTAATCGATTCTGGTGTTCGCGTTACATCAGAAGGTCTAATGGCTTCATGGGCATCTTGTGCGCCTTCAGGTAATTTACCCTGAATTGGTTTATGTTGAGAGTATTCCTCGCCCCATGTATCATGAATAAATTGCGCCGTAGCATTTTTAGCAACAGAAGAAATTCGGGTTGAATCAGTACGCATATAGGTAATTAAACCGACTTGTCCCAATCCGCGCCCTAAATTAATACCTTCATACAACTGTTGAGCAGCCATCATTGTCTTACGTGTTCTAAAATTAAGCTGTGTATTGGCGGTTTGTTGCATCGTTGACGTTGTAAATGGCGGTTGTGGTTGACGTTTCCGCTCCTTTGCATCAACTTTAACAATATCAAAATCACCATTTTTATCAATGCGTTTCAAAATTGACTGAACACTGTCGTTATCTGGTAATGGTTGCTTTTTACCATCGAATCCATAAAAAACTGACTTAAACTTACTTCGTGCTTTTTTAAACTCGGAATCCAGGGTCCAATATTCTTCTGGCTCAAAGGCTTGAATCTCACGCTCACGTGCAATAATCAAACCTAAAGCAACTGATTGCACACGTCCAGCCGACAGTCCCCGTTTCACAGTTTTCCAGAGAATTGGTGAAATTGAATAGCCAACTAACCGATCCAAGATGCGGCGTGCTTGTTGCGCATCTACCAAATCTTGGTTAATTGTACGAGGCGTCTTAAAAGCGTTCTTAATTGTATCTTTCGTAATTTCATTAAAGACAACTCTGTTAGGCTTTTCCGGATCAAGATCTAAAATATGTTGCAAATGCCACGCAATTGCTTCACCTTCACGATCCGGATCGGAAGCCAGATAAACAGCTTTCGCAGCCTTGGCTTCTTTGCGCAAACCTTTAATGATATCACCCTTACCACGAATGTTAATATATTTAGGATCATAGTCATGTTCAACATCAACGCCTAAAGTTGATTTTGGCAAATCCCGAATATGCCCTAAACTGGCAACAACTTTGTAGGTGCTGCCCAAATACTTTTCAATTGTCTTAGCCTTTGATGGGCTTTCCACAATAACTAAATTTTTTTTAACTTTTGATGTTCTTCGTTTTGTTGTTTTTTTCTTTAATGTCGTCTTTGTTTTTGTATCTGCCAATGAGATATGCCTCACAATTTGTTTTCTATAGTATATAGTGTATCAAATTGTGTCAAATAATTGTATGCTTTCCATGATATCAGTTGATTTTGTGACCATTTTTGCACCAAATCTTAATAGTTCATTTGCACCTAAAGAATTTTCAGAAAAAATTGAACCTGGCACAACCATCACTTCACGATTATTTTGGAGGGCCAAGTTTGCAGTAATCAAACTACCTGATTTTTGTTGTGCCTCAACGACAAGTGTTGCTGATGATAGTCCTGCAATAATACGATTTCTCGCTGGAAAATGTGACCGCTGTGGACCAGTGCCAGGTGGGTATTCACTCAATAACAGTCCTTGTTGCCCTATTTGCTGTTGCAGTGCCTGATTTTGTGCCGGATATGTCATATCAATTCCTGTACCAATAACTGCAATTGGTACACCTGAATTGGCAAAAGTGATTTGATGTGCCATCACGTCAATACCTTTAGCCAGACCAGAAACCACTGCAATACCTGATTTGACTACTTCGGGTAATAGATGCCTCATTACCGCTAAACCGTATGGTGTCGCTGTTCTCGTACCAACAACAGCAACATTAGGCAACCTTAAAGCTGCTAAATTCCCTACGTAAAACAATATTAATGGCGGCTCATAGATTTCTTTCAATTGTGGTGGATAAGCATCATCAAAATATGTCAAAAAGTCAGATGCCATCGTCTCGGCTTGATTACAAGCCAGATGATAACTAGATTTGATATTATCAGCTTGCTGATAATTTTCAATAACTGAAAAGACCTCATTCAAAGACCAAGGGTAATGAGTGGATTCTAAATCATTCGCAATTGCATATATAATTTTTGCTTCTGCAGCACGCCCTATACCACGAGTTAAGTGTATTGCTAATAAAAATTGTTTTAATTGCATTTTGTCTCCCTCTTTTTTATGATACGAAATGCAAAAAGAAAGCTCATAAATTAATTATGAACTTTCTACGATATCACTTAAATATTCCCAACGATCCATTTTGTTTTCAAGATCCTTGTTCAATTGATCTAATTCTTGTTGTAGATCACCAAGCTTGACATAATCCGTGCCAAATGTTGCCATTTCGTCGGGAATTTTGTTAATACGATTTTCTAATTTTTCAATATCTGTTTCAATCGTTTCCCACTCTTTTTTTTCGTTATATGTGAGCTTTTTTTTGGTGCTTTGGGTGACTATTATTGGCTTTGGCTTGTTAACTTTAACTTGGTTTACCGTTTCGTGAGTTGCTAGGTAGGCACTAAATAGGCCATCAAATCTGTTGACCACACCATTGCCCTCAAACATGTACAATTGATTAGCCGCTTTATCTAGAAAATAGCGATCATGAGAAACTGTGATAACAGCGCCATCAAAATTTGACAAGAAATCTTCTAGTACTGTTAACGTTCCGATGTCTAAATCATTCGTCGGCTCATCAAGCAATAACACATTAGGCTGCTGTAATAATAGTTTAAGTAGGTATAATCGGCGCTTTTCTCCTCCAGATAATTTACGAATTAAAGTGCCATGCATAAAGGGTGGGAACAGAAACTGTTCTAACAATTCAGAAACACTGATTTGATTGCCATCTTTATCTTTAACCGAACCAGCAACATCTGTCAAATAGGCAATCACACGTTTGTCATCTGGAATTTCTTCAGTCATTTGTGTGTAATAAGCCATTTTCACCGTATCCCCAAGCTCAATCACGCCACTCGTCAATGGTACAAGACCAGCTATCGCATTTAAAAATGTTGATTTACCAGCGCCGTTAGCCCCTGTAATTCCGATGCGATCACCAGCAGACACACGCAAATTAAAATCATTCAAAATCGTTTTATCGCCAAACTGAATACCAGCGTGTTCTATAACAATCACTTTTTTACCAAGGCGCTGTTGCCCTAGATTGACGGTTACATCTTCGTCAGTTTGTAATGTTCCCATTTGTGACGCCAATTCGGCAAACGCGTTCTCACGTCCTTTTTGCTTCGTTGTTCTTGCCCGAGCTGACTTTCTCATCCATGCTAATTCTTGTTTATATAATTGCTGTTGCTTGTGTTCTGCCAGTTGATTTTGGGCAACTCGCTCAGCTTTTTTTTCCATGTAATCTTGATAGTTGCCTTGATATTCAAACAAATCGCCAAATGATAGCTCAAATATTCTTGTGGCAACTGCGTCTAGAAAATACCGGTCATGCGTAACAGTTAAAACTGCCCCTTTGTATGAACTTAAGTACTTCTCTAACCAAGCAATTGAATCAAAGTCTAAGTGATTGGTTGGTTCATCTAAAATCAACAAATCAGGTTCTTCAATGAGCACTTGCGCCAATCCAACACGTTTGCGCTGTCCACCTGATAAATTACTAACCTTATGGTGTAAATCTGGCATGTGCAACTGGGTCAGAATCGTTTTAATTTGAGATTCAGTTGTCCATGCATCGTCGCGATCCATAGCATCTTGTGCTTTTTCAAAATTTTGCGCAATTACTTCGTCAGTCGGTTGATTGCTAAATTTTCGCAAAGCAGTTTCATAATCGCGAATAGTCTGAAAAACAGGCTGTTCGCCCGATAAAATAGCATCCATTACTAAAGCATTATCGTCTAAAATTGGACTTTGAGTTAAATAACCAATGCGATAATCATTTTGGGTTGTAATAGTACCAGAATCTGCCGGCATCACGCCAGATATCGCGTTCAATAATGATGTTTTACCACTGCCATTAACGCCAATCAATCCAACTCTATCACCCGCCGTTATTAGAAAAGAGAGATCTTTGAATAAGACTTTTTCGCCATACGTACTGTTTAAATTTTCTACTCTAAATTGTTTCATGGTACTATTTTACCTTTTTTACCCAAAATAAACCGATCAAATAGTGACAAGCGCGTTAAAAGATTATTCGCACTGGAAAGATCAGAGTAATTAGGTGTTCATTAGTTTTTAAACACTTGTTGCCAAACATTGTAAATTTTTTCGGCTGAAAAGAACTTGGCTTTTTGATATGAAGCAGTGCTCATACTTGCCCATTTTGATGGATCATTCAAAATGCTTGCTACTCGCTGAGCCATAATATTTGCCGACGCAGTTGGTAACACATAACCATTACGATTATTCTCGACAATCTCATGAGTGGTCGTTGTATAATTTATCCGATATGAAACAATTGGCAAACCAAAAGCCAGCGCTTCAACCAAGTTCATCCCGAATCCCTCACCATGAGACGTTTCAATAATGACCTGCGCTCGCGACAGAGCTTCTTTTACGGCTTCGTAATTACCATACGGTGTAAAAATCACTGATGATTCAACTCCCAAATCACGCGCTAATTGTTGTAATTTTTGCACGATTTCTGTATTAGCGGGGTAACCCATGAATTCTAAGGTCGCATCGTTGACATAACGTCTCGTCACTGCCAAAACTTGTACCGCCGCTTCAGGATTTTTTTCTGGACTTAAGCGTCCTAAAAACAAAATACGATGATTCACGCGATCTCTAACACTCGTCTGAGATTGTGTCAGCATTGACTGCAATATGAAAGTATCTGGTGCAGTTTTCACATTAAGATTGGGATAACGTGCTTTAATATCATGACGTTGCGCGTCAGTTGGGACTAAAATTGCATCAAACAACTGATTTTTTTGGGACAAAGCTATTTCATAAACTGGATAAGGATCTCCGAGACGTGGCTGAACCACGTCCGGTGTATGTATATCATGAAAATAAGCAAACTTTTGTTTAGCACCACTCACTTTACCAACAGCTTCATCAAGCGTACGTCGATCAGAAATCAGTGTCGCCTCTTGATATCGTTTCACAATTTCATTGAGAAAGAATGTCAATAATTCGTTTTCTGAATTGAATCGGTAATGATGCCCTCGATAATTTAATAGTTGCCACATTGTTGGTTGAACGATGCCATTTATAGCCATGTGTGTTATCTCGAGGACCACATCACCCTTTAAGTTCAAAAAACGTTGTGTGGCTAAACTACCATCCGGATGGAAAGTATCCACACTAGACTTAAATCCACGCCAATCCCAATTTTCGCGAATGGTAGGATTGCCAGCACGATCTTCAAAAATGACTTCATTAACTAATCCCACTGTCTCAGGCATTACAGTAATGGTGGCAATTCGACGTCCATTATGATTTAAAAAGCTTTGATTTGGTCCATCAGCAACAATGTGATATGTATCCAAAGGTAACATTTTTAGCAAACGCAAGTTTTGCTCTACTCTTTTAATATCAGTCGTACCTTGAAAAAAATCATACATATTTAACACCACATCTGGTGTCAAGCCAACCGCTTTAAGATCGCGATCAAGTAGGCGATTATAGTTACGAGTCACATATTTGGCAGCATCATTAAATGCATTGAATAGCTTCGTTCGTTTAATTTGGGCGTGCTCAGTGCCAGAGTTAAATGAAAAAATATTTTCACTAATAAAAAAATTCATGTTGTCACTTACCTCCCTAAATTAGTCGCCGCTATTTTGTGCTGCCATTTTTGATTAGCATCCTCAATTAATTTTTGCCAAGCAGCCATAACATTGGTTTCACTATATCGTTCAGCCGATTGATAAGCACCGTCAGAATAGCGTTGCGCCAACCTGGGGTCCCGTAGCACAGTTAACATAGCATTGGCCATAGCTTGATAATCACCATAAGGCACAATTTTGCCATTAATATTATCTTGGACAATTTCATTTGGTCCGTAATTGACATCATAACTCAATGCAATCAAGCCATGAGCAATACCCTCCATGATTGCCAAATTAAAGCCTTCCATTCTTGAAGTCAAACCGTATATCATAGCCCGATTTTCAACTGCATCAATGTCAGTAGTATACCCTTTCATTGTGACAGAATCACCGAGATGGTATTTGTCAATCACTGCTTCAACAGCACGCTTTGCTCGGAAATTATCTGTCGGATCGGCATAACCATACAAGTCCAAACTGACCTCGGGGATTTCTTCTTTTACAATTCCGACAGCTCTTACTAAGTCATCCAAATGCTTTTCCCAAGCGATTCTTGCAAATGCGACAACCTTACCAAATTGCCGCTCTCCAACACGTACTCTTTTGGCATGTAGTAGCGTATCTTTAACAATACCGACAGGAATTGTGAATAATGGGACACTAGGTTGAAAACGTAATTTAATATCACGCGTTTGTTGCGGCGTAGCTGAAACGACCGCATCGTATTGATTCAAAGCATTCATGGCAAATTCATAATTGTTATTCAAAACAGATTGCATTGGTTCCTGTGCATCACCAGCATGTGAATTGTGTAAGTGCAAAACTGTATAGGCCGGATTTTTAAGGTGTAACAGGCCATAATCAGCTAAATGACTGCGGTCTAAAATAAAGATATTAGGCTCTAAAGTATTAAAAAAAGTTTGATTAATTGCGTCTAAAAAATAGATAGTTAAGTCTTCTATTGTATCAAAGTCATAACTAATTTCGTTAAAAGTCAAATGCCAATTGGTTCGAGTCAATTCCGACTGATGATTAACTGTCTTAGTGGTTTTAAAAAAGCTTTCCAAAACTGGCTGTCCATGAACATCTAACCATGTTTCTGATTCAATTTTGTTATCCGGTGTATACCATTGTTGTAGCG
This sequence comes from Leuconostoc pseudomesenteroides KCTC 3652, assembly GCF_014634745.1. Taxonomy (GTDB): domain Bacteria; phylum Bacillota; class Bacilli; order Lactobacillales; family Lactobacillaceae; genus Leuconostoc; species Leuconostoc pseudomesenteroides. Next base: position 49,718 of record NZ_BMBP01000001.1, read on the forward strand.
ACTTAAAGCCTCGAATATCATAGTGATCAACACGGTACAAATTACCAAAACCATCAAAAAGCTCGACGGATTTCACTCGCTGTGTTTCTGCGTTATTATAGTTAACACGAGCCACCAGCTTTTTACTGTTATCAACTACTAAATATCGATTATTTTGTGGCTCATCATTAAATTCTAAGTCAACAACACCAAAATCAAGATCTTTAATGGTCAACTGTTGCGTTGCAACAATCGTCGCTTTTTGAAAATAATCAAACATATTGATTAAGTCATCATCATCAATGCCGGCTGCTTTGGTTTGCCGGTGACATTCAGGGTCCCAATCTCGTAAAATTAGTTTTTGAGCGATATGATTTTTTTTGAATAACATAAATCGCTGAATTTCAGCATGCTCAATGCCTGATTTTTGTTCTGGCATGGTCGCATTAATGTGAAAAATCATGATTCACTCTCCTTTTCTGGGCACCTATTTTAAACATAAATGTCAATTCATTGTGCCTTTCAACGAACTAAAAAGTCACAGATCGTTCAAATTGTATCTTTATTTGATATCAAACATCTATTCTTAAGTTTAGCAAAATCAGCCTTAAATTGCGAATAACTGCCATCAATCATTACAAAAATATCATTATATTGAGGGTTTATATTTTTGATATTTTCAGCTATAATTAAATAAATATTTCACAAGGAATGAAGGAATTTTCTACTATGAACTTAACTGCTACAATTGCTGGTTTTAACTTTGAACACGTTATGCTAAACGCCGCTGGTGTGATGTGTCAAACCGCCGAAGAATTAGACAGCGTGCTGGCATCAGCTCATACAGGTGCTGTGGTGACCAAATCAGCTACCACTAACTTACGTCCCGGAAATCCCGCACCGCGCTATTATGAATTGCCCAACACACTAGGCACTATCAATTCAATGGGACTTCCTAACGAAGGCTTTGACTACTATATGGACTATGTCACAAAAAAGCAGAGCCAAAAGCCTATTTTCTTTTCAATTGCTGGATTATCAAAGCAAGAAAATCTTGATATGTTGCATCAATTACAAGATTCAGAATTTAGTGGTTTAGTTGAACTCAATCTTTCTTGCCCAAATGTTCCCGGAAAACCACAAACTGCCTATGACTTTGAAGCTACTCAAGCGATTCTGACTGAGGCGTTCGCATTTTTCAAAAAACCTTTAGGTGTTAAGTTACCTCCCTATTTTGATATCGTGCATTTCGATGACATCGCCAACATTTTAAATCAATTCCCATTGGCATTTGTCAATACGATCAATTCAATTGGTAATGGTTTGGTAATCGATGATGATACCGACACTGTTGTCATCAAGCCAAAAGGCGGATTTGGTGGTATAGGCGGAACACTGGTCAAAGCGACTGCGCTTGCAAATGTTCGCGCCCTTCGATTGCGTTTAAATCCCGAAATCAAAATTATTGGGACAGGTGGCGTTACTTCCGGACGTGATGTTTATGATCATATCTTATGTGGTGCTGATTTAGTAGAAGTTGGCTCACAGCTAGCCATTGAGGGTGTTGCCGTCTTTGAGCGACTCGAACGTGAATTGGCCGACATCATAACAAAAAAAGGTTATTCATCCCTCGCGGAATTCCGCGGTCAACTAAAAGTGATTGCATAAAAAAAGTTGCCATTCATTTGGCAACTTTTTTTATGAGTTATTTTTTAAATGTTCAACATCACGTGCAATCATTAATTCTTCATTTGTTGGAATTAACAAGCCAGTAACCGTTGACTCGGGCTTTGTTATGACTGTTTCCTTACCACGAACATTGTTTGCCGTCTCATCCAAGACAACACCAGCAAATTGCAAGGCATTCAAAACTTTCGCACGAGTGACTGGATCATTTTCACCAATACCCGCAGTAAATATGATAGCGTCAACCCGTCCTAATTCAGCAAAATATTGACCGGCATATCGAATCACGCGATCATAAAACATATCCAATGCCAATTTAGCGTGAATGTTTGTTTCTTGAACGTCTTCCAAATCACGCATATCGCTAGAAATTGTTGAGACACCAAGTAATCCAGATTTTGTGTTGAGAACTTTCAACATTTCCTCGTTAGAAAGACCTTCACGTTCTTGAATGTAATAAATCAAAGATGGATCAACATCTCCTGAACGAGTTGCCATTGTTAACCCAGCTAAGGGCGTGAAGCCCATCGACGTATCATATGATTTACCATTTTTGATAGCTGTTACAGACGCACCGGCACCAAGATGAAGTGAGATGGCGTTGAATTCTTTCAATGGTATACCTAATTTTTCAGCCGCACGTTCCATAACGTACCGATGTGAAGTCCCATGAGCACCATATTTTCTGGCACCATAACGCGCATAGTATTCATAAGGTAAGCTGTACAAATAATTCTTTTCAGGCATAGTCTGATGGAAAGAGGTATCAAACACGGCCACAGAGATGGCGTGAGGTAATAACTTTTGGAACGCTCTAATACCCATTGCATTGGCTGGATTGTGCAATGGCGCATAAGCTGCCAAACGATCAATTTTAGCCAACACTTCATCTGTCACCACTACCGACTGATTAAACCACTCACCACCAGCAACTACCCGATGACCAACCCCAGTGATTTCCTGAAAATCTTTAATAATACCCAGATCCGACAGCCTTTGTAACATGATATCAATGGCTTCATGATGATCTTTAATAGCCAAAACATGCTCGTATTTTTGACCACCATTTTTAGTGAGCGAAATCTGTCCTTCTTCGGCGCCAATCAAACGAACAGGTTCAATATCTGCACCATATTTAATAGTAATAACGGCATCAGGCATTCCAATCCGTTCAACCATACCTTGTGTAATTACTTTTTCTTCGGGCATTTCTAATAATTGAAATTTCAGTGAAGAACTACCGGCGTTTACTGCCATTGTTTTTGACATCTGCGTCTACTCTTTTAATCCTTTGTTTATACTATTGTTCCTAATTTAGGAATTATGCTTATTTATTGTAACATATTTCAACAATAATGAAAACGTTTACACAAAATTTTCTTAGCAAAAATTTTTTATGTGTCAAATTAGTTTGTAGTGGTGCTACTGCCTACATGAGATTTTAAAACTTCTTGGTACGTTTAAAAAAGAAATATGATACAATTATTAGCGCAAGCAAAGAAGCATATTTTAGGATAATTATGGTAAAAAAGTGGCTACTTAGTAATTTAATTGGTGTGATTATCACCACAGTTGTCCTATTAACGACGGTAGGATTAATTGTATCGCTCATCTCAAAAACTGAAACTTTCACACGACCCGATAATGTACAATTACGAACCGGCCCTGGTCGTCAGTATCGTTCGACTGCTTCGCTCAAGCGTGGTACAAAATTGATTATCTTGGACAAACAAAACGGTTGGTGGCACGTCCGACGCTCTGATAATGAAAAAACTGGCTGGGTAGCGAGTTGGGTTGCAAATGCTGTTAACCTGAAACATGCTACTGCATTGAGTGAAGCCACCATTGTGTTAGATCCTGGTCACGGCGGCACAGATACCGGCGCCTTATCTAAGAATGGTAAGTATAAAGAAAAAACTTATACATTAAGAACTGCTAGACTAGTTCGTTCCGCCCTAGCGCCAAGTGGTGCTCGCATTTTGATGACCCGAGATAGTGATAATATTGTGCCTTTACTCAAAATTCCTTTAGTTGGTGAAAAATATAAGGCAGATGCACAAATCTCGTTTCATTTTGATTCATCCACAGTAAGTGCTTCAGGTATTTCTCAATACTATTATCATAAAAATGGTCAAAACCTAGCTCAAGCATTAAGTGACAGCCTTAACAATATGCCTCTGACTAACCGTGGTGTTGATACAGCACCATATATTGTTCTCAAAGACACGACACAGCCTGCCGTTTTGTTGGAAAATGGTTTTATCAATAATAACAAAGACCTCAAGTACATTCGCAAAACCAGTTACCAAAAGAAAATTGCAAAAAATGTTGTGGCTGGACTCACGACCTACTTCACCAAAAATACGGAGATGAAATAATGGCCCTATTCAAAAAAACACAAACAAAAATCGAACAAAATGCAACCACTCAGGCAACGGAACATGTCGAAGAAAAGCTTGAAGGCATGATTGTACAGCCATTCGCCTATAAAAAACTATTGATTATTTATCGTATCGAACAATACCCAAGCACTAGTAATCATATCGACAACAAAATTTTAACTTTCGATCAAAAAGAACCGCTATCCGAGCGCCGCTATAACGAAATCATTGAACGATTGAAGAACGATGAAAGTGATCGTATTTCAATCGTCAACATTTTACCTCTAGTTGACTAAAAAAATCGCATCAAAATGATGCGATTTTTTTATTTGGGCGCTAACATCGTCAGTGCTATCCTTTGACGTTTTTCATCAACAGATAGTACCCAAACATCTACAATATCACCAACTGAAACAACTTCTGCCGGATGTTTAATACGTCTCTTGCTCAAATGAGAAATATGCACCAAACCATCCTGTTTTACTCCTAGGTCCACAAATGCACCAAAATCAACCACATTGCGCACTGTCCCTTGTAGCTTCATGCCAGATTTTAAGTCTGCTACATGTAATACATCGGACTTTAATAACGCACTAACCATTTCAGATCGGCCATCACGACCTGGCTTTTGCAAACTAATAATAATGTCATGTAGTGTTTGAACACCAACACCTAATTTAGCAGCAGTGTCTGAGTTATCCAAAAGACTTAAAGTTTTATTGGCTATTGAAGATGATAATTCATGAACTGACAATTGCCCCATATCAATGATTTGAGTCGCAATGTGATAACTTTCAGGATGTATATCTGTATTATCCAATATGTTTTTGCCATCAACAATTCGCAAAAATCCTGCCGCCTGCTCATAAGCCTTAGGTCCCAAACGCGGTACGTCCTTTAACTGTGTGCGCAACGTAAATGGTCGCCCGTTTTGACGATAAGCCACGATATTTTCTGCTAATTTTTGATTAAGCCCAGCTATATGCGTCAATAATTTTGCTGAAGCTGTATTTAAGTTAACACCCACTTGATTAACCGCTGTTTCAACAACAGCGTCAACTTGCTCATCAAGTGCTTTCGCATTCAAATCATGTTGATATTGACCAACACCGACGGATTTTGGATCGATTTTGATCAGTTCCGCCAAAGGATCTTGAACTCTTCGAGCGATTGAAATCGCGCTTCGTTCTTCAACATGTAGATCTGGAAATTCTGCTCTGGCTGCCTCAGAAGCCGAATAAACAGATGCTCCAGCTTCATTAACAATTGTATATCGAACGCCTTTTATCAGATTTTCAGCAACAAATTCTTCCGATTCACGAGATGCTGTGCCGTTGCCAATGGCTACCAATTCAACGTTGAAATCTTTTAACAATTTTTTAAATGTTGTCGCGGCTTGATCTCGTTCGTGTTTACTTGCAGGTAAGTGAGGAAAAATCACTTGCTTAACCAAAAAATTGCCATTACCATCTATAATGGCTAATTTTGATCCAGTTCGAAAGCCCGGATCAAATCCCATCACAATTTTATTTTTCAACGGTGCTTGCATCAATAAATGATACAAATTATTACCAAAAACTTGAATGGCTTGTTGCTGCGCAATTTGTGTTAATTCTTGTCGAATTTCCCGTTCAATGGCTGGCTGAATAAAGCGCTTGTAGGCATCCTCAATAGCAAAATTGATTAGCTCACCATTTTTCTTTTCAATCTGTTGATGACCAATAATTTTAATTTTCATAAAATGCAATAATCGAGCGGCTGGGAAATCAATTTTAACAGATAATACGCCAACCTTTTCGCCACGATCAATTGCCAAAATTCTAAATTTATTTTCTTTCAACGATTGAATTGATTCATCAAAATCATAGTATTGTTCGTAAATTTTTGTATCATCTTTTGCCTCACCACCTCTTTTCAGAGTTGACAAGACATGCCCATCACGCATCATTCTAGTCCGAAGCCATTGCCGATAACTCTGATCTTCACCAAACTGTTCCGCCAAAATTTCATGTATACCAGCAGTTGCATCCGCGTCACGCTTTATAGTTTCATTAAAGTATGCGTGTAAGCGTTCATTCACAGACGTACCTAAATGGTTCAATAGCCAGTCAGCCAGCGGCTGTAACCCATTTTCACGGGCAATCATTGCTTTTGTGCGTCGCTTTTGTTTATATGGCAAATAAATATCATCAACTTCACGTATATTTTCTGCATCAATGATACTTTTAGACAGTACTGGCGTGAGCTTATCTTGCTCATCTATCGCACGTAAGACTGTATTTTTTCGTTCAGATAGTTCTTGAATTTTTTTGCTTGTAACCTGTATTTGACGAAGTTGCACTTCGTCTAAGTTACCAGTCATTTCCTTACGATATCTTGCAATAAATGGTACGGTTGCCGCGTCATTCAACAAGGTCAACGTTGCGCTAATTTGCCTAGGTTTAATGTTTGGTAATGCGTTATTAATTTGTCGAACTAATTCTTTCTCTGTTAATTCATATCTTGTCATACACTTGTGGATAGATCTGTTGGATCTAATCTGTTCTCCTCAAAAAATTGTCTAAAATTGTTGTTATTGCCCAATAGTTCGTAAAATGATAAAATTTGAATATTAAAAATATAAAATTTTTCGTAAAAACGAACATTAATAGGATTGGACCAATATATTATGTCTGAAAGCTATCAAATCAGCATCGCTAAGCTAAAACGTGACCTCCCAATTGTTCCTATCAAATCAGACCTAGCAATTGCGTCTTTTGTGCTGCTAGGTGACGCTGAATTAGCACACGTCGCTGCCGTTGAATTGTCTAAAGCAATTGATTTTGAATTTGACTATATTGTGACCCCTGAAACTAAAGGTATCCCACTTGCTCAAGAAATGTCTAGGCAAACAGGAAATAGCCACTACATTGTCATACGCAAAAATGTGAAGTCATATATGACCTCACCACTCGTCGTTAAATCGTCAGCAATCACCACAGCCACACCCCAGACACTAGTTTTGGATGGTAAAGATGCTAAAATAATACACAACAAAAAAGTGTTGGTGGTTGACGATGTGATTTCAACTGGCGGTTCTTTAAAAGCTGTTGAAAAGATATTATTTCAAGCAGGTGCTCACATTGTTGGCAAATTTGCGATTCTAGCTGAAGGTCAAGCTGAGCAGCGTGATGACATTACTTTTTTAGCAACACTGCCGCTATTCAAATTAGATGGTGATGGTCACTGGGCAGTTTCTAATTAGAGCTAAAAGCCATCATTATTCATTGAAGCTTCAAATAAAGCAACAACATCTTCACTATTAAGGCTAACATAGCCATTTGTTGTTAGGTTACCAACGGCAACAGCACTATCTGCCATTGCTTTGAAATTTGTCGTGTCGGTAATACCAACACCAGGTAATGTCGTTGGCACTTCTAGTGATTTAATCCAATCAAATGTGGCCTGGATTGCCTCGCCTGCAACTGATTCATCATCTCCCGATAATCCCCAAACATGGCGCCCAAATGCTGCAAAACGAGGCAGCGTCTTCGCAGAAAGCGCTTTTTTCATCCAGCGCGGTGTTAATATGCCTAATCCGACACCGTGTGTAATGTCATAGTACGCTGACAATTCATGCTCAATTGGGTGTACTGTCCAGCCATTAACATTACCAAGTCCAACTGTGCCATTCAATGCCATGGTTGACGCCCACATCAAGTTAGCGCGTGCCTCATAATTTTCAGGTTCTGTCAGCGCAACAGGTGCCCATTTGATAACAGCGCGGTAAATACCTTCAATCATACCACGTGAAATGTCACTATCTTCCGACTGATCAAAGTATTGTTCTGATAAATGGCTAAAAATATCAATCGCTCCAGCGGCAGTTTGCCATTTTGAAACTGAAAATGTCAAACTTGGATCTAAAAATGATACATCGGGCTGGCGTAATGTTCGCGTGCCCAATTTTTGCTTTGTTTCAGGGTTACTAATCACAGCATTTTTATTCATTTCTGTTCCGGTAGCAGAAAGCGTTAAAATATCAATTATCGGCATTTGCGCTGTCGCTTTTTTGGAATCTAGCACCAAATCCCATGCATCCCCATCATAGCTTTTGGCGATAGAAATAACTTTGGCTGCATCAATCACTGACCCACCACCAACTGCGATAATCACATCAATATCATTTTCTTTGACCAGTTGTTGACCCTCACGTACTGAGTCAATTTTAGGATTAGGCGCAATGCCTGAAAGTTCGAAAATCTCGTAATCTTTCAGCGCACGCTTAACGCGGTCATACAGACCATTATTTTTAATTGAGCCACCACCGTAAGCCAGTAGGACTTTTTTACCAAACGGTGCGACTACACCTGCTAACTCAGTGTCCAGTCTATTTTCTCCAAAGCGGATATCTGTCACATTTTTAAAAGTAAAATTATTCATGATTTTCAAATCCTTTACTATTCTGTACATCAATTATACCACGCGATTCACGTGACAATAATGCTATCAATTGACACAAAAAAAACGCCACTTCCTAAGAAGTGGCGGGTAGGTAGATAGATACTACCCAGTTGGTCAAGACAATTATAGCAAATTACTGCCAAGCTTGCAACAATTCGCTTATCGATATCTGTCCTGGTGCACTAATTGGTGTTCCATCTAAAGTAGCAAACGTTAATTCAGAGCCAAATTGATAACCAGTAATCCGAGTTTTTTCACCTAATTGGCCCATACTCATTGTAATCAATGGCTTATCTTGTGATTTTGAGAAAGCCCGCGTTGCCAACAATAGGCGATCAACGTCGTTGGCATTTTGTGGCATCACTGCTAATTTGATAATATCAATGTCAGGCTTAGCCATATCTACCAGCTGCGCGTGCAAATCATCGGGAGTTTGATTCATGTCATGGTACGAAAAAATCACGGGTACCTGCTGTTGTCGCGCAGTGGTAATCACCCGCGTGCGCAGTTCTTCAGGCATTGTGTATTCAATATCCACGGCAGTAAAAGGATAACCAGATTGTAAAGCAAGCGTTAAAAATGTGGCTACTTCAACTGGTGACATTTCACCTTTTCCACCTTGAGACTGTGTGCGATAAGTTAACAATACTGGAAACTCACCAACACTGTTAAATACGGCAGCAGTCAGTTCCTTGATTACTTGCTGATTCATCATCGGCCAATTTGCCAAAAATTCTTGTTTAGCGTTGTCAATTTCTGCCAGCATTTTAGCTTCAGTCATTGTCGAGACATTTTTTTGATTCAGTTCCGCCTGCGCACCAGCTTTTACCTGCTGCCACATCACTGCTTGACTGAAATCATCAGCAATATAATCAGCTCGCCATTCAACAATATCTGGATTCTGTGCCTGCAATTTTTGGGCAAAAGGTGTTAGTTTGCCAGTTGGCCCTAACATCAATGGAACTGCAATGAGTGGCTTGTCAGTAGTTGCTGGAATATGTAGTAGTTGTCTTAGTGTCATGCCTTCAATCCTTTTTTGAGTTATTATTCAAAATGACTTACTAATTAATATGATACACCACCCAAATCATCGGTGGTTTTAAAGTTTGTCGCACGACGTAACGTGAATCACGACTCTCAGGTAATTTATTAAATTGATCAGCAGAAATAATAGTCAAGCGGTCTTGGTCATGGATAAAATCAGTCATCGCCACCATTTTACTAGGAGAAAAGATAACTGATGGTCCCCAAGCATCATCTAACCCAACATTAGTTAAATAGCGCTTCATCAAACCTTCCGTTGCTGCGTGTGTTAAGGCGATATTTCGCTGATACGCCAAATTTTCCACAACAATTAATGGCATCAATGGTAATGAAAATGTGGCGCGTATTGTTATATTTTCCCATGATAGATAATTGAAATCAACCCAGTTTAGATTTTGCTCCTGATTGGACCTAAAAGCCACTGGCATGATAAGTTCGTCCCCGCTAAAATCGGATAAATGTGTCAATATTTCTTCAAAAGTATCATGCAAAACTAGAGCTTGATTCGTCATATAATGTGTTGCAGCAACTTGTGAATCTGTGCCAATTGGTCCCAAAGTATGTAGTTTCATATTTTTACCTGTCTAATTGACGATTTTCTTTATCGATAGCCGCCTGCATGAGAATCGCCATCACAGCGTCAATCATATCATCCGTAATGTCCTCTGACAATGCGAAATCTGCTTTTAAATCATTTCGCAAGCGAACCATTCGATTTGTTTGAATGGTTGCTAATCCAAATTTTTCTTTATAGCGCGCTACTGATGAGACTACCTCTAATCGCTGGGCAATGATTTTAAAAATTTGGCGATCAAAGGCATCAATTTGTGAGCGAAGTGCCAGCAGAGCTAACTCATCCTCATTTGCACTAAATAAGGCAATGATTTCAGCTGCAATTCGTGCTGGTGTTTTTCCGACCGTTTCTACCGTCATGTTGGCAACACTTTGATATTTTGGATCACGTTCTTTCCAGAGTGCAAAGAATTCTGCGGTGGACTTTTCTTGCAGTAATGGCCTCTGTCCTTCAATGATGAGCCGCCCAATTGTACTCTCTAAGTTACCGTGTAAATAAATAATTGTTGCGGGTGAATTTTTTAAAACAGCTATATTTTCAGGTCGTTCAACGATACCGCCACCCGTTGCCACCACGCCATTAAAAGTCTGAACTGACGCCAAAACTTGCGTCTCAAGCGCTCGAAAGCCAATCTCGCCACGTTCTATAAAGATTTCAGGAATTGTTTGTCCTGCAACGCGTTCGATTTCTGAATCAATATCGATAAATCGTGAGTGATGTTGACGCGCGATTTCCTTGCCAACAGTCGTTTTACCGGCACCCATAAATCCCACTAACATCAGTGTATCTGGTTCTTTAATCATGATTTTTCCCTAATTATCTGTCTAATAATGTTTCTCGTGACGCTTTTGCATCAGTAATCATTGCCATCAGTTTAGAACGATCATTGGCAAGAATGGCCGTATTAAACTTTTCTAATTCAACTATTAGTTGTTTTTGACTAGCTAAAACAGCAGCGCTATTACTCAATAAAGCGTCTGTCCATAATTCTGGATCACTGGCAGCAATACGAGTTGTATCCTTGAAGCCACCCGCCACATATTGCCCGAACATGTTTGCTGGGCCCAAACGGTTAGTGGCAGCATTAACTAGTGAAAAAGCAACAATATGTGGCACATCACTGATCATAGCCATTAAATCATCGTGTTCATCAACTGACATCGCTTTAAAATTTGCGCCTAGTGGCTTGAATAAATCAATTAAGGGCTCACTTGTGCTAATGGTACTTGGCATCAAAAAGTAAGTAACATGATGATATAGCTTTATATCTGCCGCGTACACACCACTTTTATGCGTACCAGCCATGGCATGACCCCCAATAAACGTGATATTTTGTGGCGTTAATAATTTTTCTGCTAACGCCATAATCTCACGTTTTGTTGACCCCGTATCAGTAATAATCACACGTTCTTTTAACCTCAAATGACTTAACTGAACGATTAGTTGGCTAATAATATTCACTGGTGTTGCTAGAATAATAACGTCCATTTGCGATGCTATTTGTTCGATATTTGACGCTTTTTTGGTTATAATCCCTGTTTTTAAAGCGAAGTCTACTGCTTTAGTATCTGAATCAACACCAGTTACTTCGTGATTAGCATTTTGAGATAATACAGCCGCTATTGAGGCACCCATCTCACCTAAACCGATTATTGCTATTTTTGTCATTTTTTCTCTCTCATTAGGGCGTTCATATCTTCCAAAAAACCTGGATATGACACGCTCATCGCATCCTCACCCATCAATACAACGTCACCTTTAGTAATTAAGGCAGCAATGACATTCATCATACCAATGCGGTGATCGCCGTGAGAATCGAGCAATGCTGACTCGTTAAGCGCGTGTAATGGTGTTTTACCATGTATAATCATGCCATCTGGCGTTTCTTGAATATCTGCACCGATTTTGCTTAGCTCCGCTACCACAGTGGCAATTCGATCCGTTTCTTTGACACGAAGCTCTTCAGCCCCAGTGATAACGGTGTCACCAATCGCTTGCGTAGCAGCCAATGCTAAAATAGGCAATTCATCCACAGCGCCGGGAACATCTTCAGCTGTAATTTCAATACCATGAAGTGGTTGTGCTTTAACCATGATATCAGCCATTGGTTCGCCTTCATTTTGTATCTGATTCACGTTGATACTCGCACCCATGCGTTTTAACAACTTCAATACCCCATCTCTGGTTGGATTAATACCAACGTTTTTGAGGATTATGTCTGAATTGGGCGTAATTAGACCCGCCACCATGAAAAACGCCGCACTTGAAATATCGCTCGGCACGATGACGTTTTGCCCGAATAACTCTGGTTGTTTTGTCACTTCAATAACACCATTTTTACTGTTAATTACACCACCAAATTGTTTTAACATTCGCTCTGTGTGGTCACGAGTTGGCAACTTTTCAATCACTCTAGTCACACCGTCAGCCTGCATCCCCGCAAGTAATATAGCACTTTTTACTTGCGCAGAAGCAACTGGCATTTCGTAAGTTATCCCTTTTAATGTCTTATTCGCATGAAGTGTAGCTGGCAAAGTGCCATTCTCAGCTAACTCGATGTTGGCATCCATTTGTAGTAGAGGGGTTGCGACGCGCTTCATAGGTCGCTGACTAAGCGACTCATCTCCAAATAATTGGATATCAAAAGGCTGGCGGCTGAGTAATCCCATTAACAATCGTGTTGATGTCCCCGAGTTTCCCATATCAAGTGGTTGTTTTGGTGCCTTAAATTGATTAATTCCTCTTCCAACAACATGCAATTGTCGACCATTTTGTGTAATCGAAACGCCCAAATCTTGAAAAGCCCTCATTGTATGCATGACATCATCGGATGGCAAGAAATTTTCAATCTTTGTTTCACCAGTGGCAATTGCGCCAAACATCAACGCGCGATGAGAGATAGATTTATCACCAGGCACGGTAATTTCACCATGAAGGCCAGATTTAGGGGCTTGTGTCAATTTAATCATTATTATGTCTCCAATTTTTATGTACGCGGTGAGACCCGCTTATTTTTTAAAATGTTCTAATTTCGTCACGATAGCGTTCAACTTGTTCTTTCATTCGATCAATATTATCTGCGTCAAATTTGTCTAACACCGCTTTGGCCAATTCAATAGCAACCATCGCCTCGGCAATAACTGCAGCAGCTGTCACGGCCGTCGTATCTGAACGTTCAATTGACGCTTTATGGTTTTGATGTGTATCAATGTCAACTGATTGCATAGGACGATAGAGTGTTGGAATTGGTTTCACCACACCTCGCACAACAATCGCCTCACCAGTCGTCATCCCCCCTTCAAAACCACCAAGATTATCAGAACCACGATAGAAACCACACTTTTCATCCCAAAAAATTTCATCCATAACTTGGTCACCAAATTTTTCAGCATTATCAAAACCACCACCAAATTGAACACCTTTAAAGGCATTTATGCCAACAATTGCGCGCGCAATTTTAGCATCTAATTTGGTGTCAGCCGATACATATGATCCTAAGCCGACTGGCATGCCAGTGGCCATCACCTGAACCTGACCACCCACCGTGTTAGCGTTCCGTTTCGTTTGATCGATTACTTCGCGAATCGCTGCGTCGGCCTCAGCAGATAACGCTCGTGTTGGAAAGCTCTCTGTCACTAAACGTAATTCGTTTAAATCATGGTACTTTGTTAGGTCATTCAAATTCGATTTCGCAGGTCCAACATTAACCACAAAGCCATGAACATCGACACCAATTTCTGATAGTAACTTTTTTGCGACTGCACCTACTGCGACTCGCATTGTTGTTTCTCTGGCCGATGATCGTTCTAATACATTACGCAAATCATCATGATGACGATACTTCATGCCACCGACCAAATCAGCATGACCAGGACGTGGACGTAAAACTTTTCGCAGTGTATTTTCTGATGTTGCTAGATCATCTGGCGCCATAATTTTGGACCAATTATTATGGTCGTCGTTATGAACGTTTAATGTAATTGGCGAACCTAAGGTCAGTTGATGGCGAACACCAGTGAGAAAAGTAACGGTGTCTGTTTCAATTTTTTGTCGTTCACCACGACCATATCCCTGTTGGCGGCGCGCCAGTTGCTCATCAATATCAGCTTGTGTAATATGTAATCCAGCCGGAATACCTTCAATGACGGCAATTTCTTCCGGTCCATGGCTTTCGCCAGCAGTTGTATAACGCATATTAATTCTCCATAAATGCCGGCATATCGGCTATATTCTTCTTAACAATAATTGGTTCACCAATATTAGCAAGTGCAACTAAATTTAACACACCGCCATGATTTTTTTTATCGTTCACTAGATGTTTGAAAAAATTAGGTGTGCCAATCAACGGTGAAGTTGTCGGTAATCCAACTGCTTTCAAACGATCACGCAATGAATCAGTCACGCCACTGGGGGTTATTCCGTCGCGCTCAAAGCGTTGACTAATTTCAATCATACCAATAGCTACTGCTTCACCATGACGGAGTTGACCGTGTGCCAGTAACTCAATCGCATGCCCTAACGTATGACCAAAATTCAAAAACTGACGTTGCCCAGATTCTTTTTCATCAGCCATTACCACTGATGCTTTGTAAGTAATTGCTCTCTCAGACAAAATCTGTGCTTGATCACGTATGTCAGAAACACCCTTGATTGTACCGGTCAATTGATAAAAATCGCCACCAGACAGCGCTGATGTTTTGACCACTTCCCCATATCCTTCGACTAAATCACGATCAGACAACGTGTCCAAATAAGTCGCATCAACTAATACAAGATCTGGCTGGTAAAATGATCCCACAATATTTTTTGTGTCACCTAAATTAACAGCTGTTTTGCCACCAACAGACGAATCAACTTGCGCGGTGAGCGATGTGGCAATTTGTACAAAGGCAATGCCTCGCATATATAAGGAAGCGACCACACCACCCAAATCACCAATGACACCACCGCCCAGAGCAATGACACCATCGCCACGTGTGAAGCCTGCCGAAGCCATTTTTGAAATCAATTCACCAACAGCAGGCAATGATTTTGATGATTCTCCAGCTGGAACAGTCAGCGACAATACTTCATAACCTGCAGAACGTAATTGCGTTTCAGTGTCTGATAAGTAAAGCGGTCCAACATTACTATCTGTCAGCAATGCTATTTTACGTTTGCTCCAAACTTGACTCAATTCTTCACCAATGTGCTTGTGTAGTTGTTTATCAATCTTAACTTTGTAAGTTTTTGTTGCTAATTCAACAATTACTTGACTCATTTAATTGCCTCCCGAATTTGACGTATCTTGTCTGCTAACAGTTTAAATTCATCCGGCGTCAAAGCTTGCGCCCCATCAACAAAGGCATGTGCAGGATCATCATGAATTTCTGTCATAAGGCCTTGTGCGCCTGCTGCCACAGCAGCTAATGCTAGAGGTGCCACAAATTTAGAGACACCAGCCGCATGAGAAGCATCAGCTACAACAGGATAGTGCGTCAACGATTGCAAAACAGGAATTGCAGATACGTCTAAGGTATTGCGTGTGTATTTATTATCATAGGTACGGATACCACGCTCCATCAAGATAATTTGATCATTGCCACCTGCAGCAATGTATTCTGCAGCGTTTAACAAATCGTCAATCGTAGCTGACATACCACGTTTTAAGACAACTGGTTTCTGCTTCTTTCCTAATGCTTTCAACAATGCAAAGTTTTGCATATTGCGTGTACCAACTTGGAAAATATCAGTATATGAATCTACCAAATCAACATCTCGGGTATCTAAAATCTCGGTCACCATATCCATCTCGAGGGCATCAGCGGCCGCGCGATGGGCTTTCAACCCTGCTTCACCATTACCTTGGAAAGAATATGGCGAGGTTCTAGGTTTAAATGCACCACCGCGTAGCACGGTAGCCCCAGCTGCTTTAACTGCTTTTCCCATCGCCTCAACGTGAGCTGGAGACTCAATTGAATCAGGTCCTGCCATGAATGTGAAATGTTGTCCACCAATGACACTGTGAGGTGTTTTAATGATTGTATCTTCGGGATGAAAGTCACGTGACGACTTAATTGCTGAATGATGGTTGGTAATAATCTCCACAATTTCTGATTTTACCTCCTGTAACTCAGTTTCAGGTAAAGTCTTGACACCTGCTAAAGCAACACGGTTATCATGAACAAACACTGGTTTAATTGGATTTTGATGATCTAACACCTGAGCAATATGTTGAGCAGCTACTGTTGATTTTGCAATAATTATCATGTTTTATTCTCCACTTTTTATAATAATGTTTTTAAGATGTAATGGCTTTTGCCATTAAGAGGCGATCGGCTGGCTGGTCAAACCAATATTCAAAACTTAGTGCGCCTTGATTAACTAACATCGGTATGCCATTCATCGTTAGTAATCCTCGTTGTGACGCTGATTTTAAAAGAACAGTCTGCTGATTGCGGTAAATGATGTCAACTACCAGACTATGCAAAGGCATGAGTGATAATTGATAATCTGTCAGCAAAGTTCGCGCATCATTCATGCCAACAGTTGTTGCATTGACCAACATATCTGTTTGAAGTAATGCTTGCGTTAAAGCCTGATTGTCAGCCAAATCTTCCAAGTGTCCGATGCCTTGACTCAAATAGGCAATTTCAGTCTCGCGTTGCGACCAATTTTGATGCGCACGATTGAAAACAGATATATTTCTAACCCCATACTCTCGTGCACTGGCAATAATGGCACGAGCAGCACCACCAGTACCGATGACTACAATATTTTCTTTAGGCTGTTGACGCTTAATACTTTGCCAAAAACCATCACCATCAGTATTTGTGCCCACTAGTCTGTTTTTTATACGTTTCACGGTATTAACAGCCTGTAATCTTTGTGCCAACGGTGAAATATCATCCAAGTAGTTGATAATTTGATTTTTATATGGCGTTGAAACATTAAAGCCATTGATTTGTAACGTTTTTAAACCAACAATCGCCTGCTCAAATAATTGTGGTGCTACATCAAACGCTTGGTAATAGGCATCAATATGAGCTGCATTTATCATTTTATTTTGCATTTTTGGTGATAATGAGTGTCCTGCTGGATAAGCCAATAAACCATATAAAGTCATTTTACGTCCTCAATAATTCGTGCACTGATTGCGTGAGCGTCAAATCCCAATTCGCGTAACGCAATGTCTGGTGCAGCGCTCATACCAAAATCATCAAGCCCAAAAATCAGCCCATTATCCTGCGCAATTTCACGCCACCCCAGACAAGTTCCTGCCTCTATTATGACATTTTTTGCAGTATATTCGTCGACAATGTTATTTCTTTTAGATTTTTCTAATGACTGAAATTTCCTTAAATTGGGCATACTGATGACATTTGCAGGAAATGGCAATAATTCTTTGACTTTTATGGCAATTTGAACTTCTGATCCCGTAGCTATCAAATTGATTTTGGCCTGTTCGTTATGAATAATTTCTGATGCGCCATATTTCTGAGCATTACTGGCTTGTACTTCATTACCTTGGGTGCCTAAATTACCACGACTCAAAATCAAGATTGTTGGTTTGTCAATTGAAGTCAAAGCTTGTTGCCAAGCTAATGCTATTTCATTGGCCGTCCCTGGTCGAAGAACCTCGACATTTGGAATAGAACGTAACGCCATTAGTTGTTCGACAGGTTGATGTGTGGGACCGTCCTCGCCAACCGTTATGCTATCATGAGTGAAAACATAAATCACAGGTACTTTTTGAAGTGCACTCAATCTGATTGCGGCTTTCATATAATCAGAAAAAGCTAAAAATGTTGCGCCAAATATTTTTGTGCCACCATGTAACGCAATACCATTCATCACTGCACCCATCGCAAACTCCCGAACACCAAACGCAATATTACGACCGGCACGATTTTGTGCATTAAACAAATCTGCTCCAACAATTTCAGCGTTCGTGGAAGCGACTAAATCAGCTGAACCGCCCCACAAATTGGGTAGTTGTTGCGCAAATTTTTGCAAAATATGCTTAGAAATTTTACGACCAGCTTGTTGTTTCAAATCATCAACAATTGTTGGTACTTTTAATTTATTAGTTGCTGTTGTCGCCTCATAAGCTTGCATGGCCGAAAGAGATGGTTGTTTCTCTCGATTTAAACGTCGCATTATTCTGTCTTTCATATCAGCCAGTAGGTTAGCTGGTACGTTAAAGTTATCAATGTCCACATTCAAATTATGAGCCAAATCCAGCAATTCACTTGATTTAAGCGGTGTGCCGTGCGCTTTATTGGAACCAGCAAATGGTCCAAAATCACCAATAACTGTCTGAACTGCAATTAAGGACGGTTTGTCACTTTTTTTTGCCATTTCAATTGCGTCATGGATTGCGTTTAAATCATTGCCATCATCAACTAGTAACGTTTGCCAACCATAGCTTTGAAAGCGGACAATGTTATCAGTCACATCAGCACGGTTTTTTGGTCCATCTAAGCTGACGTTATTGTCATCGTACAAAACAATTAAGCGTTCTAACTGTTGTTGTCCGGCTAGTGACGCTGCTTCATGACTAACACCCTCCATCAAATCACCATCACCAACCAAAGCATAAGTATAATGATTAATTACCTCAGGGTGATTAGCCCGCAAATGTTCCTCCGCCATCGCCATGCCAACGGCCATTCCAAGACCTTGCCCCAAGGGACCAGTTGTTGCTTCCACACCTGGCGTTAGGCCAACTTCTGGATGCCCCGGAGTTATTGAATAAGGTTGCCTAAAATCTTGAAGATCATCACTAGAAATATTAAAACCGGCGACATGCAGGGTTGCATACAGTAATGCGGCACCATGTCCAGCAGAGAGGACAAAACGATCTCGATTAATCATCTTCGGATTCTGTGGATTAATGACGAGTTGATTAGCATACAATTCATATAAAATAGGTGCTGCTCCAAGCGCTATACCAGGGTGCCCTGATCCAGCCTTACTAATCATTTGATTAGACAATAGCCGTAGCATGTTAATTGTCTGCGTTTCGATGCTATTATTTGTTGTCATATTATTCTCCGTATTATAAAAAACCGAACTAAGTGCATAACACTTAGTTCGGTTTAACAGAAAATTCATTATCTGAAAAATAGAACGTCACTAAGTGTTTATTACAACTTAGTGACTCAACCTTCAAAAGCTTCTGGTCGCTAAGTGCGTCGTTCCCGACACACTTGGCGTGCGACGGGTTTACATAAACCAGAAGTAAAAATAGCTATTGTTTTTTAAGATTGTATTGTTCATTTTTCCTAACCTTTAATATTTGATGTTATTTATCATAACGGAATTTAATATAATTGTCAATAACTAATTAAATTCTCATAAAAAATAAATTAACTCTACCTGCTAAAACGTCTTGATTTTTTAAAAGAATTGTAGACTGTAGGTGCCTTCAAACGTGTCACCTGCTGCCAAAACATTAACGCCAAACTTTTCTTTGAAGTTACCACTAGCGTCAACAGTATCAGCAATACCCCACCATGGTTCAAGTGCAATAAACGGTGCTTGTTTGCCGGCTGGTGTCCATACACCAATATACTGTGCATTATCCAAAACCATGCGTAAACCATGCTGATTAGCCAATCGCGCTAACAAAAATGATGTTTTCTGACGATCTAGCTTCAAAATAATCGCATCATCATGATAATCCTCTTGTCGTAAACGAAGCGGAATACTTGCATTAAACGGCGTTGGATTATTAGGATTTGAATATGGTCCCACAAGTCGAACACGATCATATGTGACTTCCGGCTCAATTGACAAATAATAGTCAGAAAATTTACCCCCATCAAGTGGTAAATTGAAAGCTGGATGCCCACCAACACTGAAGAACAACGATTCCTCAGTGTCTGGATTGTGCACAATATAAGCAACATGTAATGTATCATCATCGCTTAATTCATAGCTAATATCTAACTGAAACTTAAAAGGGAAGACACGATGTGTTGTTTCCGTATCTACAATCCGGAAAACAACTTTATTCTCGCTTTGCTCAACAACGTCAAACACCATGTTACGGGCAAAACCGTGCTGATTCATGTAATAAGTTTCACCTGCCACTTTAAATTGATCGCCACGCAGGCGACCAACAATTGGAAATAAATTAGAAGCGTGACGACCCCAATATTTAGGATCAGCAATCCAAATATATTCCAACTCAGCATCTTTATGCCAAACACTAGTTAGTTCGGCACCTTCTTCATTGATTTTTACAATTAGGTTTTTATTTTCAAGAGTTATCATAACTATAATTCTACCTTGTTTTTTGTCATTTGTGAAGCGTTTACTTTTTTGCGCGTGGAAAAAAATTTTGATAATTTTTCTGCAAACTTTCTCGAGTAACATGTGTATACATTTGCGTCGTAGAAAGATTGACATGGCCTAATAATTCTTGCACTGTACGCATGTCCGCACCGTGATTTAACAGATGTGTCGCAAAAGTGTGTCGCAACATGTGGGGATGAATTTTGCCGGTTAATGATGATTGCTTCATGAGTTGATCAAGAATATAAGTGATGCCTGCGGTTGTGATGGGTTGTCCACGATGATTAACAAAAACGACACGGTGGTCCATGCCTGCTGTTAACTCTGATCTTAAACCATCAATATAAGTTGAAAGCGCTATTGCCGCAAAATGACCAAAAGGTACATATCTGTCTTTATTACCTTTTCCATGAATTAGAACTAACCGTTGTGAAAAATCGACTTGTTCCAGTTGCAAATTAGCAATTTCAGCCACACGAGCACCCGTGGCATATAAAAATTCCAATAAAGCGGCATTTCGTTGCCAAAGCTTATCTGAATGGTCATATGCCACATCAAACAACTCCTGCATTTCATTTTCATAAAAAAACTCAGGTAAATGATTTTGATGCTTTTTTAAAGCCACATTATCAAATGGATTATCCAAAGCAAACTTATTTGCAATCAAAAATTGATAAAACATACGAAGACTACTAATCTTACGCGAAATGGTTGTTCGTGCTAAATTATGTTCGTAAAGATCATTTAAAAAAACACGGACATCAAGTCCCTGAACCTCTTTGAATTTTGTAAATCCGCCATTTTCAGATAGATATGTTTCAAATTCGGTGATATCAGTGAGATACGCTTTTAAGGTTTGCGGTGAGTATTGGCGCTCCGCTTGTAAATAATCATGATATAGTTCTAGTTCTCTCGTTGTCATATCTCATATTATACCCGCCTTTTAATGTTTAAGAACACTTTAATTTGTTTAGGATATACAAAACTTACCCAAACCCTAAATAAAATATCGTATAGTGATAGTAGTAAACCTTAAAATTAACCATCTAACTATACTTTGTGAACGGAGATTTGCTGATGAAAGTACCAATGACAACCCCATTAGAACAGCTGCGTAGTGGCTTAATGACTTTGCAAAACAGGACACTTATTGTTATTGCTAATTTCCGCAATAACATTTTGCACAACCGTGACTTGCGCCGTGAACGTCCTACCAAAATGTCAGATAACCGAGAATTGACAATTGTCCCCTATGAAGAAAAATCTAAAGTAGTTGATAATGCCAGTTTTGCTTACGCACTTGAAGCTTCTATCACAGAAAGCGACCAAACACAAACCCGACCTCATAGTAAATTATTGCGTGGCATCAAAAACTTTTTCTATCATCCCTTGCGTGTCTTAGCGGCACTAATTATCATCATCTTATCCGTCTATATTGCGTTAATGTTTGTGAAAGCAACAAATACTAATCAAAATCCAATTTCAAATTCTCAACCGCAATACAAAACTAAGAATTAAAAAGATGAGAACCAATTATGGTTCTCATCTTTTTAATTCTTAAACGAATGGATTGGTGCAGGAATATGCCCACCACGATTAATAAAATCAGCACTTGATTTTTCAACAACTGGCATAACTGGTGCCGTACCTAAAAGACCACCATAGTCGACCATGTCACCAACGTCCTTGCCCAACGTTGGCAGGATCCGAACGGCCGTTGTTTTATTATTTTGTACGCCAATTGCCGCTTCATCAGCAATCATAGCACTAATCGTCGTAGCAGGTGTGTTTCCTGGAATAGCAATCATATCCAAGCCGACAGAACAAACTGAAGTCATAGCTTCAAGTTTGGCCAATGATAATACCCCCGCTTTAGCAGCATCAATCATGCCAGCATCTTCAGAAACCGGAATAAAAGCACCTGAAAGACCACCAACGCGCTGTGAAGCCATCACACCGCCCTTTTTGACAGCATCATTAAGTAACATCAATGCCGCCGTTGTGCCATGGGCACCTACTTGCTCAAGACCAATTTCTTCCAGTACTTCTGCCACAGAATCCCCGCGCGCTGGGGTCGGTGCTAGACTTAGATCTACGATCCCAAATTCAACACCAAGACGTTGGGCAGCCAAAGCACCAACCATCTGACCAACACGTGTAATTTTAAACGCGGTCTGTTTGACAGTTTCAGCAACAACTTGAATCGACTCACCCTTAACTTTTTCGATGGCACGTTTAACAACACCAGGGCCTGAAACACCCACATTAATGACTACATCAGGCTCGCTGACGCCATGAAAAGCACCTGCCATAAACGGATTATCTTCAACCGCATTGGCAAAAATAACCAACTTAGCATTGGCGGTATCCGACTTCTCCGCGATTGCCATCACCGTTTCACCCATTAATTTAATAGCATCTAAATTAATACCAGCTTTGGTTGAGCCAATGTTAACACTTGACATGACCAAATCAGTTTCAGTTAAAGCACGTGGCATTGACTGAATAAGGGCTAAGTCACCGTTAGCAAATCCCTTTTGAACCAATGCCGAATATCCGCCAATAAAATCAACCCCGACAGCTTTTGCCGCATCATCCATGGCATGAGCATAGTACAGCATCTCATCAGGTGTTGCGTGACCAGCAATCAAAGCAATTGGCGTGACACTGATTCGTTTATTAGTAATTGGTATGCCGAATTCACGTTCAATTTGTTCAGCTACTGACACCAAATTTTTAGCGTAAGTTGTAATTTTATTATAAATATTTTGGGCGGTAGCCTTCGGATCACCCGCCACAGTATCTAATAAAGAAATGCCCATCGTGATAGTACGAATATCAAGATGTTCTTCTTCAACCATCTGAATTGTTTCCAGTATTTGCTTTGTTTCCATTTTTTCTCCAGTAAACTGTGCTGAGATAGACGCAATTATCGTACTCAGAAAGGTTGGTCTTGCGTTGAAACACGTGACATTGTTTCAAATATTTCTTCACGTTGTGTATGGATTGTCACACCTAATTTATCACCCAGTTGATTTAACTCGTCTTGTAAGGCGTTGAATTGTTCATCCAATGTTTCCAAATTGACTAACATACTCATAGTAAAAATATTTTGCATGATAGTTTGAGAAACATCTAAAATATTAATATGATGTTTTGATAAATTGCTAGCCACAGCTGCAATAATACCTGGCTTGTCTTGCCCCACAACTGTTATAACTGCTTTACTCATAATGATTCTCCATTTCATATAATTATTCTAATAACCATGTTGATGGCGAGCTTGCCATACCTTATAAAGCTCGTCTAATCCTGAATCCGCCAAAACTTTAGCATAAGTTTTTGGCATCTGTGACATGGCGATTGCAGATAGTTCTTTCTCGAATGGTTCAATTCGACTTGATACGATTTTATCACACCGATAGGATTTCAAATCAGCTAGCACAGCGGTATTTTGATGAATTAAACGATCATCAATTGACAACCAACCTAGTTTACCTTTGACCAAAAACGGCTTAACCCAAGATGTCACTGTTAAATGCCAAGCATAAATATCGTCATCCTGACTAACTCGATCAATATGTACCGTTGCTAATGCAGTACGTTTCGGCAACATCAAGTCAAAGGTTCCTTGTTGTGATTTTGCAGATGAAACAACTAGAAAATCTGTGACTTTACCAGGATGCCAAGAGCGATATTCAATTTTTTTTGAGCCAAACATAATCTGCGAAGCGTATGGCTGCCGAATAACTAATGCTTTCATTTGTATTCTATGTCAAGACCAAATCTAAAAAATTTCACCAGTAAAAGGGATCTCTGTTACGGCATCAAAATTATAAGTGGCTAAGTCGTCAACACTTGTCAAGTAAGCAGTTAACGGAATACCCATCATCAAGTTGACCGCTCCTTCTTTTTCTTTAACAACAATTACCGGAATATTGTTCGCAACTGCATATCCAAATTCCCATGCTGTTCCAGGATCTACTTCCTGCCCAACGTAATCAATCACAGCCACCATGATATCAGCATCATTAATAGCGTCAACATCACCATTATACGTAGCGATTCGCCATTCATGAGAAAACATTTCAAATTCTTCATGTTGGTGTTCTCTAGGTGAAAATACAGAGGAGGCTGTCTCATTTTTTGCTAAAGCAGATTCAGCTCGCGATACACGATCAATTTGTTCTTCATCGAAAAAGGGACTCGCCAAGTAGATTTTTTTTGCCATTTTTTTGCTCCATTTTTATTGATAATACTAGTCTAACAGATAGCTAAGTATTCGACTAGTAATTCTTTTAACAAAAAAACGTGTTCAAAAACACGTTTTTAGCTATATTGTCGTTCACCGTTTTGCCAGCCCAGGAATTGAAAATGATGCTTTTTGGTAGCTGACCTTATCACGTCGACATGAGAATCTAATAGTTGTGATTGGAATATTTTTTCATATTGTGCCACAGACACCTGTTGTCTTTCAGACAATTGCTTTGCAACTGATGCTGCGGGAATCGAAGACCTGAAATCTGGTTGCAGTGTCATTGAATATAACTCAGCTTCAGCCCCAGAACCATAACTAAAAATGGCAACTTTTTCACCTGGCTTCAAATCTTTCGAATGACTGAGAAGAGACAACAAGCTGAGATAAACTGAACCAGTATACAAATTACCAACATGCCGGCTGAATTGTTGACTCGCAATTAGGTTATTGAGCAAACGCTTCTGTTGTGCTTCATCAGCCTCTAAAATAATTTGATCTAAAGCTTTTTTCCCCATTTTAGTGTAAGGCAAATGAAATGCAAATCCAGTAAAGTCATTCAAACTATGCTTTGTTTGATTTTTATAACGCTGCCAAAGGGTCAAAAACATTTCTTTGTATACTTCAGTAGACAGATGACCATCGACAAGTGCTTCAGTCCGGTCAACGGGTCGCCAAAAATCCGCTACTTCTCGACTCATGTAGACAGAGTCATCGTTAATCAACGTAATATTCGGATTAGTAGCCACGATCATTGCCACAGCGCCGGCACCTTGCGTGACTTCTCCAGCAGTTGCTAAGCCATATCGCGCGATATCTGAGGCAATAACAAGAACTCTTTTATCCGGATGAGCAGCTACATAATCACGTGCTTGCATCAAGCCAAAGGTTCCAGCATAACAAGCCTGTTTGAGTTCAATCGTTCTGACAAACTCAGATAGTTGTAATAATTTTTGAACATAAATCGCACTCGACTTTGAATTATCAATACCCGATTCTGTGGCAAAAATAACCATATCAATGGTTTTTCTTTCTTGATCGTCAACGATTTGTCTCGCTGCATTAGCTCCCATTGTAACGACATCTTCATCATTAGGTATGACAGCTTGTTCATCTTGACCGATACCAATCGTATATTTATCCGGTTCGTCACCTCTTGCTTTCGCCAATGTTACTAAATCTAGCACATATTCTGGTGTATAAAAAGCAATTTTGTCAATTCCAATATTCACTTTAAATTACCTCGATTACAATTTTAACGACTACATTCATTTTAACAATGATTCTTAAACAGAGATCCTTAGTATAAGGCTTTGACTTTATCTTGAATGCTATCGTTATTAATAAATTCGTCATAAGTTGTGTCCACGCGATCAACAGCACCTTTTGAAGATACTTCAATCACATGGTTAGCGGTTGTTGCCAAGAACTCATGATCGTGTGATGTCAAAATGATTGAACCCTTAAAAGCAACGACCGCATCGTTAAGTGACTGAATTGATTCCAAATCTAAATGATTTGTCGGATCATCCATCAGCAAAACATTTGCTTTAAGCAACATCATTTTGGCTAAGACAATGCGAACCTTTTCACCACCAGACAAAACATTAATTTGCTTCAATGAATCATCTCCTCGGAACAACATCTGCCCTAACATGCCACGTAGACTTGTATTATCTTTTTGTTCTTCTTCGGCGAAATCACGTAACCAATCTAAAATGGTTAAGTCTTGATTTTCAAAATTATCGTTCAAATCTTTCGCAATGTAGGACTGAGATGTGGTAACACCCCAAGTAACAGTTCCCGCATCCGGTTCTAAAGTTCCCGCAATGATTTGCATCAAAGTCGTGGTTGCCAAATCAGAGCGAGACAAAATAGCAATTTTATCTCCCGGGCGACCAATGAAAGAAATATTATCTAATACTTTTTCGCCATCAATTGTTTTGGAAACATTTTCAACACGAACCATATCATTTCCCAATTCTCGATTTAATGGGAAATTGATGAATGGATATTTTCGTGATGAGGGCTTGATATCATCCAGAGTTATCTTGTCCAGTTGCTTCTTTCGAGCAGTCGCTTGTTTAGACTTTGAAGCATTCGCAGAGAAACGCGCTACGAATTCTTGTAGCTGCTTAATCTGTTCTTCTTTTTTTGCATTCTGTTGCGAGGCTAGGCGTTGTGCTAATTCAGAAGACTCACGCCAGAAATCATAGTTACCAACAAATGGTGTGATTTTACCAAAATCAACATCCAAAATATTAGTAGAGACCGCATTCAGGAAATGACGATCATGGGACACGACGATGACCAGATTAGGAAAATCAGCCAAAAAATCCTCTAACCAATTAATTGTTTGAACATCTAGTCCATTAGTTGGCTCATCTAAAACTAGGATATCCGGATTACCAAACAACGCTTGCGCCAATAATACCTTGACTTTATCGTTTTCAGTCAGCTCACCCATTAATGTGTACTGCATGTCATCGCCGATGCCTAATTTACTGAGTAATTGTCCGGCTTCTACTTCAGCATTCCAACCATCTAGCTCTTCAAATTCCGCACCTAAATCAGCCACTCGAACACCATCTTCATCGTTAAAATCGGGTTTGGCATAAATAGCGTCCATCTCGGTTTTAATTTGATAAAGTCTTTCGTGACCCTGAATAACAGTATCTAATACTGTAAAGTCATCAAAAGCGAAGTGATCCTGCTGTAAAGAAGACATTCTTTCGCCATCACCAATTGTAATAGTTCCTTCGGTAGGCTGTAACTCACCTTGAAGTAACTTTAAGAAAGTTGATTTTCCAGCACCATTAGCACCAATAATGCCGTATGTATTGCCAGGCGTCAACTTCAAGTTAACATCTTGATATAATTTTGGTCCTGAAAAACTAAAACTCATATTTGCGACTGTAATCACGTTAAAATCCTCCAATTTAAAAACTTGATAAATCACATGCTCTTGCATGATCTTTACCAAATTACCTTATTTTAGTGTAACAGAAAAAGCGCTAATTATCGCGCTTTTTCTAAATATCACATGAAAAATATCTCTGACCAATTAGGATTTAAAACCGCCGTCAACGGGTAATTGAATATCATCCCCTGAATCATCAGTCAAATTGTGGAAGCCAGCCTCAACAGGAATTTGGTTTTCATCAGGGTCGTCACGAGTATCTCCAAAGAAAGTAAATAAACTAAGGACAATATACATTAATCCAAAGTAAAAACCGTACTCATGTGATACTAAGTCCAACAACAATGTCGAAATCGCTGTAAATAGCACCGGTAAAAACAGCAATACAAGCGGTGAGTATCCGCGTTTGCGAACTTGATAGCCTAAATACAAAGTGTAAATACTATTAAGTATCAGGTAGAAAAATATCACTTTGTGCAGACCACTCATACTAGTAACTTTGCCCAAAAAAGGTATTATAATGCCCAACACAATTGCTGCGAGCCATTGATAGCCATAATATTTTATAAATTTTTCCATCATTATTGCACCCGCCTTAAAATAGTCTCATCTGTTTATTATATTGTACGCTATTACTGCAACTCACGCAAGACACTAATAGCGGACAGAGCGTAGAGTGGTGCAGTTTCAGCGCGCAGTATCCGCGGACCTAATCCAGCAGAAACAAAATCTAGCTGAGTTAACGTCCGAATTTCATCTATTGTCAATCCACCTTCTGGTCCAAATACCAAAACGACGTGACCACTATTGGGCACATGCTTAACCGAATCGATAAAAGCAGCTGTTTCCCCCTCTTTTGCCGATTCTTCCCAAGCCACTATACCTACATCTTTTTGCAAATGAACTGCTGTTTGCCATGTCAAAAAATCAATTTCTGGTATGCACAGGCGGTGAGACTGCTCGGCAGCCGCTTGCGCAATTTTTTGCAACCGAGACATCTTTTTGTCCTGTTGCTTGCCCCAATCAACCACAGTGCGCGACATCTTTGTAAAAATAATGCGCGCAACACCTAATTCTGTAATTTTTTGAACGAACCATTCTGAGCGATCATTTTTTAATGGCGATACAATTACTGTCACATTAATTGGCAATTCAACAGTTTGATTAGGATGTGCAATTACCTCAAGGGCAATATGATTTGTATCAATATCTGTCACTTGACCAATGACAAGTTGTTGATTATTATCCACAAACTCAGCTTTTGTGCCAATACGTGCCCGTAACACACGACCAAAGTGATTAAATGCGGCATCCTCACGAGTCAACTTAATTATCTCGTCATTGATAGAACGTTTTAGAAAATATCGCTGCATTAATAATTCCTTTTTAGATTTAATCGTCTTGAATGTCTCGCGCTTTGTACCGCCACAACAAAATATGTACCGAGTTAGGTCACCCCTATTATCTGAATAACCAACTTATTCAAAAGAACAAGCTAAAGCCTATGTTGGTACTTGCTTACAATGGACCATGTTGGACTCGAACCAACGACCGGACGGTTATGAGCCATCTGCTCTAACCAACTGAGCTAATGGTCCAATATAATTATTGTACCAAAATTCTACCAAATCTGCCATCCTGATTAGGCAACAAAAAAAGCGCCGTGTGGCGCCTCTTCGCTGCATTTTGACTCGTGTTCTACTTATAGTTTGTAAGTTAAAGTATGTGATTATCACGGGAGAATAATTATGAGTGTCAAAATACATTATTGTACATCAATCCAATTGTACAATAACAGTATAACACTAAATAGTAATGATTACTCTTTAATTTGTTTGTTGGGTAGCAATAAAGGCATGCCATTTTCCCATAATCATATGCTCACAAATCTCAAAATGAGAGATATGTAATTGGTCAATGATCTGGGGTGCTATATCATCATAGATACCTGAAACTAAAAAGTAGCCATCTTTTGTTAAATGGTTAGCGACTTGCGGTATCAGTCTCTCAATGACATCTGCCAAAATATTAGCCACCACTAAATCAACTTTTACAGTACTATCGACAGACTCAAGTAAATCACTCACCGTGACTGACACATTTTTAGCCACTGGATTTAAGATCAAGTTGGCTTGTGCAACCTCGACGGCAGATTCATCAATATCAGTGGCTAACACAGTATCTGCCCCCAATTGCTTGGCTGCTACGGCTAAAACACCTGATCCTGTACCCACGTCAATCATGCTTTCACCACCACGAATGACTGTTTCCAATGCCTGAAGCATTAATCGTGTTGTCTCATGCGTGCCCGTGCCAAAAGCCAATTTTGGATCCATAATAATTGGATATTCATCTTGTTGTTCTGGTAAATACTGTTCCCATGATGGCACAACCGTCAAATGGCGTGTAATACGTGTCGCGTGGTAATAGCTTTTCCATTCATTTTCCCATTCAGATTGCGCAACACTCGCAACAGTAACAGTGCCTGGTCTTGCATCAATATCATAACGTTGTAACTCATTTAGCTGAGACTGAATTTTAGTTAAGGTCGCCGACAACTGCTCGTTATTCTCAAAATAAGCGATAACTTTGACAGGTACTTGATCATCAACGATTTGTACACCGTCAGCACCAACAGTCCTCAAAATATCTGCAACAGATTCGACTGCTTCATTTTGGGTGGCAATTGTGACTGCTTGCCAATTATTTTTCGTCATCGTATACTACCACAACTTTCCCAATTGTACGGCCTTCCTCGACGGTTCGAGTAGCAGTTCGTATATTTTCTACTGTAAAACCATGGTAAGTGGTTGTAAGTGTTGGCTTGAGTTCTCCATTATCAAGTAGTGCAGCAATTTTTTCAAGTGCCAAACCTTGAGATAACATGTCCACATGATAGTTACCTTTAGCAAACATGAATACCCAGCTAAATTGGGCACCAATATTTTTTAACGGTCCCATATCAATTGGCGCTGTTGTTTCAACAATTGAAGCAATCGTACCAAATGGCTTAATAATCTGTGTTACTGTCGGCCAATAGGCATCAGTACTTTGTAAAATTGCAACATGATCAACTTTTGGATATTGAATATGCTTTAATTGATCAGCCAAATCCTGATGGTAATCTAAAATAAAGTCGGCCCCTAACGATTTTACCCAAGCAACTGATTCTGGTCTTGAAGCTGTTGTAATGACTGTCAAGCCAATGTACTTTGCTAATTGAATCAAAATTGATCCGACCCCTCCGGCACCGTTGATAATTAAGATAGAACGATTAGAAACACTATCTTTTTCTAAGTCGTAACCAAACGCATCATGTAAAATTTCAAAAGCGGTAATAGAAGTCAACGGCATTGCCCCAATTTCAGCGATTGATAAATGATGTGGTGCATGACCTACTAAATCAGCTTCAACAACTTGAAATGCCGCGTTTGATCCTTGTTTCATTTGTGAACCAGCGTAATAAACACGGTCCCCAACATTAAATCTTGATACTGCCGTACCAACCTTAACCACCTCACCAACTGCGTCAAATCCTAAAATTCGAAATTGTCCTTCGTTGGTGAAACCAGCTCGCATTTTTGTGTCAACTGGATTAACCGACGTTGCCAGAACTTTCACTAAAATTTCTGAGTCATTTGGAGTGGGCTGTTTGACTTGCTTGGATATGAAGACTTGAGGATCCTCAATACTTCTTGCACGATCAAAACCAATCGCCGTCATTTTACTTTGACGCCCAATTGCCCATATACTTTTAATTTTATCTAATATATTCATTCAGCTAACCCACTATTCAAAATATTATTTAAAGTGTCTTTGGTGATTTGATATTCTGGCTTGAAATTTTTTGTACGATACAATAAATCAATCGTCGCAATTTTGTCTGATGAAGTCGGCATATTATCCTTTAAGACGCGATCCCAATTGTTGGCGACCATCGCATATTCAACCAATCGCAACTCTTCCTGTGTTAATTTGCTAGCAGCTGTTTCATTCTTTTTAATTTGTTCATCCACATACTTTTGTACCAAAGCTTGCCCAGCTGGTAAGTCAATAGGCTTTACCTGATAAGTCACTTTGGCGTTGTGGTACTTATCAAATTTTACTGAGGTTACCTTAAAATCACGATCACGTTGCAAGGTTTCCAAGTAGCGTTGCGATAGGTCTTTCATAACCGATGTTTTTTTGTACTGAGTACCAGAAAAAGTCACTGAATCTGCTACTTTTTGATCTGATTGTAATGCCGTTTGAATACTACTGGCAATTTCAGCTTGCCATTTTTTTGTCGTTAAGTTAACGATACTTTGTGTATTACTAGCAGATGAATCACCTGTTAATCCAAACTCTAAAGCCGTTTTTGCATCTTTTTTGACTAACTTTTGACGTGTCGTTTGTGAAACACCATCCACACCAAAAGCGATTCTAGCCACCACACCACTCACAACTACAATCATCACAACAATTGACATCGCTGCCAAAATTATATTGGGTTTTAATAGTCGATGCTTTTTGGTAGACCAATTACGCTCGACACGCGAACGCTTTTGTTTAGTTTCCTCTGGCATATTGGGCATCGTCCTCCGTTTTGAGTACGGCCATAAAGGCTTCTTGTGGTACATCTACCGTACCAACAGATTTCATTCGTGCCTTTCCACGTTTTTGCTTATCGAGCAATTTAGCACGTCGGTCTGGATCACCAGTGTGGATTTTGGCAGTAACATCTTTACGATAAGCCTTAATATTAGTTCGCGCTAAAATTTTGGCGCCAATGGCCGCTTGAACAGGAATTTCAAAATTCTGACGCGGAATAATACCTTTTAGCTTTGAAGTGATGATTCGTCCACGCTCGGCCGCAAAATCACGATGAACAATGAAACTCAAAGCATCCACTTTCTCACTATTTAACAAAATATCAATTTTAACCAAATCAGATTGGCGGTATGCTGATAACTCGTAGTCTAATGAGGCATACCCTCGTGTACTTGACTTTAGTTTGTCGAAAAAATTAAAGATAATCTCAGACAATGGCATGTAGTATTTAACATTCACACGAGTCTCATCTAGATACTCCATCGTGTCAAATTCACCACGTTTTCGTTGGGCCAACTCCATGACTGCACCAACGTAGTCATTGGGTACCATGATTTGAGCGTGCACATAGGGCTCTTCAATCGTTTTGATCTTTGAAGCCTCTGGCATTTCAGAAGGGTTTTCAATAGCCACTGTTTCGCCTTCTGTGGTGGTGACTTTATAAGTTACTGACGGTGCAGTCGTAACAAGATCTAGTCCAAATTCTCGTTCAAGTCGCTCTTGAACAACGTCCATGTGTAATAGCCCAAGAAAACCAACACGATAACCAAACCCCAAAGCCTGTGATGTTTCTGGTTCAAACGTCAATGCGGCGTCATTCAGTTGGAGCTTTTCCAGCGCTTCTCGTAAATCAGTGTACTTTGCATTATCCGAAGGATACAACCCTGAATAGACCATTGGTGTCATTGGTTTATAGCCAGCCAATGGTTCGCTTGCCGGATGATCAACTAGAGTAATCGTATCACCTGAATGTGTCGTATGAATATCTTTAATTGCAGCAGTCAAGTATCCCACATCACCTGCCATCAAATAATCACGTTTTTGCCCATTTGGCGACATGACACCGACCTCTGTGACCTCATATTCAGCCCCAGTATTCATCATCCGAATTTTGTCGCCTGGCTTAACGATTCCCTCACGAACACGCATATTGACTACTACTCCGCGATAAGCGTCATATGCAGAATCAAAAATTAAAGCCCGAAGTGGTGCATCAATTTCACCTTCTGGCGCCGGTAAGTCTGTCACAATTTTTTCCAATAATTCTGGAATGCCAATACCTTGCTTTGCTGAAGCTAAAACTGCATCAGAGGCATCAATCCCAATGACATCTTCAATTTCTTGTCGCACTTTTTCAGGATCAGCAGCAGGCAAATCGATTTTGTTAATAACCGGTAGAATTTCTAAATCATTTTCCAACGCTAAATAGACATTAGCAAGCGTTTGTGCTTCAACGCCTTGTGCTGCATCAACTACCAAAATGGCGCCTTCAGCAGCAGCCAAAGCACGCGAAACTTCATAAGAAAAATCGACATGCCCTGGCGTATCAATCAAGTGAAAAATATAAGTCTCACCGTCGTTAGCATCATAATGAACTTCAACGGCATTTAATTTAATCGTAATGCCGCGTTCACGTTCCAAGTCCATTGTATCTAACAATTGATTTTGCATATCACGTTCTGCTACTGTGTGTGTTTGCTCTAAAATCCGATCGGCAATGGTTGATTTGCCATGATCAATGTGCGCAACAATAGAAAAATTACGGATATGTTTTTGTCGTTCTTTTAGTTGTATTAAATCTAATTCTGTCATAATTGGCATTTTTCTTTCAGTTTTATGTCTATTTAATTTTACCATAAAGGTTGCAATTACTTTCGACTCACCTTTGATATTTTTAGTGCAATACAACCAATTGTAATGAAAAAAGACCCAATTTAATCAAGTCTTTGTTCATACAATATTAAAATTTTAAAATATGTGGTCCAGTAGTCTGGACACCACCAGATAATAGCTTCATAACAGTAATCATTGTTTCATCAGATACTAGCTTTGGTTTGCCATTAACTAGTGTTTCATAGACCGTGTCATAAATACGGCCATAATCGCCCTGAACGCTAGGTAGATACTTGTCAATGCGATCGCTACTCTGATTATAATATACCAAGTGACCAAAGTTTTGTGGTGCATCACTACCAAACCTTGGACTTCCAGGCATAATACCTGTCTTTAAATCATTTTCTTGTTCATCAACTGTATATTTGATGAATGTACCTTGCGTACCTCTTAATTGCCACTTTGGATATTGAACCGTAGCTAATTCAGTCGTTTGAATTGTTGCTTTAAAGGCTTCTGGGTAAAACAAATTGACTTCAATTTGATCATCTAAATGACTTTCAAGCACACGTGTTGCGCGTAAATCATATACAGCCGCTTGTGGCGACCCAAACAAACTTACGACTTGGTCAATTAAATGAACGCCATGACCAAACAAAGAGCCGTCAATCGCAGCACCTTCTAATTGACCATCCAGAGGACGGTAGTGATCCATGTGAACTTCTAGGTCCGTTAATCGCCCCAAGTAACCGTTAGCAATTACTTGCTTTACCGTCAAAAAGTCGCTGTCAAATCTTCGACTTTGAAAAGGCATTAAAAATAAATTATTTTCTGTCGCCAGTTTAACAAGCTCTTCTGCCTCCTCAACACTGGCAGCCATCGGCTTATCAACTAACACGTTTTTGCCTGCTTGTAATAACTGTTTTGTAACTTGATAATGACTTTGTGATGGTGTCACAACAACCACTAAATCCAAACTATCATCAGTCACAATGTCACCAATGTCAGTAGAAAAAATTGTACCAGTTTCTTGAAGCTCAGCTTGTTCAGTTGGTCTTTTTCCAAGCGTTGGTGTTACGACACGTGTAACCCTAAATTTGTCTTGCCGTAATTTTAAATAAGGTAAATGGTAGCGGTTAGTACTTTTCCCAAAACCTACAAAAGCAATATTTATCATTATGTGCCTCCAGTCATTTTATAACTCACTATAACACATAACAAAACACATTTACTTAATGACGATTTGCGTCAAATCTCCTAATCCGTTGGTTAGTCGTTGTATGACGTTCAGCTGCGCATATCGATTATCTTTAACAGATTCATCTTCAGCGTTAACCATGGTTTCATCAAAATAAGCCGCAATTGGTTGTTGCAAATTTGCCAAGGCCATGTAGAGATTTTCTGCACCGTCATGCATCAAAGTATTTAAATCAAGCGTTAACGTTGCTTGATATAGGTCCTTTTCAGATTGATTTTCAAACTTAGTAGGATCAACTGTTGCATTAGTTACTTGCTTTACGGCTAAGCGATCCACACGAGTCAGCGCCTCAATTACATCTCGGAAATTGCCATCACCACTATGTTGGGACAAAGCTTCGACTCGCTGACTAATATATACGATATCAGCTCTATCAACGTTGCCTAATCCAGCAATGACAATATCTTGACGTATTCCAGCATCCAACGATAATTTACGAACACGATCCAACATGAAATCAACAACTGTCGTTAAATCGGTGTCAGTTACCTTACCTTGCTGTTGCACAAAATCAGCTAGCAAAGGCCGCAAATCAATATGCCATTTTTTATCCACCAATGTACGCACGATGCCAGTAGCTGCACGTCGTAAGCCATAAGGATCATTAGAACCACTTGGTATTAATCCAGCAGCAAAAAACGTCACAATGCTATCAAGTTTATCCGCAACGGCCAACAAAGCACCAATTTCAGATTGCGCAACCTCACCATTAGCTGAAGTTGGCATATAATGCTCTCGAATGGCTGTTGCAACCGCATCATCTTCGCCAAAAAGCTTGGCATAATGCTCACCCATAATGCCTTGAAGTTCATCAAACTCACCAACCATACCAGTCATCAAATCAAATTTATAAATTTCTGATGCACGGGTCAAATCAGCCTGTTGTGCTTCATCAAACTTCAAGGCAGCCGCCATTGCTGATGCCAAAGCACCAGTGCGTTGCATGTGTTCATACACCGTACCGATTTTTTCATGAAAGACTAACTTTTTAACTTTAGTCATGTAATCAGAAATTGATTTGGTTTGGTCTTCATGATAGAAGAATTCGGCATCTTCTAACCTTGCCACCAATACTTTTTCATTTCCAGCAATAACGTTGTTTAGATGCTCACGGTTACCATTTCTTATTGACAAAAAGTGTGGCAATAATTGTCCTTTTTCATTCGTCACAAAGAAGAAACGCTGATGTTCGCGCATTGATGTAATCAAAACTTCATCTGGTATTTCTAAATATTTCTCATCGAAACTGCCAGCAAACGCTGTTGGCCACTCAACAATGTTATTAACTTCTTCCAACAAATCTTGCGCCGCATCGGTCTCAAGTTGCAGAACCCAACCATTAGCTTCAGCAATTGCATTCAACTGCGATCGAATTTCATTTTTGCGCACTGTAGCATCAACAACCACGTTAGCACCCTGCAAAGTCGTTACATAATTATCTGCAGAAGATATTTCAACATGTTCTGAAGACAAAAAACGATGACCACGTGTGAAACGATCTGTGGTAATATCTAACACATTGAAAGAAATGACTTCACTATCAAGAAGTGCTACGAGCCAACGAATAGGTCGAACATACAAAAAGCTGTGATTAGCCCACTTCATATAAGTTGAAAATTTCATTTGGGCGACAACTTCATCACCAATTTTAGCTAAAATTTCATTCGCGGCTACACCAGCAGTACGTTTTGTTAGCCAAACATATCCATCTTTAATTTCAAATGCTTCAGGATTAGCGCCTTGACCACGTGCAAAACCTAATGCTGCCTTTGTCCAATTACCGTTTTCGTCTTGTGCACGGTCAACAGATGGTCCACGCTTTTCTTCGCTTAAACTTTCTGATGTTTCAGCAACATCTGTCAAAACGACAGCCAGACGTCGCGGTGTTGAATATGGTTTAATATCACCTACTGTTAAACGATGCTCTGATAAGAACTTTTTAGTTCTTTCAATTAACTGATTCTCTGAACTGGTTACCAAATGAGCTGGTATTTCTTCAAGTCCAATTTCTAATAAAAATGTTGACATTAATTATTCTCCAATTTAAATTGTACGACAACCATCTTTGATAAAAGTTTTAGGATGGGAGTACATGGTTTTCAACACTAACTTTCGTTAAGCTTTTTTGATTGCATACTTACCATTTTCACCTAAGTACTTGTCACGCAGCTGCTCATCTTTAAGCAATGGAAAGCCCAATTTTGCACGCTCTTCAATAAATACTTTTGAAACCTTACGAGCCATAGTCCTAATTCTGTGTAAATAACCAGCACGTTCAGTAACGGATACCGTACCTCGCGCATCTAACAAATTAAACGTATGCGATGATTTTAAGATATAATCGTAGGCTGGATGAACAAGTCCTAACGCAAGTAAACGAGTGGCTTCCGCTTCAAATTCATCGAAATGCCTGAGTAACATAGCTTGATCAGATTCCTCAAAAGCGTACTTTGAGTGTTCATATTCGGGTTCTTTAAAAATATCCCCGTACAAAACGCCATTTCCCCATTCTAAATCATAAACTGTTGGCACATCTTGAATGTACGATGCTAACCGTTCCAACCCATAAGTGACTTCAGCAGTAACAGAATCAACTTCAATACCACCAACTTGTTGGAAATAAGTAAATTGGGTCACTTCCATGCCGTCTAACCAAACTTCCCAGCCAATTCCAGCAGCACCCATTGACGGATTTTCCCAGTTATCTTCAACGAAACGAATGTCATGTTCCAATGGTTTAATGCCAAGTGCCTCCAATGATCCCAAATAAAGCTCTTGAATGTTTGCAGGTGAAGGCTTCATCACAACTTGAAATTGATGATGTTGAAAAAGACGATTTGGATTGTCACCATAACGTCCATCAGCCGGTCGCCGTGATGGTTGTACATAAGCAGCATGCCATGGCTCTGGACCATTTGCGCGCAAAAAAGTATAAGGCGACTGTGTTCCTGCACCCACCTCATTATCATAGGCCTGCATTAAATTTGCACCCTGTTTTGCCCAATATTGTTGCAATGTCAAAATAATATCTTGTAATGATAACTTTGTATCTGTCATGTCTTAATCCTTTGTAATTTTCAATATGAAATGCTGTCTAACACATTATACGAGTCAAATCGGTGTTTTACTTTTATATTTTGAAGAACCAGCTAAATTAATTCTTCCTGTGAACCCCTTTCTGATCAGGACACAAAAAGCGTCCTAATGCCAAAATTAATTGACATCAGGACGCTTACGCGCGGTTCCACCTGATTTCCGAGTTACAACTCGACCCTCGATAGTTATTGTCGCTCCACCAACGCCACTTGGTTTCCTCACGACTCAAACTTAATACTGTTATTATGACACGTCGCGAGAGTATTCGTCAAGTGAATTTCAAAACATTATTGTGATTGATATGTTTCACCAATTGTTTTAACAATCAGATTAAGCAATGCCTGACTTGGCGCAATCACGTATACGACGCGAATATGTCCATCAGACATATGCCATTCAAGGTATGCCATATTCTTGACCGTATCACTATTAGGCGACTTATAGGTCCCATCAATACGCAAAGCACTGATAGTCGGAAAATTAGACAATGTTAGCTGTGATTGCCCTATGATTTTTTGAAATGAAAAGCTTGAAAAGTCAACACCCCATCCTTGACCCTGAGTGCTGGTTAAAATCATAATTTGTTGGGTTAGCTGTAGCCATTGTAAGGATGACGTGTCTTGTTGCCAATTACCCTTGACCTGAAAATGTCCAAAATCCGAATCTCCTATGACATCAACAGACAATTGTCGATAGGCCTTAGTAACAGCATCATCCGGCACATCCACTATTGATTTATCAGGAATTTCAGATGAAACTGATGACGACGATGACGGTATGCGCTCTGCAGATGAGGATAATTCCGAGCTACTACTAGTGTCAGATTCTGTGGTTTGCACTGTATCTTTTTCGATTTTCTGCTGTTTAAACACAGCATGCACTAATACTTTTTTAACATCCTGCCTAATCACAGAGCCAGCAGCCAATTGCAAACCAAAGGACAAACTAACCATAACAGCAAACCCAATACCATAACCTATTTTTTCTTTTCTCGATAACCATGGTGTCCAATAAGCTGAACGCCTAGAAACCAGAAATAAGAGCCATCCAAAATATATCAAGATGACAAGTAAAGCTAATACTATGCTACGTAATTCAGCTGAAATATCAATGGCAATCCAAAGTAACGATGGACTTAGCAGAACAAACATAACCTGATTAATTGAAAACCCTGTATCGCGTAAACGTCTAATGAACAACGAAAGGCTTGGGACAAACAGCACAATAAAGACGGCTGCATCAACTTTCAGCACAAACCAAAAAGAGTTGCTGACTGTTAGTGTTGCGAAACCGATAATCGCTAATATTAAATCGTTAACGACATGAATCCAAAAAAAATCTAATCGATAGGCACCACTATGAAAATCAAGTGCCTCTCGCCAAAATTTAAAATAACGCCTAAACATTTTCCCTCCAAACAAAAAAACTTGGTAAGATACCAAGTTTAAAAGTTATTTTAGTATAACATAAGAATTAAATTGTTAATAATTCTTTTTCTTTTTCAGCTGCAATGCCATCAATTGCTTTGATATTTTCGTCAGTCAGCTTTTGCGTTTGATCTTCTGCCTTGCGAGCATCGTCCTCAGGCATTTCTTTATCCTTTTTAATGTCATCCATGATGTCACGGCGAACATTGCGGACTGAAACCTTGGCCTTTTCTGCTTCAGCTTTAACTTCTTTAGCTAATTCTTTACGGCGTTCTTCTGTCATTTGCGGAATCGCCAAACGCACAATGTTACCATCGGAAGCAGGATTCAACCCCAGATCTGACACGTTAATTGC
Source organism: Leuconostoc pseudomesenteroides KCTC 3652 (assembly GCF_014634745.1). GTDB lineage: Bacteria > Bacillota > Bacilli > Lactobacillales > Lactobacillaceae > Leuconostoc > Leuconostoc pseudomesenteroides. The sequence goes on from NZ_BMBP01000001.1 coordinate 89,840, forward strand.
ATGAACAATTGCTTCCAAAGCACTTTTATCGAAAGGTGTAATCAGCAAAATGCGCGCTTCTGGCACCGAAATTGACGCCACTTGATTTAGGGGTGTCATGGCACCATAATACTCAACTTCAATACGATTTAAAATATTTGGATTAGCTCGACCTGTACGGATATTCGCCAATTCACGTTGTAAAGCTTCCTGTGCCCCTTGCATCCGCTCTTTAGCGTTTGTTAAATCAAAAGTCATTATTTTTCTCCTGTTACTGTGGTTCCAATTGGTTCACCAAGCACAACACGCTTGAGATTTCCAGGTGTATTAAGATTAAACACGACCAATGGCATGTTATTATCCATTGAAAGAGAACTTGCCGTTGAATCCATTACTTTCAATCCTTTTTGCAAAATTTCCAAGTGTGTTAATTCTGTAAATTTCACGGCATCAGCGTTTTTATTAGGGTCGGAATCGTAGATACCGTCAACGCCATTTTTACCCATCAAAATAGCATCAGCATTGATTTCGTTAGCGCGCAATGCTGCGGTGGTGTCGGTGGAGAAGTATGGTGATCCAGTACCAGCGGCAAAAATAACAATACGTCCCTTTTCTAAGTGACGTATTGCACGCCCACGAATATATGGTTCTGCGATTTGTTGCATTGTAATTGCTGTCTGAACGCGTGTTTGAACACCAGAACGTTCTAAGGCATCTTGCAATACTAGGGCGTTCATCGTAGTGCCCAGCATACCCGTGTAATCAGCCCGTGAGCGTTCCATACCAACCTTAGAAGCTGGTTCGCCGCGCCACAAGTTACCACCACCAACAACAATTGCTATTTGAGTTCCCAAATCATGAACTTCTTTCAGCTCTTCGGCAATAGCTGACACAACGGCAAGATCAATGCCCTGTCCCTTTTCACCAGCCAAAGCCTCACCTGACAACTTAATCAAAACACGTTTGTACTTAATATCAGTCATGTCTAACCTCTTTTATTTGCTTATACAATTATATCAAAAATCAGGCAAAAATTCCGAAAAAAAAGTGCGTTATCAACAACAACGCGCTTTTCATAAAAATAATGGTACAGATTAATCAATACTAGATAACAATCATTCCATACTGAAAAAACAATTATCCTAGTTGCTTAGCAACTTCTTCAGCCAAATCTGTCACTTTTTTCTCAAGACCATCACCGACTTGGTAACGGACAAATGACTTGACTGAACCATTTTGTGAATCAATAAATTGTGCAACTGTTTGATCGCCATTTTTAACAAATGGTTGATCCAACAATGAAATTTCTGCCAAGAACTTTTTGATACGACCATCAACCATCTTTTCTTTGATGTTGTCTGGCTTGCCTGCCAAATCTTCAGAAGCCAATTGCACTTCTTTTTCCTTAGCCACAACCTCTGCAGGTACTTGATCATCTGAAACATACTGTGGTGCAATAGCAGCAACATGCATCGCAATGTCTTTAGCAGCTGCTTCCGAAGCACCGTCAACGACAACTAATGCAGAAATTGAACCAGCCAAGTGTGAATATGAGCCAAAGTTTTCAGAGTCAGACTTTTCCACAACTGTAAAACGACGCAAAGTAATTTTTTCACCAGTAATTTGTGTCGTACCAACAATTTTGTCGTTCAAAGTTTGACCAGCTTCAACTTCAAGTGCCAAAGCAGCTTCGACATCAGCTGGTGCAAATTCAACAATTGCATTAGCAACAGCACGCAACAATTCGTTAAATTCTGCGTTACCAGCAACGAAATCTGTTTCTGAGTTCAATTCAATAATTGCAGCACGATTACCCTTAACGGCAACAGCTGTCATACCCTCTGCAGCGACACGATCGCCCTTTTTAGCAGCTTTAGCCATCCCTTTTTCGCGCAACAAATCAATTGCCTTATCTAGGTCGCCATCAGCTTCGACCAATGCTTTCTTAGCATCCATCATACCAACAGATGTCTTATCACGTAGTTCCTTTACTTGTGCAGCAGTAATTGCCATTATAGTGCTCCTCTAAAATAATTTAATGTATTTTAATTATAACATACTAAAATACCATTCCGCGCCCCAAACAGGTCCGCAAGGAACGGTATTTTTAAATCAAATAATTAGTTATTGCCTTCTTCAACAATGTTAGCAATTTCTTCGATTGATTCTGTATTTTCATCACCTTCGACAAAGGCGTCTTCTGGTGCTGAATCTTGACCTTGACGACCTTCGATAACAGCATCAGCCATCTTCGCAGTAATCAAGCGAACGGCACGAATAGCATCATCATTGGCTGGGATTTTAACATCAACAACATCAGGATTAGCGTTTGTGTCAATCATTGCTACGACAGGAATGTTCAACATGTTGGCTTCCTTAACAGCAATTTCTTCCTTCTTAGGGTCAACTACAAACAAAACATCTGGCAATCCAGGCATGTCTTGAATACCACCCAAGAACTTTTCCAACTTTTCACGTTGTTTGTTTAACAAAACAACTTCTTTTTTAGGTAATTGCTCGAATGTACCATCTTCGGCCATTGCTTGCAAATCCTTCAAACGTTGGATACGTGTCTTAATCGTGTTCCAGTTAGTCAAAGTACCACCCAACCAACGGTGGTTGATGTAATATTGACCGGCACGTGTTGCTTCTTCAGCAATAGCATCAGAAGCTTGCTTCTTTGTACCAACAAACAAAACATTTGCGCCGTCAGTTGAAGCGTTACGGATGAAGTTATAGGCTTCATCAACCAACTTAACTGTCTTTTGCAAATCGATGATGTGAATACCATTACGTTCTGTAAAGATGTATTCGTCCATCTTTGGGTCCCAACGACGTGTTTGGTGACCGAAGTGTACTCCTGCTTCGAGGAGTTCTTTCATTGAAATAACTGCCATGATATGGCCTCCTAGGTTTTTCCGCCGACAAATTCGTGGTTCACGCTGACATCACTGCACCTACGTGTTCTCGTTTGTCGTGTGTATTTGTTGTTTTCCACAACAAGATAAATTATACGGTATTTTTATATGTTTAGCAAGGACTTTATTGCCACACCTTATCTACTTTGTGTGCTAGTAGAAACATTTCTTTTTGGGATCGCGTCAGCTTTTTAAAAGCTGCCTCTGCCTTTAATGCATCACTTTTAGTTTCAAATGATTCCTGATAAATCAATTGAAGTGGATGACGCGATTTAACACGTGTAAATTTAGCTCCCTTTCCTGATTCGTGTGTCGCTAAACGACGCAAGACATCATCTGTAAAACCACCATAAAAATAGCCGTCAGCAGTATATAAAACGTAAAAAAAATATGCTTTCATTATGACCAAGCCTTGCCATACAAAATGTTATTCATTTCGGGTGTGTAATCATTTTTGTCATCATAAGCAATTAAAGCTGGTAAAATTCGTACGCCACCCGGACGTCCTGATTTAATCGCTTCGACCAAAACAATATTTGCCTCACGATCTGCCTTACCATAGACGAATTGAATCCGCTTAATCATAAGTTTGCGGTTAGCAAAAGCTGCAAAAATATCTGCCAAACGGTCTGGTCGATGGACCATATAGAATTTACCGTTATTTTTCAACAGTTTATTAGCAATTTGAGCTAAATTTGGTAAGTTGATTGTTAATTCGTGGCGCGCTAATTCATAGTGATGATCATGATTAGTTTTAGTGGTGTCATTTAAAGGAAAATAAGGTGGGTTACTCAACACGGTCTCGACCGATCCCGGTTTGATGTCCTCAAAAATATTTTTCATATCCTTTTGCAGTACACTAACACGATCAGACATTCCATTCAAATCAATACTGCGCTGTGCCATGGCTGCCAATTCAGGCTGGATTTCGACTAATGTGACGCGGCCACTCACTTTTGGCGCATAAAATAACCCCACCGCCCCAGTGCCGGCACCCAAATCAACAGCATGTCCCCGTCCTTTACCTTTAACATCTGCAAAATGTGCTAATAAAATAGCGTCAAGTGAATAGGAAAACATATCTGGATTTTGAATAATTTTAATATTTTGAGATGGTAAGCCATCAATCCGTTCACCGGATGCTAAACTTAGCTCTGTCATTTGCGTTTCTTCCCTTTTCTCGGTAAAATTGAATTTGATTTCGTTTATGAGGTGAATAAATATGAAATTTTACGAGTTTCTGCGCGGTGTTGCCGTGGCTATTATTTGGACAATCAACGGTCGCATTACATATATGAACCGTGACAAACTACCTAAAGATGATAATTATGTCTTAGTTGGCCCACATCGCACTTGGTGGGACCCTGTATGGTACGCTGTGGCTGCCTATCCTAAACATTTTATTTTTATGGCCAAGATTGAACTTTTTAAATTTAAACCACTGGCATGGCTTATTAAATCAGCAGGTGCTTTCCCTGTTGATCGTGAAAACGTTGGTCCTAGTGTCATCAAATATCCAGTTCGTGAGTTGAAAAGTGGTCAAAGATCATTGATCATGTTCCCGTCTGGTTCGCGCCACAGCGATGATTTGAAGTCCGGATCATTGCTAATTGCGCGTATGGCCGGAAAACCAATTGTACCGGCGGTATACCAAGGCCCAGTGAAGTTTAGCCACCTCTTTAAACGCCATAATACCACAATTAATTTTGGAGAGCCAATCTACATTGATCGCGCCGATAAATTGAATGCTGAAAACATCGCCAAATATACAGACATCATGCAATCAGCATTCGATAAATTAGATGATGAAATTAATCCTGATTGGCACTACATTGATCCTAAAAGAATACAAAAAAAATAAGCGCTAAGCTTATTTTTTTTGCGCATTTGCACTTTGTTGTTTCATTTGAGCCATCATTTGATTCAACTTTTTTTGTGATGGCTTTTGACCCATTGACATCATCATTGACTTCATCATTTCTTCAGAAATTGGTGGATTCTTAGCCAAATAGTTTTTCATTGAACTACGTGCCAAGAAGAAACCACCAGCCAAACCAATCGCCAAGGCCAAAACCGCAATCAAGATTACAAGTCCTGTACTCATCTTATTTCTCCTCATCGAATGTCTGATAACAATTATATCACAGCCGGTTAGTGCATGCCATCAAAAAAGTGAAGTTAATAAGTTCAAAATTCCAGTCCTTTATACACAGAAAACGAACAGAAATCACGTGGTTTCTAAAGAATTTATAAATATTCTTGGATACTTATTTGGCATTTTATAAAATCACGAACACGTGTTTGATTTGTTCGTGTTTTTTGGGTATAATTGAGTTACTAATTATTAAGTAGGAACCCCATCATGGCAATTATTCAAGAAAGCAAACAAATACAAGTCTTAAGATTTATACATGAGGCCCAATCAACTAACGGTTTTCCTCCCACAGTCAGGGAAATTGGTGAGGCCGTTGGATTATCTTCGTCATCTACCATTCATGGCCATATTGAGCGTTTGGTTAAAAAAGGATATCTCTTAAAAGATGCTTCAAAACCAAGAGCACGCGCCATTGAAATCACAGACGCTGGGTTAGAAATGCTAGGTGTTTCAATTACGCCTGGTAAGATTCCTGTTCTCGGTGTTGTGACAGCAGGAACACCAATTTTGGCCGTTGAAGAAGAGGCAACAGAATTTTTCCCCATTCCTGACAATCTAATGCAATTTGATGGTGATTTGTTCATGCTTAATGTTCATGGCGAATCAATGATCAATATTGGTATTTTGGATGGTGACAAAGTCATTGTTCGTCGTCAAGAAAATGCTGATAATGGTGACGTCGTTGTCGCAATGAATGACAATGATGAGGCAACTGTAAAACGCTTTTTCCGTGAAGCAGATCATTATCGATTGCAACCTGAAAATGATGCAATGGCGCCAATTATTTTAAAGCAAGTTACCATTCTCGGTAAAGTTATTGGTCTTTATCGAGACGCAATCTATTAAAAAAAATCGACAATATTGTCGATTTTTTTTAGTTTACTTGCCATTTTTCAGGTTGCTTTTTCCATTCATTTAATGTTTCAATCTGATCTTCAGCCAAGTCTCCTCGACTAATAGCCAATGTCATCAGCTGTGAATAGGTTGTCAATGATTTAAAAGTTAAATTAGCACTCTCAAAATTTTTTACGCCAGCTAACAGTTCGTATGAAAAAATTGACACAATGCCCAAAACATTACCACCCTCTTTTTCAACTGCTTTTGCTGCAGCCAGGACTGAACCACCCGTTGAAATCAAATCATCAATTAGCACTACTTTGTGATTCGCTACGTTTGCACCCTCTGTCTGGCGACCCGCTCCATGATCTTTTGGTTTTGACCGGACATAAATCATTGGTTTTTCTAATTGTTCCGCCACCCAGGCTGCGTGCGGAATCCCTGCTGTAGCAACACCGCCAATAATTTCAACATCAGGGTATTCAGTTTTGATTAATTCTGTTAAACCACTATAAATGTTTTTTCGAACCTTTGGAAAACCAATCGTCATGCGATTATCAGTATAAATCGGACTTTTAATACCTGACGCCCATGTGAATGGTGCCTCCGGTGAAAATTTAACCGCACCAATTTCTAGTAAATCATTAGCAACTTCATTTGCATAATCTGTCATTTAACGACTCCATTCATTCAATACTTGTTGGTATGCGGCAACTGGATCACTAGCTTTAGTAATCGAACGGCCAACAACCAGTCCCGTTGCACCTAATTGTTTTGCTTTGGCTGGTGTTGTGACACGTTTTTGATCGTTTGCGTTATCCCCAGCTAAACGGATACCAGGCGTAATGGTTAAGAAATCTGATTGCGTGTTAGCTTGTATCATACCAGCTTCTAAAGGCGAACTAATCGTGCCATCCACACCTGCGTTGTCAGCCATTTTTGCTAAGTGCAACACATTTTCTACCAACGTTACTGTCGATTGGGAAATTTCTTGAACATCAGCTTCAGAAAAAGATGTTAATTGCGTCACTGCTAGTATTTTTAAGTTTTGACCTTTATTAGCAACTGCAGCAGTCATCATCTTAGTCCCGCCGGCCGCATGTAACGTTAAATACTGAACATCTAATTTTGCAATATTGGCAACTGCATGGCCCACAGTGTTGGGAATGTCATAAAGTTTTAAATCTAAAAAGATATCAAATCCTTTTTGGCGTAAATCTCTGACAAAATCCAGTCCTTCTGCATAAAATAATTCCATACCAACCTTGATTGCCGGCTTTTTGTCTATTTTTTTAAAAGGTTCTAAAAAATTTAGTGCCGTGTTACCATCTGGAAAGTCCAGTGCAATAAAAACTGGTCGATTTATCATGTTTTTTCCCCTTAGTAGTCAACTTTTTTTGAACGTTCGCGTTACTTCTGTCACGTCCGTAAATCCATATTTATCAAGCGCTTTTGGTAATGCTGCAATGATGTCTGTCATAACTGTTGGATTTGTCGCAATTGCAGACCCGACTTGCACGGCTGACGCGCCTGCCATCATAAGTTCTAAAGCATCGTCAACCTGCGTAACGCCACCTACGCCAATAATTGGAATATCAACAGTCTGAGCTGCTTCATAAACAAATCGTACAGCAATCGGATGGATAGCTGTACCTGATAGACCGCCAATTCCTCTTACCAAACTCGGCGCACGCTTAGCCAAATCTAGATTCATCCCGACTAATGTGTTGATTAAGACCAATCCATCCGCACCAGCCAGTTCAACTGCTTTGACGATTGGTTTAATATCAGTAACATTAGGCGACATTTTGGCATAAATGGGTTTCTTAGTAGCTTGGCGCATGGCAGTAATTACTTCAGAAGCAGACTCGGCACTAACACCAAATTCCATACCACCACGATCGACGTTTGGACAAGATAAGTTAACTTCAATCGCTGAAACAGTATCAATGGCATCAAAATATTCTGTTAATCTAACATAATCTTGCACTGTTTCGCCGGCAATTGAAGTCATCACCGGTAAATTGCTGTATTTTTTCGCTATTTTTGGTAAAAATTCTTTAATGACTTTATTAACACCAGGATTTGCCAAGCCGACTGAATTCAAAATACCAGCTGACGTGTTTACAATCCAAGGTTGAGGATTGCCTGTTCGTTCATCCAAAGTGGTTGTTTTAGTAACTAAAGCGCCCAAACGCTCGACTTCGTAGACATCATCAAGTCCATAATACACTGAACCAGATGATGGCATAATGGGATTTTTAAGACTTAAGCCAGGCAAGTTGACTGCTAACTGATTATTCATTTTGTCTCCTAATAGCAGCTCTCAGGCTGCTTTTATTAGTCCTTTATTATTATTGCATCTCTTTAACTGTAAAGCTACGTGACTCTAGAACTTCCAAAAACGCTTTAACTGTGTCCAGTGCCGTAAACAATGGCACGGCATTTTCGATGGCTGCATTTCGAATCAACCGGCCATCGCTCTCTGCACGTTCATCAGCCTGGGTAGTATTGATGACAATTTGCAATTTTTGTTCACGCAATGCAACAACTGAATTGTTATCAGATTCTGAAATTTTATCTAAGATTTCGACTGGTAACGCATTAGCTGCAAGGTAACTACCTGTACCGGCGGTAGCAAAGATTGCAAATCCGAGATCATTAAATCGTTGCGCTAAGGTCAGCGCCTCTTCCTTGTCAGCATCTGCGACTGTGAAAAGCACGTTACCATATTGCGGTACCTTAATATTTGAAGCAACAAAGGCTTTATACAATGCTTTTGGCAAAGTTGTATCCGACCCCATGACTTCCCCAGTTGACTTCATTTCAGGTCCAAGTAGTGAATCGACATCTGGCAATTTAGTAAATGAAAAGATTGGCGCTTTGACATGAACCATGTCATCGGCTGGAACAAGACCTGTTTCAAATCCCATATCAGCCAATTTTTCACCTAGCATCACACGAGTAGCTAATTGTGCCAATGGCAGATGGGTCACTTTTGAAATAAATGGCACTGTACGCGAGGCACGGGGGTTCACTTCAATTACATAGGCTGTATTTTCATGAATGACAAATTGCACATTCATTAAGCCAACTGTGTTCAATGATTTAGCTAAGTTAATGGCCGCGTTAACCATTTCATGTTGCACTTTTTGTGACAAATATTGTGGCGGATATACTGACATTGAATCACCAGAATGTACACCGGCACGTTCAATATGCTCCATAATACCAGGAATTACAGCAGTTTCACCATCTGATAGGACATCCACTTCGGCTTCCTGACCAACGAGGTATGAGTCAATCAATACTGGATGATCATTAGAAACTTTGACTGCGCGCTGCATATAGTCTTTTAGTTCTTCGTCAGATGACACAATTTCCATAGCTCGACCACCCAAAACATAAGATGGTCGGATGAGAACTGGATAACCAATTTCTTGAGCTGCACTCAAAGCATCAGCAACAGTTGTAGCTGTTTTACCCACTGGTTGTGGTAATGCGAGTTGTTTAATCACTTGATCAAATGCTTCACGATCTTCAGCACGATTTAAATCTTCAACCGTTGTTCCCAAAATCTGAACACCATTATCAGTGAGCGGTTGCGCCAAATTAATAGCTGTTTGACCACCAAATTGCACAACGACACCAATAGGCTGTTCTAAATCTATCACATTCAAAACATCTTCTAATGTTAAAGGTTCAAAATACAATTTATCAGACACAGAAAAATCCGTTGAAACCGTTTCAGGATTAGAATTCATGATTATTGCTTCATATCCTGCGCGCTGAATTGCTTTCACTGCATGCACAGTTGCGTAATCAAATTCCACACCTTGACCAATTCGAATTGGACCTGATCCTAAAACAATCACGCTTTTTTTATCAGAAACAACCGATTCATTTTCTTTTTCATAGGTAGCATAGTAATACGGTGTTTTTGATTCGAATTCAGCCGCTACAGTGTCAACCATTTTATACACAGGTAACAAGTGTTTTGAGTGGCGAAGTTGACGTACTTCTGACATTGACTGGTGCCAAATTTTTGCAATTGTAGCATCAGCAAAGCCATTCTTTTTAGCATACTGCAAGTAATCAACATCATTGACGTGCTCTGCTAATTCTTGCTCAATTTCAATAATATGCAATACTTTATCTAAGAAAAACTCATCAATCAGCGTTTTATCATGAATGGCTTCAAGCGAAATACCGCGACGTAATAGTTCGGCAATCATAAATAAACGATCATCTCGCGCTGGCATGAGTGCTTGCATCAACGCTTCATCTGACAAATTATCAAATGTCACATCATCAAGTCCAACAGCACCAATTTCCAAAGAACGAACAGCCTTTAACAAAGCTTCTTCCATGTTACGACCAATAGCCATAACTTCTCCTGTCGCCTTCATTTGAGTGCCAAGTCGACGATCAGCTGAACTAAATTTATCAAACGGCCAACGCGGAATTTTCACAACGACATAATCTAATGCTGGTTCAAATTCTGCTTTGGTTGTACCAGTAACAGGATTGATAATTTCATCTAGTGTTAAACCAACTGCAATTTTGGCAGCCATCTTAGCAATAGGATAACCGGTTGCTTTTGAAGCCAAAGCAGATGATCTTGAAACACGTGGGTTAACCTCAATGATGTAATATTTGTAAGACTTCGGATCTAACGCCATCTGAATATTAACGCCGCCCTCAATTTTTAGAGCACGAATAATTTTCAAAGCTGCGTCACGCATCATTTGAACTTCACGGTCTGATAACGTTTGAACTGGCGCTGTCACAATTGAATCGCCCGTATGAATACCGACCGGATCAAAATTTTCCATTGAAGCCACTACCAACGCATTGTCATGTGCATCGCGCATCACTTCAAATTCAATTTCCTTGTAACCAGCAATTGAGCGCTCAATCAAAACTTGTGTCACTGGAGACAACTCCAAGCCATTGGCCGCAATCGCTAGTAACTCTGAATGGTTTTCTGCAATTCCGCCACCAGTTCCGCCTAAAGTATAAGCAGGACGCACAATAACAGGATAACCATGTTCATCAGCAAATGCGATAGCTTCGTCAACCGTCGTAGCAATTGTTGATTCTGGAATTGGTTCATGAAGTCGTTCCATTAAATCTTTAAATTCTTCACGATCTTCAGCTTCTTCAATAGCCGAAAGTTTAGTGCCTAATAGTTCAATATTTAAATCATCTAAAATGCCCGCTTCAGACAAGTCCTTAGCCATATTTAAGCCTGTTTGACCGCCTAATGTTGGTAAAATTGCGTCTGGTCGTTCTTTGCGCAAAATACGTTCGATAAAATCGAGTGACAATGGTTCGATATACACTTTATCAGCAATTTCTGAGTCAGTCATGATTGTTGCTGGATTAGAATTAACCAGAATAACATCATAACCTTCCTCTTTCAAACTCAAAGCAGCTTGTGTACCCGAATAGTCAAATTCAGCTGCTTGCCCAATCACAATGGGACCTGAACCAATGACCAACACTTTTTTGATGTCGTTACGTTTAGGCATTTTGAGTTGTCTCCTTTTTTGCATCTGCAATCATTGTTAGAAAATCGTCAAACAAGTATTCTGCGTCATGTGGACCAGGTGCAGCATCAGGATGGAACTGAACCGAGAAAGCGTGATGCTTTTTCAAACGCAAACCTTCAATCGTGTGGTCGTTGATTTCTTCATGCGTCACCACTAAATCTGTATTAGCGAGGCTATCACGGTCAACAGCGTAGCCATGATTTTGCGAAGTGAAGTCCAGACGTTCTTTTGATAAATGACGAACAGCATGGTTAAATCCCCGATGACCAAATTTTAATTTATACGTTTCTGCACCGTTGGCAAGGGCAAATAGCTGATGACCTAAGCAAATTCCCATCAACGGTACCTTCTCTTCTAGCGCTTGAATCGTTGGAATAGCATAGGCAGCATCCTGCGGGTCTCCAGGCCCATTTGACAACAAAATGCCATCCGGATTAGCTGCTAAAACTGTTTCAGCGGCCACATCAGCTGGAAAAACCATCACATTCGCACCACGCTTCGCTAAAGAACGTAAAATTGAATTTTTTAAACCAAAATCAATCAATGCAATTGATACGCCATCAGTTGGATTTTGATATTGTGTTTTAGTTGTGGCATCAGCCACCATGGTATTTGATGATTGAAAATTTTTCAAAGTACTTAATGTTTCTTCAGTGACTTCATCTACTAAAGCAGCCTTCATGACACCAAAATCGCGTAATTCTTTAGTTAAAGCTCGGGTATCAACACCACTAATACCTGGCATACCACTTTTTTCTGCCCATTCAGGTAAGCTCATCATTTGACGCCAATTACTTGGTCGCCGAGCAATTTCATGCACAACAATTGCTGAGGCGGCTGGACGTAAACTTTCAAAATCATCACGATTAACACCATAGTTGCCAATCAAAGGATAAGTGAAAACAATTATTTCACCACGATATGATAAGTCAGTAATTGATTCCTGATAACCAGACATACCTGTGTTAAAAACTAACTCAGCCATCACGTCAGTATCTGCGCCAAACGCTTCACCTTCATAAATTGATCCGTTCTCTAAAACTAAATATCTTTTTTTCATTTTGTTTGATCCTCGTAAACTATTTCACCATCAACCCAAGTTGCCAACGTTTTACCAAATACTCGCCAACCAACGAAAGGTGAATTTTTACCCAATGATTGAAAATCATCAACGGTAATGTCACTTTCATGCTCTAAATCAAATAAAGCCAAATCCGCTACTTCGCCAACTGCAATATTAGTTGGCGCTTTCAGTTGAAAAGTTTCTGCTGGTGAAGCTACCATGCGTTTCATTAGTGTGGCTAAAGTCATCACACCACTTTTAACAAGATGCGTATAAAGCAATTGAAAACTTGTTTCGATTCCGGTAATCCCAAATGGGGATTCACGGAATGATTTTGATTTTTCCTCGCTCCCATGCGGTGCATGATCAGTGGCGACCATATCAATGGTGCCATCCAGTAATCCAGAGATTAACGCCTCTCTATCTGCTTGGGCACGCAGTGGCGGATTCATTTTAAACAAAGCATTGTCACTTTTAATATCATCATCTGCTAACAACAGATGATGTGGCGATACTTCAGCTGTCACGTTAACTCCTGCTGATTTTGCCATACGAACCAAGGCCACTGATTCTTTCGTCGAGATATGGGCAACATGATAATGTACACCCGTTGCTTTTGCCAGAACCAAATCACGCGCTAATTGTGTACTTTCAGCCAATCCTGTAATGCCTGGCAGTTCTAATTTTTGTGCCGTTGCACCAGCATTCATAACGCCACCGTGTAATAAACTATCATCTTCAAGATGAGCTGCTAACGGTTTATTGACCGATGCTGCTGCTTGCATCGCTTGTAACATGGTATCAGCCGTCTGAACACCTTTACCATCATTAGTAAACGCGGCTGCACCCGCCTCAGCCATCCCTTTAATATCAGAAATTTTAGTTGCCGTCAAATTAGCAGAAATAGCGCCATACTGCGCAATATGAATCAAACCGTTGTCGGTATTTCGTTGAATTTGATCCGCCAATAGTTTCGGATTATCTGGCACTGGATTAAGATTAGGCATCGCAATGACTGTCGTAAAGCCACCACGCGCAGCAGCCTTAGAACCAGTGGCAATGGTTTCCTTATACTCAAACCCTGGTTCCCGAAAATGGACATGAACATCGATTAATCCTGCGGTTAAAAACGCTTGTTTCGCGTCAAAATACCGATCGTTGGTATCATCGATCACTTTTGAAATAGCAACAATTTTACCATCTTTATACTGGACATCACGTTGTACCAATTCATCATTTAGCAAAACCTTAGCATTTTTGATAACTGTCATTAATCGTTCTCCGTTACATATTCTAAAATAGCCATTCTGGCGAACACACCATTTGTCATTTGTTCAAATATTCTAGATTGTGGTGCTTCAACCAGTTCATCAGCAATTTCTACATCACGATTAACTGGTGCTGGATGCATGATAATCGCCGTGTTTTTTAGTCGTTCATATCTATCTTGTGTCAACCCAAACTGCTCGTGATATTGTCTACTAGAAAATGATTGATTTTCTGTTTGCGTAATTCTTTCATGCTGTACACGCAAGAACATGACGACATCTTGATTTGACCAATCATTATCAATGTCTGTATAAGACCCAAATGTTGTAAAATCGTCAGGTCGCCAACTATCTGGTCCACTAAAGGTCAGCGTTGCGCCCAAATTATTCAAAATTTCAGCATTTGAGCGTGCAACTCTTGAGTGGGCCAAGTCACCAACAATTCGAATATTCAATCCTTTAAATCGACCAAATTCTTCATAAATTGTGACTAAATCCAACAAACTTTGGGAAGGATGCTGCCCGCTACCGTCACCAGCATTAACGAGCTGTGGCAAATCATGTCCAGTGGCGGTCAATAGATTTTTATACCAAGCATTCTGAGAATGTCTAATGACTGCTACATCAACACCAATAGCTTTTAGCGTTTTCAATGTATCAATGAGACTTTCACCTTTAGTCATTGAACTTGTCTGAGGATTAATGATGATTTTTTGCCAATTAAGCCGATTCTCAGCCATTTGAAAACTACTATACGTTCGTGTTGAATTTTCAAAAAATAAATTCACAGCCGTTATTGGCAACCGCTTGGGTGTATCCCCAGACTTCAATGCAATCGCTCGTTTAACTAATTGAAACACATTTTGTTCGCTTAGTGTATTTATATTCAAAAAGTTACGCATATTTCCCCTCTTTATACAAAAAACCAAGCAAGTTAGTCACCTGCTTGGTTCTAGAAAATTTGGGTAAAAGCCTACACTTCACCAATCGTATCTATCATCCTTGCAGGCCTCTCTGGACCTGGTTAAAGGTTTCATTTGTTGTTAATATATTAACATTTTTCTACTCGGAGTGCAAACTACTTTGCAAAGAAATTTTTATCCCCTTGATTTACATTTGATTTGGCTACTTTATTGCTGTTCCAGAAGGGTACAATCACCTTACCAGTGATATGCTTCTTATCTACGAAGCCAAAATAACGACCATCATTAGATACCGAACGGTGATCTCCCATTACGAAATACTCTCCCTTGGGCACAGTTGTATGATTACGATCTTTAGCTTGCCAAGTATTGCCACTTGATAACGTTTTGAGAGACCAAGTAGTACCAAAGGACATTTCTGTTCCTTCCTTTCGTTCACTGGCACTGATGAAGTCTTGGTTTACCTGTTTGCCATTGACGTATAGATTACCATTTCGATATGCTACTGTGTCGCCAGGTATGCCAATAATTCGCTTAACATAATCTTTCTCGCCATCTGCAATTCTTGGGTCTTCTTGACGGGCATCAAACACAATCACATCCCCACGCTTGTAGGATGCAATTTTACTCAAAAAAACAAATTCCTTATTCTGCAAATTAGGTTGCATCGATGGTCCACTCACGCTAACGCCAGTAAACAAAAATGTTCGAATCAATACCACAAATAAAACAGCAAATCCTATTGGAAAAACCCACTCTTTAATAAACTTCATCATTTTGTTATTGTCCCCTATACAAAACACACCAGCAGATGACTGCCGGTGAAAATATTTTGCTTAATTTAGCTTAGCATATGCCTCAGCAACTGGCTTTGTCACAATATCGTTGATTTCAGTCAAAAGTGTGTTGAGCGCCTGTTCAGCGTTCATTAGCGCCTTGATTTTATCATCATTTTGAACCTTAGCTGCCACTGCATCCCATTCCTTTTCTTTTTCTGGATCAGGTTGTTGCTGTGTTTGCATCATTTGTTGAACCGCATGTTGAATCTGTTGAAATTCACCAAACAATTCTTTAGATGTTGCATCTTCTTGTACATCACTGAAAGCATTTTGCCAAGCAATGTATTGTTGTGTTTCAGTTAGTACTTTAGCCATCTCATTGGCATTATCATAAATATTTACAGTCATTTTTCTATCCTTTTTATTTTGTATTTACTGTCCAAAAAGTCCTGTTACAGTATCCCATAGTTTGCCAGCACCATCAACAGCTTTCTTCACGCCAGTATTGAAATCTTTTTGAATAGTACCCCAGATATCACTAGATGAAGAACTATTACTGCTGTTCGTACTTGTATTAGGATTAGTTACTGTAAATGTTGATTGACTCGTATTTGGCAATATCTGTTCAAGGGACGTTTTAACTAATGGCCCCATCGTTGAGGTTAGGCCAAGTGGCAAAGAATTTGATTGTGCATTTTTACCTTCAAGTCCCATCCAAGTCGCTTCAACAATGTCTTTGGTGTAAGCCATTGCCCAAGAATCTTTTGACGAGTTAGCATTATTTTGATCGAGTGAATTTTCGGTTGTCCCTGTTTTACCAGCAATCGTATAGCCACTTGGTGCCGACCCAACACCTGTACCGTTCGTATACGTGCCCAACATCATTCTAGTCATATTATCAGCAACTGTGCTACTAATGACCCTTGTTTGTTTTGTCTTGGGTGTATTGACAATAACTTTACCTGTGGCATCAACGATCTTTGTAATATAGTGTGCCTGACTCATAACACCGTCATTAGCAAATGCAGTATAAGCCTGAGCCATTTGCTGCGGTGAAACACCACTTGACAAACCACCTAAGGCTAACGACAATGTTTTATCACTGGAAGTCAATGGCAAACCAAATTTGATAGCACTATTATATCCTACCGACACGCCCATCTTGTTTAATAAATAAACTGCGGGAATATTGTAAGAATGCTCAAGTGCTGAATACATTGGTACATCAGCTGTTTCGACATTGCCAGCATTGTTTGGCGTAAAATTGCCGTTGACACCAAATGACATGACTTTGTTTGGCAGTTCAGAATCAATGGAATAGCCACGTTGCAAAGCAGGAGCATATACAACAATTGGCTTAATCGTAGAGCCAGGTGATAGAAGCGCTTGGTTAGCACGATTGTAGCCACGGAAAGTGTGCGTCTCTTCACGACCACCGACGATGGCCCTGACGCCACCATTTTTTGCATTTAGAACAATTGAAGCAGCTTGGGCATTGTTCACATAATTGAACATAGCATCGTTGTCAAAGTCGTTTTGTAAATTAGTTTGATCTTCTTGATTGAGCGTCGTATAAATTTTGTAGCCGCGATTCATCACATCGCTTTCGGTCAAACCGTATGTTTTGATAGCTTCGCTGATAACTGAATCAAAAAACCATGGATATTTATACTCACCCGAGGCATTATACGTATCATGCAGAACTGTCGTTGTGGACTGGGCCACACTTGCCTGAGCTTTGGTCAGCTTTTTATTTGCCACCATTGTCGCAAGTACAACATTTCGCCGCGCATCTGATGCTTTTGGATGATCAATCGGGTTGAATTGGGCCGGGCTTGTCAACATGCCTGCTAATGTTGCTGCCTGTGCTGTCGTCAATTGACTAGCATGAACACCAAAATATTTCTGAGCCGCATCTTCGACACCCCAAACGCCGTTACCAAACCATGCATTATTTAAATACATGGTGAAAATTTTATTTTTAGAATAATCTTGTTCAACTTGCATTGACAAAAATATTTCTTTGGCTTTACGGGTAAAAGTCTGTTCTTGCGTTAAATAAGCATTTTTAACCAATTGCTGGGTTAGTGTTGAGCCACCACCGGAAATTGCATTAGAACCAGTTACCTTATTTCGCACATACATCAGTGCTGCACGAGCAATCCCTTTAACCGAAAAACCATGTTCGTGATAAAAATTACGATCCTCAATTGATAAAACCGCATCACGCATGTTTTGTGAAATTTGATCGTACTTTACATAAGTTCCCTTTTGTGAGTACAATTCACCGGCTTTTTTACCCTCATCATCATATATCTCAGTGGTTGCTGAAAGGGTAGCTTCTAAGTTTTCAACGTTTGCGGTTTTGGTCAAAACAACCAAATACACACTGGTTGCAAGGAACAGAGTCATGAATAACACAATCAAGAGTCGCCCAAATTGCCAACGGCGCCAGATTGGACCAAGTTTATCCCAAATTTTTTTAATTGTAGATTTTAACCAAGTCATGCATCACCCTATCAACGCCGCCCAATGATTGGCCAATTGTTCTGCGGACTGGGCAGTCGTACTCGTCACATAGATTGTATTAAATCCCGCTAGTGTCGCGACCACTTCAGGCAGATTCGCGTCGTCAATAATACCGGCAACGGCATTGCCACTACCATCGGTTGTCTTAACAATCGTCATAAACGCAACGCTCTTGGCAAAATACGCGTATTCTTTGATTGCTTCATCAACTGCTGTAGTTGAACCCTTTTCGGTTTTTTCAACTGTGGTCTCCTGCAATTGCTGATAGCGCAATTGACCAACGCTATCTTTTTGACGAACAATATTTAAAGCACGAATGTCCCTTGAAATAGTAGTTTGTGTCGTTTCAACACCACGGCCGTTTAATTGTGCCAATAAATCTTCTTGATTTGAAATCGTTTGATGCTGAATAATATCAAGAATCATTTCTTGACGTTTTTGTTTTGAAATCATAGATTTCTCCCTTAAAGACTCGCGTCAATCCACTACTTACATTTCTTCCGGTGCTTTAACACCCAGCAAGCGCAGACTTTCTGTCAAAACAATTGAAACAGCTTGAACTAATGCTAGGCGTGCATTAAGTTGATCATCTACTGTTAAAATTTTAGAATTCGCATAATATTTGTTAAACGCTCTTGATAATGTTAATGCGTATTTAGCAATAACGCTTGCTTCACGTTGCTGCCACGCTCTTTCGACCGTTTGTGGAAAGTTATTTAACGTCGTCACAATATCCCAAGTGCTATCATCGTTAAGATTTAAAGTGGTTGGGTCAATCTCAGTATTTGCTTTACGCAAAATAGATTTTGCACGCGCGTTCGTATATTGAACATATGGACCAGTATCTCCCTCAAACCGAACAACTTCTTCTAAGTTAAAATCAAAATTGTTTGTACGGTCATTCATCAAATCATGGAAAACAACCGCGCCAGCACCAACTTGTTCCGCAACAAGGGGTTTATTTTGCAACTCAGGATTTTTCTCTTTAATTTGCTTCAAAGCGAGTTCATGCGCATCATCCAAAACATCTTTCAGCAACACAACGTCGCCTTTACGAGTCGACATTTTTTTACCGTTAAAAGTAATCAATCCAAAAGCAATATGTTCCACATCGTCTGCCCAATCAAATCCCATTAACGACAAAACGGCTTTCATTTGGACGAAGTGCTCACGTTGCTCGCCACCAACAACATAAAGTGACTTGGCAAAATTGTACGTCTCTTTACGATAGATAGCCGCAGCTAAATCTCGAGTCATATACAGCGTTGCCCCGTCGGACCGCTTAATCATAGCAGGGGTCAAATTTGGATTAATGGCTGATAAATCAACAATTTGGGCACCTTGAGATTTGATCAAAATCTCTTTGTCAGTCAAGATGTCCACTACTTTATCCATCTTATCATTATAAAAGGCTTCCCCGTTAAATGAGTCAAATTCAATATCCAAACGGTCGTAGATTTGTGTAAATTCTTTCAATGACTCGGCTCTGAACCATTGCCATAATTGATGTGCTTCTTCATCACCATCTTCTAATTTTTTAAACCAAGCACGTCCTTGATCATTCAAGCTATCATCTTCTTTTGCCTTTTCATGAAATTCAACATAATAGCGCAAGAGCGTAGCGATAGGATCTGCTTTAACTTCTGCTTCTGATCCCCATGTTTTGTAAGCATAAATTAATTTACCAAACTGTGTTCCCCAGTCCCCGAGATGATTAATTTTTACTGGATTAAAACCATTTTTTTTAGTGATATTAGCTAACACATTACCGATCACAGTAGACCTTAGATGTCCCATTGACATAGGTTTTGCAATATTTGGACTAGACATATCAATGGTAACATTCGCGCCGTTGCCATTTGTATTATCACCATAAGCACCTTTCAAGTCAATAATGGTCTTAATTGTCTGATTTGAGGTTGCATATTTATCCAAAAAGAAATTGACATATGGTCCAGTAGCAACGACTTTTTCAAAACCATTTTGATCAATCTTAGCAACAATATCATTGGCAATTTGTTGTGGTGCCTTGTGTAATGTCTTAGCTAAAGTAAAAGTTGGAAAGGCGACGTCACCAAGCTCAGATGACTTCGGAGCTTCAAGTTTTTCTACAATTTGCTCGGTTGACAGATCAGTTAAAACTGCGGCTAAAGCCGCGATGACGGGTTGATTATTTGACATCATATTATCCTTATTTATTAATAATTTATTGCCTACAATCATGCTTATAGGCACATAATGACACATATTTGTTCTTGAATTAATAATCTTTCAGCAAGATAGGCCGCACATGCGCATTGTATAGTACTTATATTATACCGTATTCACAGCATTATTTCGCCGAAAAAATAAAAAAACCATTTCTAGTCATATACAAGAAATGGAAATTCAATCAGAATTGCCTAATGTTTGATAAGCTAGCAAAAACACAAGACATTCGTCACGGCAACGCTTTAAGCCTCTTCTTCAGCTTTCTTTTCTGGTGCTGGAGCGTGTTTAATTACTTCGACTTCATCCATGCGCACCACAGCGCGGTGGTTCATCTCGTTAACAGTTGGTTGATCAACAGGATCATTTTCAGTGATTTCAACTAATAATGCGTTATCATAAATCTTTTCAACTTGACCGGTAAATGGTTTTTCCAAATTCCCATAAGCTGGTGCCAGTAAGACATCCCCAATATTAAAACCAGAAGTATTTTCTGCAACTTCTTCTACCATATTGACCTCCATAAAACGTTATTTAACAGTTTATTTTAGCACATCCAGCCTTATTATGCGAATGTTTGTCCTATCCGATTCATGATTAAACGGGCAATTTCAATTTTTGGTAATAGCATTGTCGTTTCAGGTTTTTGGTCTGGCACCAATATTGTAATGGCGTTGTCATCTGAATTAAATCCAACATCACTACGACTCACATCATTTGCAATGAGCATATCTGCTTGTTTGGTCTTTAATTTTTTTTGCGCATAGGCCATTAAATTATTCGTTTCCGCAGCAAAACCTACTACGAATTGATTACTTGTTTTTGAATGACCAATTTCTGACAAAATATCAACATTTTGAACTAACGATAAATTCAACCCCTCTGATCCTTCTTTTTTGATTTTTTGGCTCGCTTCATTAGCAGGTCGATAATCAGAAACCGCGGCTGCACTAATGAAAATATCGGCGGTTACAAACAAGGATTGCACTTGTTGATACATCTCTGCAGCTGTACTGACATAAACTACGTCCACACCATATATTTGTGGCGCTTTTTGAGTTGAAATTAAAGTGACCTTTGCCCCAGCCTCAACGGCTGCTTGCGCCAGAGCAAATCCCATTTTACCACTGGATCGATTAGTAATGTAGCGGACAGGGTCAATTGATTCTTTGGTCCCACCAGCCGTAATAATGACCTTTTTATTTAGCAGTTTTGCCTTACGTGCTCGTAATCGAATCGCTGTTTGTGACAGTATTTCAATCGGTTCTGGTAAACGTCCTTTGGCCTCATAACCTTCTGCTAGAAAGCCAATCTCTGGAGAAATGATAAGCCAACCATCTTGCTCAAGTCCTTTTATATTGCGCTGAACAGCAGGATTATTTAACATCACATCATTCATAGCCGGTGCAATAATCTTGTCAGCGTCAGACGCCATAATTGTCGCGGTAACAGCGTCATCAGCAATGCCATTAGCAATTTTACCAATTAAATTTGCCGTCGCAGGCACAACAAAAATTTGATCCGCCCATTGTGCCCATTCAATGTGTAATACTGTTGCATCTTGTTGAGCAAAAAGATCTGTTAAAACGTCATTTTGCGACAAAACAGATAGTGTCTTAGCGGTGATAAATTCTTGTGCAGAACTGGTCATTGCCACACGCACATGTGCACCAAATTTAATCAACTCGCGAACTAAAATAGCAGATTTATAAGCCGCCACGCTACCTGAGACCACCACTAATATGTTTTTTTGATTATAATCATTCATGCCCTACATTATATCATGAACAGTCTTTCTCGTTACAAATATCAATTTTATTGATGATGACCTAACCAAATAGCATAAATAGTTGGCACTACGATAATCAGCACCATTGACAGAATGAATCCTATTACTGCAATAGTATTGCCGATTATTCCAGTAATAATCAATATACACCCAGCAAATACCATTACAAACCCACCTATTCGGTTCGTTTTCTGCCAATTTTCACTATTATGTAACGTTTCTGGCAAACGAATTCCGACCATATAATTTGGCGTCGTTTTAGGCAAGTAATTACCCAAAACAATAAACAAAAGACCAATTACTGGTAAAATGACAGAACCTATATTGATGTGATAATTTAGCGCGTACATAAAAGTCACAATTTGAACGACATTTAAAAGTAAAGGCAAACTCCAAATAATGACAGTAAATACCTTTTGATTATCACTACCTTTATGCTTCATTGACCTAATAATAACGTAATTCACAACAATTATTAGCACTGGTAATCCAATCACAGCAATTAGCTTTGGTGCATACTGATCTGGCTGT
Organism: Leuconostoc pseudomesenteroides KCTC 3652; assembly: GCF_014634745.1. Lineage (GTDB taxonomy): Bacteria > Bacillota > Bacilli > Lactobacillales > Lactobacillaceae > Leuconostoc > Leuconostoc pseudomesenteroides. The sequence goes on from NZ_BMBP01000001.1 coordinate 112,374, forward strand.
CCATTGATGCCAAAATGGATTGGTAATTGTTGCGGTAAATATTGCCATAACAGACCGCCATAGACAATGGGTAATAAACTAATTAAATTAGGCAACAATATCTTGCTATTTTTCATTTGTAAATCCTTTCAGCCACAGCGTGGCTTCTTCAAATACCGATAAATTCAATTCATAATAAATATAATTTTTGTACTTTTGTTCCCGAATCAGGTCCGCATGTTTCAGCAAAGATAAATGTGCTGAAATTGTTGCCTGACTCAATTCGAAATGTTGCGCGATATCGCCTGCTGGCTGGGCACCAGTTTTTAGCATCATTAAAATTTCTCGCCGAACTGGATTAGATAAAGCTTTCATCGTTTCCTGTAATGCCATATCAACTCCTGTTAATGTTTTAACTTAATTATATCATCTATTTAGGATTTTAACGAAATAGGTTTTAAAATAAAAACCGTGTTACCACGATTTTTATTAGTTTGCCGAACTCACTGAGCTCGCCCGCTCTTGTGCTTTCACATAATCAATTGCAACAACCAAAGCAATCACAAGTGTTTCATACTGTTCATCTTCAATATTGATGTCATATGTGCTCGACATTGCCAACCACCGTTGATCAACTCGTCCAATCTCAAATCCATCTTTTTGAATAGCAAAATTCATGTCCCAAAAATTACCCGTTACAGTAATACCTAATCCAGCAATATCATATTTGGGTTTTAAAATACTAAAGCGTTTAGCAATTTCTATGCTTTCGGGAAATCCATTAATTTCAAGAGAAAATTTGGGCAACAACTGCCAAACACGATGTGTTAACCGCGCAATGATTTGATTTTGTTTGTCATAAATTTCAAAATACTTTGGGATTCGCCAAAAGCTACCGGCCACAGTGTACTCAATCTGATCATGCTCATTCATAATTGAAAATTCACCTTTGAGCGAAAATAGTTTTTGTTGCATCAATAAGTGTTTCATTTTAGACCTTTGCCTAATAGTTTGCCAGCAACTGGTAATTTACCAAGGGAATCAATTTCTTTGCCATCGACAACGACTAGGTTAGCTGATGATTGTGCCAAGGTTGAAAAGGCATTGATTGATTGGTTTTGGAAATACTTGTCATCGGCGCCAGCCAAACCAGCTTGCACTGTGTCAATTCGATATCGCTCGGCTTCAGCACGCGTCTTTGTGGCATCAGCTTCAGCCTTCGCTGTTGCCATTAAAGCATCATTTTTGGCTTTTGTTGTCAATTCTATTGAACGTGCCTCACCTTCAGCTTTTGCAATTGTAGCTACACGCTCACGATCAGCAGTCAGCTGCTTGTCCATGGCCTCTTGAATCGAAACTGATGGTCGTAGTTCATCAATGTTGATACGATCAACATTGATGCCATAAGTATTAGTTAAATCACCAATTGCATCGGCCAGCTGTACATTGATTTTGGTAGTTGAGCCCAGCGCTTCATTTAATTCCATACGACCAATGATATCACGCAGATGGCCTCGAACCAATTGCGCCATCGATTCAACTGAATCAGTGTTTTCATACATGTATTTGACCGCATTGGTAACGTGGTAGTTTAATGTCACACTCGCCTTAATATCAGCATTATCAGCCGTAATAACCGAATAATCTGGTAAACGTAATGGTCGCATTGCTAAGCTCACATTGCGAATTGTTTGCAAAAATGGAATGTAAAAATGCAAACCAGCTTCTTTACGAGACTTGTATTTTCCCAATGTTTCAACTAATCCTGCATTGTTTTGCGGTACGATTCTAAAAAATAACATTTTGTTTCTCCCTATCTACTCTCTTGGCTGTCGTGCGTTGTGTTAAAAAACACACTGCACAGTCAACCCCCATTTTAACGTTGTTCACATCAGTACTGGCAACAGCTAGTGAAGCTCAGCAACTAATTCACGTAAAGTCAAAATATTGCCATTAGCCTCTAAAATAACGTAATTAGCATCATATCTCGCCGCCGAAGCATTATCTATCAAATAACGATAATAAATGCCTGACACTTTAACCAGCCGGTTGTCCAAATCAAAATCATGTCCTGAAATCACATGCCCTACAAACTGCCGATCTTCAAAAGATTTAGGCTTAACACCATCTTCTAAAATCTTGGTCAAATAATTATTTAGTGATCGGCCTTCTAGTTTCGCTTTTTCAGCCAAAACCTGATGTAACTCTGGATCAATACGCAATGGAATATTTCCTGATTTAGTTGTTTTTTCTTTTGCCATATCTTTATGATATCACATTTAAATCAAAATGGCTAGCATCAGTGAATAAAATCACAAAATTAGTCTTAATTTTCGTTAAATATTGGTCTTGGATAATAGTGTCACATCACCCCTGCTAACTTTGTTATCAGGGGTTTGTCTATGTCTTGGTATACTTTTTCTTATATTTATTATTTACGTTTAAAAGTCAAAAAAAAAAAAACGGCTACAAGCCGTTTTTGAATCATTACTTTTTAAGATTATCAATACCGTCTTTTACTGCGTCAACAGCGTCTTCGGTTTTGTCTTTTACAGCATCTGCTGCATCAACAAACTTATCTTTGGCTTTACCAAAGAGGTTTTGTACTTTTCCTTCTGCTTCGCGACCTTTGTCACCGGTAACCTTGCCTTCAACTTCTTTTGCTTTACCAGCAACCTTGTCCTTAGCATTATCAAACTTTTCTTCAACTGACATAAGATGATCTCCTTGAGGTTTATTTGATGTTACAATTACATTTTACCGTAAGTGTCCTAAATTGTAAACGATTTCACCTTGAATAAATTACTTTCGTTATATTGAGATGCATCAATATTTTTCAAATCGTACAAAAAAAACGGTTCGTTGTAATCGCTTACAACGAACCTATTATGTCTTCTTTCAGGGAGAAATTGACATTTTAACCAGCAGCGCAGATTATAATACAGGACGGTAGGATATAATACTGCTGGTCGATAACAATGTATACTAACACATTGCTCTTTCATTCTATCAACCTTTTGTATATAAGACGTCAATATTTTGTTTTGATTCTGCAAAGAAAGCATAAAAAAACCTAACAGGGAAGATAATGGACGTTAAAAAACCTGTTAGGCTGGCAATGCTTGGTAACATTACTTTTTTAGTATATAACACAACATCATATTAGGATTAAAATATGTTAGGTTTCCTACTATGATTTCTATTTTTCAACCAACATTCCATAGCTAATATTTTTTTATAAAAAGCCCTACACGACTAAATATTATCTACTTAATTAGTTTTTCCATCAAGGTACTTCCAATTAACACAGTAATTAAGACTATAAATATTGATTTACCTAAATCAAGGCTTAACCATTCTGTCGCAAGTAGTGTGACTGCTGTTAAGATTCCCACATAAATTCCGATGATATGTTTTCGTTTCATTTCAACCCTCCAATAGCAGTAATTATACTACTAAGAATACGTTAGATCGATTAAAAATTTGGAAAGAAAAGAACACAAAGAGGACGAAATAACGTTGGACTTTTTATCCGCAAGTCCCTCAAAATGTCCCCAGAAAGCAAAAAACAACGTCTAAATTAGACGTTGTTTTTTGTTGATATAAAACGCTGTAACCCTTGTTGCTCTAAAAGTGAGCCTTTACTTTATAAATTGGTTGTCCCTTTGCCATGAACTTCTGTTCATACTCGGTTTCAACATTTCCCATCACTTTATCAGGGTCAGCGTGCAAATCAAGTGTATAATCTTCTGCAGACCAACGCATGCCATAGGTCATAAAGCTAACTAATGAATACTCAAATAAATGACGATTATCTGTTTTGAATTCAACTTCACCCTGATCAGGCAAAACCGCTTCGTATGATTGTAAAAATGAACGATACGTCAAACGTCGTGCCTCATGACGCTTTTTGGGCCATGGATCAGAAAAATTCAAATAAACTTTATCGATTTCAGACTTTTCAAAATAAGTTTCGACACCATTCCCATTACCGTATATATAACGCAAATTTGGCAATTTTCCAACTTGATCAAAGCTCTTTCGAGCAGCAATTGCAATCGCGGTCTCTTGTATCTCCATACCAATATAATTGATTTCTGGATGCGCTAAAGCCATCCCTAAGATAAATTGACCTTTTCCAGAACCAATTTCTACATGAATTGGTTGCTCTTGGTCAAACAATTTTTGCCATTGACCGATTTGATCTGTCGCTCTGTCTTGATCAATCACAATATCTGAGTGATTAGTTAACCATTCGTTAGCCCAAGGTTTCGCACGTAAATGCATGTTTTCTCTCCATTATTTTTTATTTTTGTGACTATTTTTTGGAATATAAAATTTTAGCATGATGAATTCAACTATCAACATAGTCACTAAAATCACTGGTGTCTCATTCAGTGGTCGGATAAATAATACAATGACAAACATCATCAAAATAACTGGTATCGCAACAATCATTTGTACTCTAGCAAAAGATTTTAATCTTTCTACTTTTGAAATAGGTATCAATCTTGTCCACAAGTTTTTTTGCGTATCATCATATAGTGGTAACATTTGAAACGTGATTAAATACAATACTGCAGCAGCAATAATCATAATTAACCATAACGGTGCCGACTTCAATGCAATAACTAGCACAACTCCAACTAAAAATAACCGTATAATTAGGGGCAATATTTCCGTGTCTCTGGCTAATCGTGTCAAAAATAGTTGAAATAGACTTCCTTGTCCTTTAGTCAATCGCTTCAGCAAAGAATCCAAATAACGACGACGTTTAATTGTCTTTGGCTGATGTGGCACTTCAGCAAATAACGCAAAAAAATGTAACGTTCGCTGCTGCTGAACTTGTGCCTGAGACGTTGCCCTCAACCAATCAATTGCAAATAATTGTGATTTGCTTTCAGTCACTGCAAAATATCGCACAACTATTCCTGCAAATAGTAACCAAATAATTACCATAACATTCGATTGATCCGTCGACAAACCAATGATAAAAGCTAACAAGGTGCCCGGTACTAAAAACCTGAACAATATTTTTTCAGCAATGGCATCCGGCTCAAAAATAGCGATTGTCAACCGACGAGATTTCAAAAAAAGCTTATCCCGCTCGTACATCAATAACAACATCTTGTAACTAATCACAAAGATAATCAAAAAAAATAGTCGTGACCAATTATCAACATCCATTCGCCACAATATCGGCGCAATCACAGCGATAAATATCATTTGCCAAACTGATGCATAGAATGCGCTCAATCGCATAGCCATAGCCAAATAAGATTTAATAATATCATGATCATTCGCAAACAAATAAAGACGATCGGCAGGTTTAAAATAAGTAACAAGGTTACCAAATTGCAAGCCAACTAGCAACCATACAATGCTTATTGCCTGCCACCAAATTGAATGCCAATAGGTCACAGACTGATGTGCTGTAAGCAGATCACGATAGCCTAGTATACCAGCACCTAAAGCAATCATCAAAAAGAGAATGAAATGATCATTAAACAATAAACGTAGATATCTAACATTTGTTTTCTGCGCACGCCGTAATCGTTCCTGAAACAAACTATCAACTTTCATCGGCTAGCTCCCGCTGGACAAGGTCAAAAAAATCATCCAACTGATCCAACTGCAACTGGTTTTCCTCAGCCAAAGCTTGTGGTGTCCCTATGAATCGTGACTTACCATCATGCAATACTACAAATTGGTCTACAAATTCAGCGGCCGAGGCTAATAAATGCGTCGTCATCAAAACACTGTTTCCTTTGTTAGCTTGCTCATGAATCAATTTGACGACATCTTTTTGTGCAACCGTGTCTAAACCTAAAAAAGGTTCATCGATAATAATTAGCGGCGCATCTAGCATAAAGGCGGATATCAACATGACTTTCTGTCGCATCCCTTTTGAAAAATGAACTGGCAACCAGTGTAGCTTATCATCTAATCGGAAGCGTTTCAATAACTGTTCCGCACGCTGCCAAGCAATTTCATCATCAATGTTATGAGCAGCCAGCATCAAATGTAAATGTTCGCCCAATGTCAATTCATCATACAAAATGGGTTGTTCTGGAATATAAGCAATTTGTGATTTAAAGCCAGTTGGATCTTGAACCAAATTAATCCCATTCAACTCAATTGTGCCCATTTGCGGTTGAAGCTCGCCGATAATGTGGTTGATTGTCGTTGATTTACCAGCGCCATTTAAACCAATTAATGCCACAATGTTACCATCAGGCACATCAAAGGTGACATTTTTTAAAACGTTATTACCGGCATAACCACCAGATAGATTGTTAATTTTAAGTCCCATAGCTTCTATTATAACAGGCACCAGTCAATATTTGATATAATAAAGTCAGTAAATTGAAATGGAGCAAGATAAATGGATATTTTTGACAAAATTATAGCAGGTGAAATCCCAAGTTACAAAGTTTATGAAGATGAAGACGTTTTAGCGTTTCTTGACATCTCTCAAGTGACACCCGGTCATACATTACTTGTGCCAAAAGCTGATGTGGTTGATATTTTTGATTACACAGATGACATTGCCAAAAAAGTATTGTTGAAATTACCAGTTATCGCTGCCGCAGTAAAAGCAAGCAATCCTGACATTACTGGCATCAATATACAGTCCAATAACGGTGTTTCTGCTGGTCAAACCGTTCGCCATTCTCACTGGCACATCATTCCAAGATTTGATAATGATAACTTAAACAGCAAACTAGCACCAACAATTGACAACAGCGCAGAATTTTCACCAGAACGTTATCAAAAAATTGCGGACAGTATCGCTGCCCAATTTTAGAAATGCAGTAACTAACCATGGAGGTCAATATGAAGCTGTTTAATCAATTAAAGTCGTTAATAGCTGATCTCAAAGAGATTTCAGCTTTATTGAAACAACTCCAACAACAGCAAGCAACTTTAACTGAGCAATTGAAGCATGTTCAAAATGTTGGTGAGGAAGTTCAAATAGATATTGAAAAAATGAATTTCAAAAATCAGCCACATCTTGATCGTATCGCCAAAAGCCAACAACACATTGACCATGAGTTGTCTAAATATAGAGCGCGATAGTTCATTTTATGGTAGAATATTTAGTATTGTATTTAGAAAAGGAAAATAATCACTCATGAGAAAGTTTATTTGGGGATTGCTCGTTGTCATTTTCGTCGGCGGGCTTATCTTCCTAGGGTTTAATTCATCCAAAACGTTGGTCACAACTAACGTCGGAAAGATCACACAAAAAGAATTCTACAATGACTTTAAAAAGTCATCAGCTGGTCAGCAAGAATTCGCTAATATGGTCATCAATAAAGTGTTGGCAGCCAAATATGGCAACAAAGTTTCAAAAAGCGATGTTCAAACTGCGTATGATACTCAAAAAGCACAGTACGGCTCGTCATTTAAAACAGTTCTGGCATCAAATAATTTGACCGAAGATCAATTTAAAACAAATGTGAAAAATAATTTGATTATGAACGCCGCTATCAAAGCTAACTATAAAGTCACCCAAAAACAGTTGAAAAAAGCTTATGCTAGTTATCATCAAAGTACAACCATTTCGATGATTACCGCTAAGGATGAAGCTTCTGCTAAAGAAGCTATTGCAGCCTTAAAAAATGGTGACAAGTGGGCAACGGTCTATAAAAAATACTCAACTGATACCACATATGCTTCATCAAATGGTCAATTACCAGCATTTGATTCAACAAGTTCAACAGTGGATTCTGCCGTTCAAACCGCAGCATTCAAATTATCAAAGGTTGGCGATTATTCAACAGACCCTGTAACAGGTAGTTCTAGTGGCTACTACGTGATTCAATTAGACAAAACAACCACAAAACCTGCAATGAGCAAAGTTCGTAGTAAGTTGTCAAATAAGATTGTCAGTGACTTCATCAGTGATTCAAGTAACACGACAGAAATTCAATCCATTATTGGTAAAATTTTGCGCAAAAACGACGTCAATGTGAAAGACACTGATTTGAAGAATTCATTGAGCAGTTATCTCACGGCCGGCATCTCTTCAAGTTCTTCAAGTTCTTCAAGTTCTTCAAGTTCTTCAAGTTCTTCAAGTTCTTCAAAGTAAACATAAAAAGAGCGATTCCAATGGGATCGCTCTTTTTATGTTTACCGTCACAAAGTTGTTTGGTCACGGCTTTCGGGTTTATAGAACTTGCGATTATCTAAACCAAAAACTCTATCTGAAAAGGAACCTTCAGCCGTCTTTTCCAATACCCCAGTCATCATCTGAATACCAGCATCAAGCTCGTCTAATTGATGTAAAACTTCTGCCTCCATAACGACTGGTCTAACTGGTGATCCATATTCTAGGATACCATGGTGTGATAGTACCACATGGCGCAATAATATCAAATCCTCATCCTGCAAATCAAACTTTAATTCTTGCGCTGCCAACACAATTTGTTCATCAATCAATGTAATGTGCCCAATTAAATTACCTGACAAAGTGTATTGTGTCGCAACTGGCCCAGATAATTCAATCGTTTTCCCTAAATCATGCAACAAAGCCCCCGCAATCAGCAATTCTTGATTTAACTGAGGATATTGTTTCGAGACACTTTGAGCTAACTTTGCAATAGATAATGAGTGAAATGCCAAACCACCAGCAAATGCATGATGATTTGATTTGGCAGCTGGATAACGTAAAAATGCGTCATGATATTGTGTAAATAAGCGACGTACTAAACGATTCCATGTCGGATTAACAATCAACAGAATATAGTCATTTAAGGCATCATTCATGTCTGATTCTTTAATTGGTGCATGAACCATGAAGTCAGACGGATTTTCAGGTTCACCAGAGTCAGTTAGACGAACACTGGTAATTTGGACTTGTGGCTGATCATGATATGAACCACGCACACCCTGCAATTTTACAATTTTACCAGGAATAAGGCGAGCTATCTGATCCTCGGTAGCATCCCATAAATTTCCTGGTAAATCACCGGACCTATCAGAAAACACTAACCCAATATATGTTTTTCCATTTTTGGTCAACCGTACATCCGCACTTTTAATCAATGCAAAACTATCAACATGCTCTGAATCTTGATAATTTGCTAATAATTTAGTCATATTCTGCCCTCACAGGTTAATTTACTTCAATTCTATCACATTTTGAAAATCATCGGTTTCAACTCGAGTTGTCCAATAAATAATTTGTTGTTTATCTGACACTCGGGCTAAAATATTAAGTACAACAGCACGCCTCTCCGGGTCAAAATTGACAAAACCATCATCAATTAACATAGGAAAACTAATGACATCGGCAACGACGCGAGCCAATGCAAGACGCATCGCAACGTAAAGCTGTTCCTGAGTACCAGTAGATAATGAGATCACGTTGAATGACTCATTATTTTCAGTCGTAATAATGATTTCGTCTTTTTCAAAATTAATGTGACGGTAACGTCCTATAGTTAATTGATTAAAATAATCTGTCGCAAATTCAATCATTTTTGGAAATCTATTTTGTGAAGCAGCATGTAAAGCATTATAAATCCAACGATTTGCTAATTTTTGAGCCAAATAATCACTAAATTGATCAAGAAGCTCAGTTTTTTGGTCTGCAACAGTTTGTTGCATTATCATGAATTGATCATCACTAACTCTCTGCATCTGTTTTGCTTGAATACGCGCTAATTTTGCTAGTTCTTCAGCAAAGCGCTGTTTTAAATGTGCAAGATTAGTTTGTTCAATTTGCAATGTGTTTGACAGCGCTTGCTCATTCTTAAACGTTAAAAGCTGTTCCTGATCATAAGCGGATATTTGCTGAACGATTGCTTGATAACGGTGATTATTTGCCATTTGCTCGTGATAAGCAACAGCCAAATTTTGCAAATCCGTTAATTTTTCAACCTCATATTTCTTGAAAATTCTCTGTAAATCAAACATTTTTTGTTTTAATGAGATACTCGAGGCGTCAATCATATTGCTTAGCTGTGATTGTTGTTGCTGCCAAAGAGCCTTTTTGTTGCTTTCGAGTAAATCACGATTTTGAGTAATTTGTGACAGTTGATCCACTGACTCTTGAACCGACTGCAATAATATCTCCACATTTAAGTCGCTAGCTAAGGACTGTATTGCTTTATTAACGTGATTCATTTGTAATTCAATTTTTTGATTAATAGCTTTTAAAGATTGGTCACGTTTTAGGTACTGTTCAATGCTTGGCTGTACAGAACGTATTTGTGTCTCATTTAAAGGATAGTACTGCTTTTTAATCTCATTCGTCACATGATTGGCGTGTGCTGCATACCTGATAATAAAAATGACAATTGCTACTAAAAACAAGAGCCATAGCCAAATGGGTGTCACTATCGTATAAGTTATTACGGCCAACAAAAATGTTGCACTGATCAAACCGATCAATCGAATTTTATAGTTTGACAGATGATGGTCATCATTTATTGACAATAGTTCTGGCACTTGATTACTTGCAAACTGCGCTTGAGTCGCTTTTTGTTGTGTCAGTAATTCATCGCGTTGTTGCTGATCACTCAATAATTGGCTGACCATCATTTTTAATGTCATCAACCGTTTATTGCTGTCTTCAATTTCGATTACAAATTCTGGTTGTAATTTTAAATGATCCATCTCTTGCTCTTGACGACGAATATTGCCCACCAAAAGATCAATTTCAACTTGTAATTGCTCAGCATGTTGTAAATCTACCTCTGAGACTGAACGAACATGTTTTTTGTCAATTTGTTGCGCTTCAGTAAAAATCTGATATTGACGTTGCAATTGTGTTAAATGATTGATGGCTTCTTGCGATTTATCTATTTTTTCTTTTAAAGTGGCAACTGATTTCGTCAATTCTGAAACAGTCTGTTGATCATCTAAAAATATTTGTAACGCTTCAGATTGCTTTGACAGTTTGCTTTCACTTGATTCGTATGCACGGACCGCTTGATTAAGTGGCCGTTTCCCAGTAGATCGTTGCGCAAATAAATTTTCCGCTTGCTTATCAAAGTTTATTGCGGCCTCCAGCCATTTCGTGCTACCAACTGCGCCAAGATTTAATAATAATTTTTGTAAATCGGACGCACTAATTTGTTTAATTTGAGCCAAATCCTGCTCACTAAAATTAAAAATATCATCAAAAGATTGCTTTGTTAATGGTGATAAATTATTGTTTAGCCACTCCTCTGGATTAGTTAGCTCGTGCTGGTCTGCGAGCCGAGTTATAGTCAAAGTGCTTTGCGTTCGACCAAATCGTGCGATACAAAAATCACCATCCGCAGTCTCGACCACTAAATCGCCACCGTATCGGCTGCCATCTCGGGGGTCATAAATATTATTGGATTGTTTTTTGCTAGGAAAACCAAATAAAATCCCAACAATAAATGCACGTAAGGTTGATTTACCGGACTCATTCTGACCAACAATTATCTGAAATTGTGTATCAAAATCAAACGCAACCTGAGACCACTTGCCAAAACCACTGATATGAACTTGTTTAATTTTCATGTGAGCGTCGCCTTTCGCTAATTAATTCTGTCATTCGTTGACGCAACAACTGCTTACCAGCAGATGTCGTAAAATAATCACGCACAAAAAAAGGCACTTGATTTGGCAAATAATCATTCACTTCAAATGAAGACATCAGTTGCACAAGCGATTCTTCCCAAAACTGCTGGTCAATTGTATCACTAATTTGTGCTGATTCATAATCGTCAATCAAATTTAGACGAACAATCCACACGTTTGGTGCCATATTAGCACGCAAGCCTTCTAGGGCTAAACCACTAGCGATACGCGAGGTAAATTCCGGATGACTTTTTTGAGAAACATTGATTGTCCAAAATCCGACTTCATCATCACACAATTTTTGGGCACGCTGAATCAAATCCAATTCATCTACAACATCATTAAATGTCACTTCATGCCAAACGACAGGTGCCACGTCAACAAATGTAGGCACCAAACGACCAGTCTCATCACTAACCAAATAATACCCTTTTGACCCAGTTTCAGTGAGATTCAATCCTTGCAAATTTCCTGAATAACCAACAAAGGGCCGCTGATTCAGTGTTTGTCGCTTATGAATATGACCCAGTGCCCAGTAGTCATAGTTTTTAGATAATAAATCACCAACAGAAAACGGTGCATACGGCGAACCATCCGCACCGACAGAACCATGATACATCCCAATTTGATAATCAAATTGATGATTTTTTTGAGGAAAATCATCAATAATACGAGTAGCCTGTCGCTGTGTCTGATAACTAAAACCAGTAATAGCAACATGTTGACCGCTTTTTACTGTTAGTGATTTGGTTTCAACCTGCTGTGAGAACACAATGACATTAGCTGGCCAAGGTAAATGTTGTCGTCGATCTGCTTCAAAATCATGATTACCAAAACTCAAATAAACCGGTATTTTTGCTGCTAGCAACCGATTAAACTGTTGATTCACAATACTTTGAATATGCGCACTATTTTCCGCAGCATTGTACAAATCACCCGGAAACAAGACAAAGTCTACAGATTCAGTAATTGCACCATCAATCAACCTAATAAAAGCAGTGATAGTTGCCTCATGAACCATCTGTTTTAACGCTTCAGGTAACTGCCCTTCTAAACCAGAAAACGGATTACCTAAATGTACATCCCCTGCATGAATAAATTTCATTGTAACTCCTAAGCGAATATTTGTTCGTATGATTAGTATACCGAAATTTCAAAATGACTTCAATAAAAAAACGCTCGTCTGAGCGCTTTTGATTTTTAATGTTTGAAATGTCGTGTTCCACTAAAGACTAAGGCAATGCCTAACTCATTGGCTTTGTCGATTGAATCTTGATCTTTGATCGATCCCCCTGGTTCAACAATTGCTTTAATCCCATGTTCAGCAGCATATTGCACCGAATCATTCATCGGGAAAAAGGCATCGGATGCTAATACGGCATCGCTAAGATCTGACTTGTTAGCAGCCTTTTGAATTGAATAAACGACAGAATCAATACGATTTGGCTGTCCTGCGCCAACACCCAAAGTTTGACCATCTCTGGCAACAACTATTGCGTTAGACTTGACATGCTTAACAACTTTTTGCGCAAAAATCATTGCCTTTAACTGCTCCTCTGTCGGTACAACTTGTGATACTACCTTGAACGAATCCGCTGACTCTTCCACCAAATCGCGTTCTTGAACGACTGCACCACCAAGTACAGAGGTAACTTCAAGCGCTTGCGGAATTGCAGTAGTAAATGGCAACGTCAGCAAACGTAAGTTTTTCTTAGCAGACAAAATTTCAAAAGCCTCTGGTGTAAAGCTTGGCGCAATGATAATTTCCAAAAATATCTTGTGCATTTTTTCAGCAGTTGCGGCATTAACTTCTCGATTTAATGCAACGATTCCACCAAAAATTGAAATATCGTCGGCAGCAAAAGCCTTATCCCATGCTACTTCAACTGTTTCACCCTGACCAATGCCTGCTGGATTCATATGTTTAACTGTCACCACAGTTGTTTCATCAAACTCTGCAATAATGCGCAATGCAGCGTCCGCATCACGAATGTTGTTATATGACAATTGCTTCCCATGCAATATTTCCGCATTGAGCACTGAATATGCCTCAGGCAAGGCAGTCCGATAGGCTGCGGCAGATTGATGGGGATTTTCACCGTAACGCATATCATCAAATTTTTCAAATGGTAGTGTCAGGTTTACAGGAAATTCTGTTTCTGTCAAATAATCAGCAATTAAAGCATCGTATGACGCCGTATGTTGAAATACCTTGGCAGCTAAGTTGCGACGGAAGGTTTTGTCAACCGAGCCGGACTTTAATTTATCAATAACAACATCGTAATCTGCTGGATCAACAATTGGCAACACAGCGGCAAAATTTTTTGCAGCTGAACGTAGCATCGATGGTCCACCAATATCAATGTTTTCAATAGCTTCTGCTTCTGTGACGCCATCTTTTTGAATTGTTGATTTGAATGGATATAAATTCACAACCACAATGTCAATTGGCGTAATATCGTATTCTGCCAATTTAGCCATATGTTCTGGCAAATCACGACGTGCTAGTAAACCAGCGTGTACACGTGGATGCAACGTCTTGACACGTCCATCTAACATCTCCGGAAACTCTGTGACTTCGTCAATTGCCAATACTTCCAAGCCAGCTTCCGCCAACACTTTATGTGTCCCACCCGTTGACACTAACTCATAACCTAATTCTACTAAACTTTTAGCAAATGGTACCAAACCATTTTTATCAGAAACACTTAATAATGCACGGGTCATTTTAAAAATACTCCTTCTTTTAATAACTTTTCTAGTGTGTTCGGGTATAAAACGTGCTCCACATGATGGATACGCGTTTCCAATTGTTCAAGTGTATCGTCTTTTTTAATTGGCACCGCTTCTTGCGCAATAATTTCGCCAGTATCAATGCCATTGTCAACAAAATGCACTGTGACACCAGTTTTATTGACACCTGCTTCAAACGCGTCCAAAATACTGTGCCGTCCGGGAAAACTAGGCAGCATCGCTGGGTGCAAATTGATGATTTTACCCAAATAACGATTGATTAATAATGGTGTCAAAATGCGCATGTAACCTGCCAGTAAAATACCATCAACTCGATCTGATTCCAACTGCGCAATAATCGCTTGTTCAGCAGCTGTTTTGTCAAGATAGCGACTGTAAATAATTGTCGTTGCTGGCACGCCAAATACTTTTGCTAAGTTGAGCACACCAGCTTTGGAATGATCCACCACTAATCTGACAATTTCAGCATTCAGATTTCGTTGTATAATGGCATCATTTAATGCTTGAAAGTTTGTGCCAGTACCAGAGGCAAACACTGCTAATCGTACTTTTTTTACCATGGTGCCACTCCTGTGAACACCACAGCTTCTTTTTGACGGTCAGTGATTTTACCTAATAGATAAGCAGGTTGTTCATTTTCAGTCAACATCGTCATGGCATCCGCTAATTGACTAGGCTTGACTACCAATACTAACCCTAAGCCGTTGTTAAAGGTCAATAGCATATCGGATAGAGAAACATTGCCACGTTTTTGTAAATCATCAAAAATTGGCAGTATGGGCCACGATCCCCAACTAATTTCAGCTGATAGATGTTTTGGTAAGGCGCGGGGCAAATTTTCAACTAACCCACCACCTGTGATATGCGCCATTGATTGTACAAGACCTGCTTGAACTAACGGCCATACCGATTTGGCATATAATGCTGTTGGCGTCAGCAAAGTCGTTTGCAATTGCTCATCAAGCTGTTGAAAGGCTGATTCATTATCAATATGATAAATGTGGCGAACTAATGAGTAGCCATTTGAATGAATGCCTGACGATGGCAAACCGATTAAAACATCATCTACATCAACATTTTCTGATTTCAATAACTGATCCCGCTCTGCTATACCAACAGCAAATGAAGCTAGATCGTAGTGATTTTTAGCATACAATCCGGGCAATTCAGCACTTTCGCCACCAATAAGAGCCATACCAGATTCTTTGGCTGCATGTGCTATGCCTTGTACGATTTCAGCGACCACTTCCGGTCGCATTTTATCAACTGCTAAATAGTCCAACATGAATGCCGGTTTGGCCCCTTGAGCTAAAATATCGTTAGCCACCATACCAACTAAATCTTGTCCAATGGTGTCGTGCTTATTCGCTGCAATCGCCAACAATAACTTTGTTCCGACACCATCTGCGCCGGAAATGAGTACTGGATCTTTGTAGTTTGTCCCAAGTGCATAAGCTGCACCAAAACCGCCAATACCACCCAAAACATTATCGTTATATGTTTTAGCGACTTCATCTTGCATTAAATTAACAGCTTCTTCACCAGCTTTGATATCAACGCCAGCCTTCTGATAGGCATTTTCGTTGGTCATCTTTCTCCTCCCATAATTGGTTGTGCGTCAAGATGAACAGTTCCATCTGCCAAAATATCTTGATTACGCAAAGATCTGACTTGATGTGGATGATAAGTTGAGGTTGGCTCTGGTGCAAAATCAACCTCATGGCGTGCCTCAAAAGCCGCTAATCCAGCTTGATAGTCATATATTGGGCTAGGATAATGTCCATCAAAATACGCTGTGGTCAACCCTGTCCCCTCACCATAGTATGGCAAGTTAATCGCTGATACCAACCCATCTACCGACAAAAATCCTAAAGAATCGGCTTCTATCATCTTGGTCATTTCAGCCAATGAATGGTTCGCGCCCATTAATTCTTTAGTGGTTTGCATATCAATACCATAAAAAGAGGGGAATTTGAAAGTTGGGCTCGCAATGCGCACATGAACCGACTTAGCGCCTGCCTCTTTAAGCATGCGAACGATGAACATTGATGTCGTGCCACGAACGATTGAATCATCAACCAAAACAACATTTTGTCCGCGAACAACATCACGAACCGCACTTAATTTCATACGTACCGCGCGCTCACGTTTATCTTGTGTTGGCTCAATAAATGTTCGAGCAATATATTGATTTTTTACCAAACCCATTTCGTTTGGTAGGCCAGTAGCTTCTGCAAAACCAGCTGCCGCGCTCAAACTTGAGTTGGGAACACCGACCACAATGTCGGCATCCTTCACAGGCTGTTCAGCTGCCAAAGCTGCTCCCATACGCTTGCGGGCTTGATGAACATTGACACCATATATTGATGAATCAGGTCGAGCAAAATAAATATATTCCATCGCATCGATATTTAACGTCGTCTTATCAGTATAATGGTCAATCGTGAGTCCGCTATCATCAATAATCAGCAGTTCGCCAGGTTGTACATCTCGCAAAAATTTAGCGCCAACAACGTCTAATGCTGCAGTTTCAGAAGTCACAATGTATTGGCCATCCGGCATTTGACCAACCACAAAAGGTCGAAAAGCATGGGGGTCAAGCGCCGCGTATAATCCGTGCGGGGTTAGCAGCAAATAGGCAAATCCCCCGCGGAGAACATTGAGTGAAGCTTTAAGTTTGTCAACAAATGTTGACGCTTTGGAACGACGAATCAAATGCAATAAAATTTCTGAATCAGCCGATGACTGAAAAATAGCACCTTCCTCTTCGAGCTTTTCGCGCAATGTCAAGGCATTAGTCAAGTTACCATTGTGTGCAAGTGAAATTTGCATATCATGAAAATTGACCATGAGTGGTTGTATATTTTCTATACCGTGAGAACCGGCAGTCGCATAACGAACGTGTCCAATTGCACTGTTTCCTTGTAGGGCATCTATTCTACTTGGATCTCGAAAGACGTCACTTAATAAGCCAAGTCCTCTTTCCTGCCACAAATGGCCCTCTCGATTAGAGACAATTCCTGCCCCCTCTTGCCCACGATGTTGCAATGCATGTAAACCATAATACGTGAGTTGTGCAGCATCACTACGCCCCCAAACACCAAAAATACCACACTCTTCATTGAGGCTTCGAACATTGACGCGCGATTGCTCAGCGACTGGCGTCTTATTGGCCTGTGTATTAATACCTGTCATTATCCTTTTAATCGCCATGAAATGCTCTCCTGATAGATGGTTTGGGTCTCTTGTCGTGATAACTGCAATAATTGGTCACTTGATTGAATCGTCATTTGATCCTCAGCAGATACCTCACCAATTTTTTTAGCTGAATCACCGGCAAGTGCTTCAAAAGCTTCGCGATTTTGAGGCGCTACGGATACAATGAAACGACTTGGGGTTTCAGCAAATAAAAACTCTGCAGTCATGTCAATAACAACATTGAAACTGAATTGACCCGCAAAAGCGCTCTCCAACAAACCGACAATTAAGCCGCCTTCTGACAAATCGTGCACGCTAGCTAATAAAGACTGATCCGTTGCTGCTAATATCAGCTTCTGATTGGTAATTTCATCATGATCATTAAGGTCAAAAAGTTGCCCATCAATATCACCAGCTTGCATTTTTTGAATTTCAGTACCGTTGAAACTGGCGTTCGTTTCTCCGATGATATAAATGCTGTCGCCGACATTTTGAAATCCAATCCGTGTCGCTTTTGACACATCAGTTAGCAGACCAACCATACCAATCATTGGTGTCGGATAGATGGCTTGACCATCCGTTTCATTATAAAGTGATACGTTACCAGAAATAATTGGTGTATTGAGTTGTTTTGCAAGGTCATTAATGCCGTCAACTGCTTGAGATAATTCGTAATATACTTCCGGATTATCCGGTGAACCAAAATTCAATCCGTCTGTGATGCCAATTGGCGTTGCCCCAGTAGCAACGATATTACGAGCTGCCTCGGCCACAGCCATTTTGGCGCCTACTTTAGGATTTAAGTACAAATATCGTGCATTCACATCAGTCGTCATTGCTAATGCCTTCTTAGTCCCACGAATTCTAACTAAAGCCGCATCACCACCAGGTTTAATGACCGTATCAGCACGAACTTGGGAATCAAAATGACGGAACAAATTACTCTTTGAAGCAATCGTCGGTTGACCGACTAAATCAAGGACTGTTTGCTTTAAATCAGTTACATCTGGTACGAATTGATCTGCTTTCAAAATAGCCAAACGTTTAGGCGCCACCATTGGCAAATCTTGTTTAGGGGCATGCGTCAAAAAGTCAACGGGCACATCAGCCACTACTTGATCATTGAATCGCAAACGATAGCGTCCATCATCAGTCACATGTCCGATAATAACGGCATCCAAGTTGGCTTTTTTGAACAAATCCAATATAACTTGCTCTTCCCCTTTTTTAACAACAAATAACATGCGTTCTTGGGATTCAGACAACATCAGTTCATATGGTGTCATCGCTGTTTCACGCTGTGGCACTTGATTTAAGTCTAAATCAATTCCCATACCAGCTTTTGAGGCCATTTCTGAACTCGAAGATAACAACCCAGCGGCACCCATATCCTGTATACCAACAATAATATCTGAATGGTCGCGAACCGCTTGCAAAGTGGCGTCCATCACTAACTTTTCTAGGAATGGATCGCCAACCTGAACAGCAGAACGATCAGACTCATGTTCGGTTGAAAATTCGGCCGATGCAAATGATGCCCCGTTGATACCGTCACGTCCTGTTTTGGCACCTACGTAAATAATTGAATTGCCAACACCCTTTGCTTGACCGACTTGCATACCTTTTTGATCCATCAGTCCAACGGCCATGACATTAACCAATGGATTCCCGGCATAAACAGGATCAAAACCAATTTCACCACCAACTGTGGGAATCCCAATCGCATTACCGTAACCAGCAATACCAGCAATCACGCCATCAACAATGTGGCGAGTATGAGCGTTATCAAGTTCGCCAAAACGTAGCGAATCTAGTACTGCAATAGGCTGCGCACCCATTGAAAAAATATCGCGTAGAATACCACCAACACCAGTTGCCGCGCCTTCATAAGGCTCAACAAATGATGGATGATTATGACTCTCGGCCTTGAATACTACTGCTTGATTATCACCGATATCCAATATGCCGGCGCCTTCACCCGGTCCCTGCAAAACACGTTCATTTGTTGACCAAAAATGTCGTAAAATTGGCTTGGATTTTTTGTAAGAAACATGTTCTGACCACATGCCAGAGAAAATGCCTGTTTCAGTGTAATTGGGTAAGCGATCAAGCGTGTCAACAATAAGTTGATACTCTGCATCAGTCAAACCCCATTGCTGATAAATTTTACTATCACGGACCATTTCGGGTGTTATTTCATTATCACTATGCATGTCCTAATCTCCCGCTATTATCTCTGACAAAATGCTTTTGAAAAATGGTTGTCCATCAACATTGCCTGTTACTGGGTCTACTGCGCGTTCTGGATGTGGCATCATGCCAAAGACATTGCCCCGTTCATTCATAATGCCAGCGATGTCATGTGCCGAACCATTAGGATTTTGAGCATAACGGAAAACAATTTGATGATTATCTTCCAGTTGTGCTAATGTTGCGTCATCAGCATAATAATTACCTTCACCGTGAGCAATTGGAATCATAATTGATTCTGTTTCATAGGCATTTGTGAACGCCGTATTTGGATTTTCAATCAACAGCTCAACATCTTCACAAATAAAACCTGGTACCTTGTTGACTTGCAGTTGACCAGGCAACAAACCAGCTTCAGTCAAAATTTGGAACCCGTTGCAGACACCCACCACTAACTTACCATCGTTAGCAGCCTGAATAACGGCCGCCATTATTGGCGAAAACTTTGCAATAGCGCCAGTTCTCAAATAGTCACCATAGGCAAATCCACCTGGTAAAAAGACGGCATCAAAGCCATTAAGGTCGTTATTGTCAGCTGAGATAATTTCGGCATCAATACCAAAATCTTGCAAAGCATATAACATATCAAAATCGCAATTTGATCCTGGAAATCTAATCACTGCTGCTCTCATAGGATTGCCTCATCTTCATTGACGATAGATAAATCAAAGCGGTAAGTCTCTGTATTTTGATTAATCAAAAGTGAATCGGTAAAACTTTTCACTTCAGCATTGGCTGCTTCAACATCACGTGCATCTAATTTCACTTCGAAGTACTTACCTTGTGATACTTGTGAAATACCAGTGTAATCCAGTCGAGTCAGAGCTGATTTGATAACTTCCCCTTGTGGATCAAGAATAGATGGCTTATAGGTAACATAAATTTTGGCTAAGTACATATTTATTTCTCCAATTTTTCTAAACGCTTCAACACTTCGCGATAACCAACAGTCAAATCACCTTTGTTTTGTCGGAATATATCTTTATCAAGAGATTGACCACTGGTTTTGTCAACCAATCGCATATTATCTGGTGACAGTTCATCGGCGAGAATCATATCACCGTCAGTTCGTCGACCAAATTCAAGTTTGAAATCAATTAACTCAATGTTAATTTCCGCAAATCGACGTCTCAATATGTCGTTGATTTTAGCGCTCTTCAAGCGAAGCGACTTAATTTCTTCCGCCGTTGCGTAGTGCAAAGCAATGAGTTGTGAATCATTGATAAATGGATCATCCAAAGCATCTGATTTAAAGTAAAATTCTTGGACAATTGGTGTCAACTCAGTCATACTCGCGACACCAAATCGACTGACGAAATGACCTGAAGCAAAATTTCTCACCACGACTTCAACGGGAATGATATCTAATTTTTCAACCAATTCATCCGTTTCTGAGATGTGCTTTAAATAATGCGTTGCAATGCCATGTTGTTGGAGGTGCTTGAATAAGAGATAGGAAATTTCACTATTAAGGCGCCCTTTATCAGAAATATTTTCATGTACTTTACCATTTAAAGCAGTTGCTTGATTTGTATCATGTAGCCACAAAATGTCTGCTTGATTTGTCCAATAAACAGATTTAGCTTTTCCTTGATACTTCAAATCACCACGTGTTATCGTTTGATTGTTATAGTCTGTTACGTTGTTCATGTTGTTTACCCCATGCGATTAATGCTTGCCCGTTTTCATCACCTAGCACCGTAATGTGTCCCATTTTACGATCTGCTTTGATCGTTGCCTTGCCGTAATCATGAAAATGCCATTCTGGATGATTTTTAAAATCGGCCTTTGCCTGCGTCAATTCATCACCTAATAAATTCAACATTGTTGCTGACTGCGTTAACGTAATCTCTGGCAGTGGCAATCCTACAACGCTTCGAATATGACCTTCGAATTGCGAAACATTAGCTGCTTCAATGGTAAAATGTCCTGAATTATGAGGACGCGGGGCCAACTCATTTACCCAAACTTCCTCATCGTTGACAAATAATTCAATACCCAAAATACCTCGCAAATTAATTTTTTCAGCAATTTTATGAGCAATTTCAATAATTTTTTTGCTGAGTGTACTAGAAATTTTAGCAGGAACAGTTGTGTACTTCAGAATATGATTGTGATGGACATTTTCAGCGATTGGCCATGTCGTAATGTGCCCATCACTGGAACGGGCAACCATGATACTGACTTCTTGTTTAAAATTGACAAGTGTTTCTAAGATTAGTCGACCACCAGGAAAATTATCAACTAATTGTGATGCTTCAAATGGTGTATTAAGTTGCCATTGACCATGCCCATCATAACCACCACTAACCGTTTTTAAAATTGAAGGCGTTGTTCCCGTTTTCAACTGTTCAGCCGACTCAATGATTTGAAATGAGGCGACTGGTACACCTGCTTCATCTCGAATAAACGTTTTTTCTGCTATACGGTCACTGGTAATTCTTAACAAATCTACCCCTTGTGGCAAAATTTTTGAGGCATACTTTTTCAAAACATCGCGATCAACGTTTTCAAATTCATAAGTTAGCACGTCACTGCGACTAGCTAGATTTTTGAGGGCACTAACATCGTCATAGCTTGCGATAATTTGATCATCTGCTACCTGACCAGCTGGCGATTGAGGTGTTGGATCGAGCACTATGACCGTATAGCCCATTGGTTTAGCAGCTAACGCCATCATACGCCCAAGTTGCCCACCACCAATGATACCAATGGTTGCTGGCGGTAAAATAATGTGCGTCATCTTAGCTCCTTTTCACTATCAATCGATTGTTGCGTTTGCGCTTGCCTAAAGTTAACCAAATTGGTCAATACTTCTTTATCTGATAATGCGATTATTTGAGCAGCCAAAATCGCGGCATTTTTCGCGCCAGCATTGCCAATTGCCACTGTTGCCACGGGAACACCTGCCGGCATTTGAACAATTGACAGCAATGAATCAAGACCGTTCAAAGCGTGTGATTTCATAGGAACACCAATAACAGGTAAGGTCGTGTTAGCAGCTAGCATCCCTGGTAAATGTGCAGCCCCGCCCGCACCAGCAATAATAACTTGAAAGTGGTTATTGCGCGCTTCCTCAGCAAAATTTTGTAGATGTACGGGCATACGGTGGGCCGAAATCACGTGTTTTTCGTAACTAATACCTAACTCTTTTAAAAGCATGACTGTTTGCTTCATGCTTTCCCAATCACTGGTTGACCCCATCACAACAGCTACTTGTGTCATTTTTTCTCCATTTCTTTTAGTTCCGCATCACTGATCATTCGTTTATGATACTAATTTAACAAAAAATTTAGCAGTTGTGTTCGTTTTAAAATAAGAATTTTCACACTTTATAGTTTATAGTTCGTCTTTAAGCGGATTTTTGCAGATTTTAATTTAAATAACCGAATGTTAGGTTTATGAGCGCTTTCAAAACAAGAATTTTGATCACAAAAAAAAGCGCTGAGCGCTTTTTTAATGTAACTATTAGTAATTTTCAAGATAAGAATCTGTTTCCCATTCAGAAACAAACTGACGATATGATGTGTATTCAATCTTCTTTGCTTCAATAAACTTATCAGCAATATGTTCTCCAATAGCTGAACGAACAACATCATCAGCCGCCAACTCACGAACTGCAGCCAACAGAGTATCTGGTAAGTCTGTAATGCCTGCCTTTTCCCGTTCGACCTCATCCATCAAATAAATATTTTTATCAACTGAGGCCAAAGGCTCTAATTCACGCTTGATCCCATCCAGTCCTGAAGCCAAAATGGCTGCCAATGCAGTATAAGGATTAGCTGTTGGGTCAACTGAACGTAGTTCCAAACGTGTTGAATTACCACGTGAGGCCGGAACTCGAACCATTGGTGAACGATTTGATGCTGACCATGCAACATAAACAGGTGCTTCGAATCCAGGTGTTAAGCGCTTGTATGAGTTAACTGTCGGGTTTGCAAGCGCTGTGAACGCAGTCGCATGTTCCAAAATACCACCCAAGAAGTTATATGCTGTTTTTGACAAGCCCATTTCATCCGATGTATCAACAAATGCGTTACCATCTTTTGTAAATAATGACATGTTTGTGTGCATACCGGATCCGTTAATACCTGCAACAGGCTTTGGCATAAAGGTAGCATAGTAACCATTCTTGCGTGCGATGGTTTTAACAACCAACTTAAACGTCTGAATGTTGTCAGCGGCTTCAAGAGCTGAGGCGTATTTAAAGTCTACTTCATGCTGTCCTTCGGCAACTTCGTGGTGAGCAGCTTCAATTTCAAAGCCCATTTTTTCCAAAGTCAAAACAATTTCACGACGAACATTTTCACCCATATCCAATGGTGCTAAGTCAAAATAACCACCTTTGTCGTTTAATTCTGTGGTTGGGTTGCCTTTTTCATCAAGTTTAAACAAGAAAAATTCAGGTTCTGTCCCGACATTAAACGCCGTAAATCCAGCTTCACGCGCATCAGCGAGTACCGAACGTAACGCATGACGGGGGTCTCCAGCAAATGGCTCACGATCAGCAGTATAAATGTCGGCAATCAAGCGGGCCACTTTACCACCATGACCATCCGTTGCCCATGGGAAAATCATAAATGTTGATAAATCGGGGTAAAGATACATATCTGATTCATTGATACGAACAAATCCCTCGATTGATGAACCGTCAAACATTAAATTGTTGTCAAGCACCTTATCTAATTGAGAAGTTGGTACTTCAACGTTTTTAATCGCACCTAAGACATCAGTGAATGTTACACGAATGAATTCTACATTTTCATCAACAACAATTTGTTTAATTTCTTCTTTGGTAAATGTTTTACGAGCCATGATTTTCCTTCCTTAACGAGCCCCAAATCGCCCGATTTGGGCGAATTCTTTTTGTAATGAACGACGTAATGCTGATTCTGAATCTTGTTTTTCTTGTGCTTTGCGGTGTTGTTTGGCGAATATTTCTTGAATATCTTTGATTGAATCGCCCGAATCCAAAAAATCACGAATGGCTAATAATTGATCAACATCATTTAATGAAAATCGACGCTGACCACCTTTGCCACGTCCTGGTGTGATTAAGTTTTGCTGCTCGTAATACCGTATCTGACGGTCAGTCAGTAACGTCAATTCACGAACTGTACCAATTGTTAAAATTGATAAATTGCGTCTTAACTCACGTTCGCTCATCACAATACCCCTTCGCTTAAGATACTTTTATTTTATACGAAATTTTCATCGTTTGCAAATATGTGTCAGGAAACCTAACATGATATTTTGCGTTATACCAATTTATTCACATTATGAAAAAAAGATAAGGCTAAATACAGCCTTACCTTAAAAATTATTTTGTACCACCCTGATCACCATTAGCACCCTCTTCAACACCTGGGTTCCACCAACTGACACGAGCATTAGTATTATAAACTTGTAAGTTGAATCTTGAAACTACACTTTGTGGCGCATTTTTCCAAGTATAAGTGTGCTTCAAATCCGCGTGAGTAATAATACGATACTGAGTCGACGGGAACAGGCAGCTAATGATTGTTAATTGCGCATTTTTTGTTGGATCCAACACTGAGACATCTGTGTTCTTAACAGTATCTTGTCCAGTAATCTCATATTGGTACAGACCTTTATTATTTGCTAATAGAACTGATGTGCCATTCAACCATGATGATCCCTTTAATTGACCATTACTGATATATGGCGCGTTTTGATTAATCACTTGCTGTAACCCACTAAATCCAGTTACACCATCGTTAAAATTATGCGCTGCCAACCCATAATTTCCCTGCCCCATCACTGGTATTTTAGTGCCATCTGGATCTTGACTAGAGCGGTTGGCGTAATCAGCCCCCAAATTCAATCCAGCATTACTATAAGCATCATTATAAATTGGCAACAAAATATTACGACTTGGAATTGACACAAAGCCTTGCTTTTCAAATCCCTTAGCCGCATTTCGCATCACCATTTTTCTAATTGTGGCGCGAGAAATAGTAGACGACGATGCTTTTTTAGCAGCCACCTGTCTTTCATGTTGCTGAACAGGCTTCAATATAGCTGTTTTAACTCCTAGCATATTTTGTTGATAAACATAAGAGCCACCGAGGTATGCCAGTAAAATAATGCAGGCGCCTATTAAACCATCATAGATAAGTTGACGTGGTTTGAACTTATGATGTCGCAAACGTGTTATCAGTATGCGACAAATAGCAACCAGCAAGAAAGCAACCACAAAAACGGCAACATAAGTCGCAATTTGATGTGCTAACTGATGAGGCACTTGACTGTCATTTAGCGTAGCTGCTAAATTATTTGGTAATATTATCATGATAATCCTATACTTTTCTGTTACTTAGCATCATACCATGTGGCGCCAGAATGACTTTCCACTTTTAAAGGCACATCTAACGACACAGCTGAGTCCATCACGCTTGTAATAATTTCTGATAATTCATCAATTTCACTTGATGGTGCTTCAAAAATTAATTCATCGTGTACCTGTAATAGCATGCGTGCTTGGAAGTGATGCGCTTTTAACGCATCATTAACTTTAATCATAGCAATTTTGATGATATCAGCAGCTGATCCTTGAATTGGT
Organism: Leuconostoc pseudomesenteroides KCTC 3652; assembly: GCF_014634745.1. Lineage (GTDB taxonomy): Bacteria > Bacillota > Bacilli > Lactobacillales > Lactobacillaceae > Leuconostoc > Leuconostoc pseudomesenteroides. The sequence continues at coordinate 138,700 of NZ_BMBP01000001.1, forward strand.
GAATTCATGGCAGTCCGTTCAGCAAAAGAACGCAAATTAAAGTTCTTCGCATTGATATCTGGCAAGTAACGTCGACGATGAGCAATTGTTTCGACATAGCCATGATCGTGCGCAAATTGTTTGATTTGATTCATCCAATCATGAATTTGAGGAAACTCTTGAAAATAAGTATCAATAAATCGCTTGGCTTCAGCTCTAGAAATACCCAAATTATTAGCCAGACCGAAGTCAGATATACCATAAACGATTCCAAAATTAACTGCTTTGGCAGTTCGTCTCATAAGTGGATCAACGACGGCATCATTTGGCAAACCAAATACAGCTCGTGCCGTTTCCGCATGAATATCTTCACCATTCAAAAATGCTTTTTGCATATTGGCATCCCCTGTCACATGTGCCAACACACGAAGCTCAATTTGGGAATAATCAGCACCAAATATTTGCCAATTTGGTTCACTTGGAACAAACGCTGTACGTATTAAACGTCCTTCTTCTGAACGCATAGGAATATTTTGCAGATTGGGGTCCACAGACGATAATCTTCCTGTTTGAGTGAGCGTTTGCAAGAAACGGGTGTGGATTTTACTATCTTCTGGATAAATGACTGACAACAAACCATCAATATAAGTAGATTTAAGTTTAGCCAACTGGCGGTACTGCAAGATGTGATCCACAATCGGTGCTTGTGGTGCCAACTTTTCAAGGACATCAATTGCTGTAGAATAACCAGTTTTCGTTTTTTTGATAACCGGTAATCCCATTTTTTCAAATAATAGCACACCGAGCTGTTTAGGTGAGTTTAAATTGATTTTTTCTCCTGCCTCAATGTAGATAGCTGACTGAATATCTTCAATTCGTTGCGCTAAATCACGTCCTCTTTCCTGTAAATATTCTGGGTTAACTTTAATCCCTTGAAACTCCATATTAGCTAATACATGTGCTAATGGCAACTCAATGTCAGTATATAAGTGAGTCTGCTGATGTTCATTTAATGCTGAAAAAGTTGGCTCTTCTAATGCCATCAACGCATTTACTTTGTGAGCAATATGCATCAAAACGCGACCACTATCTGAAGGTATCTGAAATTTAGCGCCCTTGCCATAGACTTCTTCATCAGGAGTGAGATAAATATCAAATCGTTGCGCTAATGTCGCAAACACATTGTCATTATCAACAGTATCCAGCAAATAAGCCGCAAGCAAAAAGTCAAAATTAACACCAGTTAATTTCAAGCCTAAACGCTTAAACAAGACTAATTGCGCCTTGACATTGAAAACATTTTTTTGAATTTTATCGTTTTCAATCAACGCTTTAAGTTCAGGCTGCTGTAATAATGATACATCTCGGCTACCATAATACCCGACAGCAGCATTTCCAATCACAAAGCCAATCATTTCGCCAGCATGGTAATCTTCGCCAACATATTCAATATGGAGCGCAAATTTGTCTCCTAACATACTCAGAGCACGTAAATTACTATCTTTTAATTCAACAACTTGTACATTCTTCTCATCAACCGTATCGTCTCCAGCAATTTGGCCTGAGCGCTTCAGCGCCTTAATCTTAGCTAACTGTTGCTTAAAATCTAATTTTTCATAAAAAGGAATGAGGGCATCATAATCAACACCGCGATATTCAATTTCTTCCAATGGTAATTCGAGATCAGCCGCCGTTAAAATAGTGGCTAATTGACGTGCTCGGAACGCTTGATCACGGTCATTCATCAAATTTTCTTTCATCTTTGATGGTTTCATGCCGTCAACATTGTTGTATAAATTATCCAAATCATGATACTCTGCCAAGAGCTTAAGTGCCGTTTTTTCACCCACCTTAGTTACACCAGGATAATTATCAGACGTATCGCCAGTCAAGGCCTTTTTTTCAATAATTTGAGCAGGCGTCAAGTTGAACTTTTTAAAAATGTAATCCGGTGTATAACGTTCAATTTCAGTGACCCCTTTTTTCGTCACATTTACAGTAACATTATCGGTAGCCAGTTGTATTAAATCCTGATCACCTGTCACAATTGTAACTGAATATCCAGCTGCCTCACCCAAACGTGAATATGTCCCGATAATATCATCTGCTTCTAGTCCATCTTGTTGATAATTGCGCAGTCCGTGGAGCGCAACCATTTCACGTAGATAAGGAAACTGTTCTAAAAATTCAGATGGTGTTTTAGAACGACCATCTTTATAACTTGATAATAGTTCACCACGAAACGTCGTTTTACCAGAACCAGCATCCCAAGCCATCACTGCCAAATCAGGTTGCATGGGGTCAACTATTTGGTCCAAGAAATTATTAAACGCAACTAATGCATTAGTATGTAACCCTTCATGCGAAATCATACGGTCTAGTTGATTATACATCGCATAAAAGGCTCTAAAAGCCAGTGAATTACCATCAATTAATAAGAGTTTTTTATTGGTCATTTGCTATCCATTCTATTTCTCGTTGTGATCATATCGTTAAAAAAAAGCGTATTGAAATAATACTTATCCTATTTATTATACCATGTAATAATTTTCCAAATAAAAAAGCCCTAGCGGGCTGAATTTTATTCTAAATAAATTAGTCGCGAGATCCACCGGCTGCAACACCAAAGATCCGCAATAAGGCAAAGAACAAGTTCACAAAGTCTAAGTAGAGACGTAGCGCGCCATTAACTGCCAAGCCCGTTGTATCAGCTTGTCCAGCATATTGAGCGTACATCACCTTAAGATTTTGATTATCATAGGCTGTGTACAATGAGAAGACAAAGACACTGACCCATGAAATTAACAACGATACCATACCGCTGTAAAAGAACATGTTAACAACGGAAGCAATGACCAAACCAATCAACAAACCAAACAAAATTGATCCTAAACCAGTCAAATCACGCTTTGTCACCATACCATACACAGCCATACCGCCAAAAACACCAGCAGCTGATACAAATGCCATGAGTACTGATGCGCCAGTATAAACTGCTAACAGCAAACCAAGCGTTAAGCCTTCAATCACGGCAAAAGCCATGAGTAATCCAAAAGCTTTAGCTGGATTTTTGAACGTTGCTCGTCCAATCATCGTCATGATTAAAATTTGTACCCCAAACAGTGCTAATGTACCAATGATGTTCCCAGCAATAAGGCTATAAACTTGAGCCAAGAAAAAATTCTGAACAATAAATCCCGTGATTGCAGTCACAACAATAGCGATACCCATAAAACTATATGTTTGTTTAAAAAATGATCTTAACCCATCATCAACACCCGTCACATCGCGACGTGCATTCATATTAAAATTATCCATTAATGCTTACCTCCTCCAATTAACAAATACAACGCTGTTGTATTTCAGTTACGTCTATTATATCAGAAAGAGGATTAAATAGACATTAAGTCAAATCAGTATGAAGTTGACCGAGTAGTTTTTCGTATGCAAATTCATATTTTTCGATATCACCAGCCCCCATGAATACCATAACTGCATTATCATAAGGCATCAGCAGGCGCATATTATCTTCTTGAACAATGCCACCAAACTTTGAAATTTCTGCACCTAAGTCCTCTGAAGAAATCGTACCTGATTGTTCTCGAGCTGAACCAAAAATATTGGCTAAATAAACTTTATCAGCTGCTTCTAAACTTTCCGCAAATTCGTCCTTGTAAGCAATAACACGGGAAAATGTATGTGGCTGAAAAATTGCAATAATTGGCTTATTAGGATATTTCTGACGGGCAGCATCTAAAGTCGCGGTAATTTCTGTTGGATGATGTGCATAATCATCAATCACCGTAATATCACCGATTTGTTTTTCACTGAAGCGTCGTTTAACACCTTGATATGTGAGTAAATACTGACGTATCAAATCGAGATCAACTTGTTCCATGTAACTCACACCAATGACAGCCAAAGCATTTAAAATGCCATGTTGCCCGAACAAGGGAACGGCAAAATCACCAAGGCTTTTACCACGAAATACCACTTCAAAATGAGAGCCTAAAGTTGACTTACGAATATTAGTAGCAACGAAGTCATCTTTATCAGGGTTGACACCATAGTAATAAACATCGGCATTTGGTTCCAATGACCGTAGGTGTTCATCATCACCCCATGCAAAAATGCCTTTTTTGACATTGTTGGCAAAGTCAGCAAATGCACTGGTGACATCCTCAATCCCTGTGTAATAATCGGGGTGATCAAAATCAATATTAGTCAAGATTGCGTAATCTGGACGATAGTCCTTAAAATGGCGACGATATTCATCGGCTTCCACAACAAAGAATTGCGAGTTTGGTACCCCACGTCCGGTTCCATCCCCAATCAAATAGGAGGTTGGCGCAATGTTTTTGAGCACATGGGCTAGTAATCCAGTCGTTGATGTTTTACCGTGCGCACCAGCGACAGCAATTGAGGTCGTTTGAGCAATTTGCTCTTGAACTGCTTCAGGATACGAAATCATCTTAACACCTAGTTCAAGTGCGCGTGCTACCTCGACATGCGTATCTTCAAAAGCATTTCCCCGAACAAAAACAGCTGACTGGTATTCGTCAACATTTTTAGCTTCAAAGGGCAAAATTTTGATACCCGCTGCTTCTAAAGGTGCTTGTGTATACGTATAAGTATCAATATCAGATCCCAAAACTTCATTGCCTTGATCATGCAAAATTTGCGCCAAGGGTCCCATTCCTGTGCCTTTAATACCAATAAAATAATATTGTTTACTCATTATTTTCACCTTCTGTTACAAATGTAAAATATTGTAACTCACCTTTTCGCAGTTCAAAAATTAAGCGACGATACTGTGCCGTTTCATCATTTAACGTGCGATATACTCGTGGTGCATTCTTCAAATTATCGGCCATCAGTAATTCAAATCCACGAGATTATCGCGATACAAATTAGCGGCCTTCTCAAAATTAAAGCTGTCGCCAACATTACCAAAATCATCTGGTAAAATCAGTGCACCTGGCTTATCAGGGGCCCCTGGCAAACGCAACTCTCTGCCAGACACAATCATTCCAGCTGAAGGCACACCGCGCAATTCACCATCCCAAATCAAAGCGCCACTTGGCATCATTGTGCCTGGCTGCGCAACTGCCACTTTGATATTTTCTCTAATATTGGGCGATCCCGAAACAATTTGTAAGGTTTTATCATTAGCCACGCGTGTTTCGGTGACATGAAGGTGATCAGAATCTGGATGTGTTGTAACCGTTTCGACATAGCCAATAACTAATTTCGTTGGTTCGACCGTCAATTCATCAGAAAATCCAGCTTGCTTTAATTCTTGATTAACGATATCAATTTGTTCTTGTGTCAATGTTAGCTGACCTGATTTGTGCCTAATCTGTAATTTTTCGCCAATGCCAAAGATGTTATAGCCTGTTGTTTTATCCGAAGATAAATCACTCACTCGGGTAACATTTTTATTGGTTGTCACAATTTGCTGGTTGGCATTTGGTGCCAAAATAATCATTAGAACATCTCCGAGATGTTCTGGGTTATATGTTGTTATCATGGTTAAATTCCTTTGTTTTATCAGTACGTTATCTATTTTACATTACTTTTTAATACCAATAAAGTCAATATTTGACGAACGCTAGTGAAAAGAGTAAAACAGAGTAGTACACTGAAAAAACAATGGAGTAATCATCGTGAAAAAAGCTTATATCTATGTTCTCATTTCAACATTTCTCTTCAGTTCGATGGAAATTTCATTAAAGTTAGCCGGCAGTCAATTCAACGGCGTCCAATTAAATTTTCTACGTTTTTTAATTGGTGGTTTAGCTCTAGTGCCACTCGCTGTCCATAACATGAAGCAGCGTCACGTCACCTTTCAAAAGCAAGACATCGGTACTTTTCTCTTAACTGGATTTGTGGGTGTTGTTGTCAGTATGACATTCTTCCAAATTGCAGTTGAAGTCGATGCTGCCTCTACGGTAGCGGTCCTGTTTAGCTCAAACCCAATATTTGCCCTCATTTTTGGCTATATCATTCTTCATGAAACGCTAACACGTTCTAACTTGATTGCTGTTGTTGTATCAGTTATTGGACTACTCGTTATTGTCAATCCAGCTCACTTAACGAATCCACTTGGCATTTCACTTGCACTGATCGCGGCACTAACTTTTGGCTTATTCGCAATTATGCAACGTCAAGTAGGTATGAAGCGTGGCTATGATGGTTTAACAATGAACACATTTTCGTTTATTGCTGGGGCCTTGGAGCTGATGGTGATTATGATTTTATCTCATATTCAAGGTGTAGCTAATTTGTTTATAAAAAATCCTGTCATGCATGATTTTTCAAACATTCCTTTCTTTCAAGGCATTACTATCCACAATATCATTTTGTTGGCATACATATTCTTGGGTGTCACAGCAGCCGGTTATGTACTTTATTCACTAGCAATGGAGGCTTCAGATGTCTCAACTGCCTCGCTTGTCTTTTTTATTAAACCAGCCCTTGCACCAATCTTGGCACTGATTATTCTCCATGAAAGCATCAAACTTAATACAATAATCGGCGTTGTCATTATCGTGATAGGTTCAACCATCATGTTTATCGGCAATCGTTATAGTAGTAAAGCTGACACCGTGCCCTATCAACAAGAAACCGAAACACAAAAAAAAGCCTAACGGCTTATTTTTTTTGATCCAAATATCGTAACAATAGCTTAGCTGAAGCTTTTCCAGCTTCAACCACATAGTCATCAAACACAACGCCTGAGTCACCATTGGCTAAATCGGAAACACCACGTAATACAATAAACGGCGTCCCAAATTGGGTGGCAACTTGCGCTACCGCTGCAGCCTCCATCTCAGCAACCAAAGCGTCTGGAAAATGAGCTAAAATACGTTTTTTGGCATCATCTTGTACAAATTGATCGCCGGAAACAATAAGTCCCTCTTTAACGGCTGCTAATTTTTCAAAATCAGCGACAACTTCAGGATCGGCCAAATAATACAAAGGTTTGTTAGGTACCTGCCCAAACGCATAACCAAATACAGTCACGTCGACGTCAGAATGGGCAACTCGCGTACCGACAACCTCATCACCAATTTTCAAGTCAGGATCAAGGGCGCCAGCCGAACCAGTGTTTACAATTAAATCCGGTTCAAAATTGTCAATCATAACTGTTGCTGCTGATGCTGCTGCAACTTTTCCAATACCAGATTCTGTTAAAATTACTTCATGCCCTTTATAAGTACCTGTAGTAATTGAGGCACCACCATGCTGCTTTGTCGTTGTGTTATCTAATGCAGCAATCAATGACAACTTTTCTTCTGCCATTGGTGTGATAATACCGATTTTCATAATAATTTACGCTCCAAGTCTAATTTACCAAAAAGAAATACGCATAGGTCGCAATAATTAATAAAGCCAAAAAAATAATGGCTAAATTATAGCGATGCGTTAATCGCTTAGATTTGCCGATTGGTGTCAGTTTACCATCTGATCCCAACTCATAGCGACCTTTGCGAGTTAATCGCATCTCTTGACGTGTTTCTGGTGTGACAACTTCTATCTTTATGGGGTGTGCTTTAGCATATTCTTTTTCTGCTTTCACCCGTTGTTTATCACGTTGCTTTTGGGCTTTTTTCGCAGCTTTTCTTGTTTCGTTATCCATTCATTAACCTCTAAGATAGGCCCAATACAAAAACGCCGTTACTGTTTTTTGATCGTTTAATTTGCCAGCCTCAAACATCTCTTTTAAGTCATCAAACGAAATTGTTATCAGATCCATTGTCTCCCCTAAATCACGAGGTAATTGATCTGATTTTGCTATTGGCTGTAGGCTTTTTGCAACATAAAGATGCATATAGGCATCAGAAAAACCGACTGTTTCCACAAACCCGATTGCCCTTTCAATCGTTCCAGCGGTCATTCGTAATTCTTCGTTTAATTCGCGAACGACCGCATGATGTGGGGCATCGAAATCTCTTTCATCCAACTTGCCTGCCGGAATTTCAAGAATAAAATCACCAATTGTGGCACGCCATTGCTTTTCCAAAATAATATGGTCATCATCCACCATCGCTAAAACTGAAATGGCTGGCACGTGTCTCACAATATCACGCTGTGATGTTTGATTGTTGTAGAGCTGTACACTTTGTGTCTCAACACTAAAAATAGGTCCTTCATAGACAATTTTAGTGTCAGTCACGATCTCTTTTTCAGCCATTAAACTTCTCCAGCTTTTGCCCTAATGGGTTGCACGCGGGCAGCTTGATATTTTTGGTGACCTTGTACCAAAACATACTCAACCTTTTCGCCTTGAATTAACGACTTAAAGCCGTCCATTTCAATGCCATTAAAATGGACGAAAATATCATCACCACCATCATCAGGTGTGATATAGCCATAGCCACGTTCTTTTTGCCAAATTTTTACTGTTCCTGTTTTCATATCTTTATTGTATCAAAAAAGTTGCCCACAGGGACAACTTTCATGGTTTTCAATTAATTTTTAAATAAATGCTAGGACAACAAAATTTATCAAGAAAAAGAGCGATACGATAATTAATACTGGGGAAATTTCTTTGAATTTACCTAATGTTAATTTCACTATAATGAAAAATAAGAAACCAGCGGCAATACCGTACGAAATAGAATAAGAAAATGCCATAAACACTGACGTGAAGAAAGCTGGTAATGCTACTTCTAGGTTTTCCCAAGAGATTTTAGTAAATTCTCCCATCATCATGATACCTACCAGAATCAATAATGGTGATGTTGCCGCAGTTGGTATAACACCAACAAACGGTGCAAAAATAATCATCAAAGCAAAGCCAACTGCCGTAACAATATTTGCCAAACCAGTACGGGCACCAGCAGCAACACCAGCCGCTGATTCAATAAACGTTGTCGTGTTACTAGTACCTGCGATACCAGCAAAGGCCGTTGTAAATGTGTCGACAACCAACGCGCGATCCATTTTAGAATTAAACCCTTTATCTTCTTCAAACGCTTTCGTATCTGCTTTTGAGAAAATACCAGTTTGATCACCAATACCAATCAAAGTGCCAATCGCATCAAACAGACCGGTAAGTCCCATTGCAAAAATGGTAATAATTGCCAATGAGGCATGATGCCAATCAGTGAACAATGATCCCAAACCATTCGCGCCTAATGCTTGTCCAAAAACATGTCCCAAGGATCCAAAGGCTGATCCAATCGAAGTCCCAGCTGAAATGTGCGTATTGGTAACACCCATTGGAATACCAATGACTGTTGTCGCAATTAACGTGATCAAAAACGCACCAGGTACTTTACGCATTACCAATATTACTAATAGAATAAAACCAATTAGTGCCAATAGCACAGATGCAGAATTAAATTTTGACAGTTCAGGTGTCACGCCACCACTCGCTAAAATAGAATTAATCGTACCTGTGGCCTTGCCAGTAAATGGTTTGTCATTTAGCGTCAAAATATTGCCTGGATCAACGATAAAGTTGATAAAACCAGCGTTTTTTAATCCAATATAAGTGACAAACATACCAATACCACCACCTATGGCAGCTTTCAATTCACTAGGAATACCTTTCACAATAGCGCGTCGACCATGTGTTAAAGTAATGATGATATCAACCACACCGACCAAGAACACAATTGCTAAGGCTTGCTGCCAATTAAAGCCAAAGCCAAACACAATCGTATAGGTAAAGTACGCTTGCATGCCAATTCCTGGCGCTAAAGCAAAGGGTACGTTAGCAAATAATCCCATAAACAGGGTGCCAAATACGGCTACTAAAATAGCAGCCAAGAAAACAGCTTGTTGTGGAATACCTGCTTGCCCAAGAATCTGTGGATTCAAGAAAAAGATGTAAGCCATGGAAACAAAGGTCGTGATACCTGCGACAATCTCCCGTCGTACACTGGTCCCATTTTCCTTAAGATGAAAAAACTTTTGCATGTGTGTCTATCTCCCTTTGACATAGAAAAATCCACCCATCACAAACGATGAATGGATCAACACCACGCAATTTATGATAGTCCAACATGTTGGTGTTGGGTAGAAACTGTCGGCCAATATCCGACACTATATCAACAATTTATTTTAATATATTCCAGTTTAACACCGTCACGGCGCAGTTGCAAGAATTTCAAATAGTCATTAAATGTTGTGATTGAATCCTCATTTTTTTCGTAGCGACCGCGTCAATAAAGTCCTTATAATGAGACACTATTAGAACGGCACCATTATAATGCGTTAAAAAATTTGTCAGCGCATCTAATGCAAGTAAATCTAAAAAATTAGTGGGTTCATCTAAAATAAGTAACTGCGTATCGGTAAATAAAACTTGTAGCAGTAACACTTTAACTTTTTCACCGCCACTTAGTGAATTAACTTTTTGAAGAGCCATATCTCTTTTAATGCCAAACGCACCAAGAAAATCTCTGGCCAATTGTGGCAGTTGAGAAGATTTCAATAATACGTTTTCTAGGACTGTCTTTTGTTCATTCAAAGCAGACAAGTTTTGTGTAAAATAACCAACTGGCTGATTATACTTTTGGATAATTTGCTTAATCATGGTGGTTTTACCACTGCCATTATCACCTAAAATAGCCAATCGCTCCCCTGTTTCCAAATTAAAATTCACGTCTTGTAACAGTGCCCGATTGCCTGCTTTAACTGTTTCCCCAGTTATTTTTAAAATAGTCCGTGTTTTATAGTTTTGACCTGCAACCGTTTGAAGTTTCAAAGGCTTTGTGACATGCGGTTTATCAATCTTTTCTAGTTCTGAAAAGCGACGAGCCATCGTTTTGGCATTTTGACCAAGCTTTTTTTGGGTTTTTAATGCGTTACCTTTTCCACTGATCAAACGCGCATCAGATGGACTAATATTTTTGGGACGTTTTGTCACTTGTTTTTCCCGTGTTCTAACTTTGTCCATCGCTCGTTGTAGTTGCTTTTTCTTGTTGACTGCGTCGTGATACAGATGATTCTGAGTTTCGTTAGCAAGATTAGTTTTCGCTAAATAATCCTGATAATTACCATTATAAACCGTGACGTGTTGTTCATGTATTGCCCATATTTTTTGGACTGTGTGATTAAGAAAATAGCTGTCATGAGAAATCACAATCAATGTGCCATAAAAATGTGACAGCCGTTTGATTAACCAATTTTGATGTGTCATATCTAAATTAGCTGTTGGTTCGTCTAACACCAAAATATCTGGTTGATTGTTTAGTGACTCATTGATACGTTGCATCATTTTTTCACCACCACTCCGATTACTATCGTCGACGACCAATTGTGGCACATAAATGAAACGACCATTGATAAAAATCTCACCACTGTCAGCTGATAAATCACCAATCATCAAGTGCGCCAAGGTTGTTTTGCCAACACCGTTAGCGCCAATAATGCCAATACGCTCACCAATTTTTATTTGCTGAGTAACTTGTGTTAAAATGTCGCGTCCGTCAATACTGTAATTGACTTTATTTAATGTGATTGCATGCATAAAAAAACCTCCTCTGATTTTTCACAGAATTGGTTTCGTAAGCATCGCAAAAATAACGACTTATTGTCGATTTTTGCGCACTTATCCTACTCTTTCCAATTCCGTTTGTGAAATTTGAATGAATAGTTTAGTTACGCACTGGATCGACCTCTTTTCAATATTTAAAATGATTATATCATGCTGTACAAGTTAGAACAAGCCAGTAATTCGACCTTTTTCATCAATATCAATGTCTAATGCTGCCGGATGTTTTGGCAAACCAGGCATTGTCATAATATTACCTGTCAGTGCAACCAAGAAACCAGCGCCTAACTTAGGGACAAATTCACGAATATGAATAGCAAAGTCTTTTGGTGCTCCTAACTTTTTAGCATCATCAGAAAGAGAATATTGCGTTTTAGCCATAATAATTGGTAGTTTATCCCAGCCACGAGCTTCAAATTCTTTTAGTTGCTTTTGAGCTTTGTCAGATAACACAACAGTTTCGCCACCATAAATCGTTTGGACAATAGCATTAAGTTTATCGGTTGCAGAATCATTAGGTTGATAAAGTGGTGTAAAATCAGATTCCTGTGCTGCTTTTTCAATGACAGCTTGTGCTAAGTCTTTTGCCCCTTCGCCACCCTTAGCCCAAACCTCTGTCGTATAGGCGGTTGCGCCAAATTGTGCAACATAATCTTTAATGACTGCTAGTTCTTGTGGTGTGTCGGCGGTGAAACGGTTAATTGCCACAACAACCGGTACACCATAACGATTCATCGCCGTTAAATGCTGCCCTAAGTTTTCTAATCCAGCGGACAAAGCTTCAATATTTTCATCGTTTAAGTCGCCCAGTGCCACACCACCATGATGCTTCAGTGCGCGAATGGTCGCTACAATAACAATTGCATCCGGTGTTTTCCCTAATAATGGGACTTTAACATCGAGGAATTTTTCACCACCTAAGTCAGCTCCAAATCCAGCCTCCGTAACCACGTAATCAGCCAATTGTAGCGCTGTTTTTGTTGCCAAAATCGAGTTCGTTCCTTGCGCGATGTTTGCAAATGGGCCACCATGAATGATTGCCGGTGTATGTGCCAGTGTCTGTACCAAATTAGGTTTAATAGCATCTTTAAGCAAGACTGTTAATGCACCTGCTACACCCAAATCAGCAACAGTAACTGGTTCTTTGTCGTAAGTATAGCCAACGACAATACGATTAATACGCGCCTTCAGATCCATTAGATCAGTTGATAGCGTCAAAATAGCCATTAATTCAGATGCAACAGTAATATCAAATCCATCTTCACGAGGCACACCAGAAGTCGGTCCCCCTAGACCAACAGTCACATGTCGTAAAGCGCGATCATTAATATCCACTACACGTTTCCACAAGATGCGACGTGGATCAAGGTTGAGAGGATTTCCCTGATGTAAACTGTTGTCAAGCACTGCCGACAAAGTATCATGTGCCGAAGTAAGCGCATGAAAATCACCAGTAAAATGCAAATTAATGTCTGCCATTGGCACAACCTGCGCATAACCACCACCCGTTGCACCACCTTTCAGCCCCATAACTGGGCCTAATGATGGTTCACGAAGCGCAATCATCGTATTTTTACCAGCTAATTTAAGCGCATCAGCTAAACCAACTGTCACGGTTGATTTGCCTTCTCCAGCAGGTGTTGGATTAATTGAAGTAACCAAAATGAGTTTACCCAAATCAGTTGATCGATTAACTTCAGGATCCAACTTGATTTTCGCTTTATCATAACCGTAGGGTTCAATTTCTTGAGGCTGTAATCCCGCGCTGGCAGCAATTTCAGAGATAGGTGTAATTTTAGCAGCTTGTGCAATTTCAATATCTGTTGGCATGAATTTATCCTCTTTGATCATAGTACACATTTCAAAAATCAATGTGATAGTTGGTTAATATTTACGTTAAATTCATTATAACTAAAGTTCATCTCTACGACAATTCTTATGGCCAATCAATCAGTTGAAACGCTGAAATCAACTTTAAAGCGAAATTCTAAAGAAAAAAACTGAAAAATCAGCCTGCAAACATTTGTCATCAAACTTATTTTTCAGTTACATTTATTCATACTATTTGTCAATTTCTTTTTTACTGTCTTTTCGGAAGTCTTTAGCAGCTTCTTGCACAGCATCCTCTACACTACCTACTGCCTTTTTAACAACATTAGCAGATGACTTACCTGCATTGCTCATCAACTTATTTTTTGTCACCGTAATTCGCCTCCTTGCATTTTAACGATAACACTAATTTCTGTTTTGATAACCTCAGTGTATACCATCAAATATTTGAAAGCAACTAAAAAGCCCAACAAACGAAGACTATATCAGGATAAACATATGTCGTTTGTTGGACTAGTAATACAGGGAGTATCACAAGAATAGTGTATACCATTATAGTTATAATATCGGATTTTTTGTCAGGTTTCTTACCATCATCACTGAATCATCAAAAAGATGTATTTAATGACTATACTTTTGAAAGCAGTTTTCAACAATATTGGTGCAGCGAGTTCTTTTGAAAACATTGACCATTCCGATTATTCGACAGCTTGATAGCCAATGTCATGCCGAAATTCTAATGCCATATCAATCTTATCAAGTACTTCATATAATTGCTTTTGAGCCACCGCAATAGTTTTTTGATGATGGACAACCGTTAAAACGCGCCCTCCCTTGGTCACTAACTGACCATTTTGCAGTGACACACCGGCATAATTAACCGGATAAGGTATTTCTGGAACTCTTAAACCATTTTGTGGTGCTTCAGGATAACCAGGTGACGCTAGTACCACACCAAGATAGATGTCTTCTTCTTGCCATTTTGTAGTAGGTTGATTGCCTTGTAATAATTGCATAATTAGGTCATAAAAATCACCTGTATATTGTGGTAACACAACTTGTGCTTCAGGATCACCAAATCGGACATTAAATTCAATCACTTTTGGTCCTTGTAACGTCAACATCACACCAGTATAAAGTACGCCAGAAAACGGTATTTTTTCAGACGACATGGCTTTAATGGTAGGTTCGACTAACATATTAATCGTTTGCCGGCGAATCGTATCTGAAATCCAAGTCACTGGACTATACGCACCCATTCCACCCGTATTAGGTCCTTTATCACCATCAAAGCGGCGTTTATGATCCTGCGCCAACGGTGCGTGAGTCATCTGACCATTGTGACCAACTAACGTGAAAACTGAAAATTCAACACCGTCCAAATATTCTTCAATAACTAGTTTAGCATCACTTTGTTGTTGATATAGTTCATCTAAATAAATTTCCCCGTCGTTTCTATTATTGATAATTGTGACACCTTTTCCCAATGCCAGACCATCTAACTTGAATACAACAGGAAAATCAAATAACTCTAAACTAGCTTGAGCCGCGGAACGCGATGTGACGGTTTGTGCATTGGCTGTGGGAATGTGATACTTTTTTAAAATGTTTTTCGTGAATGACTTGGAACCTTCGAGCTGTGCTGCTTTTTTTGATGGTCCAAATATAGCCAGTCCAGACGCTTCAAAAACGTCCACAATTCCTAACGTTAAAGGTTCTTCACTACCAACAAAGGTCAAATCAATTTGTTGGCTTCGAGCAAAATCTCGCAAGGCTGTTAATTCCGTAACAGCAATATCTTGACAAGTAATGCCACTTTTAGCCATACCATCATTTCCTGGTGCAACAATCACTTCATCCACTTGGGGACTTCGCAAAAAGGTCTGCGCAAGTGCGTGTTCACGTGCACCAGAGCCAACAATTAGTACTTTTGACATAATTACCATCCATATTTTTATTTCTTACTTACATATTTTAACAATAATCAGCAGCCATTTGTACGGTTATATACATTATTTAAACGAATTATTTCGTTTCAAAGTGGTAAATCACTATAAAATACGAACAATAAAAAACGTCATCACTATGATGACGTTTTTTATTATTTACTGTGCCAAGTAACCACCGTCTACAACAAATTCTGATCCTGTTGCAAACTTCGACTCTTCACTAGCCAAATAAACAGCCATGTAGGCAATATCATTTGGCTCACCAATGTGGCCCATTGGTGTCTGTGTACGTTGTGATTGTGCTTCTTCAGCACCAGGAATATTTTCTACTAGTGGTGTCTTGATATACCCTGGATGAATCGTGTTAACACGCAAATTATAATCGTTTAATGCAGCGTGTAATGCTGCTGACTTACTCAAAATTCGTACACCACCCTTTGAGTGGTTGTAAGCAGCCAAGTTAGGGTCACCAACAAAACCCTCAATTGATGACATATTAATAATTGAAGCACCACCAGGTTGATTCTTCATATATTGAATGCCATACTTAGTACCCAAAAATACGCCATCAGAATTAATTGATTGCAAGAACTTCCAGTCTTCAAAAGTTGTTTCTTCAATGTTTTTAGCAATCGCGATACCCGCATTGTTAACCACAGTATCAACGTGTCCAAACCACTTAATTGTGTTTTCAAAGAGATCAATCCAACCTTGTTCATCTGAAGCATCGTGCTGTACAAATCGTGCCACTGATTCATCACCAATTGACTTTACTGCTTCCTCACCAACATTGGCGCGACGTCCTGTGATAACAACTTTTGCACCTTCTTCAACAAACTTCTGAGCAATAGCCAATCCGATACCAAGTGTACCACCTGTAACAATTGCAACTTTGTTCTTTAAACGATCTACCATGAAAATTCCCCTTTTTTCTTTTATATTGTTTATTATATCACAAGTTTTGTTCAAAAGTTCACTATCTTTGTAAGCGTTCACATTTATTTCAAATTTTAATCATTAAAAAAACCAGCTTTCGCTGGCTTTACTTTGACAATATTGATTCAATTGTTGTTAATTCATCACCAGAAAATGTCAAATTATCTGAAAACTTTAAATTATCAATCAAATGAGCGACATTACTTGCCCCAATGACAACACTTGCAACGCGACGATCCTTCAATAACCAAGCTAAAGCCATTTGTGAGAGCGATTGGCCTCTTTGTTGGGCAATCTCGTTTAAAGCATTTAATTTGTCAATTAAATCTACTTTACCATTTTCAAATAATACGGCGTTTGTACGATGAATTGGATAATCATCTGGTATGTCATTAAGGTACTTCGATGTTAATAAGCCTTCAGCTAATGGTCCATAGGCAACGAGACCAGCATGATTTTGATCCAAAACTTCTAATAAACCGTCGCTTTCTGCGGTGCGATTAAGCATATTGTACGAAACTTGGTTGCCAATAAATGGCGTGCCTAGTGTCTCAAAAATTTTCGCAATTGCAGCTGTTTGTTCAGCATTGTAATTTGAAACGCCCACATATAGTGCTTTGCCTTGCTTAACAATCAAATCTAACGCTCGGGCAGTTTCTTCAAGACGTGTGTTCGGATCCCAACGATGAGCATAAAATATGTCAACGTAATCTAATCCCATTCGCTGCAAACTGAGGTCTAACGCTGCCACCAACGTTTTTTTACCGGAAAATTCACCCAGTGGCCCAGGCCACATATGATAGCCAGCTTTAGTCGTAATCACCAATTCATCACGATATGGCTTTAAGTCTTGTCGAAATACCTGTCCAAATGTTTCTTCGGCTGTACCATTACTTGGGCCATAATTTGAAGCATTATCAAAGCTAAAAATGCCGCTGTCAAAAGCCTTCAAAATAACTTTTTTTGAGTTTTCTAATGGCATTTGATCACCTAAGTTTCGCCATAAACCAAAAGAAACTGCTGGCAAAATCAACCCTGAATCGCTCACCCGACGATAAGGTAACTTTTCATAACGTTGCTCATCTGCTGCATATACCATTATTTCAATTCCTCCAAAATTAATTTTGCAATACGTTCATGATCGGCGACAGTTGGATGAACACGATCTGTGGCAATTTGCCATTTGTTTGTATTGATAAACGTTAATGATTCAAATCGTGACATCTCATTTCGAAAAACAGTTTCAAATGCGCCATTAAACGGTAATAATATAAAAATTTTTGCATCATGGAAACGTTTGATAATCTCTAATAAATAGACACGCAATCCAAATGCAAAGTCCTGTGGACTGGCACCATAGTTCAAATCATTGGTACCATAATTAACGACTACTATATCGGTTGAAACCAATGGTCGTGGCACATTGCGCGCAACATGCCATAATGATTCAATTGCAGTTGGTACTTGAAACGGTGCAAAAGGTGTTAGCCCTGAGCCACCATAAGCAATGCGTGCCAATGGTTTTTGTAGTGCTTTAGAAACCAACACGGGATAACTCAACTCTGGGTGATCACCATCTGATGCCATGTCTTCACCTACCGTAATCGAATCACCGACAAAAGTAAGAAATGGCTGTGACTCCGTAATGGGCGAAACCAAACCATCATCAATCGACATTGACAATAGTTTTAACGGAGATGCCCAAAATAAGGCTTGTTCTTTTTGCCAAGTGCGCAATACCAGATCATGGCGACCATCTTGAACGGATATGTTAACCTGACCAGTTGAATCGACAACAATATCTTGCCAATCAATATTATTAGAGGAATATGCTAACGTAATATTGCTGTTTTGATTAGCAAAAACCAACCTTATTTTTTTGACACCATCAGTTATAAAACTTAATGAAGCCCCAAGCTGTGTTGTGACGTAATAATCTTCCTGTTGCGCCCACTCAGGAGACAACAGTGGCTTTAAATCAATCATCATAATGTAACATCCAAATTATCTTGACTTTTTAAAACGTCTTGAATACTTTCAAAGGCATCTACACGTTTTAGTGCCTCAGCAAACGGTGCCGCCACAGATAACTTGATCAGCTTGCTGAATTCCTTTTTAGCAGGCACTTCAATTGTATTTGTCACAATGACCTGTTTGATGTGAGACTGATCCAACAATTGGCTGGCTTTGTTAGATAAAACGGCATGAGTTGCAACAGCATAAATAACATCAACCCCTGCATCATTCAACGCTTTACTTGACTGCACCATGCTCGACCCAGTATCAATAATATCATCAACCAAAATAGCGCGTTTGCCACTCACATCCCCTGTAATCTGATATGAAAACTCATTGGTGTCCTTGTCTAAACGATGGTCAACAATCGCCCATTGGGCATGTAACAATTTGGCGAATTTACGAGCTCGTGCGACACTTGAATGCCCCGGCGCAACCACTACCAAATCATCCCCGAGCAAATTATTTTCATAAAAATAGTGGCCAAGCGCTGGCATAGCAATCAAATGATCAACTGGAATATCAAAGAATCCTTGTACCTGATCTGCGTGTAAATCCATCGTCATAACCCGCTTAACACCTTGAGACTCAAGCATATCAGCAATTAATCGTGCCGAAATTGGTTCTCGTGAGCGTGCTTTTCTATCCGCGCGTGCGTAACCAAAGTATGGAATCACTACGTTTATTGAGTTGGCAGAGGCCCGTCTGGCAGCATCAATAAAAATCATCAAACGCATAAAGTTTTCATTAACGGGATCTGAAATACCTTGGATAACATAAACATCACGACCACGAACGGTGTTTTCAATTCGTTCATAAATTTCATTGTCAGCAAAGGTTTTCACATCAATCGGGGATAGCGGCTTGCCCAAAATAGTTGATATTTCCTGTGCAAGTTGGTTATTACTACCAAGATTAAACAATTGATACGCTGGGGTCATGTGATTCTCCATTCATTATTGTTCTGATTCTATTATACTATATGAAAACGATTACATGAAATCATAGGGTGATATATTTGCCATGCCAATCATTGGATCAATACTACCATCAATGATCTGATTAACAGTGAGTTGATTAACTGACACTGCGGCCTGCTTCAAATGAGAAGGTATTATAGAAACATTTTTTTCAGGTAACTGCAAGGTTTTTTCGCTATCGAAACGCAACCGTTGTTGCAAAAATGTTTGTCGTGGTGGTACTAAAGTTTCAGCTGCACGTTGAAACGCTGAATACTCCCCCACCAAAATCAATGCTTCTTTAGCGCGCGTCAAGCCAGTATACAAAAGATTTCGATTTAACATTAAGCCGAACTGATTGGTTAACGCCAAAATGACTAATTTGAACTCATTACCTTGTGCTTTGTGAACTGTGGTGGCATACGCTAGTGTCAATTGATTTAAGTTCTTTTTTGGATAAGCTAGTTCTTTCCCATCAAAATCAATTATCAGGCGATCTTCATTATCATCATTGCTGGGATCTTTTTTATACTGGACAGCGACAATTTTTCCCATATCGCCATTGTAAACGTCACGTTCACTGTCATTTTCTAGCTGCAATACCTTGTCGCCCTTACGGAAAATTAGAGTGCCAAATTGAATACTTTTTTGTGTTGGTTTAATGGGATTAAACAAGGCTTGCGCCATCTGATTTAAAGCATTCACGCCGGCATTACTTTTATACATGGGTGTCAAAATTTGTAAGTCATCTTGCGTGAACCCTTTTTTAACAGCAGAAGTGACGATCTGTTGAATCGCAGTCAACGCTTGATCTGTACCTACCATAAAAGCCGATCGGTCAGCTTGATTTGTTAAAAAATCACTGGGAAGCCGGCCATTTTTGACATGAGCCGCCAAATCAGAAATGCTACTACCTCTACCCTGGCGATAAATTGTGGCCAGCTCCACATGTGCAATTTTTTTAGAATTGACTAAATCAGCGAGTACATTACCTGGCCCAACGGATGGTAATTGATCACTATCGCCAACAACAATCAGCTTCATACCGTTTGGTACAGCCGCAAGCAGCTTAGCGGTCAGCTCAATATCTAACATTGACGCCTCATCAATAATAAGCAAACCACCGGCAATTGGATTATCCGCATTAAATTCTGGTTCATCCAAATCAGAAATTCCCAACAAACGATGAATTGTTGAGGCCTCATGTCCGGTCACCTCAGTCATACGTTTTGCAGCGCGACCGGTTGGCGATGCCATCCGTACTTGGTATTGTTTTAACAGCTTTTGCCCATCTGCAGCGGTACTTGCACGTTGCTGCACTATTTTTTGCCATGTTGCAACAATCGTTCGAATAATCGTTGTCTTGCCAGTTCCTGGTCCGCCCGTCAGCAAAAAAATAGGTGCGTTTAGCCCCTCTTTAACCGCCGAAATTTGTGTATTATCTAAGGTCATATTCCCTGGCGTCACAAAAGCTTGGTCAATGTCTGCAATCGTTACTTCAAACGGTGGCGTGGCTGTCTGCAAACGCTGAATATCATGTGATGCTTGAACTTCTGAGTCAAAGAGTGTATTAGGATAATAACGACCCTCATCATTCACTAAGAGATGACTACTAATCAAACGTGAAATTGCTGTTTCAATTTGTTCTGCAAAACTTTGACCCTGCTCATGAATCATTTGAGAAATCGCATAACGTAATTGATCATGATACAGATAAGTGTGACCATGCTGAAAGCTCACTCGCATAACTGCCGCATAAACAGCTGCTTGTAAACGTTTCTGATCAGAAGCTTCAACACCAATTTGGCGACCTATTTCGTCAGCTTTTTTGAAATTAATGCCTTCAAATTCGAATACAAGCCGATATGGGTCTTGCATTAAAATATCTTGTGCTTGATTACCATATTGATCATATAAACGGCCAGCCAAGTCAGCCCCAATGCCAAATTGATTACCAATTTGGAACAAACGCTCCAAACCAAGGTTGAGTTGCAATGTTTTCGCCATTTTTTTCGCGGTTGAATCCTTAATGATACCGTCTAAAACAGCAACATCTGCTAAAATCAAATCCACAGCATTTAATCCAAGATGGTCAACAATTTTTTGTGCAGATTTTGGTCCAATACCTGAAAACTGACCACTGGCAAAATATTTAATTAGTCCATTTTCATCGGGTGGTAATTCATTTTCGTATCGTTCCGCCTTGAATTGTTGACCATATTTAGGGTGGCGTACTGTTTGACCATAAAAAGCATAAACACTGCCTTCTTGGACATCACCAAAAGTGCCCGTCACAATGATTTCAGGCGCGTCCCAGTCGTCAAGTGACGTCTCTTCTACTGACACAGATAAAATTTTAAAGTACGAATCCGTTGACGCAAAAATCACAGATTGTAATGTGCCAATAACTTTATCCAATTCTGTCGTTACTAATGCCATTAAATTGTTGTCGAGTCATCTTGCTTTTTATTGAGATAACTCGTATTATTCCAATCTTCAATTTGGTAATGTTCACCATCAACTGTTGATAATACAGTTGTCGAGGTATTACTTAAACCACCACGTTCACGAATACTCATTCGTGGTTGCTGCAATAAGCCATTCAATCCAAAAGAAAGCGCCATACCATGCGATACAATCAAAATATTGTCGTTTGGGTATTGTTGTGCTATATCTTTAATTACTCGCACAAAGCGGTTGGTCGCTTTGGTATAACCTTCACCGCCAAATTCCTGACCCTCAAAATGATCTAAGTCGTGACGATAATTATCGTAGGCCTTTGGGTAACGTTCTTGCACATTTGCAACTAACTCACCTTCCCATTCGCCTAAGCTGACTTCCGCTAAATTAGATCTCAATGACAAAGCTGGTGTGTTCTTTAAATATTGCGCAATTTTTGTAGCAGTAATCCGAGCACGTTTAATCGGTGAAGCATAGATGTGAGCAAATTTAACGTCGCTCAAAAATTCGCCAACTTTTTTCATGTCGGCATAACTTGATGGCAGTAACTCTGAATCACCATTGCCACCTTGAAAGCGTCGTTCGAGATTCCACTCCGTTTGACCGTGCCTTACAAAATAAAATTTAGTCATATTGATTGATTTACCTCCAAAAAATGATAATGATGTTGATGCGTTCTAATTAATCTTTTCAATGATGCCGCGTTGTACCAATTCATCGATAAAAAAATGATACAACTTGACAATTTCTTCAGCATTATTATTTTTAAAAATATCAACGCGAACAACATCTCCCGCTGAGACAGTACTCATTTTGAAACCTGTCAAATCTTGATTAACGGATACTTTGAGCTGAATAGAATTAGCTAACGCTTTTTCTGGCTCTAATGCTCGATGTAAAACATGAATCCCCGCATTGTTAGTGACAAATCCTAAATCACCCAGCGTATATTTTTTTAGTTGATCACTCAATTGATAAGTCGCGTCTCCGGCGATTGTTACACTTTTCTCAAATGCCATTATTTTATAGCTCCTCAGTTAGTCTAAGTACCATTATAGCAAAAAAGCACCACTATCGTGGCGCTGATTGATTTAAAACTTTTGATTAAATTCAGATCCCTTTGGATGATTAGGCACTTTTATCTTACCGTTAATGATTGCCTTTTTAGCTTTATTGACAGCTTTCTTTTCGGCAGAAGTTAGTTCTGAATCAGTGAGATAAACACCATGCTCTTTCAAACCATAAGCAATTGTTTTACCACCAGGGAATTTTTTGGTCTTGTTGTAATTATCCGCAACATTTTTGACACCATCGCCTACTGAAGTAATTGATGAAGCCAATGTTGACGTCGTCTTTTTACCATCTTTTGAAGTGTAGGCCCCATCAGACTTTTGATCGCGATCAACACCAATGATGTAGAGACGTTCTTTTGAATCTGCGTTCAACTTGGCATTTTCTGCCTTTGCTTCAGAAAATGCACCATTTCCAACAAATCCAGCTGCCGCAAAAATAGTACGAATCCCAGAAGCATACATCGTCGCTGCAATTGTTTTTCCTTTAGCAGAATCAGTAAATGAGTTAGCATACTGCTTTTCAACTTTCAAAGATGAATCAGTTGCTTTTACACCAGCTTCAAAGCCTGCATCAAAGGCATCAATAATGTTACCGTGAATTCCACCGATGAAGCCAACTGTTTTTTCACCGTTGGCATCGGCTTTTGTTGCAGCAGCAACACCAGCAAGATATGATGATTGTTCAGAACGGAACATGACGCTTGCGACGTTTTTACGACTTTTAACAATGTCATCTACCAAAACAAATTTTTGCTTAGGGTTCAATTTAGCAGATTTTGTGATTGATTGGTTCAATGAATAGCCAATACCATAAACAATCGTGTACTTCTTACTCTTAGTTGCCAAATTAAAATTTTGATCAAGGTCAGAATGATCAGCTGTATTAAAATAAGTCACAGGGGCATTTTGACCAGACTTCAAATTATTTTTCTTAGCATAAGCTTGTGCGCCTTCCCATGCAGATTGGTTGAATGAATGGTCATCCACACCACCCACGTCCAGAACAAGGCCCAGTGTGGCTGATTTGCTGCTATCAGTTGATGATGTTGATTTATGACTAGTAGCCGCATAAATACCGCCACCAATTATGGCTACAGCTACGACACCAGCAATAATTTTTGTTGATTGATTCATGGTGATTCTCCTCTATTACGCTCTCACGCTTTTTCAATTGGGTACGCTAACGCGTAGCACCGACCCAATTATTTTGACTAACTAAATATAAGCTGTACTTTTTTCAATTAGTTCCAGCTATTAATTTTACATTAGTGGCAACAAAAAACAAGGTCCATAGTGGTCCTTGCTTTTAAAAAAAGGATGACAGCCATTGAAAAAATTATTAAACACGCACAGCAAAGCGCAACCCTTTTGGCAAAAAGTTTTTGATTTGTCCGTTCACAAATTTACCCCAACCAGCGCCATTGCCGTTAACTACCATCAATATCCACCCCTTAGATAATGGCTCATCAGTACTAATAACATCGCCATGAGCATAATCAGCCCAATCTTGATCCACTAAATTAAATTGCTGCTTAACTTGTCTTGGTGACACAGCTAACGCCAAAGCATGTGCTGGTTCAAAACGATTTTTTTTGAAGCTACCTATTTCCAATCCTGGGCGCAAAATCTTCAACCCATTCAAATCAGGTGTCACTTCAGGCGCAAGAAATAACCGATCACCAAACAGCAGAAATTGACGATTTTCAATATCGAATTGTTGAAAAGTTGATTTCCAAAAGTCATCAATTAGTTGTTGTTGGTCACGATTAAGTTCGGCTGGTTTGAGTTTTTTTATCACAGTCTCAATAGGTTCTACTACTTTAGCCCTTTTGACCAATTTTGCTACAAAATGTCCTTCACCATTTAAACGATGTGGCCATAAACGCGCTGTTTTTAGGAGCTCAGAACGATTTTGAGTTTGACTAGTTGTTGTCACGCCACTGACAAAATCAGAATCAGCCCACTCAGGACGCCCGTCACTAATGCCACTGTTAATCGGCTTATCAATTGGCAACAGTTCAAATTCTGGATAGGTATCAAGTAGCCACGCTATCATCTGCTCGTCCTCTTCAGGGGCAAACGTGCAAGTTGAATAAATTAGCTCACCACCTGGCCGTAACATTTTAACCGTTTCATGCAAGATTTCGCGCTGCCGTTTGGCATTCTCAGCAGGGTAATCCGAATGCCAATAAGTCATTGCATCCGGATCTTTTCGAAACATACCCTCACCAGAACATGGCGCATCGAGTAGAATTTTGTCAAAAAATAGTGGGAGTCGAGCACTCAATTCCGCCGGGGTCTGTGAACTGACAATTGCATTTTTCACACCCATTCTCTCAATATTTTCGCTTAATATTTTAGCACGCGACATAAAAATTTCATTAGACCACAGCAAGCCTTTTTGCATCATAAAAGCCGCCAAATGAGTTGATTTTCCACCTGGCGCTGCAGCTAAATCTAATACTTTTTCACCTGGCTTTGGGGCCGCAACCTCGCCCACAAATTGCGCCGACGGTTCCTGAGAATAAACAACCCCCGTGACGTGGTCCTTTGAGTGGCCATCAACAGCTCCGAAGTATCCCCATTGACCATACGGCACTTTCCCATCATTTGGTGTTTCATGCGGCACTGGATTTGCTTTCAAAGGGTTAACCCGATAACCCTTTTGGTGGACAGTTTCAAAACTGTTAAAAAAATCCGTTGCTTCCTGTCCTAACAAACGTGTGTACTTTTTTTTGAAATCTTCAGGTAAGTTCATGAGTATGCTTCAACCTCATCAAATGTTGGAATTGAAGGAATGGCCCCCGGTCTTGTGACAGCAATAGCACTAGCTATGCTAGCACGTTTTACAGCATCATCTAAATTACTAAAATCAGATGCTATAACACTCGCCAATGTGCCAATGAAAGTATCTCCCGCCGCTGTGGTGTCTTGTGCGACTACCTTTTCAGGTTGTGCCCACCATCTTCTTTGACCATCAGCAACAAAAGATCCTGCGGCGCCAAGCGTGATAATACTTCGCTTTGCGCCTTTTGCTTGCAACGCATCCGTCACACGATTTAAAACACCTTCGTCATTTACAACTTCAATTCCTGTCAACAGTTGCGCCTCTGTCTCATTTGGCAAAATAATGTCTGTAACAGCCATTAATTCGGGCGTCAATTCGTACACTGCTGGCGCCGGATTTAAAACAGTTTGAACATGATGGTTATGTGCTAGCTCAAAGGCTGCCAAAATAACAGCATAAGGCACCTCAAACTGCGCAATAATCAAATCGGCATCAATAATTAAATCGTGATCTAAGTCGGCAGTTGTCAGAGCTTGATTAGCACCACCATGAATTAGAATTGTATTGGCGCCATCATCTTGTAACATGATAAAAGCAGAACCAGTCGGTACATCACCATTAGTTTTTAGTTGATCGACGTTAACCCCGTTATTGACAAGAGTAGCGCGCATGAATTGGCCATTGGCATCATTACCAATTGCACCAATAAAAGACACGTCGGCCCCCTGCCTTGCTGCGGCAACGGCTTGATTGGCGCCCTTTCCACCCGGTGCAGTAGTAACGTTAGTCAAAGCCATTGTCTCTCCGACTAGTGGCATTCGCGGCATTTTCATAATGCTATCAACATTCAAACTTCCAAGAACAACGATTTTTTTTGTCATAACTTTCATCCATCTCATTAATGTCAAATAAAGTTGGTAACACAATTGGTTATCAAACATTATTTTTGCATAAAGTTAATTATATCATTTATTATCACACACTTGGAAAGTCATCAAAAAAGACACGCTCGTCTTAAGCGTGCCTTTGTATATCGCCACCATTTTCGATCATAATACGCAGCATTTCCATTAACTCTTGATTTTGATTGGTCAGCACTTGTAATTCGAATCGCATCGCCTTGATCTGGCGTTTCATTTCCGCTAAATCGTCGGTTGTATTATCTTGATAGCCAAATACTTGGTGATATGGTTGCTTATTACCTGTGTAAACAGATTCTGAAAAGGTATCACGTTCTTGACGTACCCACCTCATGACTGTGTTGTAGGGAATTTCAAATTCAGAGGCCACTGACTTTCCAGATTGATGGCGGTTAATGATTTTGTCGCAAACTTCGTTACGCGTTTTTAATGAATAATGTGCTCTTGTTTCCATTTTTTACCACCTTTTTAATACTTTAATAATTATTATAAAGGAGATATTTTCATTTGATAATGGACAGTTTTCACGATATTACCCATTTAATATTAAAAATGGTATATTTTAAACACTAATCATTTCGGGTATTACCCGTTTGATCATGTATTGCTACAACTTTGGCATTATTAACTCGTCCGGTACCCGAATATGGTTGATAATCATCAAACAAGACACCTTGATCAGCCCACCATTTTCTTAAAACTTCTTTATTGGCATCA
Source organism: Leuconostoc pseudomesenteroides KCTC 3652 (assembly GCF_014634745.1). Classification (GTDB taxonomy): domain Bacteria; phylum Bacillota; class Bacilli; order Lactobacillales; family Lactobacillaceae; genus Leuconostoc; species Leuconostoc pseudomesenteroides. The sequence continues at coordinate 165,836 of NZ_BMBP01000001.1, forward strand.
AATCTTGGTGGCATTGCAAATGTTGTTCCTAAATCTTGAACAGACTCATCTAGTGTAAACCCTGGATTAGTAGTTGCTACCTCAACACGATTGCCCCCCGGCTCAATAAAGTAGATAGAGTTGAAATAACCACGATCAATATAGACTTCACGACGCCAACCTTGTTCCCGTGCACGCGCCCACAAGTAATCTAAATCCTGCGAAGATTCAACGGCTAAAGCAAAATGATCAGTTGACCCTTTTCCAAATTTTGATTCAGGGGCATCGCTTGGTGTTTCGTACAAGTAAATGGCCTGTTCATCTGCTAAATTCACAACGTTGCCCTTAACAACGACACCATAGTTACTAAAAAGTTGTTCAAAGAAATTAGCAGTCGCCACAACATCAGGAACATGTAATTCAGCCCCTAGAATACCTGTGATTTGTTTTTCTGCAGGAACATCTGACATAAAGTTGATATGCCAGTCAAACTGTTGCTGATTGACTGCTTTAATTTCAATTGGAATTGCATCAAAATCTTGCGTGTGTAAAATACCACGGCCATCAACTGTTACTGGTAAATTAAAGGAAAGCAATCGTTCTTGCCAATATGGTAACGCACCTGCCGGCACACCAAAATGTAGCCCATTGAAAAACATTTTGCCGTCGACACGAGGACGATCAAGTTTTGCATCTGGGAAAAAAGTGACCACAGTGCCCGGTGTACCAATGAAATCACCATAATAAACATGGCGCATATGAGGATTAGCCTGATTAATAGAATTTTTTATGAAACGTAAACCCAAAATATCAACATAAAAATGTGCATTTTGTTTAAAATTACCTGTTAAAAGAGAGACGTGATGCGTTTTCATATGCTTATCGCCATGCGCGTCAAAAGGCGCGCCTTTCTATTTTTATTGTTGATTAAATTATATATGCCCTAAATAAAAAAGCAAGCATTTTGCTTACTTTTTAGAAGCTAATTATCCATTTTTGGTCTAAAATAACGATATATTGCCTGTGCAACTACCAATAAGAATATTGCTGCAGCTAACATTAACGTTTTATCGGTCTGATCATGGTAAACCAGCATCGCTCTAATTAAGGCAGTCACGCCGATATATAGAAAGTTGCCAGTTGAAATGTGGGCGTCCTTTATAAAATATTCACGTACCAAACTCAAAAACTCAAAAAACAAAAATACAACTAAAATTTCCTCAGCCAATTCCGTAAAATGACCAGCGATATCGGTCATCCATAACATTTGTGCAAGATTCAACAATTCTCGTAGCAAAAAACCAAATATCACGACCCCAATAACAATCATGACCGTATTTAAAACATACTCGAAGTAACCCGCAACTTTTTGATGCCACTCGTGTTTCATATATTTACCGCCCTTTAATATTTTTCAGGTTAAAAGTCAAATAAACTCAATTGATTTTCGTCTGGTAATCCCTCTAGAACGGAATGCTGTGTCATAAAATCAATAATCGTTTGTGACACTTTGCCTCTTTTTTTAAGGTCTTCTTTACTCAAAAAAGGTTTTTCTGTCCGTGCAGCCACAATTTGTTTGGCCACGTTGTCGCCCAATCCCGGTAGAGAAATAAATGGTGGTATTAGTGTTTCACCATCAATCACCCATTCAAGTGCTTCCGATCGGTTTAAATCAACCATTTTGAAGCTAATTCCTCGCTCAAGCGCTTCGTTAGCCATTTCAAGAACTGTCATTAAGTTTTTATCGCCAACAGTCGCGTCATTGCCAAGTTCACGTAATTTCTTTAAAGCAGATTTGGTTGCTTCTTTACCCCGACTCATCGCGACAACATCAAAAGCATCCGCACGAACTGAGAAGTAAGTTGCATAGTATATTGTTGGAAAATAAACTTTGAAGTAGGCAATTCGCAAAGCCATTAAAACATAAGCCGCGGCATGCGCTCGTGGGAACATGTATTTAATTTTGAGCATTGATTGGATATACCATTCTGGAATATTTGCTTCGCGCAACTGTTTTTGGTATTCGTCGGTAATCCCCTTACCTTTACGAACCTTTTCCATAATGTTAAACGCATCGGCAGCTGGAAAACCCCAGTTAATTAAATCTGTCATGATTTTATCACGCGTTCCAATAACTGTACCGATTGTAGCCGTTCCGTTTTCGATCAACTCATTAGCATTTCCCAACCAAACATCTGTACCGTGAGATAAGCCAGAAATTTGTAATAACTCAGAATAAGTATGTGGTTGCGTTTCTTCCAACATACCGCGCACAAAGTTAGTCCCAAATTCAGGTAATCCTAGTGTCCCTGTTTTTGAAAAGATTTGCTCTGGTGTTACACCAAGTGCTTCGGTAGAGGTAAACAAACTTAAAACACCGGGATCGTTTGCTGGAATTGATTGCGGATCAATGCCAGACATATCCTTTAATGTCCGCACCATTGTTGGATCATCATGTCCCAAAATATCCATTTTCAATAAATTATCATGAATGGAATGATAATCCATGTGTGTTGTTTGCCAGAGCGATTTTTGATCATCAGCAGGATATTGAATTGGTGTGAAATCATAGACTTCGTACTCGCGCGGTACAATCAATATACCACCGGGATGCTGTCCTGTTGTCCGTTTGACGCCTGTGATTCCTTGGGCCAATCGCTCAATTTCTGCCCCACGATAATGCTTATCATGGTCCCGTTCATAGCCTTTCACGTAACCAAAAGCTGTTTTTTCAGCCACTGTCGCTATCGTTCCGGCACGGTACACATTATGCTCGCCAAATAGTACTTTCATGTAATTGTGAGCAATTGGCTGATAATCACCAGAAAAATTCAAATCGATATCTGGCACTTTATTTCCAGTGAAGCCCATAAAAGTTTCAAACGGAATGTTTTGTCCATCACCAATCAACATTTCGCCTGGATGATTGGGGTCTCCTTTTTCAGGCAGGTCATAGCCAGACTCATATTGTTTTGGATCAACTAATTCGAAATAATCACCATGCGCGGATCGATAATGAGGCGGCAACGGATTAACTTCAGTTATACCCGACATTGTGGCGACAAATGAAGAGCCCACGGATCCACGTGATCCAACCAAATAGCCATCTTTAACAGATTTAGCAACCAATCGTTGCGCAATCATGTAATGCGGCGCAAAACCGTTACCAATAATTGCTTTCAACTCTTGGTCTATACGTGCTTGTATTTCTGGTGGAATTGGATCACCATACCAAGCTTTCGCTGTCCGGTATGTTTTTTCAGTGAGTTCATCACCCGCCCCAGGAATATTTGGTGGATAGGAGCCACTTTTCAGAGGCTCAATATCGTCAAGCATGTCAGAAATAAGGTGGGTATTATCAATTACAATCTTTTTTGCAACTTCTTCACCAACAAAAGCAAAGTCATCAAGCAATTCTTGCGTCGTTTTGAAATAATTATCAGGTAAAGCAGTTCTATTTTGTGGATTTCCTGGTTGTGTCGCAATTAAAATATTACGATAAATTTTATCTTCAGGGTTGGTATATTTAACATCACCAGTGACCACCACTGGTTTTTCTAATTCGTCACCAATGGCAATCATTTCCCCTAAGATTTCTTGCAGTTTTGTTTTGTCAGCAACAAGTGCCGATTCAATCATTGGTTGATAGTTTGCAGTTGGTTGAATTTCGATAAAGTCGTAATATTTAGCTTTCTCCGTTGCCTCATTTTTTCCTTTTTCAATGAGAGAAATAATGACATCCCCGCCTGTATCACCTGTTCCTACTAGTAAACCTTCACGATATTGTTGTAGGATTGAACGCGGAATACGAGGTACTTTGGCAAAAAATTCAATGTTTGAACGGGAGACCAGTTTATAAAGATTTTTTAATCCAGTCGCATTTTGAACCAACAATGTCGCATGAACCGGACGACCATGCTTCCACGCATCCCCTTCAGTCATGTGATCATTGAGTTGATTATGATAATTTAAATCAAAACGTTCTTTTGCTTCTTTCATCAAACGCCATGCGATATGTCCCGTAGTTTCAGAATCAAAAATCGCACGGTGGGCTTGCTCTAAATTGATATTAAATCGTTTAGCAATCGTACCAAGACGATAAGATTTATAGTCAGGATATAACCAACGAGTAAACGGCAACGTATCAATAATAGGATTACTAATTTGCGGTTGCTGGTAACGTGCATAAGCGGCGTTCATGAAGCCAATATCAAATGTTACATTATGCCCCACTAAAATAGCATCACCGCACCACTCTCGAAAACGTCGAATAATGTTTTCTTCGCTGTCAGCATTTGCTACCATAGCATCAGTAATTGATGTCAAATTGGTAGTGAATTCAGATAATGGAAAACCGGGATTAATATATTCTGAAAACTTATCAATAACGTTACCAAGCTGCATTTTGACAGCGGATAATTCAATGATTTTATCTGTTACAGCGGATAGTCCAGTCGTTTCCAAATCAAAAGCGACAAAAGTGGTTTCTTTGTCTAATAGTGAAATGGGTTGCAAATTGAAGGCAATTGGTTCACCATCTTCGACTAGATTAGCTTCCATACCATAGATCATTTTGAGATTATTATTACTACCAGCGGCAACAGCCTCGGGAAAGCCTTGGACATTTCCCGTGTCAGTAACAGCCAAAGCTGTTTGACCCCAACTTTTGGCGAGTTTTGCAACTTCCGAGTAGTTAGTCACGGCATCCATGGTCGACATGTTTGTGTGAACATGTAGCTCAATCCGTTGCTGTTTTTCGGGGTAATCTTCTTGTCGATTGGCGTGATCAATGACTTGTAAATCATAAATATTCATGACCAGTTCACGAGCATAGGTATCTTCTTGAACATTACCACTTAGTCGAACCCACAAACCGGCCTTTAAACCTTCAAACACCGCCTCATCAGATTCATTATTAGAAAACTTTTTGGCTGAAATAGAACTTGAATAATCGGTGATTTTGATAGTGAGTAACTGTCGCCCTGAACGCAATTCCCTAATTTCATCAGCAAAAATATAGCCCTCAACTACCACACGGTTTTCTTCACCATCGATATCTTCCAATCTGGTAATATCAGCATCTGCTGAAATTTTACGACCTAATGTTAGTGGCACACCCTCTGACGATGTTTTTGGTTTAGCCTGTTTATTAGCTTCAATTGCTTTTTGCAAGTCTTCACGGGCCTTAGCATGATGCTGTGCAACATTTTCTTGAATTTCTTGGGCTAATTGTTCGTCGAGTTGTGGCACTAATTTGATCTTAGGAAATCCAAAACTCTCGTAAACTGATACTATGGAAGCAACTGCTTGGTTATCTAACGATTGAAATAGTAGTTGCGCACCAACCGCAACACTGAATTCGTTGTCGTTTACCAATTTAAGTATCGTGTTGCTTGCTAATTGCTGCGCCTTAGCATGGTTTAATTGAGAGTGATCTAAAGCCAAATGCCAGTATTGTGCCATCATTTCTTGATCAATTGCTTGTGATTGAGTGGAAATCATTATCGACACGTCAGCTATATTAGTAAATGCTTTTTTTAGATATTGCTGAAATTGCATATATACGTTAGCTGGCAAAGGCTTTAATAATTGAACATAGAATATCCACTGTCTCTGTCTGGCAGATACATCTACGCGAGTTAACTGACCAGCTTCAAAAAAAGATACAATTTCATCTGGTAATTGAATCTGACTAATTAAGTGTTTTAATTGTTCTTCATGGGTTAACGCCATTTGTCCCCCTAATTTGAGTAAAAAAGCCGATCATTCATCGGCCAAATGTTTACTCACTTATTTATTCATTGTCACCTTGAAGCAAAACGGAAACTGAGTCAACCACTTCACTTACGCGCATTTCAATATTAGTATTACTTGCACGGACTTTGACTTCAACAACATCTTCACTCGCCTTTTTGCCAACCGTAATTCTAATTGGCAAGCCAATTAGATCAGCATCGGCAAACTTAACACCAGCACGTTCTTTGCGGTCATCCACCAAAACTTCCAAATGTTTGGCTTCTAACAAAGCTTCAAGCTCTTCAGCCACACGTACTTGATCAGCATCTTTCGTATTAACCGGTACAATATGAACATCAAATGGCGCAACACTGGCTGGCCAAACAAGCCCGTCCTCATCAGCTTTTTGCTCTGCAATCGCACTTAACAAGCGTGAAACACCGATGCCATAAGAACCCATCACAACATCAGTTTGACGACCATTTTCATCCAGAACTTGAGCGCCTAGTGACTTAGAATATCGGGTACCAAGTTTAAAAATATGACCAATTTCAATACCGGAAGTAAATACAAGGTGCCCTTTGCCATCAATTGCCAAGTCACCTTCTCTAGCAACACGAAAATCGCCAATATTTGTTTCCTCAATTTGGACGTCTCGTCCCCAATTCAAATTAGTCAAATGATAACCATCCTCATTGGCACCAGCGACAAAATTAGCCAAATCGGCAGCACGTTCATCAACCAAAAGTTGCACATTTTCAGGTAATGCAACTGGTCCTAGTGATCCGAATCCTGCACCAACAATATCACGGACACGATTTTCATCAGCTAATTCAAATGTATCAGCATTCAAGAAATTTTGAACCTTGACCTCATTGACATCATAATCACCTGTTGTCACAACTGCTACCAGTTGATCGTCAGCAATAAACATCATTGTTTTAACAAGTTCATTGGATGATTTACCCAAAAATTCTGCTACTTCCGCAATTGTTTTTGCATCAGGGGTTGCAACTTTTTCTGATGTCAATAATTCTGCATGACTGGTTTTTCTCTCATAGAAATCTTTGGCCATTTCCAAATTTGCCGCATAATCAGTCGCATCAGAATAAGCAATAGTATCTTCTCCAGCATCCGCAGGAGCAGAAAACTCCTTCGAATCTGATCCACCCATAGCACCGGCGTCACCGACAATTGCGCGATAATGAAGACCAAGTCGATTAAAAATGTTGACATACGCTTTTTCCATATTGTGAAAGGCGTCATCAAGACCTTCTTGGTCAGCACTAAATGAATAAGCATCCTTCATAATGAACTCGCGTGTTCGAAGCAATCCAAAACGTGGTCTATTTTCATCTCGGAATTTTGGTTGGATTTGGTAAACCACTAAAGGCAATTTTTTATATGACTTAATTTCATCAGCAATTAATTGGGTAAAGGTTTCTTCATGCGTTGGTCCTAAAATAAAATCACGATCTTGTCGATTTTTGAACTTGTACAACGCCGGACCGTATGTTTCATAACGCCCTGAACGCTGCCACAATTCTGCTGGTAAAATTTCTGGGACTAACATCTCATTGGCGTCAATTTTTGACATTTCTTCCCGAATAATAGCTTCGATTTTATTTAAAACCCGCTTAGCCAAGGGTAAATATGAAAACATACCAGCTGCAACGGGGCGGATATAACCTGCTTTTAACAATAATTGGTGGCTTTTAACCTCAGCTTCCGCCGGAACTTCTCGTAAAGTTGGCATCAGTAATTTAGACTGTTTCATATAAACTCCTCTTTTATTGAATATACTCTCATTTATTTTATCGCAAAATATCATTAATAGTAACAGCAATCATCAGAATTACCATTGCAATTGCACCTACCACGGTGACACCATTTTCAAACGATGCTGGTAATGGACGCCTTAGAATTGCTTCCAGTAAGTTCAAGATTAGTTTACCACCATCTAGAGCTGGTATTGGAATTAAATTCATAATACCTAAGTTAATCGACAAAAATGCCATATAGAATAGAATATTCAAAAATCCTGTTTTAGCAACAGTTGACGTTGTTTTGGCAATTGAAACTGGACCACCTAGTTTATCCAAACTAAACCCACCACTAAACAAATGTGTCAGCGCGTACCAAATTCGACTGGTTGTTGAAGCTGTTGTGTTGACACCATACTGTATGCGTGCACCAAAGCTCTGGTGCGTTTTCTCTGTGATACCCACCAACGGCGTTCTTGTACCGTTAACCGTAACCAATTTAGGTGTGACTTTGATAGTCTCTTGTTTACCGTCACGTACAATATTAATCGTCAGTTGCTTGTGTCCAGCACCGCTAATAGCGCTTGCTACATTTTCCCAAGTTGTGGTTTTTTGTCCATTCACTTTGGTAATTTGGTCACCTGCTTGCAGTCCAGCCTTTTGAGCTGGCATGTTGTTTTGAACTGTGCCCACAATCGGTTCGTTAAGTGTAACGCTTGGCAAGGTAAAACCTAGTCCTGAAAAAACAACTAAAGCTAATACAAAGTTCATAAATGGTCCGGCAACATTAATCAAAGCGCGTCGCGATAATTTCGCACTTTGAAACCATGTGTCACGCGGGGCGATTTGGACAGTCACACCATTTTCTTCAATGATTGTCGCATCATGACTAACAGATAACACTTTCATCTCTGAATTATCAGCTTGGTAACCTGTCAACGTCAAGTCATCACTTAAGTCGAAAGTGTCAATTTGAAATGGTACACCTTGACCTGCCTGATCAATCCGTGTGTCAATTTCGATAACTTTACTCTCTTGGTCAAAGCGTAGTCGCAATCGTTGACCCGCTTCTAAGTCAGGTGTTTCATCCATTCCGGCCATCCGTACATATCCACCAACAGGTAAAATACGAATTGTATAGGCAGTGTGATTACGATTCCAGCTCAACAATTTTGGCCCCATGCCAATCGCAAATTCTCGGACCAATACGCCAGATTTTTTGGCAGCAAAAAAATGCCCAAATTCATGGACTGTGACTAATACCCCAAAAACAAATATGAATGCAATTATCGCTGTTAAACTCATTCCAAATCTCACTTTAAATTAACATGCCTAAAATTGACATCAATGGCATAACGACCAACATGGAGTCAAAACGATCTAAAATACCACCATGCCCTGGTAAAATATTACCTGAATCTTTGACATTGAAGTGACGCTTTAAGCCTGACTCGATTAAATCACCAAGCTGTCCAGCAATAGACAAAACAACTGCAAATAATAAGAGTTCAATGAAGTTATAGGCTGGTAGCCAGTTAAAGATAGTATACAGAGATGCCACAACAATTACTGCCACCAAACTACCGCCAATTGACCCTTCCCAAGTTTTGTTAGGACTAATTTTTGGCGCAAGTTTATGTTTACCAATAGCTCGCCCAACCATGTAAGCACCCGAATCAGTTAGCCAAACAATTAACATACCAAACATCACTGTTGCCAATCCTTTTGTGTCGGCTTGGAAAAAATAATGAAATCCAGTACCAATATACAGCATGGCTAGAGTCAATGTCCCAGCATCATCAAAATTAAAATGGTTACGACTAAATACTGTATGAAGTAACAAAAGAAAGGCTAGTATATAAAAGAATATATGCGCACTTTTAATGAGTGGAATGTCTTGCCAAAAACTATTGGGCAAGATCAGCGCTACAACACCAATAAAGCTGACCCAAGCTTCCGCAGAAACAAAAAAACGGTGTTTCATACGCAAAATTTCACTCATTGCAATCACACCCATAATCAGTGTCAGAATCAGAAGTGGTGCGCCTCCAATGATTAAAAGAGGGACAAAAATAATCAAAGCAACTACTGCCGTAATTACACGTGTTTTCATAGCTTACTGTTTCTCGCTTTCGTCATTAAGACCCCCAAAGCGACGGTCTCTTTTAGTATAAGAAGTAATAGCTTCTATCAAATCTTCGCCCGAATATTCTGGCCAAAGAACATTCGTAAAATATAGTTCAGCGTATGCAGACTGATAAGGCAAAAAATTACTCAAGCGCAATTCACCGGAAGTACGAATCATTAAGTCAGGCGTGGCTAAGTCACCTAATGGTGAAGTTTGAAGTGCACTGGCAAAACGATTGGCGTCAATCTCTTCAGCTGCCAAATCACCCGACGCAACCTGTTGCGCTAGTAATTTCGCTGCTGCCACAATTTCAGTTTGACCACCATAATTAAGAGCAAAGTTCAAAATCATGCCCGTGCCTTGCGCTGTTTGTTCAATCGCACGCTGCACGGCATCTTGCGTACCTTTAGGTAGGCCCGCAACATCGCCCATAACTTCAACACGAATATTATTTTTAATCAGTTCTGGTACAAAATCATTAAAAAAATCAATTGGTAATTGCATCAAAAAGTTAACTTCGTCATTCGGGCGTGACCAATTTTCAGTTGAAAAAGCATATAGTGTCAATACTTCAATGCCTAAGTCGCTGGCTGCAATCGCAACTTTTTTGACAGTTTTCATGCCCGCTTTGTGGCCCGCAACACGTGGCATAAAACGTTGTTTTGCCCAACGACCATTACCATCCATAATAATGGCAACATGTCGCGGAATTTTGAGCTGGGAGACGGTCTTCGTCTCCTCATTTTTAATTTTAAAAAGCGCCAAAACGCTCCTCCTTCGTATGCAACCACTAAATGCATATATTGTATCTAACCTATTTTACCAGAATGGCGCGCAAGGTACAAAAAAATTCGATAAGAATTATCCTATCGAATCATTAAAATTATTGAACCGTAACACTCTTTGCCAAATTACGTGGTCGATCAACGTCTAGACCACGGTCAAGAGTTGCGTAATAAGCGATTAATTGTGCCGGGATGACTGTCAACAACGGCATTAAGAGCTCATTAACTCCAGGTAGAACGAAAGAGTCATCTTTTTTAGCTAAAGTCTTAGCAGCAATAATAACCGTGTTGGCGCCTCGTGCTGCAACTTGTGCAATTTCACCTCGGACAAGTCCAGCAGTTTTAGCCTGAGTCAGCAAAGCAAATATCGGTGTACCTTCTTCAATCAAAGAAATTGTACCATGTTTTAACTCCCCAGCTGCAAAACCTTCAGTTTGAACGTATGATATTTCTTTTAACTTCAACGCCGCCTCAACAGCAACCGCTGCATCTAATCCACGTCCAATATAAAATGCTGAACGACGGTGCTTTAAGGCACTTTCAGCAATTGATTTGAAAGTGTCTTTTTGATCAATAATCACTTGCATTTCAACAGCAACTTTTGCTAACTCATTTTTTAAATCAAATGGTGTATGACCAACCGCTGCAGCCAAAATAGCTGTCACAATAATTTGTGCTGTATAGGCTTTTGTCGAGGCCACAGCAATTTCAGGACCAGCTAGCAAAGGCAAGGCAAAGTCCGCTTCGCGGGTTAAGGTTGAATTCATGACATTTGCAATGGTTAAGGTTGGATAACCTTGTTTTGTGATATTATCCAAGACTTCTCGTGAATCAGCCGTTTCTCCAGATTGGCTTAAGAAAATGAAGAATGGTTTTTTACTCAACAAAGGTTGCTCATAGGCAAATTCTGATGAAATATGAACTTCTGTTGGTGTTTGCGTCCACTGTTCAAAATACCGTTGTCCCACAAGTCCCGCGTGATATGATGTGCCGGCCGCAACAATATAAATGCGATCTGCTGCCTGCATAGCTTCGATAATTTCAGGGGCAATATTTTGTACTTGCCCTTCATCGTCAAAATAGTATTGTGACAGAGTACGTGCAACGATGGCCTGTTCATCAACTTCCTTTAACATGTAGTAAGGATAAATTCCTTTGTCAGTTTCTGAGGCATCAATATCTAAATGAAAGGCTTCACGGGTAATTTGTTTGCCATTTGGATCAAACAAATCAATCTTTTGCTTGTCAATGACAGCAATTTCGCCATCCATTAATTCAATAAAATCATGCGTAACATCCAACATCGCTGTTGCATCTGATGTCACAACGTTGCCGACTTCTGAAACACCAATCAATAAAGGACTCTTTTTCTTGGCCGCATACATCAAATTAGGTGTCTGGCGATCCATCAAAAGGAATCCGTAGGCTGAGTTGCCATCCAACAAACTAATCATCCTACGAAATGCATCAAATGTTGACAAGTGATTTTCTTTTGAAAATTTGTCAATCAATTGAACGGCAATTTCAGTATCTGTTTGTGAGTGAAGTTGAACGCCTTGTAAATATTGATCACGTAATGCTTCATAATTTTCGATGACACCATTGTGAACTAAATAAAAGCGTCCATCCTCTGACATGTGTGGATGCGCATTTTCAACTGATACACCACCGTGAGTGGCCCAACGCGTATGAGCGATACCCGCAGTACCTTCAATACCCTTACCTTCTGTTGCACGTTCCAAATCAGCTACGCGACCTTTTTCTTTAACAAGAAAGTCACCTTTTTCGCCATCATTAACATACACACCAGCTGAATCGTAACCGCGATATTCTAATTTTTCTAACCCTTTTAACAAACTAGGTAACACTTGATTAACGCCTGTAAATCCGACAATTCCACACATATATAGCCTCTTCACCAAAACTGGTTTACTTTTTATTTTTAACTAACAGTAGCTATTTTACAGTCTTTGTAACCATTTGTCAAACAATAAACAAGAATTGGTATAGTCCTATTTTTATAATTGGTATAATTAAAAAACAACGTAGTGTCAAAATACAAAGTCTGCCATTATGGTATGATAGATAAAACTTGAAAGCGAGATCTATTGTGACACAAATTGTAACCTGGCATATTCGAAACGCAAAAATTTTGGATGTTTTTAATCTTAAATTCGATGATACTGAGCTTTGGATTGACAATAATATAATTGTTTATCGTGGCCCACGAGATGATCTTGCTGCAACTCACACATTTGATGCCGGGGGTCGATATATTGTCCCCGGTTTGATTGACGCACATCTTCATATTGAAAGTTCTCTACTTGCACCTAGTGAATTTGGCAAATTAGTGCTACCTCATGGTGTCACTCGTATCATTGCTGATCCGCATGAAATCGCTAGTGTAGCCGGTATTTCAGGCATTCAATATATGCTCGAAGAAGCGCGGCAAACACCACTTCACATTCACTATATGCTACCATCCTCAGTCCCTGCAACGCCTTTTGAACACGCAGGAGCAACACTTCATGCCGAAGCTCTCAAGCCTTTTTACAGCATTCCTGAAGTAAATGGGCTAGCTGAAGTGATGGATTATCCTGCCGTCGCAAATGGTGACCCAGATATGCTCGAAAAAATCAACGACGCTTTAGCAGCAGGTAAACACGTTGATGGTCACGGTGCTGGTTTAAGCCGCGCACAACTTTCAACTTATCGTCAAGTTGGTATCGATACCGATCACGAAAGTGAAAACGCTGCTCAGGCTTTAGAACGTGTCGATGCAGGATTTTCTGTCTTTGTGCGTGAAGGCACGGTAGAACGTGATGAGGAAGCCATTTTACCAGCTATTACAACAGCCAATCACGCACATTTTTCATTTGCCACCGATGATAAAACTGCCAGTGACATTCAACATGAGGGGTCAATTGATTTTAGTATTAACCTCGCACTTCAAAATGGTATTGCGCCGGAAATCGCTTTTACTATGGCAAGTTATAATGCCGCCAAAGCCCATAACTTAAAGAACGTCGGCGCATTAACAGACGGTTTCGTTGCTGATTTGGTTATTTTTGATTCATTAACACAATTCAAAGCTCAAGAAATCATGGTCGAAGGTCATTGGTATGAAAATAAGTTTTCAACTGTGACACCATTAGCAAACCAGTCTCTGAATTTCACATTATCCGCTAGTGATTTAATCTTGCCACTGGCAGACGATATGCCTGCACATGTTATCAATATTATGCCTCACCATATTACAACTCAGCATACCGCTGAAAACGTGCCAGTCGTTAATCATCATTTTAAGGCGAATACAACATTTGCTAAAGTTGTTGTGGCTGAGCGTTAACACGACTTAGGACATGGTTTAGGGATCATTAAAGGCTTCAACATGAAAGCCGGCGCAATCGGCTCAACGGTAGCGCATGATTCACATAACGTCATTATTGCCGGTGTTGATGACAAGGATATGTTATTAGCTGCTGAAACCTTAAAGAAAATCGGTGGTGGACAAGTTGTCGTGATCGACGGTCAAGTGACCGCAATGCCTCTTCCAATCGGTGGCCTCATGTCTGATCAAGATTATCAAACGACTATTGATCAAAATCGCGCTTTAGATAAAGCTTTTTCAAAAATCAGCGATGTGCCATTTGATCCCTTCTTAACGCTCTCATTTATGGCTTTACCCGTTATCCCGAGTTTAAAAATAACAGACCAAGGATTGTTTGATTTTGATAAATTTAGCTTCATTGATATTCAAGATGCAGGAGAATTTAAGTCATGAAAGCCGTTAGTATAAGCCCACAAGACCTATTGTCAATATTTTTAGGTCAAAAGACCACTTTAACAATTGCCTATACTGGTCAGTTACTGATTGCAGCCAATAAAAATGATCAACCACATTTACCATCGGAAATGGCTGGTGCAATTGTTAACATTCAAGAGAATCAGCTCACCTTAGTCAGTTTAGTTCATCCTTTTAAAATAGAATCGGAAGCGCAATTATTTGAAGTTGATAATCAACTAATTCAGCGTGAACCCGTCAATTGGTTTGGTCCACAAGCTTTAGTGATCGAAAAAAAAATGAGTGATTTTGCTAAAACTTATGATGGTCCACGCGCAAAAAATGGTGGAATTCCACGCAACTATATTCCTAATGAAATTGCCGAACCAATCATTTTGTCAGACCGCTACTGGCAGACTTATGCACAATTCGTCAATGATCCCGACGGTTCATTTGCAGCTCAAATCAAACCAATGTTTGATTAATTTATCTAAAAAACGTATCATCCAAGTTCTGGACGATACGTTTTTAATTACCAATAAAATGAGAAATAAACAATTGTGCGACGTTAAAATAGATTAAAACTGAAGTCAAATCTGACAACGTTGTAATAAATGGACCACTCGCAACCGCCGGATCAAATCCTAATTTATCTATTAACACGGGAACAAGATATCCTGCCAAATTAGCAACCATAATTGCAATCGCCATAGCAATACCCACAGCTAATCCAAGTTCAAAATTGTGTTTCCAAATTGTCACGATTGCAAACACTGAAGCACCTGTCGCGGTACCAACTAATAATCCTGCCAGTACTTCGCTCCAAAAATTTTTCCAAGCTGTATTATCAGTTCCCACCGCCAATCGACGGACCGCTAGCGCCAATGCCTGCGTTCCGGCATTACCCGCTGTACCAGTAATTAGCGAAATAAAAACAGCCAAAATGGAAGCTTTTTTGACTAAACCATCAAACGAGCTAATCAATGTCGCCGTTGACATACCTAGTAATAGCAAGGCAATCAACCATGGAATACGTTTTATCGCTGAATGCCAAGGTGTATCATCTGTCTGGCTAACGTTAACGGCAGCCAAACCTGAATAATCTTCAACCGCTTCTTCGTCAATAACATCAACAATATCATCAACCGTGATCACACCGAGTAGCAAGTCATTGTCATCAGTAACCGGAATGGAAAGAAAATTATAATCAGCCACAATTTGTGCCACATCTTGCTGATCATCACCAGCTTTAACACTAATAATACGATCATTAGTGATGTCTGACACCAGCATATCATCAGGGTGTGTTAACAAATCTCGCAATGAGATAACGCCGACCAAGTGTTTTTGGTTATCCAAAACATAAACGTAACTAATTGCTTCAGCTTCAGCAGCTTGGTGTTTAACCAACCGCATCACTTCAACGACTCGCAAATCCTCAGTCACAGCTAAATACTCTGTTGACATCAAAGATCCCGCTGTTTGATCGTCATAATCAATTAGCTTACGCATTTCATCTGCTTCCGCTTTAGGCATCAAGCTCAAATACGTTGCAACCAAACGAGATGGTAGATTTTGCAAGACATCCGCCTCATTATCGGCGTACATGTTGCGTAAAATTTCAGTCGCTTTTTGCGGCGGCATTTCTTGGAGTAATTCTCCAATGTCGTCATCATCCGCATCCAAATTATCGAAAACATCTGCCAAAGTTTCGTCATCTAGTAAACGCCACGCAACGGCTCGCATTTGTTCAGGTAACCCACTATAAACCTGACCCATTTCAAAATCATGCAACGCTTTAAATGAGACAACAAAATCCTCATCTTGACCCGAATGAAGCAAATCAGCCAAGTGAGCAATAGTTTTTTGTAATTGTTCTGCAGTTTCTTCCAAGCTTAGTCAATATCCCTTAATGTCTTGAGATCCTCGGGTAATTTTGTGTTAAATTCACGAAAATCTTCGATAAATGGATCATAAAACTTCATATGATAGGCATGTAGCGCCTGACGTTGGAGCCCATACCAGAGGGGGCCATTATAAAGATCATCACCTACTAATGGGTGCCCAATATTTGCAAAATGAACCCGTATTTGATGCGTTCTACCAGTGTGCAATTGTACCTTGACACGCGTCATTGGGTGTTGCCCATTCTCATCATAACAACGTTCAACCCAGTACTCTGTCCGCGACGGCTTACCATCTTCACGAACTTCACGCTTAATAAAATCACCCTCAACACGACCAATTGGGGCGTTAATATCTCCGTGATCATCTGATATAATGCCAGACGGATAGGCCAAATAAAATTTTTCCACGGTATGATCTTGCAATTGTTGATCTAAAACAGCATGGGCGAATCGATGTTTTGCCAACAAAACAATGCCTGATGTATCCCGATCCAGTCGTGTCACTACGTGAGGTACCAAATCTTGTGCCTCAATTTGTTCTAAATGGCCCTTAACTTGATTAACCAATGTGTGTAGCCGATCAGCATGACCTGGCACTGTCGTAACCCCATAGGGCTTATCAACTACCAGCCAATGCTCATTTTCAAAAATAATGTTCAGAGGCTTGTAATCAGGTACGACGAGGTCATTACTCTCTTCTACCGGCATCACAATCGTCACTTTATCCCCATCTTTTAAATAATCAGACGTATAAACTGGCTTTTCATTGACCAAAATCGCCCCACCATTATGTTTCATTTGACTAAACATACGGTGGGAAACGCCATGTTTTTGCAGAAACGTACGCACTTTGCGCGCTTCTGATCCAGTATAAGTCCAAGTAAACTGCATATTCTTATCATACACATCATTTGTCGACGTGTATTTTTCTCCTAAAAAATTTAAAATATTTATTCAATGTCATTGATGAAGGCATTTTGTACGCGACACCAAAAATCAACGTGACGATATCTAGCAAAATGAACACATTTTTCAGACACTCTAAATCGCAATTCTAAAATATGATCACTGGCAATTTCTCCCTGATCATACATCACCAAAAAATTGTTACTCTGCGGTCTCATTACAATTTCTTGATCACGAGGAACAATCAGTGGCGATCCTAACGTTCTAAAAACACGATTGTTAATGGAGGCAATTTCCGACATTTGAATTGCCTGCAAAGCAGGGTGCAAAACAGCGCCACCATTAGCTTTGTTGTAGGCAGTTGAACCTGTCGGTGTCGCCACAGCGATACCATCACCCCTAAAACGCTCAAAAACTTCACCACCCAAATAAATATCGGCAACTAGCGTGCCGAGCGGTTGCTTAATGACGGCTTCGTTCAGTGCCAAATAGTGGCTTTTTTCTCCAGTTGTTTGAATAACAGTCAGTTCTAACAACGGATAACTAACTTTTTGCCCGTTATCATGACTTAAGCTGTCTACTAGTTGGTCTAATTCCGTGCTTAACCAATCTGTATAAAAGCCCAAATGTCCGGTATGTAAGCCAACAAACCTAACATGGTCAATTTGATTAACATAGTGCTGAAAAGCGCCCAAAAGCGTGCCATCCCCACCAACGGAAACGACAATATCAGGCTCTTCATTATCAACAGTTAAACCATGTTTGCGCATTTCTAAAGCAAGATTTTTGGCAACAACACGACTGCTAACATCTTCATTGTTGAAAATAGCATACTTCATTCTACTGCTCTTATTTCACTTAATTCTTGGTCTAAAGCAAATGTTGATTCTGATAGCTTGGTAAGACGATCGGCCAAATTATCACTTAATTCGCCATGCTTATAACGTAAATCATGTTCAACTGTTGCCCAAAAATTCATAGCCATTGTGCGAACCTGAATTTCTGCTAATACTTTCAGTTCACCACTATACATTTGAACAGGATATTCAATGACGATATGATATGACCGGTAGCCTGACGGCTTGGCATTAGTCACATAATCTCGCTCTTCTAAAATTTGAAAATCCGTACGTTGTCTTAGCAAATCGACCACAGTGTAGATATCTTCCACGTACTTGGTCATAATTCGTACACCGGCGATATCTTGTAAATCAAGCGACAAGCGACTTTCGTCTAGATGACGTCGCACAATTTTTTCTTCAATAGAGGCCTGCGATTTGACACGACCTGTCACAAATTCAATTGGTGAATCCTCACCATTTTTTTCATATTGATCACGTAATCCGCGTAATTTAACTTTTAATTCTGATACAGTTTGAACGTATGGTGTAAAAAAGATTTTCCAATCCATATTACTACCCCTTTTATACAATTTAAAACATCACTATTACATTTTAACATATTTTTGAGCCTATCATTTGTCAATCCCAATATTGACGGTTATACTAATATCTTGGATATTTAAATTGTTTTACGTAGGAGAAACACCATGATCGACATTTACCACTTCGCAAATCCTTTATCAGATAACTGTTTAGTAGCCGAAGAATGCCTTGAAAAGCTCACCCATACATTTTTTCAAAAAACGCGCTTACGCTTTATTCCTCTCATCAATGAACAAGTAAGCGCTAAATTAATCCAAGGTGAGCAAGCGCTACCGATAATGGATATGCCTTATGACAAGGAATCCTTAACTTATCGTGTGATTCTTGATTTTAAAGCAGCACAAATTGAAGGTAACAAAAAGGCGCGACCTTTTTTATTGTCTTTACAAAGTGCTTTAATTACCAAAAAACAGCCATACTCTCTCTCATTGATTACAAGCATCGCCACACAAGTTGGCCTTAATCTCGACGACTTTTTGACAAATCGGATGAGTCAAGAGGTCATTGATGCGCTAAAGGCAGACCAAAAATTAGCTTGGCAGTTACTGAATAAATATAGTGTGGCGATTGTGATTGATGACTCAAGTACACTTGAAACAAGTCTATTAACGAATTTTTCAAAAGAATCTCTGACAACTCATTTCAAAAATTTACGCCAACAGTTTGTTGTTAAGACAAAAGATTTGATATCTCCTGAAAATGCCAAAACGTTTGCTTAACTTTGCTATAATGCCATAAAATCAAATCACTATCAATCTAAAAATGATGACTAAATCTTTTAATATTACTTGTACAACGACATTTTCAGTTTGACACAAAAAAGCATAATGATTCATCAACACAGATAAATCATTATGCTTTTTTGTGTGACGCCATTATTTCACCAATTTGTCCCAAATTACAACTCGCTCGGATGCCAATGACTTGGGTACGTCAATGATTCGTTGATTGGCACTACCTCTGAATTGTAATGTTAAGTCCTTTTCTTCTTCCAAAAAACGACCATCAACCAAAATATCAATTAACGACAATAAACGCGCTTTATCATAGGTTTCGTTTTGCAATTCATCCCAAGTGTAGCCTGTCCAAGACCATATATCTTTTGAATGACCAAACTCTTGACGAACTCGGCGACACAGTTTTAGACACACATCCGTGTTGAGAAATGGCTCTCCACCCAATAAAGTTAAACCTTGAACATAATCTTGACTTAAATCTTCAATAATTTGGTCTTCTAATGCTTGCGTGTAAGGTTG
This sequence comes from Leuconostoc pseudomesenteroides KCTC 3652, assembly GCF_014634745.1. Taxonomy (GTDB): domain Bacteria; phylum Bacillota; class Bacilli; order Lactobacillales; family Lactobacillaceae; genus Leuconostoc; species Leuconostoc pseudomesenteroides. The sequence continues at coordinate 185,525 of NZ_BMBP01000001.1, forward strand.
TCCAAAATGGAAATTTTGAGCAGCAACGTTATAACAACCAGGGCACAGAAACAGGCAGCCACTCACGTAAAGGCTACAACGCACCCCCTCGCCATCAACGAAATTAAAAGCCTTGTAGTCAGCGATATAGTTTTGACTATACTTCTGCGCCGTCCATTCTTTTGGCATCGGATTGTTTGGTTTTCGCATAGATCGCGGCATGCTCGATCATCTCCTTGGTCATATTCTTTTCACGCGAAATAATTTCAATATGTCGCCCATGAACCATGGGCCGTTGTTGCGGATTACCAAGATAACCACAAGTTCTCTTGACAACATCGCAGAGCGCTGGATCATGGTTCCCACATTCAGGGCACATAAATCCTCGAGCAGTGGCTTTAAATTCACCAGCAAATCCACATTTAAAACATTTATCAATACAAGTGTTAGTGCCCAAATAACCGACATGATCATAAGCCCAATTCCAAACTAATTCTAACGCTTGTGGATTTTGTTTCAAGTTAGGATATTCACAATAATGAATAAATCCGCCCGACGCATATTTTGGGAACGTCTCTTCAAAACTTATTTTTTCAAACGGCGTTGGATGCTTTCTAACGTCGTAATGAAAACTATTAGTATAATAATCTTTATCTGTAATATCAGGCACATCCCCAAATTTCTGCTTGTCGAGATGGCAAAATGTATCTGTTAGTGATTCCGCCGGTGTCGAGTATAGGCTATAATGATACCCACTTTCCGCTTCCCACTGTTGGCAATACTTGTGCATCTTTTTCACAATTTCTTCAGCGAACGTATGTGCTTCGGGATTTTTTTCCCAATTTGGTCCAAAGAAAGTTAAGCATGTTTCGTATAATCCAACATAGCCCAATGAAATTGTAGCACGTCCATTCTTAAACACTTCATCAACTTTATCAGTTGCCTTGAGTCTTTTCCCAAATGCGCCGTACATGTAGAGCAATGGTGCATTTTCAGGAACAGCTTCTTTTGTTCTTTCAATCCGATACGATAAAGCTTCATGGCATAGCGCCATTTTTTCATCAAAAATTTCCCAAAATAGTGCCATATCACCTTTCGCAAATAGAGAAATACGTGGCAAATTCACCGAAACAACCCCTAAATTCATTCGGCCAGAATTAACTGTGACACCATTTTCATCTTGCCAGCCTTGTAGAAACGATCGGCAACCCATTGGTGTTTTGAAACTGCCAGTTAGTTCAACAATTTTGTCATACATTAACAAATCTGGGTACATCCGCTTCGTTGAACATTCAAGCGCCAATTGCTTAATGTCGTAATTTGGATCAGTAGGAGCAAAGTTTAATCCTTTTTTTAATGTGAAAATCAACTTTGGGAAAATAGCAGTTCGCTTTTCTTTTCCTAATCCCTTAATTCTGATATTCAAAATTGCTTTTTGAATTTCACGTTCAAGCCAACTAGTTCCCAATCCAAAATTAACGGTGGTAAATGGTGTTTGTCCTTGTGATGAGTACATTGTATTAATCTCGTACTCCAAAGCCTGCATCGCATCATAAATATCTTTGCGTGTTTTTTCTTTAGCGTAGGCGTCACTTTTGTCAGCAACTACCCATTGTTCGGCTTCAACAATATGTTTGTCATAATTCATCTGCGCGTATGGTGCCAATAATTGATCAATACGATTTGCTGAACAACCACCGTACTGCGACGAAGCGACATTAGCAATAATTTGTGCCATCTGTGCTGTCGCTGTTTGAATAGAATGTGGTGAATCTACCCACGCATTGCCTATTTTATAACCATTCGTCAGCAAATTATCAAAATCGATTAAACAACAATTTGTTGCTGGTGTCACAGGTGAATAATCTAAATCATGCCAATGAATATCGCCGCGTAAATGTGCCTTAGCAACAAGTGGCGGTAACATTTGTAGTCCCAAGGCTCGACTAGCTGCCCCCGCTTCCAAATCGCGTTGGGTATTAAACACACGACTATCTTTATTTGCATTTTCATGCACAACTGCTTCATCTCGTGAAAATAGTTTTTCAATTCTTTTTTGGACATTAGCGGCATCTGCAAAGTCTTGTTTCTCAGTCTGATAGTATGCCTCATATTCGTTAACAGCATCCAATTGTTCATAATTTGTGAGTAACGAACACAATAGATTGCGAATTTCGGAAGTTGTCACACTGACTTTAGAATCCAAATATTGATAAAAATCATGCTTAATCACATCAATAATGTGATTAGACAGATTAAGCTTTGTTAAAATAAAATTGATTTTGTATGCGTAAAATTCTGTTTCTTCCCCACTTTTCTTAATGATTGTTAGATTGGGTAAACTATCAAGTTCTATCATATGGCTCATTACTAAACGATTGCCTCCAGTGCTTTTCTAAATTGTTATAGTTAAAATGGTACAACTATTTTTTGCATAAGAGTAGGACAAAAAGTGTCCTCTATTGCCATCTTCTCTATAGAATACTGATATAATCGCATTTTAAGCGTTAAAAAATTTTATAATAATCGACGTTCAACTCACATATTTTGTTATACGCAAAAAAAGACAAATCAGTTGCATACTGATTTGTCTTTTTTTATTTATGCACGTGCAAGGCTTGCTGCGCCAATTACACCAGCATCATTCCCTAATTCGGCTAATTTCACGCGTGTTGAATTACGAACTGTTGGAAATGCAAACACCTTCCAATTTTCTTCGACACGAGCTCGCAGAAATTCGCCAGCAGCAGCTACACCACCGCCAATAACAATTGCAGATGGGTTCAAAATATTTGACATTGCTGCCGTAGCATATCCGAGATAATATGACACTTTGTTGACAACTTCATTAGCTAAAAAGTCTCCGTTTTTTGCCAAGTCGAAGACAATTTTTGATGTCACTTCTTCACCATCATCAATCATCTTTTTCAGCTTTGAGTTACCAACATATTCTTCCGCCAAATCTTGTGCCAAATGAACGACACCTGTCGCAGAAGCGTATTGTTCCAAGCAACCACGATTACCACAGGTGCACAAATAACCATTTGGCTCAACGACCATATGACCGACCTCACCACCGGCACCTACTGTACCGTGAATCAGCTGACCATTTGCAACCAAACCACCACCAACACCAGTGCCTAATGTTACAAACGACACTTCATCATCGTTGTTTCCAGCACCTTTCCAAGCTTCGCCAAGCGCTGCTGAGTTAGCATCATTATCAATCGTCAATGTAAATCCAGTACCAGATTCAATATCTGCTTTAACTGGTTGCTCAGTCTTCCAATTAAGGTTAAAAGCACCCGTTACCGTACCAGTAACCCGATTAACAGTGCCTGGCGTTCCCATGCCAATACCGATAATACGATCATGATCCAGTTGATACAAATCAAGGTGGTGATTAATTGATTCCACAATATCTGGAACAATATGAGCACCATCATCTAGAATATTTGTTTTGATTGACCATTTTTGCTGAATTTCACCTTGATCTGTCAAAATTGCAAACTTGATAGTTGTACCACCAAGATCGACACCGATAAGTTTATCTTTTGCCATGATAATTATAATAATGTTGCCCGATTTAATGACTGCAAGTTCACTGGACAGCCTCAATGAGGACAACATATTTCCTCCGTATGAATTGATTACCTACTCATTCTAACAGATATGACTAGCCAAGTGCAAGCGGTTTCACAGTCTAAAAAAAACAATGATAGTCAATCACTGGGACTTTCAAGTTCCAATCGATGTTCGTGTGCCAAAATGACTTTCATTGTTGCATACATTTTTGGTTGTATAATATCGGCTTTATATAAATTATCGACTTCTAAAGCAGCCATTTCGATGTCCCACAGCCGCTTACCAACATGAATATACACACCGAATTCTTTTAAATATTGTAGAACATCATAAAAAGTTTTCATGATCTTACTCCCATAAAGACAGTTAATCCGATTAAAAGCACTGTCAGTAATACCATCACTAGCCGAACATGCCAGCTGAATTTGCCGTTACGACTATAAAAACCAAAAATCATGGCAAACATTACACCACCAATGAAGCCGCCAAAATGCCCCCAAAGGTCAATATTTGTGGCAGAAAAACTTGACAACAATGTCAATAAAATAAACAATCCCATCATTGATCCTAATGCCCTTACGTTGGGGTCATGACGGAACTGATAAGCAAATATCATCAAGCCACCAAATAAGCCGAATAATGCTGTCGAGGCACCAACTGAAATCGTATTTGGCGAAAATAAATACGAAAAAATATTACCTGAAATACCGGAAAAAAAGTATAATCCCAAAAACTTACGGCTACCAAAAGCGTCTTCTGCTATTGGACCAATAAACCACAAAGTCAGCATGTTAGTGACAATATGCATAAAACCAGCGTGCAAAAATATAGGCGTGATTAAACGCCAATATTGCGAATCGTCCTTGATATAAGGTCCCCATTTAGCACCTACTTGGACCAAAAAATAGCTATTGTCGGTTGTCCCACCACTGACGACCAGCTCAATCACAAAAACAACAATTGTTACTGTCAATAATATCGTGGTTACTGGTGCAATTAAATAATGTGTTTTTAACGTTTTCATAGTACCCATTTTAACAGATTATAACCTTCGTTGCTCATATGAACTGTTCTATATACATATCATTTTTAATAGTCCTATGTTAAAATGACAACAATTAGTTATGTAAGGAGAACAACCAATGCTTGGTATTCTATTAGTCCCATTCTTTATTTTGATAGCTTTTATTTATTTAATCACTTTTATGTTCGTTAATACATTCGGTGTTGTTTCGCGACTCATTTTCGCCATCGTGATTATCTTATTACTAGCTTTTATCGTGAAAAACTTCTGGGCGGTCGTCGGTTTTATTTTATTGATTGCATTTGCTTTCTGGATTCGCCAGAGGTTTATTCAACCGCACATGAATCATCAAACGCAACAAGACCCATCGACATTTGATGGCGAATTTGAGGAAATGGATAAAGATAAGTAATCGTTTAGGCTCTATTTAATCAAATTGAGCCTTTTTGTTTGCATATAAATGACCAAACAAAAAAGCATTCAAATAATCAAATGCTTTATTTCAACGACGATCTTTCAACCGCTGTTGCATCAAATACTGATACCTTGCGTACCAAACATCTACATAACCCTGCGAAAACGGACCCGTGCCAGCGTTAATCCAATCAACCAAAATTTTGACATGTGCTTTTAAAATCTTATCGATTTCTGGTGGATAATGCCATTTCTTACTGTGAGCTGCGTATTCGTCAGCGTCTAGTAAATGTTTTTCGCCATCTGGAAACACTTTAACATCAAGATCGTAGTCAATATATTTAAGCGCCTCTTTATCCAATACATAAGGAGATGCTAAATTACAATAATACGATACGCCATTATCACGAATCATCGCAATGATGTTAAACCAATACTTTTTGTGGAAATAAACAATGGCTGGTTCACGTGTCACCCAACGCCGACCATCGTCTTCAGTCACTAAAGTATGATCATTTAGGCCAATAATCGCGTTCTCACTGGTCTTTAAAACCATGGTATCGCGCCAAGTTCGATGCAACGAGCCGTCGTGCTTATAGCTTTTGATCGTGATGAAATCACCTTCGCGTGGCCCGCGACCTGGTTTATCAACGCTCATAACGCTACCTACTCTTCTAACACCGAATTTCTATTTCAGTATACCACAATTTACTAGTCGTCTTCCAGCATTAAATTAGCCAATACGCTATCAATTAAATCAGAAGTGTATCCTTTTGCGTAGAGACCTTTTTTCGTTTTAAATTGGCGTTTTGAATTATCGTCACGATGATAGCGTCGCCATAATTTATCAGCTTCTCGTTGAATATTTTCTAGCTCTGACTGATCATCATTTTCTTCCTCTAAATGACTAACCGCATTTTGTGCCATATCAAAAGAAAAACCTTTTGTAGCGAGTGCCGTAATGATTTTTTGTTGCTTACTGCGCATTGATTCTCGTTTATACGTAACAGCTGCTTTTTGGGCGATTTGTGTTGCAATGATGATTTGTTCCTCAACGGTGTAGGTTGCCAATGCTTCTTCAATGTCGCTATCAGAGACACCTGCTTGTTTAAGCGCCATTTTAATAACAATTGGACCCTTTGGACTAATTGTTTTTTTAGTGGCAACATAATGCATGGCGTAATTAAGGTCATCAAGGTAATGTTGCGCCTCTAATTGACTGATCACTTGTGATTGCACTTGTTCAGGTATGTCTTTATCGTTCATTTTTAGCTGAACTTGTTTTATTGTCCGAAGCGAATGACCAAGATAGTTCAGGGCAACGCGCATTGCTTTCGCAACTTCGTCGCTCAATTTAATATCAGCAATCAAGTCATCATCCAGCTCACGCCCTTTCGCTAATCCGTATTTAATCAGAACACTCTCAGATACACCAAACGCAAATTGATTATCTAAATCAATGTTGTATCGACCAGCTTGTTTTTGAACTGAAATTTTGGTTATTATTTTCATAACGATGTGATATTTCTCCTCTGTCAACCAAAATCAGCCTAAAAAACAATATAAGTTCAATTCATCAAGTGAGCAGCAAAAGTCACAAACATCAAAATAAAAAAAAGAAAAGATAGCACCATTACAAAGACGCTAACAATAAAATCTTTATTTACCAGATAATAATGTTTCTGCGTGATTTCATTTCTTTTTTGATACCACTCTCGACGATTTTGATTGCATACTATACTGGTTAATATCATACCAAAAAAGCACAATACAAGTACAGCAACGCTCACCCAAAAATTAATCTGTGTATTTTGGGTCAATTGTGGCACTGCTCCTAGCAAAATCATGACTACCTCCAAATTTATTTTTTCATTTTTGTTCTAGTTGGGCTAACCCATGTCCCTTGCCCAGATAATCCCAAGACGCTTTTCAGGGCTGGAATAAAAGTAACAACTATTGTAATGGCGTTCATTTGCCAATACCATGCCATATACATGGGTGCAAATAGGAGATATTTTAATTTTGCACCGTGATTATCAAGCGCTAATGATGCCACTAATTGCCAGATGCCAACCATCGAGATGAATGCCGAGAAGACAAACGCAATATCCAACGTATGAACTAATTGCTCAGTATCGTTGGTAAAAAGAAAATACAGTAATCTTAACGCTAACCAAGTGGTAAAGATTAAATAATAAAAGCTCCAAATGATACTGCCTGTCTGATCTATTAACAAAACAATTTTTGAAACATGTCGAATTGGATGCTTAAAAATACGAGTAAAATTGGTAATCCAAGCTTCTGTGCCACCTTTGGCCCATCTTTTCCTTTGACTATATAACATGCTCAGCGTGCTAGGCACGTTGATGTAACATAGTATATCTGGCGCAAAAATGCCTTGCCATCCGTTAAATTGTTGATCCCAAGCTATCGATATGTCTTCGGTTGCACGATCCTGACGTAATCCGCCACAATCAAGCACAGCGTCCTTGCGATACATTGTATTTGCACCTGAATAAGCATACATACTGCCAAGAACACCAAGCTGTGATCTTTTAATAATACCCACAATGCTGGAAAACTCAACGGTTTGTGATTTTTCCAATAGTAAAGACCGATTTTGGACATCTATGTTTGCTGTGACGGCAGCAACATTTTGACCACCAGGGCGCAAAAAATAATTCATGTACTTCCAAAGCCCATCTGGCGCACACACCGTATCCGCATCGTTACTCAAAATATAGTCCCCACGACAAAAAGATAACCCGATATTAAAAGCATGTGCTTTACCCTTATTCTTATTGACACGTAAAACACGTAACTTCTCATATTTAACACTTAGTCTAGACAAAATTTCAGGGGTTGTATCAGTTGAGCCATCATCACAAACCAGCACTTCATAATTATGATATTCCAAATCGTTCATTAAATAATCAATCGTATCTTCAATAACCATTTCTTCATTATGGCAAGGAATCATGATTGTAATCATTGGCTCTTTTTCAACTCGAATTTTTTTAAAATCACGATCCAAAATTTTACCAACGTACACTGTGCGATAAAAAATACCACCAATAGTCCAAGCAATAGCGCCGATAATCGGATATAGGGTCAAAATTTGCACAAAAACTGTCAGAATTTGCTTCATTTAATTTCTACCCCACTTTCCTTAAATAAGTCACTAATTAGGTGATCATCAATATTTTGTTCTTCATTAACAGCATAATATTTCGTTGATTCACGAAAGCTTTTATCGCCATATCTACTCGTGTAAAGCTCATTCATGACTGACTTTCGCGCCTGAAGTTTATCGTCATTATACGTCATTTGATTCGGATATATTTTCTGTTCACGATAATTATTTCGTACCAAAAATGCCAAACTGCATACCAACACAACGACTATCGCAATTAAGATTGAAGCTTGTAAGAATTTAGTAAGATCAAACCCATCTTGATAATGCCAATGATACAATGATTGCCAAAAGCGACCATTTTGTAGTGAATCAAACAATATCAAGACTGGCAACACGAGTACGATTAAGAAAGCAAAATTGATGCCGAATTGTCGTAATTTAAGTTCCCAGTGTCCTTTGTCAAAAAAATCATCTTGCACAAAATTTTTCACATCTTGCGTATTTGAGACCTTATCATCAACCGCAATAAAAACACTTTCTTGACTAAATTGCTTAGTATTGGATTGTATATTTTTGTCAGTCATTTTTTTCAGCCAATTCAATTTTTTGTGCCAAGTTATCATTACGGTTCAACAGATACTTCTTTTCCAATTGTAAAAGCGTCTCTTTTGGGAAAATATTGGCATAATAGCCTGTATTTTTAAGGTCGAGTTGTAAAGCATATACCGCTTCTTTAATAAATGATGCTTGCCCACTTTCCATATATTTGATAATGACCAGTAAAAACTCAGATGACAGAAATTTTTCTGGAATCTTTGAGTCCTTAAGTATCGAATCGTTGACAATTTTTGAAGCTTTCTGATCAATTGCATCAACTTCTAATCGTAAGTTTGCCTCTAAATCTTGATTAATTAATTTTTTAATTGGCCTAAAAGCCTTATATTTTGACAATTCTTTTGACAACATATAGACGATTAAGAATAAAAAGGCCGACAACATTAATAATCCAACAACCCGCGTCCAAATATTTTCAGTCGTGCCAGTGCTGCCATACATTAAACTTGCTGCGCGATTAGAAAACACAATGCTTCCCAATAAAATCATTGGTAAAATTAATGCCACAACACTTGTAATCAGCGATTGTCTGTCGTTTGACTCTTTTTTAAATGCTCTGATACACTCATTTCTGGAAAAGGCGTTTTTTTCTAATTCTTGCAAAAGTTCCCATGACACATAGCAATAGTCTAACTCGCTAATCTTCTGGTTTGTTACCATTGTCAGCACTCCTTTCCAACGCCAACTTTACTTGACGGCTCTTTCTTTTTGGCGAATCGTATCAGCAAGAATTTGCGTGAAACTTCTAGGATTATTGAAGCCATGTTTGAAATAAAAATCACTGTATTGAAGGTCTTCAACCGTTAAATTATTTTGGATGGCTAGCGAAATAATCTCTGCTTGCGCGCCAACCTCAAAGGCTGATCCTTTACACTGGATACCTAATATTTTGTGCGTCTCTTTTTCATAAACCAAGTAAGCTTCAAAGAAACCATTGCCACTAACATACTGATCTCTGATAGAGACAACATCGCTATCAAAACCTTCTCGCTTCGCCTTTTCGTTTGTCAAACCAGACATACACAACGAAATATCACGATCAAAATTAAGTTTGTACGTACCTTGTGAATTTTTCAATTTCACACTATTGCCGGCCAAATTAACGCCTGCAACGTCTCCTTGGCGAATAGCATCACTCGCGTGTGGCACATAAGTTGGTTCCTTCACGTTGGTTAGCTTGGTTGTCGCACAATCACCAACGGCATAGACATCCGGATGACTCGTTTGCATGTAATCGTCTACAATAATCGCGCCGCGATCACCCAGTGCAACTTGATCAGCAACTAAAAACGAATTGGGTCTAAACCCAGTTGCATAAATAATACCGTCAGCCTCAAAATGTTGACCATCAGCCGTCCTGACACGACTAATTTTCCGATTGTTATCTTGTAGAATTTCCTCGTCAATGCTCGTAATCAAAGTATTTGTGATAATTTTAACGCCATTTTCTACCAATGCATTTTGCATATCAAGCGCAATTTCTTTATCCAAATATCGGTTTAAGATGAAATCTGAAGAATGAATGATTGTGGTATCAATTTTCAATTCACTCAAAATTTTAGCCATTTCAATGCCAATAGCGCCACCACCAATCACAATACAACTCCGACTTTCAGCCATTAATTGTTTAATTTTGACCGCATCTTCAAATTTTTTGATAACATATAGTTTATCCAAAAAACCATCTTGGACTAAGGACAGACTGGGATATGAGCCAGTCGCAATGACTAATTTATCAAAATGATCCTCCTTGGTTACATCATAAACCGTGTCAACATAGTGAATTGACTTATGATTGAGATCAACAGCATCAATCACAGTTTGTGTTTTAACCGTAATATGCTTTTCTTCTAGTTCAGCAATTGTGGTATAACTTGATAACTTCAAAAAATTACTATCGCCAGCTAAATAGAGCGGTATACTTTGCGCTACAAAACCGATACTTTTTTGCTTTTCATAAATGATAATGTTACTGTCTGGATTTTCTTCCCTCGCGCGTAACGCACACGCTATGCCGGCATGACTAGCGCCGATGATTCTAATTTCCATATCGCTTCTCCTTGCTCAATATTGGCTATTATAATGTTAATAATGCAAAATAGTCTTACTTAATCATCATAAAACTAATATTATTACCTATTTACGTTTATTTTACATGATAAATGTGAATTTTATGTGATTTATAGGTACATTAGAACTAATGTTATTTAGAATGATTATTGATTAAAATGATTATTTAGCGTATGATAGCACTAGATTAATAATTGGAGGGAAAAAATGACAATTAATCCATTAAAAGCACAAGATGTTTGGAAAGATGTTGGCGAGCACGTTCAATTCACTGTGCTCAAGTTAAAGAGAATAGATCGCTCAAAGACCCAAGCTGCGATTCAGGAATTTGCTGACCGTTCACAGGCAATTATTCGTTCGTTACGCATTCGTGATTCTCATTTAGCAACAGAATCAAGCTTGAAAGTTGCCATTGGATTTAGTGAAACAGCTTGGGAATATCTTTTCCCAAATCAACCTAAGCCTGCTGAATTAGAAACATTCAGCGGTGTTAAGGGTCCAGAATACGAAATGCCTGCTTCAACTGGCGATCTTTTTTTCCACATACGCGCTAGTAATGAAGCTGTTGTCTATGAAGCGCAAACACAATTTATGCGTTTTCTAAAAAATATCACTGATGTTGTTGATGAAACTAAGGGATTCCGATATTTTGAGGGACGTGCAATCATTGGTTTTATTGATGGTACGGAAGCGCCGGCCGTTGAAGATGCTGCTGGTTATGCCCTCATTGGTGAGGAAGATCCTAAATTCATCAACGGTTCTTATGCTTTTGCCCAAAAGTGGCATCACAATATGGATTTTTGGGGACATCTCAATAATGAAACCCAAGAAAAAGCAATAGGACGTGAAAAATTTACCGATCTAGAATTAGAAGATGATGACAAATTCAAGAACGCTCACAACGTTGCTTCTAAATTTGAAAAAAATGGCGAAGAACAAAAAATTGTTCGCATGAATGTACCATTTTCAGATCCAGCTTTAGGCAACACCGGTACTTACTTCATTGGGTATTCACGCTATTGGTCAGTTACCAAAGGCATGCTAACAAATATGGTAGAACAGTCTGATTATTTACTCACATTTTCAGATATTTTATCAGGTCAACTTTTCTTTATCCCTTCTCGTGATACTTTGGCTGATATCGCCGATGGTGTTTATAATCAATAAAAAAAGTTACTTCGGTTCATCACTGAAGTAACTTTTTTAGTCTAATAACTGGTCAAGTCCAATTACGAGATGATCTAATTTTGTAACAGCATTTAATGCCATAATGACACCTGGCACAAACGCAGCACGACTTGTTGTGCTTTGTGACAATGTAAGTTGCTCATCAATACCGCCAAAGTACACTGTTTGTTGCGCAATGTAACCTGGTAAACGCATCGCATGCACAGGCACATCATCAACTCTTTCGCCACGTGCTTCACCCAGCGTTGTCTGCGTTGGTGCCTCACGTCGTGAACTCGCAATCATCCGTGCAGTTTGTTTAGCCGTGCCAGAGGGTGAGTCCACTTTTTTGGGATTATGCGCTTCAACAATTTCTACATCTGGAAAATATTGCGCAGCCGTTTTTGAAAATTGCATTAACAATACAGCTGACAAACTAAAGTTTGGGACAATTAAAATACCATTTGTCGCTGAAGCTTTAAGGTGAGCAACTTGCGCATCGCTTAATCCTGTCGCACCAATGACTAATGCCATATGATGAGCAATTGCATACTGGGCGTTCTCATATACGGTCGCTGGTGTGCTCACATCAAGCCAGATATCTGCTGATACATCAATATCTTCAAGAGATGTCCAAACTGGTATGTCACTATCATGCTGATGCCCACTTAAAATGCCAACAATTTCATAATCGGCCTTGAGACCATTTTGAATCGCCTCACCTAATTTGCCGAAGCCACCTGCTAAAATAATTTTTGTCATGAGTTCTCCAATAAATCATTCAGATGTGCTTTTTCAGCTTCAGCCAAGGCTAAAATTGGCAATCGAACATCTTCTCTTATCAGACCAAGATCTGCCAGTTTTGTTTTTACTGGTGCTGGAGATGGATAAGCAAATAGCGCATTCATTCTTGGCGTCAGGTAGCGTTGCAATCGACCAGCTTCTTGCCAATTATTTGTCGCCATCGCTTTAAATAGTGCCGTCATCTCATCACCATATATGTGTGAAGCGACTGAAATAGTTCCCGCCCCACCCACAACGTAAGCAGATAAGGTCATCGCATCTTCACCAGTATAAACTGAGAAATCAGTCGTACCAGCAACTTCAGCTGCAATTAAATCAACCGAAGTTGTTTCTTTAATAGCGTTAATGTTTGGATGCTTTGCAAGCTTTAAAACACTGTCTATTGTCAAACCAACCACGGTGCGGCCCGGAATATTGTAAAGCATGACTGGCTTGCTCGAAGCGTCTGCAATGGCTTCAAAGTGAGCAATCATGCCTGCCTGACTTGGCTTATTATAGTAAGGTGTAACCGCTAAAATACCATCAACGCCTGCAATAGCACTTAATTCGCGCGCTGCCATAACAGACTCTTTAGTATTATTAGAGCCAGCATTCGCAATTACTAACGCACTCCCGCTGACTTGTTGGACAATATGCGTGGTTAAAGCCAGCTTTTCTTCGTGAGTTAATGTGGGAGATTCGCCTGTTGTACCTGCAACAACAAAACCTTGCGTACCATGTTGCAGCAGATGTTCTATCAAACCATCCAACGCGTTATAATCAATACTGTCATTGGCTGTAAACGGTGTTACAATTGCGGTGATTAAACGAATATTTTCGTACATTTTCAATCTCCTTGCGTCATGCGATAAACTAAAAAGGATTTAAGGGCCAAAAATCCGGACATCAGTGCTGCTTCATCAATGTTAAGCTTGGCACTATGAAGTGGATGGGAATCATTTACGCCTAACCACAACATCACGCCAGGAATATGCTGTAATAAATACCCAAAATCCTCGCCCGTCATAGCCGGTTTGGCTAATTCAAAGTTGATATTGTCATCTTCCGTCATGTAATTGATCAAGTTTTCAGCCAATTTCGGATCATTTTCCACTGGCAAATAACTGCCACTTTCCAAAGACACTTCGATAGTCAAATCATTGGCTAACGCAATACCATCAGCTATTTTTTGAATGCGTGCCATCATCGTTTTCAATCCAGCTAATGTCATGCTACGTACTGTACCTTCCAAATGAACACGATCTGGAATAACGTTATTTGCGAAGCCACCTTGGATTGTGCCAATACTGACAACCCCGCCTTCAATTGGATCAACACCACGCGAAACAACTGTTTGTAACGTTGTGATCAACTCCGCGGCGCCTACAATTGGATCATGAACCAAGTGAGGATAGGCTGCATGACCGCCTTGACCAATGACATCCACCTTTAACTCAGCAGTACCAGCAAATAAAGTGCCTGCTAACGTACTCAAAGTACCAGCAGGTAAATCAGGTTGATCATGAATACCATAGAATTCATCGGGGCGCCATTGCCCTTCAAATAAATTCAGTTCATAAGCTAATTTTCCACCACTCTTTTCTTCTTCTGCTGGTTGGAAAAAGATAATGACATGATCTTCTGGCTGATGTTCACTGAAATATTTAGTAATGGCCAAAGCCAAACTCATGTGAACATCATGCCCACAGGCATGCATGCGACCATCGTGTATTGAAGAAAATGGTAGCTGCGTATCTTCTGTAATTGGCAAAGCATCAATATCTGATCGGTAACCAATTGTTCTTTTAGGATGGGAACCCTCAAATCTTACTAACAAAGCTGTCGGTAGCTCAGGTACCTCTCTTATGGTCATAAAATCAGTCTGCCATGACTGAACTTTTTTGAGCAAATAATCATGTGTTTGAAATTCGGCTAAAGCTAGTTCTGGTATTTGGTGTAATTCACGCCGAAATGTTTGTATATCTGCTTCGGAAACTGTCATTAAAGACTCCTTAGTGCATCAATTAAAGCGGTTTTTTGTTGGGTTTGTTCATCAATTGTTTTGATTACTTTGGCAGGTACACCAGCAACCACCGTGTTTGCCGGTACATCTTTGGTGACAATCGCACCAGCAGCAACAACGGCACCGTCACCAACTTGCACGCCTTCAATGACGACCGCATTTGCACCAACCAAAACATTATCTCCAACTCGCACAGGTTGGGCAGATACTGGTTCAATCACACCCGCCAGTACGGCACCAGCACCAATATGTGAATTTTTACCAACAATCGCACGGCCACCAAGGACGGCTCCCATATCAATCATTGTCCCCGCGCCAATTTCGGCACCAATATTAATGACAGCACCAAGCATAATTACAGCTGAATCACCAATGCTAACTTGATCACGAATAGTAGCGCCAGGCTCAATTCGAGCATTGATAGCCTTCTTGTCCAGCAACGGTACTGCTGAATTACGTGAATCATTTTCAATTAAAACACTGTCTTCTGGCAAATTTGAAATCAATGGCGCAACATCAGCCCAATCACCGATTAACTGACCAAAAATATCATTACCAAAATGTTTGACTTGATCTGGCACCTCAGCATTAAGTGATCCTTTATAGGTTACTTTCACGGGTGTCTTTTTGGGTGCATTTGCAATAAAGTTGATCAAACGTTGTGCTTCGTTTTCAGGCATTCTACTATTCTCCTAAAGTATAATCTCGGTCTAATGACACTAAATGTTCAAATGTTTCTCGTTCTACAATCAATTGGTGTTGGCCGTTTTCGACAAATACCACTGCCGGTCTGGGATTACGGTTATAGTTCGAGGCCATGGCATAACCATAAGCACCCGTTGCATTTACCGCTAAGATATCCCCTGGTTTTATGGCCGGTAAAGCTTGTTGCCAGACTAATACATCACCAGATTCGCAATATTTACCAGCAACCCGAACAACTTCTTCAGTTTGAGCATTCGGTTGATTGGCTAATACGGCTGTGTAATTAGCTTGATATAACGCTGGTCGAATATTATCACCCATACCACCATCAACGGCCAAATAATGGCGAATATCAGGAATGTCTTTTCTTGAGCCAATTGTATACAGTGTTTTTCCAGCCGGTCCAACAATTGAACGTCCAGGTTCAATCCATATTTCTGGCATTTTCCAATCATATTCAGCAGCTTTTGCTTTCAATACACGAATAATAGCCTGTGCAAATTCACTTTCAGGTAACGGCTTATCCTCATCAGTATATTTAATACCAAAACCACCACCGGCGTTAATGACTTCAGGTTGCCATCCCCAAGCATTAGCTGTATCAGCAAGAAGCGCGGCGTTTTGTTCAAAACCAGTGACATCAAAAATTTGTGACCCAATATGTGCGTGCAAACCACGTAAGTTTAAATGATCATCATTGATGGCAATGTCAAAAGCCTCTTTCGCCTGCCCAGATATTAAATCAAAACCAAATTTACTATCTTGCTGACCGGTACTGATAAATTCGTGCGTATGTGCTGAAATGCCAGGCGAAATTCGTAACAAAATGTCCTGTTTAATGGCATTTTTTTCAGCAATTTCAGAAAGTAATTTTAGTTCTAAAAAATTATCGACAATAATTGTCCCAACACCCTGCTTAACAGCAAATGTCAATTCATCATAACTTTTATTATTGCCATTAAAACTTAAATGCGCTGCTGGAAAGCCAGCAGCCAGCGCTGTATATAATTCACCACCAGACACCACATCTGCATGAATGCCTTCCTGAGCGACAACTTGATAGATTGCTTTTGTGGCAAATGCTTTTCCAGCATAACTAATCACAAATGGAATCTTTTCTTGTTCAAATACTTGTTTAAAAGCACGGATTGTCTGTCTGATATGACTTACATCATAAACATACAGCGGTGTGCCATACTTTTTCGCTAATTCAATGGTATCGACGTCTTCAATTGTTAAATGCTGATTCGTATTCGTTGGATAACTCATGCTTTCCCCTTATTCACAATAAAAAGCCATTAGTCTGAGCCTCACGGTTACAGTCTAACGGCTTTTTTAATTTACCAATTTTGACAGTTGCCATAGCTCACCGCACGTATGCGACAGTCTAACGGTTCTTAACCCTTAGCCCAACACGTTTCATTTGTAGATAAAACGTATTTCGGCGACGTCCCCTAACCTACCATCAACCCCTACAAGAGCTCCGGCAGGCGCAATGTCAATCGCAACCTCTATGTGAAATATATAAGTATTTTTAACTATTATCCCTTGAAAATTAGAAAATGTCAAGGTAATTATTTACTTGTCTTTAATCTTAAGTTATAACCTTGTTTTGTGAACAACATATTGATTAAAATTCTTGATCAATAAATGTTAAACCAAGCTCTTTACCATAGCGTCTTATTGTTGATTCTGCTAAGTTCATTTCAAAAGCTAAATCAATGTAACTAGTCATCCCCTGATTAAACAAAACTTGCATTTGCGCTTTTCTTTCATCTTTTCCGATAGCTGATTCAGTGCCTAATGCTTTAATACCACGCCCAACCATACCTGTTTCAGGTTCACTAATTGGTTGATGATCGCGCTTATCACGTTGACGCCATGCTTGTGCTGCGGCTTTTTCATCTAGTCGGGTGACTTTTACTGACATATCGTCATCACTTGGCTGTTTACTAAAATGATAGTTTAATCCCACTTGTTATTAGTCCTTTCAATCATGATTGTTGGCGCGAGCCAATATGTCTGCACCATTAATTGGTGACACAATCCCATTATGGTAGACTACCTCTAATAGATCTTCACCAGGTTCGTTTTGCGAAACAGTGATGATCTTTTGCTCACGCTGAATGACTTTCAAACGTCCCGATTTTGATGCCTTTGAGACATCAGTTTTAGGCATTTTTTGAATGTTGAGATGATCACCGTTAGATTTCTCGGCATACGCGGCTTTAATAGCAAACCGTTCGGTATCACGTGTGAATCCTTCTTGTAGCAAGCCACCACCAGAACCAACAACCAAATTATCAGCTGACCACCCTTCTGCCAGCAGCTTTTCATAAAGTGATACGATGGTATCAGCTTTCATACCATCACCTTGAATAATACCAACATTATGTTTAATCACGCGATAGCCTTTATCGTTTGTTTCAGTACCAAAAATGTCACCCAAACACCTTAATACCTCTAAATCAATCTGTTCAGGATCACCTGAATCAGGACGTAAAACTATTCTACCTGATCGTTTCATGATTCTTGATTTAATTGAATCAGATCCAATCACATTTTTGACAAAGTTGATGGCATCATAAGAATCGATCACGATCGACAAAACCGCATCTTCTGGTGCACGATCAAGTTGCGCATTCACGTAATCGAATTCACCTTGACCATCACCATAAGCAGTTGCGACCGAATGTTCAGTCGCCCAAACAGACAAAGCCCGACCCGCAATACCATAAACGTTCTCGAAGTATTGTGACGCCGCCAAATTATCAGATCCTTGAAAATGTAACAAATGCGCAGCACCCCCGCGTTTGCCAGATTCCAAACTCGTAGCGCCTCGCAGCCCAAAATCATTCACTGCTAAAAACAAACCATCAACTGAACCAGACTGCTCAAACAATGGCCGCAAACGTTTTTTAATCACCATAGAGTTAGTGGCAATTGTCGTTGGATACCAGACATGCATTAAAATGACTTCCAAAGCATTCAACGTTGTGGCAAACCACGGTGCTGTCGTTTCAATTGTAAATAACGCATTTCCCGTTGGCACAGTCATGCCTTCAGGTAATGCCTTGATAGTAACAGGAAAGTAGCCTAAGTCACGAACTTTTTCCCAGACAGCACGATTAAAGTAAGCTGATGTTCCAAATGTTTGTAAAGACATTTTTTCAGCTTCGTCTATCATATCATCAGTAATTTTGGTATGAAAATAATCATGCAAAATCATCCCCAAACCAAACCAACTGACTTGATCAAACTGACCACCGACACGTGCTTCGCCATAGGAATATAACTTAGTAATATCATCAGGATACTGTAAATGGTGAGTTAACTTGTAAGCATCTGTCGCTATAATTAAATTTTCAACCATGCTTTATCTCCGTCAATTCAGTCGTGACAAGCATACGAGTCACGTCTGTAAACGTTTCGCCACTATGGCGAATCAAGCGCCAATCATATTCTTTATCATCGTTAAATTCATCAATATAGGGTTCAAACTCACCATCAGTTTGTAAAATTAAATAGCCAGCGAAAGCAGCAATAAATTCTGATTCTGTTTCGACGATTCGTGTTAATTGATTGTTATCAAAAAAGCCAACTGCAAGTTTATCAGATTCCCACTGACCTTCAAATGCCCATTTTAAGGTTATCCAGTCTGACATTGTTATACCAAGATTCAACAAATAGTCGACAGATAGGCGAATGTGAATAGGGTGCGCTATTTTTTGTGTCTCAATACCCTTGGCATCCAATTGCGCTGAAAAAATACCACTGAGCGCTTCTAGTTCACTGACCGCTGGCATGATGGCTTCGTTTTCCCAAGCCAAAACGGTTTCACTTGCAACATCAAGTGCATCAGAAATTTCTTGACGGGTCATTTGGGTTAACTGTTGTAATTTTTCAATATTATTCATGGTTTCATCTCATACCATCGGTATTCCGAGGGCTTATCTCATTTTCTTTCTATTGTAACACGAGAGCAATCATTACTTAATTGAATTTATCATAAAGCCACCTGATATAGTGGTATATCAGGTGGCTTTATGATAAATATTATTTTTTAGATAACTTCTTTTGTCGGCGTGAAATCATCGCTGAACGAATGATACCAATAATCGTTGGCAACAATGTTACTAAGGCGATCCCTAAAATAATAATTGAAAAATGCGCCTTAACAAACGGAATATTGCCAAACAAGTACCCTGCCCCCGTGGCAATCAAACTCCACGTAAACGCAGCAATCACGCTGTTTTTCAAAAAGCGACTATACGGGAACTGACTAATACCTGCCACAAACGGCACAAAGGTTCTCACAATCGGCATGTAACGCGCAATAATGATGGCAACCGCACCCCTTTTCTCGAAAAAGCCCTCTGCTTCTCGAATATGTTCCTCTTTAATGAAGCGCCCAATCATTGGGTGCCGAATCAGCTGATAACCACCTGTTCGGCCAATCCAAAAGTTCAAAGAGTCACCCAAAACGGCTGCAAAAAAGAAAACAAACATAAACACCCAATGATTTAGTCCGGCATTGAGTCCAGCCGGCGTGGCAGCAATTGCACCCGCAGCAAATAGTAAGGAATCTCCAGGTAAAAAGGGCATGATGACTGCGCCAGTTTCAATAAAAATAACTGCGAATAAGATAAGATATGTCCATAAACCAAATGATTGCACCAAATTAGCAATATGAGCATCAATATGTAGAATAAAATCAATTAAAAAAGCCATGATGAGTTTGCGCCGGTCATAATCCGCAACAGCGACGCATTTTCCTTCCAATTTCAGTAATTCTATTTTACCATATCGTTGTCATGACAACGACACAACTATTGATTGTCGTTTTTACTTAGTCGAAAAAAGTCGTTCTAGGGTATTAACATCATCTTCAAAATTCGCAAAAGCACTATCAAGATACTCGCCACTAACCATATCAACCCCTACCGATTTAATGAGATTAACTGGATAATCGACACCGCCTGAAGCCAAAAAAAGATGATAATGATCTAGCACTTGCTTATCGCCACTCAAGATTTTATTGGCAATCGCACTGGCCACCGCATACGATGTCGCATATTGATAGACATAGAAATTGTAATAAAAATGTGGCACGCTGGCAAAATGTACAGCATAACTGTCATCCGGAAAATCATCAACAATCTGCTCACCATTGAATTGATGCTCTAATTGTGTCGCCATTTGATTCAATACTGTTAAAGACAATGCTTGACCATTTTGCTCTGTTTGGTATGTTAGTTGCTCAAATTCTGCAAACTTTACCTGAGTAACAAACGTTCCCAAAAAAGTAGCAATTGATTTGGTACGCAAATAAATTTGCGCGTCACGGTCATTTTGGTATTTTTTGATCAAATAATTTTGCAATAAAATCTCGTTGAGCGTGGAAGCAATCTCGGCATTGAAAGTTGCCGCTTCACTATATTGAACCGGTTGTGTTTGATTACTTCGGACACTGTGTATCGCGTGACCCATTTCATGCACCAAAATATTAGTGCTATACAATTTATTTGTCCAATTTAATAAAATATACGGATGAACTGTTGCAATACCAATTTCAAAACCACCAGAAGACTTGCCGACATTTTCTGCAACATCAATCCAGCGATTATTTAATGCCTCTTTAACTTGGTTAACGTAATCCTCACCAAGTGGCTGCAATGCCTCTAGTGCCAGCTTTTTTCCCTCTTCATAGGTTGTTGGCAAGAAATCTTTACCAGTTAATGATACAGATAGGTCATAATGATGTAATTGCTCAACCCCAAGCACTTTTTTCCTTAAATCGTAGTAGCGGTAAACCGTATTGATATGTTCATGGGTTTTACTGATGAGTACGTCATATAGTGCTTCGGGAATGTTATTTTGTGCTAATTGCTGTGAGCGCGCACTGTGATAGCCACGTAACGCAGTAATCGTATTTTGACTGTGAACGTGGGTATTATAAAGTTTAGCCATGGTGTGCGAAACGCTAATATGCGCATGCGCTATCATATCAACAGCCTTTTTTCTGATGTCGCGATTTTGCGACTGAATAAACTGCGAAGCATTCCCCATGGTTAATTCAATTTCATCGCCATTTTCATCTTTCAATGTGCCAAAATTCAAATCAATATCATTAAGCGTGTCAAAAATATCATTAGGACTCTGAAGGGTTGCGTTTAACGTACCCAGTAATTTTTCTTCTGTCGCTGTTAATTGATGGGCACTATTTAAACGAATTCTGTCAAAATAAAATTGATAATTTAACAATTTTGGTTCTTGCGTCATATATGACTTCAATTTATCGGATTTAATACCTGATATTTCAATTCTATAAAAAGCTGTCCCCGCGTAAAAAGTTGCCATGAGGTCCTCAGATGCCCCCTTAACTTGCTGGGCAACTGGATTGGTCATATCGCTAGCATACAAAAGTTCTGCATAAGCCTAAGTTTTATCAATATTAACGTCGATCACATTCACTAACTTTTCAGTTGCCAACAATAAATTTTGAGGACTATCACCCAGATGATCTTTAAAGTCCGCAAAATGTTTAACTGTAGCTGTCGTTTGTTGACACACTTTATCGTAATCTGCTTTTGTTTTAAAAATATCAGTTAAGTCCCAAGTCAAATTCACCGGAACTTCGGACCGCTTTAGTTTTCTTTTATGAGCCATGATGAGTTTTTCCTTTTCATATTCTAACATTCATCATATCTTTTTAAAATAAAAAAGCAAGCCGTTAAGACTTACTTTGCAAGGCTAATTGTTTTAGGTTGTCTCATTGCAATGAGACCAAAGACAATGAGCCATATCGTTGACCCTAGCGCCGGAACACGGGATTCAGGATTGAAAAATAGTGTTATGAACACAAAAACAAAAAATACAATGGCCATTGGCACAAGCACTTTTGGTGCAATCACTAGGAAACCATCCGACATATAATCGTTCGATTGACGATAACGCATGTAGGCAATCAAAATGAGGACATAGATCATCAAAAACAGATCTGTGGATGCACTTGTCACGAAACTAAAAGCATTGGTGATTGTTGGAATTAATGAAATAATTGCAGAAAATGCAACCATTAGAGATGTAAACAAAATTGCTCTCACTGGTAATTTAGCATGAGACATTTTGCGGAATGGTTTTATAAATGAAGCTTTTGACTGATAAGCCAAGGCGTAAAAATTACGACTAGCACTAAATAACACCGAATTGAGGGCCGACGCAGCACTAGTTAATACAACAAAATTCACCAAGGCTGCGGCCCATTTAATGCCAGCCAATTGGAATACCATTACAAACGGACTCTGATTAGCAGGAATTTTTTGCCAAGGATAAATCGTCATGATAATAAATAACGCACCAAGATAAAAGAACAAGATTCGCCACGGAATTTGATTAATTGCTTTTGGTAAGACAGCACGGGGATTCTCGGTTTCTGCCGTGGTCATGCCAATAAATTCCATACCAACAAAGGCAAACATCACCATTTGAAAAGCATTAATAAAGTTACCAACACCATTTGGAAAAAGACTAAAATGATGCCAAACATTACTGAATGCAACATCACCAACCGTTGTTTTAAAGCCCGTCAATGCCATGATGATACCTGTAACAATCAGTGCCAAAATAGCTACGATTTTAATCATTGCAAACCAAAATTCCGTTTCACCATACAAAGCAACCGTCACCAAATTAACACATGTCAACAATAACAAAATCACGACTTGAATCAGCCAACTTGGCAAATCTGGCAGCCAAAACTGAATATATTTTGCAACAGCAGTCAACTCGGCCATGCCCATAAACACAATTGTTAGCCAATAAGACCATCGCGCAAAAAAGCCAGCACGATTCCCCATATATTTAGTAATGAAGGTGATAAAAGTATGTTGCGTTGGATCCGCATATAACAACTCACCAATAGCGCGCATCATCACAAACATAAAAAAACCAATGATGAGATAAACCAACAGGATAGATGGTCCGGCAAAATGAATGGAATTTCCAGCCCCCATAAACAAACCGGTCCCAATTGTGCCGCCAATAGCAATTAGTTGCACATGTCGATTTTTTAGACCATGTTGCTGCGGTTGATGACTCTCTTTCGTTTCTGACATATTAATATTTTAATTCTCCTTTTACTGCAAAGCACCCTGCGAAATTCGTAGGGTGCTTTTATAACAACGCCATAATTGAACTTTTCAATCGTTAATCGTTTACTTCACGCGAATAGTGTGAAACATCAGTCAATATGATGTTTTGGAAATCTTCAAATGACATGGTTTGTGTCTTGTCTTCTCCATATTTACGGACTGTGACAGTTTGACCATCAACCTCAGAATCACCTAGAACCAAAGTATATGGAATCTTGTTTGTTTGTGCTTCTCGGATTAAATAACCCATCTTGGCATCTTTAGTTTCAACATGTGCACGCAATCCAGCCGCTTGCAACTTTTGTTGAATATCTCGAGAATACTCGCCATGCGCATCAACATTCACGGGAATGATTTGCACTTGTAGTGGTGCTAACCATGTTGGGAAAGCGCCCTTATACATTTCAATCAAGTAAGCTGTAAAGCGCTCCATTGTGCCCACAATACCACGGTGTAACATAACCGGACGATGGTTATCTTGTCCATCAGCACCAATATAAGTCAAGTTGAAACGTTCTGGTAACAGAAAATCAAGTTGAATGGTTGACATTGTTTCCTCACCACCCAATGCTGTCTTAGTTTGGACATCTAACTTGGGACCGTAAAAGGCAGCTTCACCTTCTGCTTCAAAGTAATCAAGGTTAAGATCATCCATTGCGCGTTTCAATTGTGCTTGAGACTTTTCCCACATGTCATCATCATCGAAATACTTTTCTGTATTTTTAGGATCACGATATGACAAGCGGAAACGATAGTCAGTGATGTCAAAGTCACGATAAACTTCCATCATCATTGTCAAAATTGATTTAAATTCTTCTTCAAGCTTTTCGGGTTCAACAAATGTATGCCCATCGTTTAAAGTCATTTCACGAACACGTGACAATCCTGTCAAAGCTCCTGATTTTTCATAACGATGCATCATACCAAGCTCTGCAATGCGCATGGGCAATTCTCGATATGATCGTGGCTTATGTTTGAAGACCATAATATGTGAAGGACAATTCATTGGACGCAACTCTAGGAATTCGCCATCACCCATATCCATTGGTGGGAACATATCTTCACGGTAGTGATCCCAATGCCCCGACGTTTTATACAAATTCAGGTTCGACAACACTGGTGTATAAACATGTTGGTAGCCATTTGCTAATTCTTTGTCGATAATATAACGTTCAACTTGTCGACGAATAGTTGCACCATTTGGTAACCACACTGGCAACCCAGATCCAACTTCTTGACTAGTAAAGAACAAGTCTAGATCACGGCCAATGGTACGATGATCACGTTCTTTAGCTTCTTCACGGCGTTTAACCTCAGCATCGACGTCCGCTTGTTTCCATTCAGCAATACCATAAATACGTTGCATCATTGGATTAGATGATTTACCACGCCAGTAGGCTCCAGCAACTGAAGTTAATTTGAAATGTTTTACCCAACCTGTTGATGGCACAAGTCCACCTTTGTCTAATTCAACATGATCGCCTTGAACAGCAATTGTGATTTTCTCATCGGCTGGCAAATCATTAATGAGTTCAATCTTGTATGGATCATTTTTAAATAATGTCAACGCTTCGTCACGTGAAATTTCGCGTGATACAATTGGCAAATCTTCTGCAACAATCTTGTGCATCATGGCTTCAATTTCTGCAAAATCGTCAATTGAGACTTGATTACCTGAACCGTTATCAGTGTCATAATAAAAGCCATTATCAATAAATGGTCCAACACCAAAGTGCATATTGGCAAACTTAGGAATGCGTTTCAAGGCTTGCGCCAACAAATGAGATGCTGAATGACGTAAAAGTTCCAACGCTTCATCATCGCTTGTCGTAATTAATGCGAATTCACCATCATTTTCAAGTGCATCATTCATGCCAACATATTGACCATTCAACTTAGCGGAAACCGCTTTTTTGGCCAGAGACTTTGAAATGCCAGCTGCAACCTCAATTGGTTTTGTACCTGCTGCAAAAGATTTTACAGCGCCATCTGGAAATGTTAATTGAATTTCTGTCATATACTTTCCCTCTTCATATTAAATATCAAATTACGTTTTGAAACCCTGTTAAGTGCTTGAAAAAAGCGTCCCTCTGAGCCAAAAGACTCAAAGGGACGCTTTACCGTGGTACCACCCAAGTTCTGCACCATTAAGATGCAACTTAAATGACAGCTAACGGCGTCACCCGAATGAATTTCGCTATTCTACTCATCATCACTCAAAGGTAGTCTATCAAACCTACGTTGTTCATTTCCACCAAACATGAACTCTCTTTAAACGCACAGCAATCAAGTTGTCCTCATCAAAGTTTCTAAAAATAATCTTAGCACTTTTTTAGAATTTTTGCAATTTAATTTGCAAATTATGCATTATAACATTTTATTTCAAAAAGCAGAAAATAACATTAATTTCTCAGTCACAATAACAACTAAAATTAATGATGTGAATATTGGAGGGAAATATTATGCAAAAAAAAATGTACAAATCAGGAAAAAATTGGCTAATTGCTGGCGTTACTGCCGCAGCAATCAGCACAACATTATGTTTGGAACCTGAAAATAGCGTTAATGCTGATGCTGTTACGCAACAACAAACTGTTGGGAATCAGAAAACCGCAACGTCTGAAGGTGACATTCAAAAGGCGAAAATTGCAGTTCAGCAAACAACGCAAGATAAAAACGAATCGCAACAGGCTGTCAATCAATCCAAAGCGAACCTAGAAACCGCTAAACAACAGTTAACAGCCGTTCAGCAGCAAAAAAAGCAAGCGACATCTGAAACCATTACCACAACTTCAACAGCCGTTGATAATATGTCCAACACCGTCATTCCTCGTGATAAACAAACTGTCCAAAGTGATGAAATGGCAGTTCAACAATCCCAAAAAGATGTAAATGATGCTCAAAATAATGTTTCTGCTAAGCAAACACAGATTGAATTACAACAGAAACTGGTAAATGATGCTCAAAATGAAGTTGATCATTTAAATGTCAAATCAGTGGCCGAAGACTTAAACCAAGCAACACAAGCCGTGTCTAACAGTAAAACAAGAGTCGCTGAAGTCGAAAATAATGTCACGACAATCCAAAACAACATTTCAAACCAAACCAACATTGTCAAAGAAGCTACAAATAATGTTAACGCTGCTAAAACAATTTTGGATCATACTCAAGATTTAGAGGACTCAAGTAATGCCAACACTAAGTTAATTAGTGATAAAGTCGTCAATGATCAAAATGTCGTTAACCAGCTGAATTCATCACTTGAATTAGCTAAACACAATTTGACCGAAGCACAACAAAAATTATCTGCTCACGAGGAATTTGATCGTAACGCAGCAGTTAAACAATCAGATAACGCCAACGAAGGTATGCTAACAGATGAATCACAATTACCAACTCAAGTAATTATGCCGATTCCTTATCAAGAAAAATTGAATCAACATCGTTCAACTGCTGTCACTATGTATTTGAGCGACGGAGAATCCATTGCCTATAATGTACCTCTTGATGGTTCAGGATTCGTTGACCGTTTTTACATGGTCGATAGCAGCAAAGATTCATCTCCAAAATTACAATTTGATCAAAATGGCGTCTTAGATTCACAACAAACGCAAGAATTAACTGCCTATGCACTAAAATTAATTAATTCAGTGAGAAATGAGGTTGGTTTGCCCTCACTCAACATGAATAGCTTAACTCTAAAGGCTGGTCAGGCAATGGCATTAGATCGCGCAAAAACAAATACAACCTATGCACACATCGATGCTGATAAAGATATTGATGACATCATTGGTCAACGCGGCTCTGGACAAAATGCTGGCATATACGATCAATATGTCAAAGTTGAAAATGGCGAAATGGCAGTTGGCGATGATACAATGCTGGTTGCTAAAGCAAATCTTGCAAACATTATTATTGCAATGCTTTGGAATGACGCGCCATCTGATTGGGGTCATCTTAAGAATTTCTTAAATGGTTATAATCCACAGGATGGCTATTCCTTGTCTACTTATATGTCATTATCAATTATTTCTCCAAAACTAGTTAATGCAGCCGGTGGTTATAATATCGCCTTCAATTTCTATGAAGATGGCAGCCAAATCAACAGTTCCTCCGCTTTAACTATTTCCAATGAATCGGCAGGTATTGCCGATTCATTGGATGGCATGTTGCAGTC
This sequence comes from Leuconostoc pseudomesenteroides KCTC 3652, assembly GCF_014634745.1. GTDB lineage: Bacteria > Bacillota > Bacilli > Lactobacillales > Lactobacillaceae > Leuconostoc > Leuconostoc pseudomesenteroides. Next base: position 213,356 of record NZ_BMBP01000001.1, read on the forward strand.
AGCCGTAACCACAGCGACTACCACTCTTAATAAGGTTACTATTGATTTAGCAACAGCCAACAAAAAGCTCACAGCTGACCAATCAAAATTATCACAAGCAACCGTCGATTTGGCCAAGGTAGCAAAAAATTTAGTCACAGCAAAAAACGACTACCTTGCACAGCAAGAAAAATTAACAGTCGCCAAAAACAAGCTAACGCAATACCAAAATGAATTGGATCAAGCGCAAGAAAAACTTGACACAGACCGTGCCACTTTAGCAGCTAATCAGCAACTTCAAAAGCAAGCACAGGACACGGTAGATAATCTTAACGAAATTATTCTAGTCAAGCAGTCGCATCTTAGTGATCTTAAAAATAAATTGGTCGAATTAAGTGCGGTGCTGCCAACGGCAACGCAAAATTTAGAAAATCAACAAAACACGCTTACAATGGCACAAAGAAAATTGGCAACCGATGCCAGTCATTTAAATGACGATCTCAATCAATTAACAGATTTACGAAATCAGTTATCTGTTTTAACAGGGGTTGACAAGGCATTGACTATGGCACAAAAAAAGGTTGAACAAGCAGAATCCGACTACAATAAGGCCGTCACAGCTCTAAAAACAGCCTCTCAAAATCAATATGAAGCACAGATTAAATATAAGAATACTAAATTGCAGTACAAGCAAGAAAAAGAAAGTCTCAACACTCACCCAATAGGTAAAAAATCTAATCAACTCACATTATCTTTGTCAACTATGCCACAAACAAATAAAGCAACAACTCCTTACAAGTTGAATATTGCTACAAACAATATTATGACAAGTGCCGCTATTCATAAAAATATTTCAAGTGATAATCGACACAATGTTAACATTTTACCGAAAACTGCTGTATCAGAGCATATTTTGTCATTGTTACTTAACATCTTATTAGGAATAATGACGATCTTTGGGTTAAGCAAACGATACCAAGCTAAGCATTTAGTCAAAAATGATCAACAATGACCATTTTGATTATTCGAATCATATACGTTGCATACTAAAAAAGTACTGACTGTCATCTTCTCACTGACAGTCAGTACTTTTTATCACGCAATCAAGACTTTAAGCATTTATTTTTTCAAATCGACCAACACCTGCTTCAAAGCATCATGGGCAACGTCGTCGTGATCAAGAATACCATTGTCATACACGTTTTGTAAGGCTGCTATTTGTTCTTTTGATAATGCCATTATACTAATCTCCTCTTATTTTAAGTCAATTTTTCTTTACTGTTCGATACCAGAACTGCCATCCGAAACATTGACATGTCGCGGTCTTGAACCATCAGCTGGGCCGATATAGCCACTTGCTTCTAAGTCATCAATTAGGCGTGCAGCTCGATTATAGCCAATCCTAAATCGTCGTTGTAATAACGAAGTCGATGCCTTTTGTTGTTCAATCACAAATTGTAATGCGTCTTGGAACAATTCATCCTCACTATTACCATCCGACATATCACTACTATCTTGAGCAACTTCTTCGTCTGTCACTGTCATAGCTTCAGAATATTGAACCTCTTGCTGTGCTTTAACAAATTCTACCACACTAGTAACATCAGCGTTACTAATGAAAGCACCTTGCACACGCTGTGTGGGCTTGCCAGGTGGCGCAAAAATCATGTCCCCTCTGCCTAACAACTTTTCTGCACCGTTACTATCCAAAATCGTACGTGAATCAATGCCTGAAGCCGTTCTGAAAGCAATTCTACCAGGAATGTTACTTTTGATAGTACCATTGACTACTTTAACATCTGGACGCTGAGTAGCCAAAATCATATGAATGCCAGCTGCTCTGGCTTTGGCACCTAATCGGGCAATCGAAACCTCAATTTCACTACCAACCGTGCTCATTAAATCTGCAAACTCATCGACAATTGCGACGATATATGGCATTTTTTGCATAATCGGCTCACCTGTTTCAACGGCATCAGCATTTTGTTTATCAACTGCAGCGTTATATTCACCAATATTACGTTTGCCAAACTGTGCCAGCAATTTATAACGATTTTCCATTTCGTCAACTACTTTTTGCAATGATTTGGCAGCTTTTCTTGGTTCAGAAACAACTGGTGTCAGCAAATGTGGAATGCCATTATAAATCGATAATTCAACTACCTTCGGATCAACCATCATCAATTTAACTTCATTTGGCTTAGCACGAAGTAGAATTGAAATGATAATGCCGTTGAGACCCACAGATTTACCAGATCCTGTTGAACCGGCAATTAATAAATGTGGCATGGCTGATAAATCGGCCATAATAATATTACCAGTAACATCTCTCCCAAGTGGCACATTTAATGGATTATCATCAAACGGTGCATGTTCAATCATATCTCGGAACCCAACAGTTGCCTGTGTATCATTTGGTACTTCAATACCAACATATGGTTTCCCTGGAATTGGTGCCTCTATACGTATTGATTTAGCTGCTAGTGCTAACGCCAAATCATCTGCTAAATTGGCTATACGATTCACTTTAACCCCTTGTCCGGGTTTTAATTCATACTGCGTAACAGTTGGCCCCAACGACACACTTGTCACTTCAGCTTCCACACCAAAACTTTGTAATGTGTCATGAACTAGGCGTGACTTCTCAGTCAAACTTTTAAATTCTTTTGTTTGATCCGCCGGAGGTACCTGTGTTAACAAGTCTGCTGACGGCAGCTGATAGTCTGGATTATTTGCTTCTGGTGTATCGGTCGCTAGTGAAACCTCTTCGTCGCCCTGTGACCCTTTTGGATCGGATTGAGGCAATTCATCTGATGGTTTGTCATCATCAGTCGGCACTGGTCCATTCCACTTGATTTCTGGTTCAATAAATTCATGCGTTTGAGGTTGAGAGACATCTTCATTTATATTGTCAGCCTGATTAGCTACTTCTGACGTAGTTGAATGATCAACACCCAAAGGATTGTCACCATAATCGGTAATATCTTTTTTACGGGTATTTCTTTTAAATAGTGGCTCGCGTTTTGGCGCGTTAGCCCTTTGTTCCTGAATATAGGCCACACCCTCTTGCGCTTTTTCAACACTTTTTTCAGCAATATCACGTGCTGGAATTCGGAAAAAGATAATCACACCAGCGAATAATAACAGAGTTGTGACAATCCAAGTACCAACATTTGACATTAACATGAACAAAACATGGTACACTACAGCACCAATCACGCCACCACCAACTGGGGTGTTAGCTGATTGGTTAACAAAATCTTGTTTAATAATGCGAATGACTTCATTTACATATCCGGTACCATCTTGCAGCGTATAGGTGAAGAACAGTAAAGAGGAAATAACTTCAATGGCAACAAATGCCATGCTGGCTCCTATCCAAAAATGCCCAGCAACTTTCGGCAACTTCCGCATGAGCATATAATATAGTACACCGATTGTTAAGGGGACAATAATTGCTAGGTAAATGTTACCAAAGAAAAAGCGGAAAATATTTGCTACAAAAATACCAATCAAGCCCAGCTTAAAAGTACCCAAAACACCTAGAATAGCGCTAATTAATAACGTCAAATTTCTAGCAAGTGGGTGTTGCTGTTTTTTTGCACGTGAACTCGTAGTTCGTCGTTTTCTGGTTGTTTTTCTGGTCGCCAAAACTATTACCTCAATATATTACTAACGCTCTATTTTATCATGTTTAAAATACGAACGCGTGTTCATCTCGAATTCTTAAGAATTGCTTAACTGTAAACGGGGTCGGAAAATTTCAACAATGAAACACAAAAAGCCGCAACCGAAGTTGCGACTTTTAGTAGCTCGTGAGAGAATCGAACTCTCGATTCCGCCGTGAAAGGGCAGCGTCTTCGCCACTTGACCAACGAGCCATGGTCTTTGTTATTTCGCTGTTGAAACAACTATATAATCATAACAAGTTTTTTTAGTGACGTCAACCCCCTATTTCAGTTTATCTTGTTCGTAGGTATGAACAGTATCAAGATTGGGAAACGACTGTTGGCGTAGCGCCTCATAAATCACAATGGCAACAGTATTTGATAAATTCAATGATCGTATATGGGTGTCATCTTGTGGAATCCGAATGGCCTTTTCTGGATTTTGACGCATAAATACTTCTGGTAAACCAGTCGTTTCTTTACCAAATAGGAAGTAATTATCCCCATCTGTCTTTGTATAATCAGGCTCTGTATAATCTTGGTTCGCAAATTTAGAAACCAGATACAAATGATCCGTAGATGCCAACGTTTCCAAAAAATCCGGCAAGCTTGGATGCCTTACCAATTGCACGTGGTCCCAATAATCGAGACCAGCCCGCTTAACATGTTTGTCATCTAAATCAAAACCTAGAGGCTCAATTAAATGTAAAACAGCGTCCGTACCAGCAGTTGTACGCGCAATGTTACCTGTATTAGCAGGCATTAAGGGTTCAAATAAAACAACATGATTAGTCATTTTTCAACGGTTCCTTCCACTTTAAACAATTCTGAATTATGTCGCCACCACTCGTAAATGTGCGTGACAAGAACTTTAACAACAGCGTATGCTGGAACGCCTAGCACAACACCTAGTACACCAAAGATATGACCGCCACTTAGCAATACGACGATAACTGTGACAGGATGAATAGATAACGCTTCACCTAGAATTTTTGGTGCAATAACATGCCCCTCTATTGGCTGTTCGATTACCAAAACGATTATCGCCAAAATCAACAATTTTGGCCCACCAGCAATTAACGCTACTGTAAATACCGGTACTTGGGCAAGAATAGATCCCACATACGGGATCATATTAAAGAAGCCAGCCATTAAAGCCAATAATATACCATACGGCAATCCGATGACGGTGTAACCAATCGAGAACATAATGATAACCGCTAAAGCAACACCAAGTTGTCCACGAATGTATTGTGCCACTTGCGAGCTTACTTCTCTCAATAAATGATAAACTGATATTTGTGCTTTTTGTGGAAATTTATCAGCCACAACGGCCGAAAATTTATGCCCATCAAGTAACATATAATAAAGAATAAATGGCGTAGACACCATAGTGACACCAATTGAAGTCAATGTCGACGCAAACGAACTAATACCAGCGACACCGCTTGTCAAATACTTTTTACTCCAGTCAATCACATTTTGGTTGATATCAGCATTCGTATGATTTAGGTAATCACGAATATATTTAAATTGATCAGAAGCAAATGTATCATTAATAAAACGTTCACTCGTGCGCCAATATTGTGGCCAATTATCAATAAATGATACAACTTGCGTGCGCAATACCATGTAAACAGCAACAATCACGCCAGCAATAACTGCTAAAAGTGCAATCAATACAATGCCAATTGACAACTTTCTAGGTAAATGAACATGCTTTTCCAACAAATTTACCAATGGGCTTAGCAAATAATATAAAACCCCTGCAATGATGATTGGGGCACCTACTGCCGTAAATAAAGCTCGCATTGGTTCAAAAACAAATCGAACCTGCCAAGCCAGAAAAATAATCAACAAAATTAGTAGTATGACAATGAGTCCATTGAGTAAGTTGTTGCCAGAAAACCATCGCCTATACCATGACTGTTGTTCTTGGTCTTTTAACATAAATATTCCCCGATTCATCACGTTTATTATTATTCTACCATAGAAATAACAATCGTGTTGCCAGCCAGAACCGTGATGTCTCATCATGCTTTTCTGGCTTATTATCAGCCATGTCGACAAAGAAATTTGTGAAAAGGCTTACATTCGAGTATAATAAATTTAGACATTTTAAAGGAGTCCTATCATGGCAATTTATAAAATTTTGTTTGGCACCTACACAAAAAGAATCTCAAAGGGATTGTATGAAGCGGAACTTGATACTGAGAAAAAGCTTTTACAAAATCCGACACTTGTTGGTGAACTCACTAACCCAACCTACCTTGCAGTTTCAAAGGCAAATAAGGTTTACGCGGTTGAAAATCGTGATGGTCAAGGTGGTGTTGTCACCTTTGATAACTCTGTACGTCCGCTGGCTGAAATTGATTCACAACTCAGTGAAGGATCTGCTCCAGCCTATATTGGCGTTGATGAAGCACGCCAATTAGTGTACGCTGGCTACTATCACCGCGGTACTGTGGAAGTTTATCATATTAATGCTGATGGTAATTTGACATTAACTGATCAATGGCAAAATGAAGGTTCCGGTCCGCGCCCAGAACAAGGTTCATCACACATTCACTTCAGCAATTTAACACCAGATAATCGGTTAGTTGCTGTGGATCTTGGTGCTGACGAAGTCATTACTTTTGATGTTTCTGATGATGGCAAACTGACTGAAGCGTCACGCTTCAAAACTGAAGCTGGTTTTGGTCCAAGACATATTCGCTTCTCACCAGATGGTCAATACGCCTACTTACTTGGAGAATTGTCAAGTTTGCTGAGCGTGCTGAAGTATAATTCTGAAGATGGCTCTTTTGAACACGTTCAAACTGCCTCTACAATACCAACAGACTGGACAGAACATAACGGATCAGCAGCTCTTCGTTTGAGCAAGGACGGACACTACATCTATGCCTCAAACCGTGGGCATAATTCAGTTGCCGTGTTCAAAGTTTCAAATCTTGGCGCAGAAATTGAGCGCACCCAACTTATTAGCACTGAGGGGGAATTTCCACGTGATATGAATTGGGACAAAGACGAACAATTCTTAGTTGTTGCTAACCAAGATACAGATAACGTATCATTATACGGTCGTGACAGCGAGTCTGGCGAACTGTCACTTTTGCAAAAAGACTTCGCTATTCCTGAGGGCGTCCGCGTGACTTTTGAATATTAAATTCAACTACAAAACAACCACTTCGAGGGTACACACCCAAGTGGTTGTTTTTATATTGCCCGGTTGCACTGACAAAAAATTAAGCGTATAATCAAATCGTTTGAACTATCACAAGACGTCGATAATTCTAACCAGCAAATAAAGATTACCTGTGAGTAATCATTTCAAGGAGAATTAATATGCAACAAACTGGTATGTCCCCGCTCAACGCGCATCACTTTAGTGGTTACCAAAAAAAGGTAATTGCTTCGACTGCAGCAGGTTTCGGGTTGGAAAACATGGATGTAATGTTTTTATCTTTTACACTATCATCCATGATTGTTGATTTGCATATCTCAGGCGCAGCAGCTGGCCTGATATCATCAATCACAAACTTAGGTATGCTGATTGGCGGTCTCTTTTTCGGCATATTAGCTGACAAGTATGGCCGAGTAAAAGTCTTTACATACACTATCTGGATTTTTGCAATCGCAACTGCGTTAATGTTTTTTGCCAAGAATGTCTATTGGGTCTATGTCTTGCGTTTTTTGGCTGGGATAGGTGCCGGCGGCGAATATGGTTCTGGAATGGCTATTATTGCCGAAAGTTTTCCCAAAAGAGCCATTGCCAAAGTGACTTCTCTTTCAGCTATTGGTGGTCAAGCTGGCGCCATATTAGCAGCTATTTTGGCAGCCGTAATTTTGCCAATGTTTGGTTGGCACGCGCTTTATGTTTTTGGTTTAGTCCCAGTCATCTTGATTTTTTTTATTCGCCGACACCTATCGGAAAGTAAAGTATTCACCGATATGAAAGCTAAACAAACCAGCACTGAGTATCGTCCTGGTTCAATTGCGGCACTATTTGCAACACCAGCACAAGCATGGCAAACAATCGCTTTAATGATTATGGTCATGGTTCAAATTGCTGGCTACTTTGGACTTATGAATTGGTTGCCTTCCATCATGCAAAAGCGAATTGGACTAAGTGCTTCAAGTTCGTCCCTATGGATGATCGCCACAATAATTGGTATGAGCCTTGGCATGTTAACCTTTGGCGCCATTATGGATAAATTTGGCGCAAGACGCGCTTATACTATATTTCTAATTGCTTCAGCACTCGCAGTTTTTGTGTTAACAATGGCATCAAACAAAGTAGAATTACTTCTAGCACAAATGTTAGTTGGTTTCTTTGCAAATGGTATGTATGGTGGCTATGGTGCAATTATGGGCCATTTATACCCCACGGAAATTCGCGCCACTGCCAATAATACCATCATGAATTTTGGTCGTGCAGTGGGCGGATTCTCAAGTGTTCTCATCGGTTTTCTAATGGATCGCTATTCATTGGTCATCGTCATGGGATTTCTATCTGTCTTGTATCTGATTAGCCTCAGTGTCATGCTCACCATTCCAAAATTAAAAGCAAAAGCAATCTAAAAAGACCTGATTATAAAATGAAGTGAACCCAATAACTTGGACAGAATAAAAAATCTGTTCGGAAAGTTATTGGGTTCACTTCAAAAATCAAGTCTTTTTTAATAGCTCATAATATTAACGAGATGTCTTGTTCATACGATTTTCAGCATAACCCAACGCACGACTAATACCAAATGTTAAGACAAAGTAGATTAATGATGTAATCACCAATGGGAAAAATGGCTTAAAAGATGCACCTTGGACAACACCCGTTTGGAACATCAACTCACCAACACCAATGACGGATACAACAGATCCTTCCTTAATGACTGTCACAAATTCATTACCCAAAGCCGGCAAAATGTTTTTAACAGCTTGTGGCAAAATAATATAGCGCATTGCCTTGCCTTTAGATAATCCTAATGAACGAGCCGCTTCGTTTTGACCATTATCAACGGAGTTAATACCGGAACGGATGATTTCTGCCACATAGGCGGCAGAATTTAATCCCATTGCTAAAGCACCGGCCGCGAAAGCAGATAAGTTAAAGCCAATCACTTGTGTACCGAAAAATACCATAAACGCCTGAACAAGCAATGGCGTGCCACGGACATATTCGACATATATATTACCAATTGCTTTTAGGATAAAATTAGGTGACAACTTAAATAATGCAAATACCGTACCTAATATAACACCAATCACAACAGCAATAGCAGCTAACGCTAGTGTTAGCAATGTGCCTTTAATAAATAAGTTACCGTACTTCGCCCAGAAAGACTGATCAGCAAACATTAACTTATTGGCTTTTTTCTGATATGCCGCCAATTTTCCAGATTTTACAATATTAGTGATTGAAGCATTAATTTTTGACTTCAAGACTGGTGAGTTTTTGGGCATCGCCACTGAAACTGCCCCTTCACCTGAAGCAGGCTTTGGATAAATAATTTTGAAAGTTTTATTTTGTTGTGTATATGCTTTAGAAATTGGTTCATTCAAGACAATTCCAGCTATTTTGCCAGTCGATAACTGTGCAACCAAATCAGGCACTTTTTGCAGGCTAACTAATGTTGAGCTACTCATGTTATCTTGAACATAAGTTTCTTGAGTTGTTTGTTTTTGAGCACCAATTTTTTTACCAGCAAAGGATGACAAGTTACTCGAATACTTGCTAGCATCCTTTTTGAGAACCATTATCGTTTGTAATGGTTTCAAATACGCTTCCGAAAAGTCAACAACTTGTTCACGTTCCGGTGTTGCATTGATACCTGAAATGATAACGTCGATTTTACCGGTTTGTAGGGCACCTATCAGACCATCAAATCCCATTTCTTTAATAACTGGCTTAACGCCTAAGTCCTCGGCTATTTGCTTAGCCATGTCAACTTCAAAACCAACAATTTGATCGCGACCATTAACGGTCGCATGAAATTCAAAAGGGGCATAATCAGCTGACAAACCAATGACTAATGTGCCTTTCTTCTTAATTTTAGTCAAAGCAGGATCAGTGGTTGCCGCGCTGACCTTGCTTTGACCTAAAATGCCTGCAAATGGCATTAACATAATTGAAAGCATTGTTACAATCATTATTTTTTTAATTATTTTCTGCATATCCGAATCTCTCCTTGTGTTGTATCACAATAATAACAGTTTACGCGATAATGAATTTTTATGCAATAATATTTTCTGTTTATACAAATAATAACTGCATATTATTATTTTTTATTCATTAAAAAAACTCGCCGAAGCGAGCTCACCTGATATAAGTATCTGTAGGCCATGTTTTGTTCCAGTGATATGCAGGTACATATCACCTTCGGTAATCATCTATCTAAGTTCAATTGCTCAAACCATACCAATCATCGTTTCGTTTCACTAGATTAGCCGCCCCTACCAAAAGTTTGGGTTGCCCGCTTGTGGGGTTTACCTCGTCTCAAATGTCAATTTTCACTGACATATACGTTTCTATGGCACCTTCGTATCTATTCAGACATAGCTAGAAACCTTAGCCTTTTCGATCGCCGTAACATTGCTGTCCCCGGGTTTATTCTTTATCCCGGCACAAACACTACACCCATCTCAGAGTGTGCGAGCATGGACCTTCCTCACGCCAGAAATATGACGCGCAATTACCCGATACTTATATAGTGCGAATTATATCTTACGCATTTTCAGAATGGTCACGGCCAAAAACAGCTCGTTCCAAGTTAGCAACACGTTTAATCAAATCAAGATTAGTCACAGTATTAGCTGAAGGTGCAACCGGTTTTACTTCAGGTGTAACAACAGGTGCTACTGTCTCAACAACAGGCGCAGGCGTAACATTTGCAGCTCGAACGCTCTGTTGTTTGACAAGAACTAATTGATCCTGCGCATCTTTTAGCGCTGTCTGCAAACGTGCGACTTCACCTTGAAGTTGTTCAACACGTCCACCAAAGGCACCGTAGTCTTTGATGATATCATCTAAAAAGCTGTCAACATCGGCGGGATCATATCCAACGCCCATGCGCTTTTGTTTAAAAACACGTTCTAAAATATCTTTTTGCGTGTATTTTACTTGTTCCACAAGAAACACCTCGTTTAATTTTTTAACTTAATTTATATTACCAATAAATTCTCAGAATTACAAGAAAAATGAACAATTATTCATCAAATATTATATTTTCTATACGTTGCTCCTCGTAATCCGTCGCATAATCTTGTAATGCTAACATGTCAATTTGGGTCAATGGATAAGGCGTTTTTTGTTGATATACCTGAATAATTTGACTATCAAATTGTGTTTTCCCTGGGTAGTCTGCATCGTAAACTAATAAAGCGCCATCGGTGTGTGACAGCATGAATTGTTGATAAGATCTAAGCTGACTCGCACCTTGATACTCTTGTGTAGAGACACTCTCTGCAAAGTCACTCTGTGTGATTAAGTCTCGCAACTTTTCTTGATTAGATGACTGCCATTGATTTCCAAAATTTTTGAAAGGAAACATCATAGCAACTTTTAAATCTGGATAATCATTTTTTAACTCTTGAACGACTGACACTACCCACTGTTCAATTCCCAACTGACCACCAGTAATAACCCACTCTAACCCTTCATCTAATTGCGCCTTTAATACCTGCTTTAAGGCAAATTTAATTACCTTAATTTTTGGATCTTGATCACCAAAAGTACCAAGCTCATAACTACGATATCCGGTTACCCATAGCCGCATTTTCTCCTCCAAATATAAAGAACAATCAAAACCATTTGCGGTCAGATTGTTCGATCAAATTCTGATTAATTGTTTCCTGTTGTAGACCCAGTTGATGCAGAGTTCGCCGAAATACCCGCTTCAGCCGGTGTTTCCCCCGACTGAGCAATAGAAGTTACACTCGGCAGACCGCCATTACTCCAAGAAGCATTTTTAACTTCATATTCAACGATATTTCCCTTGACAGTTTGTTTAACTGTATCAGGCACGGTCCAATCTGTGTTGTCCTTGTTTTGCATAGCATAAGCCATTACTTTGGCATAGTATTGTGCTGGCAAATCTTGTTCTGTCCATGGAATGTAGTTTTGCTTTGGATAATCAAAGCCGGTCCAAACAGAAAGCGCATACGATCGTGTGTAACCAGTGAACCAGGCGTCAGAAATAGCACGATCAGGCATATTATCATCTTCATCATACCCAACTAAACCAGATTTACCAGCTTGATGTAGGCCAGTAATTGCAGCATCAGCAGCTGTAGCATTAGGTTTAATAACACCCTTTAACATATCTGTCAACATGAAAGCAGTGCTCGTTTTCATCGCGCGTGTTCCAGTCGTTGTGTAGTTATGTGTAGTGCCATCAGCCGTCACTACTTTGGTAATATAAGTTGGTTTGTAATAAGTACCACCGTTGGCAACAGCGCCAAAAGCAGCTGCTTCTTGTTCTGATGTTACCGGAATACCAATGGCATCCGAACCACCAGGCGTTCCGTCTGTTGTAATGCCTAAGCCATTAACAAACTTTTCAGCATTAGCGCCACCAACTTCTTCAAGTGTCCGAGCAGCAGGAATATTACGAGATTGGGTCAGGGCTGTACGCATAGTGATATTGCCCATATACTTTTTATCCCAATCATAAACATCTTTATCGGTACCGACATACTTATATTTTTTATCAACAACTGTTCGATACGTCGGCCAATTCAAATACTCAATCGCTGGTCCGTAGTCAAGCAGCGGTTTGATAGATGATCCTGATGAACGTGACGATTGTGTCGCACGGTTTAAGCCAAATGTTGTCGTGACATTACGACCGCCAATTTGTGCCACAACACGTCCATTATTAGGATTGGTCATCGTTGCACTAATCTGCAAGTTAGCACTAGAAAAAGCAACTGATCCATCGTTCGCATTATCGTACAAAGATTGTTGCAAACTAGAATCCATACTTGTATATATCTTCAGACCGGATTTAGAAGTATCATATCCAAGTTTCTGAGCTTCAGAAATGACTGATTTAGCATAAGCATCAACCACCTTGCGATTTTGGTCTGCATTTTCTGCTTTCGTTGTTAAATCTTGTAAGCCATCATTAACAGGAGTAGCAATGGCTGCTTTGGCTTGCTTTTCAGTAATAGCACCATATTTAACCATTGCTTCAATAACAGTATCCCGTCGTTCTTTGGCAGCAGAATTATTTTTTAAGTAAGGATCATAATAAGTTGGCGATTGTGGCATTCCCGCCAGTAATGCTAACTGCGGTAACGACAGTTCTGTTAACGGCTTGCTATAAAAATATTCAGCAGCCGTTTTCATGCCGTAAATACCATGGCCCATATAAACTTTATTGACGTAGAAAGTCAGAATTTCGTTTTTAGTAAAATTCTTTTCGACTCGAAGCGCAAGCCACGCTTCTTGAGCTTTACGTTTTAATGTTTGGTCGGCTGATGATGTACTGAAGACAGATAACTTAACTAATTGCTGAGTTAATGTTGATCCCCCCTGCATCCCCAGAGAAGACCCTTTAATGTTAGCTAATGCGGCACCCATAATACGAATTGGGTCCACACCATTGTGCTTATAAAAACGTCGATCTTCAATTGAAACAACCGCCTGCTTCAACGTTTTAGGAATTTCGTTCGCATTCGCATAATCACGCTCCTGCGTAGCCATAGTCCAAAACACATTCCCTTGACTGTCTAATAATTGTGTTGAATTCTCAGAAGCTAAATCCGATTCAGTAATATTAGGTGCATCAGTGGCGTAAGTGAAAAATAACGCAGCACCGGCCAAACTTCCAATAATTCCCAGTGTTAATAGCCAAAGGAAAATGGCAAGTAGCCATCGTCGTTTTTTTCTTGGCTTACGAGGTTTTTTTGGTCCGCTACCCTTGCCTTTGGGTCTGGGCCTTGGTGGTTCTTGACCTGGCTGATTATCATACATATTTTGGTTGCGATTAACACGCGACCATTGATTTGAATTATCATTTGCCATAATACTGGGAAAACTCCTACATATTTATTTTAACGATTCAAGCATTAGATCAACAGCTTTTAGATAATCCAAACTTGGATTTAAGCTTTCTGGAATGAGGTACCCTTGTGCCACAATGTCACGATATGAAATTGATTGTTTACCCTTTAAATCTTGCCATTGCTTGATCAATGAACTTGCGGGGTAAACATATCCCTCATTTAAGGTCGTAAATTTGATAATTACAAAACCAATACCACCTTGAGATAAAATGTTTGCTAAATGTGTGATTTGATGTGGATGAAAATTTTTCAAAGGAAATGATGTTTTATTTTTAGTTTCCTTGGCATCAAAATCAATATAACGTCCCTGATAAACACCATTATAATCTGTCGTCGAAGCCTGCTTGAAGTATGCTTCCGTAATTTTAGCTGCAGCTCTTGCTGGGTAGTCAACTTTTACAATTGTAATGGGTGTCGGCTTTTTGTGGACAACAGCAAGACGATTGGCCAAGTAATAATCGTTGGCTTCATTAATTTCATCTTCCAATCCCATTCCACGCTTACCGAAAGTCAAGGCTTTTTTTGTTGTTTTGCCCGTTCGTATTGTATTTTGAACAGAGTTGTTCTGGCGTGTGCCTGCTGGATATTTAATGGTCATCACTGCTCTCATCACTTTTTTAAATATATATCTTTTATTTTACCATAAAAAAATGACTAAACCACAATTGTATCACCTTTGAAATCATGAATGGCCGCAAAAAGCAACGCATGATTATTTTCAACTGAAGTTACTATCTTACTTTGTTAATCAACTCGCTAACATGTAAAGATTGACAATACTAACTTTTTTATGTTAGGCTGGAAAAATTTGAGTTTTTCGAGGTAATTTAAGTATGAAGAAAATTAATAGACATGTCATTCACACTTTTTTTAGCATGAGTACAATGGCCATCCCCTTATTAATTAGTGGGCTATTTCATAATCTATGGTTAGGCGTGATGAGTTGCTTTGGTGCATTGATACTTATGTATTACGTACCTGCTAATCAGCAAAAAACAATGTCACAGCTGCTGATAGTAGACGCTATTTCTGTTCTAGCTTTGCCTATCAGCGCGTTATTAGCTGGATCAATGGCTACCGTATTGTGGATTGGAATATTAGCCTTTAGTTCACAATATATACTGACTAAAGAACAAATGCTCGGGCCACAAGCATTTTTTATCTTGATGATTAACGGTATGTTATCCAGTCTGGGTCAAATATCAATCATAACAAGACTTTTATTCACTTTATACATTATTTTTGGGATAGGCATTGCAACTATTTTCGCACTAATCGAAAATTGGTGTTATGACAAATATGCAATCACAGTTCGTTTAACAAACGTAAAATTTAATCAGAGAATTGAATTTATGCGTGCTATTAACTATTCTCTTTTTGCTATGTTAGCTTATTTTATTGGTATTCATAGTCATCTCAATAACTATTATTGGTTGTTAGTATCTGCTATCACCATTTTACAAGCAGAGAATATACCCACTGCTAGACATCGCCAATATCACTACGTGATTGCTGGTGTTGTTGGTTGTATCTTTGCATTGTTAATCTATACTACCATCCACGAAACATTCTTATTGATGATCCTTGCAGTCATATTGATGGGAATAATTTGTTTTACGATGCCAAAAAGTTACTTGGTTGGTAATTTTTTTACAACACCAATTGCACTTATTCTTTTCAAACTGGTTCGACCTGAATTAGGAACCAATTTAATCATCACGCGATTAATCGCTATTTTAATTGGTACCAGTATTGGCATTGTCGGTGTTGTTGTTTTTGATATTATCATGCGCCAAATTAAGTCACTTTAGTATCGTCTAACTATTCACCGGCCGTCATTTTAATGCCAATAATAGCCACAATCAATAGAATCACAAAAAACCAAGTGGCACCAGAAAATTTATCATGAAACAATGATACACCGATGATTACCGAACCAACTGCACCAATACCTGTCCAGATAGGATAAGCCAAGCTAAACGACAAATGTTTGACTGCTTGGAGCAAGAACAGCATACTTGCAATCAATCCAACTACCGTTACGATTGCCCAACTAACTTTTGAAAAGCCATCGCTCAGCTTCATTGCAGTTGACCAAAGTATTTCAGATAAACCAGCCATTAATAAAAAAATCCACGACATGTCAGACCTCCAAATAAAAAAGTTGTAGCGCCTTACTGGACAAAATTTGTCCGCTAGGTGACACAGCTTTGTTGACATTTCCCTTTATGGGAATCACAATGACTCTAATTTTATCACATGACAATAGGTTAGCCAAATTATGATATCATCAAAGTAATTTTATTAAAATATGACTGTTGCAATGTTTATTCATCACAACTGTCATCGGATACAACAGCGCTGAAATAAGAAGTAACATAGCATTTCTCAGCAACCTTGCTTTAGCAATTCTAGGTCTTTTTCTAAGTTATTAGTCAGCTCTTCTACACGTTTTTCTAAGGTAAAATTACCATCACCGTATCTAGTAGGATAATTTATTTCATCTATACTATATTTTTCGGTGTAAGGCCGTATTTTGAAAAAATCTGGTTTGTACTTTATAGTAAAATTTCTATTGTGCGTTTCAATGAGTTTAGCTGACGTTCCCGAAGCTATCATCGTAGTTATTGCCTGCCCCGGAGCTAAAGGAAAGTTTTTGAAATTTGTAAACCCGTTTGGTTCAAATTCATCATTACCTTCCACTGGTTTGTATAAAGGATTAATTTCAACAGATATAATAGTTCCGATTGTCTGTCCATAGTTTTTGATAATTAAATCAGTGTTATAAAAACCGTTTTTATGATATTTTTTTAATGAAATTAATATTACTGGTCTACTCTTATTTCTATCAGCAAAGTGACTTAACACAAGGCTTATAATAAATCCAATCGCAGATACTATGACTGGTACTCCAATTGACAAAAATGATAACCAGTTTTCTGTATTAAAATTTTTAAACATCTCTCCGACCTCCAATAACAGCAATTGCACTACTTAAACAACCATTCACTTGTTAATATATAACACTTTGAAGGTACAAAATAAAAAGCGCTTATGCGCTTAATCAATCATTTAATAAACTTTTCCATTAATACACTGCCAGCAATCACAGAAACAACGACAATGAACATTGACTTACCCAAATCAAGACCTAAATGATCTGTTGCCAATAAAGCTACGGCTGCTATTATCCCTGTATAGATAGCAATTATACGTTTTCGTCTCATCTCCAACCTCCAATAGCCATAAATATACTCCTAGAGAGCAGTGGCTTGGATTAGAAATTATTTTTTCAAAAAATGATACAAAATTCCGCCTACAATAATCAAAACACCTAAAATAATGATCCCGCCTAATAATAATGACCCATGAGATGCTGTTTCACTCATACTGCTTACCTACTTTTCATTAACTTTTTGATTGCTGTTTTTACTTTTGTCAAATACTCAATCCTATCATAAGCCACTTTTATACTGTTAATTTTGCTGTCAAGGCGGCCTCAAATATTTTTAACTAATATTTTATGGTCTATATATGCTATCAGTCAACATATTGTCTTTTTCAAAAATCATCATGCTGTATTTTCCCAATTTCACAATGAAAAATTCATTTGTTTCATATACATCTGTAATACGCGATTTTGCAAAATTGGCACTGCTTCCATCACTTATATTTTTGCTTATGCCATCATCATTTAAAGTGATTAAGCTTTCATCAAACGCGCCATTTGCTTCGCCAACTTTAATCGCAGAACGAAGCGAGAGTGCAAATTTTAAATATCCCAGCAGACCCCCAAATATCACAGCTAAAACAAAGCTTATTGTAAGAAAAACTGCCCAACCATCTAAAAAACCAAAAGTATGTGCACCGTATAAAACATTGGCGCTAAGACATGCGAACAAGATAAACATTAAGCCCATATAGAAATAAGTAACTTTTGCTCGTAAATTATTTATATCTGCGTTTTGCGTAGCCGCTTTTTTATAACTTTTTGGTGTTAAATGTGTATGATATTCCATGAACAGCTCCCAATATTTTTTTTAATTGTAGCACATAATCTTCTCCAATAAAAAAGCACCCATTTAGGTGCAACTATCAAGTAATACTTGCTTGTTTAATTATAAAGGATTACTTGACAACTCAATCATCCAGTTATTAAAGATTACTCCCACTCAACAGTTGCTGGTGGCTTAGCGGTAATGTCATACACGACACGGTTAATATGCCCTACTTCATTAACGATTCGTGCTGAGATTTTTTGAAGTAATTCCCACGGAATATGAGCAAAGTCAGCCGTCATACCATCAACCGATGTGATTGCGCGAATGGCAATTGTATAATCATACGTACGATAATCTCCCATCACACCAACTGAACGAACACCAGTGAGTACGGTGAAGTATTGCCAAATATCACCTTCAAGTCCAGCTTTAGCAATTTCATCACGCAAGATCCAATCTGAATCACGCACAATTTCTAATTTATCTTCAGTAATGTCGCCAAGAATACGGATACCCAGTCCTGGTCCTGGGAAAGGTTGACGCCAAACCATCTCATGAGGCATATTCAACTTTTCACCAAGTTCGCGCACCTCATCTTTGAACAACGTATTAAGAGGTTCAATCAACTTGAATTGCAGGTCTTCAGGTAACCCGCCAACGTTATGGTGAGACTTAATCGTTTGTGCAGTATCTGTGCCTGACTCAATGACATCTGTATATAGTGTGCCTTGTGCTAGAAATTCAATCCCATCAAGTTTTTTTGCTTCATCATTGAAAACTTGAATAAACTCATTACCAATAATTTTACGTTTTCTCTCAGGATCAGTTACACCAGCCAACTTGTCTAAGAAACGCGTTTGTGCATCAACTTTGATAATATTCAGACCAAATTTACCACCAAGCATGGACATGACTTGTTCTGCTTCGTTTTTACGCAACAGACCATGATCTACAAAAATAGAAGTTAACTGATCCCCGATTGCGCGATGTAATAAAACACCAACGACGGAAGAGTCAACACCACCTGACAAACCAAGTAGCACTTTATTATCACCAACAATTTCACGAATTTTGGCAATTTGATCATCAATAAAGCCACTCATGTCCCAATTTGGCGTCGCACCAGCAATATCTTTAACAAAGTTCTGCAAGATTTGCTTCCCGTTCTCCGACAATGTTGTCTCGGCATGGAATTGGACACCGTAGAGACGCCGTTTCTCATCAGCAATAGCTGCGATCGGCGTTTTTTCCGAACCACCAATTACTTCAAATCCTGCTGGCAATGCTGTCACATTATCAGAATGACTCATCAGAACAGTCTGTGAAGCTGGTGTGTTCGCCAACAGTCGACCAGCATGTTCAGTGTGATTTAATGTGGTTTGACCAAATTCACCGTTTCCCGGATTGGCTTCAACTTTTCCACCTAGGTTTTGTGCCATTAACTGCATGCCATAACAAACACCCAAAACTGGAACACCTAACTCAAATATTTCATTATCAATTGTAAAAGCATTTTCTTCGTAAACAGATTTAGGACCGCCAGAAAGAATAATTGCCTTTGGATTGTATTCTCGAATTTCTGAAGCCGTCATTTTTCGTGATTTTAATTCAGAAAAAACCCCCATCTCTCTAATTCGACGAGTAATGAGTTGATTATATTGACTACCATAGTCAAGAACTAAAACTTTATCTAGTGCGTCAGCCATGAATTATCCTTTCGCGTAGTTAGGGGCTTGTTTCGTGATTTCAACATCATGCGGATGTGACTCACGCAGACCATTATCTGTAATCTGCACAAATTTAGCATGTAATTTTAAATCTTGAATTGTTGCAGAACCAGTATAGCCCATGCCAGCTCGAAGGCCACCATCAGTTTGGAAGATGGCATCATCAATTGCCATATCACCGCCCTTAAATGAGCCATCTGCTTCAAGAACTTCGCCTTTTAACAAATCAGAAACAAGCGTTGCATCTGCTCCAGCAGCCAATGCCTTCACGACATCCCCAGAATAATGGACACCGCCAACGGCAATGACTGATTTATTGTCATAATTTGATGCCACATCTGCTATGCCCATTGTCACTGTCAAAAATGGATAAGTCAAATCATTTGGCAAAGGTGAGTTGACGCATCGTCCTGCGAGAACAGCATCTGCTCCAGCTTCATAGATTTGCGCAGCAACATTAGGATCTTCGACAACACCAACAGCTACCAACAATTCTGGGTGTGTTTGTTTTGTTGCTTTAATAATTGCTGTTGCACTATCATCCAAATCAGCATGCAAGTAGAAGAAAATAGCATTGACACCAGCATTGATCAGAGCATCTACCCGTTGGTTGGCTTCAGCGCCCAACCAAACTTCAGCACCAACAACTAATTTTCCTTGTTCATCTGTTAAAGCATTTGGAAATTTTTGTTCGTCAATAACAGTAGCTTTTGCTGATTTGACTAATTCAACTTGTTCATCCACCGATTCTTGTTGCACAAAGATACCCAAACCACCATTAAGTGCAATTGGTACAACACGTTGATCTGTTTCAGCATCATAAGCCTCAGAAATTAGTGGTATATTTAATTTAAAATTTGGTGATAAATGACTGGCTAATGATACTGTATGTGGTAAAACATTTGAGGCGCCCGGTACAAGTAAAGCTTGATCATAACCAAGGCCGATAAATTGAGTTGATTCAGACATGATTTCTCCTAAGAATAATTTAAAGAACAGTGTATGCTTTTTGTGTCAACAGAGCTTCAAAATCAACAGCTTGCGTTGATTTTGCTAAATGTCCATTTGCCACTAATCCAGTTACCGCTGATTCACCTAATGAGGCCATTTCTTGACGCATACCTGTCAAAATATCATTTAACACATCCACTAGTGCACCTTTATAGGCCACTCTTGCTTCAATACCTTCGGGTACCATTTTGTTAGCTTCATTGACTTCCCCTTGGAAATAACGGTCTTTCGATCCATTTTCCATAGCCGCAATTGATCCCATACCACGATAACTCTTATAAAGATGACCATTATCTTCAAATGAATCACCTGGTGTTTCTTCTGTGCCTGAAAACATTGATCCAAGCATAACCGCATTACCACCTGAAACCATTGCTTTGATAATATCTTCAGGTGTTTTGGCACCACCATCAGCTATGATTTTTTTACCCCGCACAGCAGCTTCTTTTGCAGCTTCACGTACAGCAGAAATTTGTGGTACACCAATACCTGCTACAACTCGAGTCGTGCAAATTGAACCAGGACCAATGCCTACTTTGACAACATCCGCTCCGGCATCATATAACGCCGCAGCGCCTTCACGTGTCGCAATATTACCAGCAATGATGTTGAGTTTTGGAAAAGCTTGACGTACTTCTGAAACCTTACGCAAAACGCCTTCTGAGTGCCCATGAGCAGAATCTAAAACAATTGCATCAACACCAGCGTCTGCCATAGCCGCAACACGATCAACAGTGTCATTTGTCACGCCAACTGCACCAGCAACCAGCAAATGACCATCGGCATCTACAGCAGCCTGAGCATAGGCTTGGTGATCAAATTTTGCTGTTTTAACCTGGCGTACTTGTTCAGCCTGTTGCGCAATCGTCATATTCTTATGAATGACACCTAATCCGCCCAATTTAGCAATTTCAATGGCAAATCTTGCCTCGGTCACCGTATCCATTGCAGCAGAAAGCAGCGGGATATGCAAATGCAACGTAGGTGTCAAATCGATTCCTAAAGCAACCTCATCCGCCTTGACTGGCGAATTTTTTTCTGGCACTAGCTTGACATCTTCAAACGTTAATCCCATTGGGACGAATTTACCTTTTGAATTAAACTTTTCCATCACATTCTCCAAAAAAATTATAGTCGTAGATCACACCGTCGCTCATTATAAAACCAATTGAGAAATCGTTGTAATATACTTTCGCTAATCAGGCCTTTTTGCCAACAAAATTGTCAGCAGATCCGCCAAAAATACAAATAAAAAAACACTTGGGATACACAGATCCACAAGTGCTTTTGAACGGTCAAAAACACTTGCGGATAGTCACGACGTTTGGTGCGTGGTAGAAACTGCTGGCCATTTTCCAGCACTATATCTGCAAAGTAATGTTTTAATTATTGGTTTCATGTTACACGCTTTTATGAGAAAAAGCAACTGGTCAGATCAGAACAAACAGTTGCTTTTACATAAATTATTGTACACTGCCTGCAAAACTAGGCATAAAGTTCGCCGAAATTGTTTCCACGCGGACGTTCATTCCTGGTTGTGGCGCAGCAACGTATTGATTTCCTCCAATGTAAATGGCCACATGATACGATGCGCCCTTGGTTCCCCAGAACAGCAAGTCACCAGGTTGTGCCTGTGAAACTGCTTTAGTTTTTGTGTAAGACTCTTGTGCAACAGATGAATGGGGCAACGAAATACCAGCCGCATTTTGGAATACATAGCTGACCAAACCAGAGCAATCAAAACCTGTTTGTGGTGTAGAACCAGCCCACACGTACGGAATATTTTGAGTTGCTAATTGCTTAGCTAATGAAACAATCGCCGCACTTGCAGCTGTAACATTTTGATTGGCCGCTGGTGTTGCAGTCTCTGATTGTTCAGACTGTGGCGTAGTTGATAAGGCGCTTGAACCTTGTGTTGCAGAGGCAGCTGATGAGGCGTTTGAACTTGCCGTTGCAGAGGCAGCTGATTCTTGGCTTGCCTCGCTGACATTAGATGCAACTGACGCCGTAGTTGCTTCAGAAACCGGTATATCAGCAGATGACGATGTGACAGGTGTTGCCACATTAGCGCTGATGGCAACATCTGTTGCAGGCGCCGTAGAAGAAGCGGCACTCACCACAGACGTCATAGCAGCTGCGCTTGAAACTGAAGCGTCGGAAGCCACTGGCTTACTAGCTACTGCGACAACAGTCGATGTTAGGTCAGTAGCGTCAGTAGTTGTCCCTGTACTAACCTCATTAGCAGGAGAAGCCACATCAGCACTACTCAAACTAGTATCTAATGAACTGTCTGAACTTGTTCCTGTTGAAGTGGTAGAAACCACTTCAGGTACCACAGATGTAGCATTCTGAGATACTGATTCATCTGTTGGTAAAGTCAAAATTTGACCGGCAGAAATCAAATCAGAATTATTGTTGTTTGCAACTAATGTATCTACACTCACTTTATGAGCTTGCGCAATTGACCAGAGTGAATCACCCGCTTTGACGCGGTATGTAGTGGTTTTCTTTTTAGTATTAGTCTGCGCCGCTTTCGTTTCTGCTGGCGTGTTAACGTGTAACACCTTATCTTTTGGAATCGTCAAATTTGTCTTTGACAAACTGACCTCATTCGTGTGCACTAAACCAGTTGCTTCAGCAACTGAGCTTACGGCTTTGTCCACTGCGTTTTTCACTTGATCAGCATTGACAATACTTGAACCAACACCAACAAGTCCGAGCACGCCAAGGCCAGAAGCAATAATTTTTTTATCCAGACGTTCCATATATTCACCCTTTCTGCCTATATCAAAACAGCCATAGCCACTTTGACAAAATTCTCAAATCTTAAGTTTCTCTTAACATATTAAGTTTATCACGTAAAACCTTAAGAAAATACCAAAACTTGATTATTTCATCAAATTGTCACATTTTGATAACATTACACAAAAAAACAACCCCATGGGATTGTTTTTTAATGACTTATTGGTCACTCTTCAAAACGCCACCGACTGCGTAGTGGTCTTTTGGCATTTCTCTTAAAATGACATGTACGGCTTCACGTGAAGCCCCAGCATCGGCAACGATTACATCAGTGATATCTTTAACCATTTTAGCGAGTTGTTCGTGTGAACGTCCTTCTAGTAGTTCAACTTGTACGATAGGCATAAATAGCCCTCCTTAATATTTAAAATCTATTTTACCTGATTATCAGTCACATTTTCAAGCTGGGATTCTAGTTGTTTCTCAGCTTCAATCTGTGCCTCAATCGTTTCAACTTTTGGAACAGCAATAGCTTTTTTCATTTGTAATTGTCTGTCAGAATCTAAGAACTCACCTGACACATTAACTGTGTTCAATAAATTAACAAAGGCCTTAGGATCAGCGCGATGGACAATTTCTTGCATTTCAAATAATTCGTAGCGAGAAATCACCATCATCAAGGTAGTGGATTCTCTTTTTGTGTAAGCACCTTTAGATGGCAGAATAGTAATACCACGTATCAAATCTTTATGAAGAGCTTCTACAACGTCATCCCCTTTTGCGGTGACAATCATCGCAGTTAATTTCTGATATCCCGTATACAGAGTATCCACAACTCGACCTGTTGCGTAAATACCAATTAACGTAAATAGGGCATTTTGCCAACCAATGAAGAAACCGGCAACAATAACAACAACACAGTTAATGATATTCATCAACGCGCCAACTGATTTTCCTGTTCGCTTTTGAACAACCATGGCAACAATGTCCATGCCACCAGTCGAAAAGCCATACCGCATTGCCAAACCAATTGCAACACCTAACAGTAGTCCACCAAATAGTGCTGCTAACATTGGATCAGTCGTCAACGCTTTTGTCGGTGCTATAATTTGAATTGTTGACACAAATATGGCATTTAAAAAGCTTAAAATCGTAAACTTACCACCAATTAATTTCCAACCAACAATTCCAATTGGTATGTTAAACACCATCATAAACGTTCCAGTTTGAATGTTCATATGAAAAGTATGTTGCGCAAACAATGACAGCAACTGTGCAATACCATTAAAACCACTTGAAAAAATATTATTAGGAATTAAAAATGCATTCAGCGAAATAACTTGAATGATAGAACTGACAATGAATACAACGGTTGTTAAAAAGATTTTGCGCCAATTAAATTGAATATTTGCCATTGATATGATTCTCCTAAAATACGTGGTCACTTACCTACTAATCATATCAAATTGTGTTTGCTTTGTATGCTTTTTACATGAAATTAGTCACTAAAAAATAGACTCATTTCCGGTACATTTAAAGTTAAACGATCAACATTTTGGTTGGTTTTACCATAAATCGTGAAATCAGATAGGCAATAATATACAAAATGCTAATTGCCAAAAAGACAGTTTGATATGGCATGCCTAAGACGTGCACAATATAACTCGCTAATTGATTACCAGAAAGACCAGCAGCTGCCCAAGCGGTTAGTGCTAACCCATGGATTTTTGAGATTGCATTCATACCAAAGCGATCTGCTAGTAGAGGTGGCAAGGCCGAAAAGCCGCCACCATAACCAGCATTAATTAAAAAGAATGTTCCAACCAATATAATTGGCATTAAAAAGTTACCACTAGGCAAAAAATAAGACAGTAAGGACATCACAATTGAAATGCCGAAAATCAACTGATAAACACTGTTT
Source organism: Leuconostoc pseudomesenteroides KCTC 3652 (assembly GCF_014634745.1). Classification (GTDB taxonomy): domain Bacteria; phylum Bacillota; class Bacilli; order Lactobacillales; family Lactobacillaceae; genus Leuconostoc; species Leuconostoc pseudomesenteroides. The sequence goes on from NZ_BMBP01000001.1 coordinate 238,470, forward strand.
CTATCTTTAAGCCGATCAGATAATGTCGCAAAACCAATTCGACCTGCAGCATTAAAGAAAGCATCAACGCTCAAAATAGTAGTGATCGCGCCAAGTGAAAATACCGCGCTCCCGTTTTGTAATGTTAAATTAGATAAAATATCTTTTTCTTGTGAAATAATCGCTAAACCTGCTGTTATATTCAGATAAAACATCAACCAAATCCCAACAAATGTCATGTTCCCCATTACTTTTAGTGGTTGGAATGGTTTTTGTAGCGGTTTTTCTTGCCAATCAATTGGTTTATGAATTAGTAGAGTTCCAATCAACATCATGATTGCAAAGACTACCGACAAAAAGATAAACATCTGCCATAAACCAATTGATTTTTGCAAAGTCATCATAACAGGAGAAAACACCATTTTCGCAAGACCAAATCCCGCAACCGCCAAGCCGGTTCCCAATCCCTTATTATCTTTGAACCATAGCATCAAATTTTTGACTGGAGTCAGATAACCAATTCCTAAGCCAATACCCATCACAATACCGTAAAAAATATAAATACCGATTAATGATCGCTGTTGAATGCTAAAACCTGTTCCTAACATACCAGCCACAAAAAATAATGTTGCTAACAACGCCGACCGCTTAATATTTTTTTCAACATAGTGTCCCAATACAGCAGCGGAAAGTCCTAAAAATAATATTGCGATAGAAAATGCCCATTCCACATCAGGTACGCTGGCACCAATATAATCTGCAACTGATTGTTTAAAAACACTCCAGGCATAGACTGTGCCTATACTGCCATGAATTAGAAGTGCCGGTAAGGCAGCTCGTAACCATTTATTTTCCATTGGATTATTTCTCCCGTGTGTTTTATACCCTGAATTTGTTACTTTTATATTTAACCATATTTGCAATAATATTGTAAAGCATTTTACGTATATTGTATTATTAATAAATATAAAATACGGTTATTTTGCGAACTATAGTTAGTTTATATTTAAAAAATCATATCACAAAACAAACTTTAATGATTTTGAAACAAAAAAACGTCCAATAAATGGACGCTAACTAGAGGATTACATTTTTTCTAACCGCGCAATTCGTTCTTCAATTGGTGGGTGTGTATCGAATAAATGTTCTTTATTTTTTAAAGGGTTGCTTATATATAGCGCTGCTGACGATGGATCGACATCCTGCATTGGTTCTGAACCACCTAATTTTCGCAAAGCTGATATTAATCCTTGTGGATTTCTTGTCAGTTCAACACTGCCAGCGTCAGCTAAGTATTCTCTATTTCGAGAAATAGCCATTTGTACGGCTGCTGCAGCTAGTGGCGCAAGTACCATCATCAAAATCGAAAATATCATCAGGATTGCCTGCAGCCCACCACTATTGTTGCGATCATTGTCTCTGCGCCTTTCCCCACTTCCCCAAAACCACCAGTTGCCACCAATATTGGTGAGTAAGGTAATAGCGGCCGACAATGCTAAAGCTATTGTAGAGATACGAATATCATAGTTACGAACATGACTCATTTCATGTCCGATAACGCCTTCCAACTCGCTGCGAGTCATTATCCGTAAAAGACCAGTTGTTGCTGCTACTGCAGCATGTTCTGGGTCATTACCCGTCGCAAAAGCATTGGGACTGTCATCAGAAATGACAAATACTCTTGGCATAGGAACTTGCGCAACCATTGCCATATCCTCTACGGCGTGCCACAGTTCTGGCTGTTGATCAGCATTCGTTATTTCTTGACCATGGTTCATAGCCATCACAACAGCAGTTGAATTACTAATCATAATTGCTGTGTAAATGACACCAATAATAATCGCACCTACAATGCCATATACCAAAGAACCAAGCAATAGATAGCCCACGGCTGCGCCTACAAGTGCAACTAAGACAAAAAAGGCCAACAACAAAACAATGGTCCGTCTTTTATTTGATTGTATTTGTTGATACAACATTAAAATTTAACCGTTGGTACTTCTTTCTCTGCTTCAGGAACTTGCAAAAATTCGCTAGGTTGGAAATGATGAACGCCGGCAACAACATTAGTAGGAAATGATTGTAATTTTGTATTATAGTTGGCGGTTGTGGCGTTAAACAATTGTCGAGAATAAGCAATTTTGTTCTCAGTATTTGTCAGCTCTTCTTGAAGCTTGTTAAAATTAGTATTGGCTTTTAAATCTGGATAAGCTTCAGCACGGGCAAAAAATCCTGATAAAACACCACTTAATTGATTAGAAGCCGCCATTTTATCAGCTGGCGTGTTTGCTGCTGCCACATCTTGACGTAACTGTGTCACTTTGGTTAATGTTTCACTTTCATGCTTGGCATAGCCTTTAACCGTTTCAACCAAATTAGGAATCAGATCATTTCGACGCTTTAATTGCACGTCAATTTGACTCCATGATTCTTGGGTTTGCATTCTAGCTTTAACAAGCCCGTTGTATATACCAATCCAAGCCAACACAAGGATTGCGATAATTACTATTACAATGATTATTGTCATGATTTCCCTCTCATTCTACAAAAACTTCTCGATGATCTTTTAAACCAACTTGTTCTAACCACACGTTGTACCACTGTGCCAAAAATGGTAATTGCTGAAGTAACGAATACAGTGTCACATCTTGGCTATTATCTATAATATCATAATGCCAAAAGCTATGCCCCTTCTCATCACGATTTTGAATAATATCAAGGGTTACATCGGCAATTTGTAGCGTAGCACCTGTTTTTTGTCCTTGATGGCTCTTTAGCACAAAATGCTGCTTTGCAGCCGCAACAAATAAACTATCTAAAACATCAACTGGTAGATCCTTACCTCTCATGGTTAAATCAAGGCTATTTTTAGCGTCAATTCCGATTACATCGACATCGTAATCCACTTCTCTAAGCTGATCAGCAATGCCGGTCAAGCGCTGTTGAAACGATTTCAAAGCAGGTAGTCCCGCCAACTGTAATGCTTCTGTTTGGACCAATTGACCAAACTGGTTAGTATCCAGATAAAAACGACGACGCGACATATCCCAATACAATACACGCAAGTTTTGTGAAATTTCTTCTAGGTAATAACCACCTGCTACAAGAGGTGCTGATGTGAATCGAAATGATGCATTAGGAAATTCAGCAAAATGCAGTTCCGCCACCTTTTGCAATTGTGGCAGCACAACGCTTGTCTCAGATAAAGAAGACATGCTAGCGAGCTTCGCGAAAGCCAATGTTACCCAGTGCGTACTGGGATACCAATGCTCACTGGCAACACGAAGAATTGTAGCCTCATGAACATCAAATGCCAGTATCTTATCAACGACTTCTAGGATGTCAGTTGTTGTCTCAGCTTGAGACAATGTTTCAACTAATACCTGCCATCGCTGCATCACCATTAAATCTTTTTTCAATTGTTGGGCATACTCAAAATTATCGAAAGTCATATTACTTCTTCTGCAGTAATGCGTTTAAATAATCTACATAAAGATAACTAATCTTTTCACCAAATGATTTGACGCTGTCAAAATATGTTAAAATTTGTTCCAGCTCTAGGCGATGAATCGCATCATCTTTTTCTAATTTTAAAATTTCAGCTTGATGTGACTGCAGTTTTTCTTTGACTTCAGGCACTCGTTGTTGAGAAGCAAGCAATAATTCTCGCTTGTTTTCAAGCTCTTCACGGGCTTTCTTGTCTGTACGTCCAAGTAAACCTGACTTATTTTCTTTCAATTGCGCTAATTGATCTTCAATCACTTGAACCTCAAGTTTTCGCTTCGTCTCATCATCTAAAAATGCCTGCAACCCCGTCATGATTTGTTTAATTTCACGGACTTGATTATCATTATTGTTCACCCCATCTGGCAATTGCGAAACATTGTGCAAGGTCAACATCATTTTTTGATCAACCTCTAGGGTCAAAGCCAAAACATCAAGCGTACCAATTTGGCGATGATTCCACCAATCACCTATGAAAACTTGATAAATTGCGGGCTCACCATCAATAGCTTCAAATACTAGAAATTGAAAATGTGCCTTTAAATAGTGGATCAATTCGGGCGCAAGAAATGTAGCTAACTCATTGTGAATGTCAACCACCATTTGTGCTAGGCTGGCATTACTATCCGCATGTGCTCTTTGCCGAATTTGTTCATTAAACTGCTGAGAATCGATTAATTCATAGATTTGCGGTATCTGATGAGTCATAATTGCGGACTGTAATTGTCCAAGATACATTATCTTACTATCAAGCCGATTAATTAATTCCGGCTGCAATACAGTTTGTGATTCTGTCATTTGATATGCCTCCGTTGAAACACTAGTTTAAAACCTAATTTTAGCATACCGTATAAAGCGTCTAAAAAATACCATCTTTAGAATATTTTATGTTATCAAAAAAGCGATGACTACTCATCGCTTTGAACGTAATATTTTTGGCACAAATCGCATCTTAGATCCTAATAATTCATCAGCTAACCCGATACGAAGGTAAGTCATAATCAGAACAGTGCCTCCAACTAATACGGCAACAAACGTTGTAACCGTAACAGATAGTTTAGTATCCATCGGAAATACAAAATTGCTGAAAAAGAAAACGACTAATCTGGCAATTACTGCCATTACAGCAGATGCCACAAACATACGCCACAATTCACGCCCAATTGTACTAAATGATACGCCATACTTTGATTTCAAGAAATCAAGCATGTAAGCGATCGCAACCGCCATGCCAATGACGCTGGCCATTAGAGCACCCATTCCTTCGAAAAAACGAATTAACGGTATTTGCAAAACAATTTTAATTACAAATCCTGCTACAAATGCTTTCATCACGATCGACACTTCCGACAATGCCTGTAACACGAATGATAGTAGCATGAATAGACTGAACACAATGGCCAAAATAGTCGAATATTGAAGCAAATAGATTCCATCTTGATTTGAGGGCCCAATTGGATAAAACATTTTATATAAAGGTCCCGCAACAGCATACATTCCCAAAGCACTTGGTAACATGATTAAAGCAAACAATTTCATAACTTGTTTCAATTGCGTCTGTATATCCTCATGAGTTAGTGTTGCTTTACTGCCCGATATCATTGGCAAGGCCGTAGCTGCAATGCTAGTAGAAAACGGCACAATAATCATGATTAACTTGTTAGGGTTGGCACTAAACAATGCAAATTGATTGAGTAGTTCAGTGTTTGAATTGGCAAAAAAATGATTCATAATGTCAAAAAAAGTATACTGATCAACCAGTTGGAAAAGCGTGATAGCTGATCCAATGATAATAAACGGCCATGACTCTTTTAAAATATTCAAAACCAAACCAAATGTTGGGGCATGATTTGTCGATTGCACATTCTCAATTGGTTGCACCAAAATGTGACGATACTTTGCCCATCCCCATATCAAAACCAGCATACTGAAAATAGCACCGATGAACGCGGCGAAAGTTGACTGCACGACAACACCTGTCCAATTTGTCGGGTTCGACTTTAAAATAATCACTGCCGTGACAAGCATATAAGCGACGCGAGCAATTTGCTCAATCACTTGTGACATCGCTGACACACTCATCAATTGGTGCCCCTGAAAAATACCCCGAATCATCGACATAAGTGGAAAAATCGCTACTGCTGGGGCCAACGAATGTAGTACTGGTATGACATTAGCATTACCATTAGACAACCACGGCGCTGCAACATATAAAATGGCGCCAAAGAGAATGCCCAAACCAATTCCAAGCCAAATCGACTGCCGAGTGAGTTGTCTCGAACGGTAAATGTCGCGTTTGGCAGTAAGCTCGGCAACAATCTTTGAAATCGCCGCTGGAATGCCAAACGTCGCGATAGCCAAAAAAACAGCATAAACGTTGTAGCCCTGTGTAAATAAACCATTTGCTCGGTTACCGTACACACCCAACATTGCCATCCAAGGCAAAATGTACAACGCACCCAAGATACGCGACACCATATTACCAACTGACAGCCATGCGGAACCTTTTACCAATGTTGCCTGGTTGTCGTTAACATCTGGCATAGGTGAAGGTACAACAGTTTGTGGTCGCGTATTTGTGGTCTCTGTTACCGTCAAGTTAGGCTTTTTTTGGATAATATTTTTGCGCGCTTGATCATTTTTTTGCTTTAATAACGCAACATCAGCATCGGACATCACTTTTTGTTGATGAGACTGAGGTACTGAAACACCGGCGCGTGATGGTGACTGTTTATTTTGCACACGTTTGCGTGCACGTGCCAAAATTTCCTCAGCACTTAACATTTGTCCATCCACATTGATTTTATCAACACGATTTCCGCTATTGAGATTTTCTGGACGTTGATCATCCGACATATTTAGTGACCCCATTTTTTGATATGTACCCTCACCTAGGTGAGGATTTACGTAACATCATTGATATAAATGTCACAACGTTTAAATTTTTAGCCTACTACAATATTAACAAACTTACCAGGAATCGCAATAACTTTACGAATTTCTTTGCCGTTAATGAAGTTTTGGACATTATCGTCTGCTTTAGCAGCCTCGACCATAGCATCTTTATCAATATCTATGGCAACAGTTGCTTTACCACGCACCTTACCGTTGACTTGGAAAATAATTTCAACCGTGTTCTCGACAAGCTGATTTTCATCATAAGTTGGCCATGGTTCGTAACTCACACCTTCAGTATTGCCTAATTTCTGCCATAATTCTTCGGCCAAAAATGGTGCAATTGGTGCTAACATTTGTACAAAGCCATTCATATACTCAATTGGTAAAGCATCTGACTTATAAGCGTCGTTAACAAAAACCATCAATTGCGAGATTGCCGTATTGAAACGCATGTTCTCTAAATCATCTGTGACTTTTTTGACAGTCTGGTTATAAACTTTATCCAGATCGCCAGGATTTACCGTTGTTACATGGTCACGCAACTTGCCCTCATCATCAACTAGTAATCGCCACACACGATCCAACCAACGGCGTGACCCAGCAACGCCTTCTTCAGACCATGGCTTGCTTTGTGTTAATGGTCCCATGAACATCTCATATACACGCAGTGTGTCGGCGCCATAGTCATTAACAATCTCATCTGGATTAACCACATTGCCTTTTGATTTAGACATCTTCTCGTGATTTTCACCTAAAATCATACCTTGGTTGACAAGCTTTTGGAACGGTTCTTTCGTTGGTACAACACCTAAATCGTACAAAAACTTATGCCAGAAACGAGCATACAATAAGTGCAAAACAGCGTGTTCAGCACCACCAACATATAAATCGACATTCATCCAGTATTTTAACTTTTCTGGATCTGCCAAAACCTTTGAGTTATGTGGATCAACATAGCGTAAGAAGTACCAAGAAGATCCAGCCCATTGCGGCATAGTGTTGGTCTCACGTCGTCCTTTAACACCATCTTCTCGTGTCACGTTTAACCACTCCGTCGCATTGGCAAGTGGTGATTCACCTGTACCTGAAGGCTTCAATTGATCTTGCGTCATTTCTGGTAAGCGAAGTGGTAACTCTTCCTCGGGTACAAGTGTCTGCGTCCCATCTTCCCAATGAATGACTGGGATTGGTTCGCCCCAATAGCGTTGACGAGAAAAAATCCAATCCCGTAATCGATAATTGACTTGTTTATGTCCAGCGTGATTGTCTTCCAACCAGTCAATCGCAGTGTTAATAGCCTCTTGCTTATTTAATCCGTCCAAAAAACCAGAATTAATATGCGTGCCGTCACCTGTATATGCAGCTTCATTCACATCCCCACCAGCAATTACCGGTGTAATTGGCAAATCAAACTTCTTAGCAAATGCAAAATCACGTTCATCATGAGCCGGAACCGCCATAATCGCTCCTGTACCATATGATGACAACACATAGTCGGCAATCCAAATTGGCAATTTTTCACCATTTATTGGATTAATACCATAAGCACCTGTGAAAGCACCCGTCTTGTCTTTGTTAAGATCAGTTCGCTCCAAATCAGACTTAGTTGCAACCATAGCTTGATAGGCGGCAATGGTCTCTGCTTGATCTGGCGTCGTAATTTTTTCAATTAAGTCGTGTTCAGGAGATAATACCATATATTTGGCCCCAAACAGAGTATCAGGTCGCGTTGTGTAAACTTCGATTTCATCATCAAAGCCATCAACTTTAAAGTTAACAGAAGCACCAGTTGATCGACCAATCCAATGCCGTTGTTGTTCTTTAATCGCTTCAGGCCAATCTAGTTCTTCTAAATCATCTAACAAGCGATCTGCGTACGCAGTAATGCGTAAAACCCATTGCTTCATGGGTTTGCGATAAACTGGATAACCACCGCGTTCAGTTTTACCATCAACCACTTCTTCGTTGGCAACAACTATACCACCGCCTGGAAAATCAGGCGCCCAGTTAACCATAATCTCATCTTCATATGCCAAACCTTTTTCGTACAACTTCTCAAAAATCCATTGTGACCATTTATAGTATTCCGGATCAGTTGTATTAATTTCTCTTGACCAGTCAATCGAGAAGCCTAAAGACTTAATCTGTTTTTTAAAAACTTGGACGTTCTTGTTTGTAAAGCCGGCAGGATTATTTCCCGTTTTGATAGCGTATTGTTCAGCAGGCAGCCCAAAAGCATCCCAGCCAATGGGATGTAAGACATTAAAACCCTTAGCACGCTTGTAACGACTAACAATATCCGTTGCTGTATAACCTTCTGGATGCCCGACGTGAAGCCCTTGACCTGATGGATAAGGAAACATATCCAAAACATAATATTTAGGTTTATCTGATTTATCCGGCGCTTTGAATGTCTGATTATCTTCCCAATATTTTTGCCACTTATGCTCAATTTCTTTGTGATTATATGCCATAAATTTATTCCTTTGTGTGATTTATTCCAAGTGAAACATCAAGCACTCTTTAGATTAGCCGGCTTCAAATAAAAAAACCTATGCCATGCAAAAAAGCATGACATAGGGTGAAATTTGAATTCACGGTACCACCTATGTTCACGTACTACTACGTCTCTATTTGCCTTAACGCGGGCAAACGTTACAGACTACTTGATGTTTCACCCGTAATTCAATCAACCGAGTTCCGTATTTTGTTTGATAAGTTTTCAGCGCCACTTATTCTCTACAACCCCGCCATACGTACTAATGTTGACTATAATGGTTTCATTATATCACATCTCTACACAATCGGGTATAATCATTGTATGCGTAAATTACACACAATCCCCATTCTGCCTTGGATATCTTTGATAACTTTTATGACTTTAACAATTGGTGTGTTGTTAAAAACTAAATTCATACAACAACTTGACACCTTTGGGCAAGGATTAATTCAACATTACGATCATCAACATAACTGGTTTTTCACAACAATTACTAGTATTGGTAATGTCAGTTGGAGTGCTATTATTCTGGCAACTATTTCACTTTGGCTCATCTATCACCACTTTTATCGTGAAACGCTATTCATTGGATTTAATGTGATTGTGTTTGCGGGTTTAAGCAACCAAATCTTTAAAAATATTATTGCTCGACCGCGCCCAACACCTCATTTGGTTCCTGCATCTGGGTTTAGTTTTCCTTCGGGACACGCGATGGTAGCCGTTTTACTATATGGCAGCCTAATTATCATTTTACATCGTCACCTAAAATCTAATTGGCTACGCCACTTAGCTTCCTATATGCTGATTGGATTAATCATTTTAATTCCCATTAGTCGCGTCTACGTCAATGTTCACTATCCGAGTGATATCTTAGCTGGCATGACAATAGCATATACCATGCTCTTTGCCAGTCAACAACTATTTTTCAAAAATAAAGGAGTACATGATGATTCCGTCAAGTAATACATTTACACATCAATTAATTGAACAAAATATTAAAATTGGTGATTTGGTTTTGGATGGGACAACAGCTAATGGCGTTAATACACGCTTTTTAGCAACGCGTGTTGGTAACGAAGGCCATGTATTGAGCTATGCAACCACAAAAGATAACGCCAACGCCGCAGCCGCCTCACTCTTCATGAGCGGTTTATCAGAACGTGTCACTTTGCTTGGCCACCAAATTACACCACAATTACGTACTGATATGGGCGAACGAAAACAAATTAGTGTTGCAATTTTTGATTATTCGTCTGATACAGAAAACACACATGATCAGCCCTCAAATCTGATTGATCAAATTTCGTTAGTTTTGCCAAAACTAACGCATGGTGGTCTCTTGATTACAAAATTTAATGCAACGCCAGAAGATTGGCTAGATTATTTGTCAGAACTTATTCCAGAAGATTTCAGTCAAGCTAACTATACGACATCCACAACTCAGACATTTATCATCGAAAGGATTTAATCATGAAAAAATTCGCCCCACAAATCATAATGGCAGTGATTCTTGTACTGCTAATCGCTGGTATTGTTGGCTACCAGCATTTCGCTAACTCATCAAACTCAGAGACGTCAACCACAAAAAAGGATCCAAAGTTAGAAAAAGTTGCTTTACCTCAATTGACTAATACTGTGTCTGAGAATGAAAGTGAAGTCACGCTGCATACGAGTTATGGCGATATCACTATCAAATTATTTAACAAATATGCACCATTAGCTGTTGAAAACTTTATCACTCATGCTAAACAAAGCTACTATAACAATACAATCTTTCACCGTGTGATTAACAATTTTATGATTCAAGGTGGCGATCCCAAGGGTGACGGCTCAGGCGGAGAGTCAATTTGGAAAGGCAAAGACAGTAGCATTGATAGTGGTAATGGTTTCAAAAATGAAATTAGCACATCACTTTATAATATTCGTGGCGCCGTATCAATGGCTAATGCTGGAGCAGACACAAATGGTAGTCAATTTTTCATCGTTCAAAACAAAAAAAATCTTTCAAAGCAAGTCGACGCCAATAATTACCCTTCAAAAATTTATAATGCCTATAAAAAAGGCGGTGTCCCTAGCCTAGATGGCGATTACACTGTTTTTGGTCAAGTAATCAAAGGCATGTCAGTAGTAGACAAAATTGCTGAAGCAAAGGTTGAAGACAGTAGTTCAGGAGAAGCTTCAAAACCAGTTGATCCTGTCAAAATTACGAACATCACGATCATTAAAGAAGCCAAGTAAAAACACCAAATGATTTTCAACATTTGGTGTTTTTTTTACTTTTCAGAAGTACGCATGATGAGAACATCTGTATTCGCAACTTGTGTCACAAATGATGGAACAGTTCCAGCCATTGCCCGTTGTAGTCGACTCAACCCTGTTTCCCCAATCACAATCAAATCATTTTTGTGATCCTTAGGAAAGTGACGAGCAATTACTTGCTTTGGTGATCCAAAACGAACATGAACATCGACATCGGTATGACCTAAACTCTGCGCATACTCATAAGCCTTGTTGATTGAAGCTTCAGCATCTTGCTCCATCTGATATACAACATCATCACTCATCGCAATTGAACCAAAATAGCCACCGCCATTGGTATCGACAACAGTTAAAATGTCAATATGCGCTTCTGGAGCAAATTCAATCACCTTTTTAATTAGCGTGTTCGATACCTCTGAACCGTCGATTGCTACTAAAATATTCTGATATGCCATGACCCAACCTCTTATCGTTCTTGATACTTTTATTATAACGCTATTTCTTCGAAAATGTAAGCGCTTTTAATAACTTACATCATTTTCAGTAAATTTAAGTATCAATCGCAGGCATAAGATTATAGAACTTTCTGTAAAAAGTCTCGTGCTCGTTCTGTTTTGGGCGTTTCAAAGAAAGTTTTTGGTTCAGCAATTTCTTGAATACCACCGTCAGCCATAAACCACACTTGATCCGCAACTTCTCGTGCAAAACCCATTTCATGCGTGACCACAATCATCGTCATGCCATCCTCTGCCAGTTGTTTCATTACTGCCAAGACTTCACCAACCATTTCCGGATCTAGTGCACTTGTTGGTTCATCAAAAAGCAACATGTCGGGGGACATTGCCAGCGCACGTGCGATTGCCACACGCTGTTTTTGACCACCAGAAAGGCTTGCAGGATATTGGTCTGCCTTGTCAGACAGTCCGACTTGTGCCAATAACCGTTTAGCTGTTTCTGTGGCAATTTTATCATCTTGCCCCTTTACTTTAAGGGGTGCTAGTTTGATGTTTTCAAGAACTGTCAGATTTGGGAATAGATTGAACCCTTGAAAAACCATACCCATTTTTTCACGAAGCTGATCAAGCTGAATTTCTTTTAAATTGGTTAGTTGGTTTCCCTCGAACAAAACGTCCCCACTTGTCGGGGCATCTAACATATTAATCGCTCTCAAAAATGTTGATTTACCTGCACCTGATGGGCCGATGACAGCAATCACTTCACCTTTCTTTACAGTAACGTTAATATCTTTAAAAACTGTTTTGTCACCAAATTTCTTTGTTAAATTTTCAATCACCAATAAATCAGCCATATCGCTCTCCGTTTCGAATTATTAATTTATATTATACACGATTTTCATATATATGCAGTTTATATACATTATAATTTGAATAAAATGTATATTTTTGCATAAAAAATAATGTAAAATTAAGAAAAAGTGGAGGACCATAATGGCAAAAATTGTTAATCGTGAAGAAACTCAAACAACCCCGATAGATGACCTTTTCGTTTTACCAAATGAAAAGGAAGATGATGTTGCACGAACGGCTGCTTTAGGTCGAGACAGCGAGACTGAGACACATAAATAATCACACCAAACAGGTATGCTATTGCGTACTTGTTTTTTATTAAAAAAAAAGAACATGCAATGCATGCCCTTTTAAAACTAATAATATTAGTCTTCGATTTCAGTAACTGTTCCGGCACCAACAGTGTGGCCACCTTCACGAACAGTAAACTTCAAACCTTGTTCAATGGCAACTGGTGAGATCAATTCGATTTCGAATGTCACTTGGTCACCAGGCATAACCATTTCAACACCTTCTGGCAATTCAACAACACCAGTAACATCTGTTGTGTGGAAGTAGAATTGTGGACGGTAGTTTGTGAAGAATGGTGTATGACGACCACCTTCTTCTTTACTCAAGACATAAACTTCGGCCTTGAACTTCTTGTGTGTTTGAATTGAACCTGGCTTTGCCAAAACTTGACCACGTTCGATTTCGTTACGATCAACACCACGCAACAATGCACCAATGTTGTCACCCGCTTGAGCTTCTTCCAAAGTCTTACGGAACATTTCGATACCAGTTACAGTAGTCTTCTTAACTTCATCCTTCAAACCAACGATTTCAACTTCAGTACCAGTAGTCAATACACCACGGTCAACACGACCAGAAGCAACTGTTCCACGACCAGTAATTGTGAAGACGTCTTCGACAGGCATCAAGAAAGGCTTGTCAGTTTCGCGCTTTGGTTCTGGAATGTATGAATCAACAGTATCCATCAATTCTTCGATAACCTTAACTTGTTCAGGGTCACCTTCCAAAGCCTTCAATGCTGAACCCTTGATAACAGGAATATCATCACCAGGGAAGTCATATTCAGACAAAAGTTCACGAACTTCCATTTCAACCAAGTCGATCAATTCTTCATCATCAACCAAGTCTGTCTTGTTCAAGAACACAACAAGATAGTCAACACCAACTTGACGTGCCAACAAGATGTGTTCACGTGTTTGTGGCATAGGACCATCAGTTGCAGCAACAACCAAAATAGCACCATCCATTTGAGCAGCACCAGTGATCATGTTTTTAACGTAATCCGCGTGACCTGGGGCATCAATGTGGGCATAGTGACGCTTCTCAGTTTCGTATTCGATGTGAGAAGTGTTAATAGTGATACCACGTTCTTTTTCTTCAGGCGCGTTATCAATTTCAGCAAAATCAGTTGCTACTTTACCTTGCTTTTCAGACAATACCTTTGAAATAGCAGCAGTCAAAGTCGTCTTTCCATGATCGACGTGTCCAATAGTACCAATGTTAACGTGGGGCTTAGTGCGAACGTAAGTTTCCTTAGCCAATGTAGTTTCCTCCAAAATTCATTTTTCAGTAATTCTGAAAAATGTTTATAAATATATTTTACAACGCAAGCCGTCAAAAGACAACAAGTAACTTGCATTTTTCCGGCTCTTGAAGCCAAAAATTATTATACCGACTTATTAAGAAAATGTAAACACTTTTAACATTAATTTTCAAAAAAGCTGTTTGTAATTTCATTTACTTTATCATGCCAATATTTTTGCAGTCCAACTTCAGTATGATTTGATTGTCCATAGTAGCGATCTAGACTGCTATCAACCCAGCTGTCAGCATCAATAATCACGTCGTCAGTTTGTGGGTACAAAAGTGTTAGCTCTAATCTCATTTGATGGGCTAACATTTCCAACGCTACAGGATCTTCTTGACCCAATCGATCGTCAATTAATGTCGCAATTTTTTCAAAAACTTCGGAACTCGTCAATGGATTAATGTGGTCAAGACGGATAGTGTAAAGTTGTTCATCTAGCCAGCGATATTGAACGGGTTCTTGAATATCTAGCTTTTGTAAATCTTCTAATAAAGTTGCGCGTATTAGCGGCAAGGCAAATGGATCAACTAATAAAAATTTAGCGCCGATAACAAAATCAGCCACCGGTAGCCTTCTAGCAGCCTCGTAACGATTACGTTGCGCATCCAAGTCGTAGTCGCTCATGTGATAAAACTGACGACTAATCGTTGCTAAAGTTGTTGCCATTGTCTCTTTGGCGTGATTTTCAGCAGTTCTAATTTCATCTAGAATATCTGACTGTGTTTGTTCATCATCCCATAACATTGCTAATTGTTGCGCGTAAACAAAGCTCTGATTTTGGACTGCCAGTGCCACTATCATTCGAAAATGTGTTTCATCGTCGAGATATTCTGCCAAAAAATCGTCAGCATAAGAGGAAGCCAATTGATATTGTTTATCCATAAATAAAGCTGTCACTAAGCGATAATTAATGTCAAAGGTCTGCAAGTTTTCATATAAGTCAGCAAGTGTTTCCGCAGCATCGTGCCAGTTTTCTTGTTTCATTTCTAGTTGTGCACGGTCAATAAGTGCTTGTGTTTCTGGCGTAATATGGTCGGTCATTTTTTCGGTCACATAACAAATTATGAAAATTAAGAATCAACTCATAATTGTTACGATGCTCCTTTCTTTATTAGTCAAAAACCCAACTCACTTGAGTTGGGATTTTTGTTATTCAGCCGTTTTGGGTTGCGGACGACGATTGTTAGGACGACGTGGTCCCTTCTTAACAGTCTTTGTCACCTTGGTAACATTGGGATTACCCGGTTTTTTTGGTATTTGACGCTTATTTGATTGCGCTCCTGATTGTGTCGTTGTTGACTTATGGTTATTTGGTCGTCTGTTTTGATTAACTTCCATTACCACAGGCATCACCATTGGGCGACGACGAGTCTGTTCAAACAAGAATCTTGAAAGTACTTCTCGAACACTATTTTTCAGCTCATTCCAATCAAAATTTTTAGTATTACTAAGGTAATCTTCAATTTGTTTAACCGTTAAGTCTGAGGCTTCTTTCATCAAATCACGATTTGCTTTAACATACACAAAACCGCGCGACGTTAACTTGGGTTTTGAAACAACTTGCCTCTTTTTGCGATCAATCGTCACAACGGAAACAAAAATACCATCTTCAGATAAAATGCGCCTATCGCGAAGCACTACATTACCGATATCACCGATCCCTGCGCCATCAATCAGTGTTTCGCCAATTGTAAATGAATCTTGTAACTCAAAGTGATCATCCAACCATTTGAATTGATCACCTTTCATAGCCATCATGATATGGTCTTCGGGAATATTGACTTCCTCAGCAGCATCTTTTGCAGCTGTCATCACACGATACTCACCTTGAATAGGCATAAAATAATCCGGTTGCATGATGTTAATCATCATTTGTAAATCATTCCGAGAGGCATGACCACTTGACCGCATATCATTACTGATTTGCTTGACATCTGCTCCCTGTTTAAACAACATATCCCGCGTCTTCGCAACAACGCCCTCCATTGCAGTTGAAGGCGTCGTCGTTATAAATACGAGGTCATCTTCACCAATATGAACGTACTTATCCTCGCCATTAGCCATCCGGTTAAGATGTTTAATCGGTTCTCCCATGCGACCGGTTTCAAGAATGACGGTTTGACTAGCCGCCAAATTTTTTGCATTTTTCAAATTCACAAAAAGCTTACTTTCAGGAATTGGCAAATCCAACTTTTTCAAACGAATTGCTGTTCTCACGACATTTTCAATATCGTTTCCCGACAAAACCAGTTGCCGCTTTGTTGCAGCAGTGGCATTGATTACTTGCTGAATTCTTTGAATGTTTGACGCAACCGCAGCAACAATAATGCGTTTTTTCTTATTGTCTCGGAAAGTCTCTAAGATATAATCGCCAATTTTCGATTCATTAACTGAGTCAGCGCCGCCTTCTGTACCAGCCGCATCGGCCAACAATGCCAAGACTTTACTTTGGCCAACTTCCACTAGACGTGCAATATCTGTCCGGTAGTAACTTTCAGCAGTTTGGTCAAATTTGAAATCACCGGTATATACAACTTGCCCGTATTCAGTCCCTAGCACAATCCCTAGCGATTCTGGAATTGAGTGTGTAGTATTGAAAAATGATACCTTGACATCGCCAAAATCAATTTCAGTCTTTTCATTGACAACATGATAGTCGTCGTAATCTTTTAAGGCGTCTTGATCCTTGATAGCCAGTTTAGCTAATTCAATCGTTAATTCAGAGCCAAATATTGGCACATTTACTTGTTGCAGAAAATAAGGTAATGCCCCAATCGCATCAGCGTGTCCATGTGATAAAAATACACCAGCAATTTTATCTGTATTTTTGATTAAATACTCAAAATCTGGTACAACCACATCAACACCAAGCTGATCAGTTTCGGGATATTTCAGCCCAGCGTCCAAAATAAAAATTTCGTCATTCACAGTCACAGCATACATGTTTTTCCCGTTTTCGCGGACTCCGCCAAACGGAATAATACTTAAATTAGTCATAATTCTTCCTTATAAATGATATTTGAAAATAGCAAGCAACAGGGTTGTTTGCTTTCTCTTTTTTTCGTATAAATCATAACAGGATTCTACTGGTCTTATAACACTGAGGTCATCCTTGTTGCTTGTCTCGATACTTCACTAGCTTCTATTTTAACATACTTTTCTCTCATTTTCTGTTATTATTGATGTAGCCTACGCTCGACTATTATTTGTTGATCAAATTACGTCAAGTCATTGGCAAAGTTTTCCCCACTCAGAAAGGAATTTATTTTTCATGCAGCGTCAACCTTTTAAAAAATCACATAAAAAACGGAATTTAATTATCACGTTGGTAATCGTCGTCGCACTGGTTATTGTCGGTTTTACAGTTCTTGGGCAACAATCTAATGACAGTAAAACAACCACTTCATCATCTAGTACGAGTTCAAGTAAAAAGAAAAAAACAACTAAAAAAGCATCAACTTCTAGTACAGAATCTTCTACAAGTGAAGTTTCTAGCGCTGAAAGTTCAAGTACTGTCACTGTAACACAAGCACCAGCAAGCGCTAGTAGCGAAGTCGCAGCTGCTATTAGTAGTGCAAAACAAGACGCAACACAAGCACCCGTTGATAGTTCAGCCAGCAGCAGTGTTTCGTCAAGTGCAGCCTCAAGCAGTGTTGCAACAACCACAGTTGGTAAGTGGACACTGTCAGCATATAACAACTTAGCCTTAGGTAGCACTTCATACAATACCATTCGTCAAACTTATGGTGACCCAACCTATTTGACGGCTGATAGCCAGTATGCCTATGCCACATGGCAGAGTCAAAGCGGTGCCAAAGTAGTCATTATATTTACACCAAGTGGCAGTGAAAATAATGTCCAATTGATTGCTAGCAGTAAATCACAAACTGGACTTCAATAAACAAAAAAGTCAATTTCAAAATCGAAATTGACTTTTTTGATGACTATTTTATGTATTGTTGAGCAATATGCTCAACATGATTCGTTAGCTGTTATGACTTCTTCTCATGCCGTAAGATTTGCTTCTTTTGCTTAAAATGTTGATAAAGTTTGTAAGTGATTATAATTAACAATATGATCAAGAGCCAATACCACCAATTCATCGTCCACCTTTTGACCATTTGGGTTTTGACAGGAGTACCAACTGTAAAATGTTGCGAGAATCGCCAAATATGCCCTTGTTTATCCTTCATCACTACTTTAGCCAAGTAACGTCCGGACTTCAAATCATTATCCCCTTTAAACACCAAATTAAAGTTAGATGTTGGCGCAATTTGACGTTGGGTTTCATGACGTGACATTATTTGTTTTTTATTTTGAAGATCTGTTATATCACCGTCAACAGTTACATCAGAAATGTTGATTTGATTTGGCGCCGACATTTTCCAGATGACATTGGGTCGATATAATTGTGTCTTTGTTTTGATGGTTTTAGCAACAATTTTTGGTTGAACCTGCTGATCATTTTCTCGTATCACACAGCCTATCACATAACTAAAACGATTCTGCATACCACCCTGCTCTTTGATCTTATCATCTAACTGTTTTGTGATATAGATACCACCTTCGATAATACCATTGAAAGGCTGTTGCGGCATGTTAACGTCAACAACGATTGTTGCTATAGTCTTAGCTGGTACAGTCACAATTTTAGGACCACTATAATTAACGATTCGATTAAAATGAAAGTCAGCCGGTCCTGTCAAAAGACGTCCAGCATTATTCTGACTATAATCAATAATTAAATTGTCGTTGGTTACAGCAGCGTTTGCGTGAATAGCAAACACTGCTTGTTCTTTATCGTTGTTAGAAAGCTTAAGCTTAAGCTGAGTACTGTCCTTGGGAGACAATTTTAAATCAAAATAGCTCACTTTTTTATCAATTTGATTAGGATGTTGTTCAGCTTTCACGCTAAACAGCGGTGCGGTTGCATCAGCACTAACAGATGCCTGCCACCCAAAACCTAAAGCAAAAAATGTTGTTAAAACAAGATATTTCAAATATTTCATAGTTTTCCTTTAATGACTCACTTCCGCAGTTAGCCAATCCACTGTACCAGTGTAATCTCCCGCCTTAATAGGCACATTCGCGTCTACCTCTAACATGGCATAAACAAAAAAATGCACCAATTTGTCATTAAAATTCTGTTTTGTTGATTCTTTTGTCCAAAATATTTGTTGCCAGGTGCCATAAATATTTAATGGTTTAGCAGCCGTGCAGTTATAACCCCATTGAAATTTTTCTGATTCTTGATAATCAGAAGCTATCAAATTAAAAGACAAAATTGGCAAACTCGTTCCCGTTCGATTCATTTTCATAGGGGACGCTTTAGCTGATACCGTGATGCCTGTTCGCTTACCAGATGGATAAGCAGTTTTACCGCCAGACCATATTTCAATCCTGTTATCGATAACGCTTGGACCCGATAAATCTGGTGAACTTTTACGATAAATCAAGCGATTACCCACTAATTGTTTATTTTGTAGTGCGATAACGCCAATATCAAATACGGGCACTTTATCAAGTGAAATCGGATCTTTGGCGCCATGCTTGATATCTGCTGAATAAACAGCAACATGGGTGTCAAAAAAAGCCACCATTATTCCAAATACGGTCAGAAAGCAGAACAGCCAAATTGAAAATTTTTGTCTCGTCCGCTCTACCATCATTGTTAGGCTTTAACATCTAACAGGGTATAGTCGATTGTGCCACTATACTCAAGTGCCTTAACACCTGTATTGGCAAAGTCAACAGCCGCACTCACTAAACCAGTACTATTTAATCCGTTGGAATTAGCATCTCCAGTGGCAATTGTGTTAGCAACCGTATAAATTTCGCTATTTTGACTTCCAAGAATTGAACCACCAATCGAATTTGTATTACCATTACCAATCGTCAACTTAAAACTACTAATTGGTAAAGTTAAACTCGAACTTTGTCCAGGGACAGCAGCCGAAGCAGTCTTCATTTGCGACGCTTTTGCTTGTACTTGATAGCCCTGATCACCACCACGCGTATCCTCAACTGAGATAGAATAATCACCAAGTACAGTCATTGTATTCGTTCCTGATCTTAGTTCGGATGAACCAAAATCAAAACTAGAAACTCGTGTTAACTTCAAACTACTGGCAGGATCTGTGTTACCAGTAAAAGTCACGCGCGAGTTTCCTGACAATGAATTGGCGGAAACATTTTGGGTTGCTACATACGTTGCATTACTCAACAATGTCATTGTTGCCAAACTACCTAATGCTACACTTATACGCTTAACTGTTCTCATCATAATATTTCTCCTAAAATATTTAAAAATGCTCTCTTGTCGTTCAAATAATGACTGATAAGTCATTTGGCCAAATGATTTCTACTTGTAAAGTCTTTCTTGAACACATTCTATTTTGACAAATAATGTTATAAAATGTTATGGTCAATTATATTCATATTTGTCCTTTTTAAATTCACACAATATTCATTTTTAGTATTATTTGGAGGTAAAATCATGGAAAATAGCAACTATCGCAATGCTAAAAGACGCCAAAATGATATTTTGAACGCTGTTATTGACTTATTAAAATGTTATCCCCTTGAGAAAATTACTATTTCACAAATTGCGCGTCAATGTCATATCAACCGCAAAACTTGCTACCTTTACATTAGCGAACCTACTGATATTCTTTGCAATTATCTAACTCAAAAAATTATCACGGAAATCGAAGATACAATCAATCATTGTCAAATTCACGAAGGTCCGGTAACCTTTGATATTCGAAATCGGGCTTTGCGGCAGCACGTGCTTGAAGTTTTGTCTGCAAATCAGTCATCTCTAATTACTGTTTATCAACAATTAGGTCCAGATTTTGAACTGTTTAATTTATTAATCAGCTATTTCAAAAAGCACTGGGCACCATTTAATCTAATTCGTCACGATGATTATGGCGCCAATTTTATCGTCGATCAACAACTACACTTTTTAGGTCAGTCCACTGTGTCTTGGTTAATGTCTGATCCTCTCTTGCCTGTTCATGAAGCCGCATACCTCAGTGAGCTTTTAATTAGCACTTCGATTAGTGATACTAGTTTTTTAACAACACATTGGCATGATAATATTTCAAAAACGCAGTAGTTTGTGCATCAATGTAATAGCAAATAAATGGTCATATCATAATCGTTTGACCAATAAATCCATTTCTAAATCGTTTAATCATCATTTTTTTCAATAAAAAATACTGAATCAATCCCTGAAATATGATAATTCATCGGAATATTACATATTTTTTAACAGAATACAAATAAAAAAACCGCCAATGCGGTTTGATTTTTTATCCGTGAATACCAGCTCGCTGTGCAATCGGTAAAATGATATTACCAATGACAGATACAAGTATAATGCCAGTAATAATTTCGAACAGGCTGTTAAAGGATACAAGCCCTAAAAGCCAGCCTAACAAATTGTGATTTGGAATACCGGTAAAATTGGTTTTCATGACTGTAAAACCAACTACCGTGAATAATACCACACCCACTGTATTGATGAGAGCTGATAATGCGCCAAGTGCACCTAAACCAATTGTACGAAAACCGGACTTTTTCTGACGGAGCCACCGATTAAACAGCCAGCCTACAACAGCGCCAATCAAAATCCTTGGTACAAGTGCTGTGAAAGGATTCTGAAACATCAATGAGCCAATCGTACCAGGGGTTGACCAGGCTTGCCATAAAGTAATCACACCCCAAAAACCACCCAAGAACGCACCCCACTTGCCACCTAAAATAATAGCGGCTAGTGCCACAGTAAATTGAATAATTGTTGGTTGTGCACCAACAATAACAGCGCCTAACGGAATGTACCCGAGCCATGGCACTAAGACTTGCAGTAAAATAATCGCCATAAAAAACGTCGCTACAATCAAATATTTTGTCTTATTATTTGTCATGATGATCACCTCTTATACTTATCTATTGTTAGTATACATTATTCGATTGAAGATTTCTCAATATAATATTTGTTTTTATCATCTAAAATCGGTATAATTTATGAGTACCGCGTCCATAGTTTAACGGGATAAAACGGGGACCTCCTAAGTCTTTGCTCCCAGTTCGAGTCTGGGTGGACGCATTTAATTACCCTTTAATATCAGCTTTCTCTGCAATGAGTAACAAAATACCAGCAACAAGGCCGACTTCAATAAAACCAACTATTATCTCAAAAATTGCATTGAATGATACAATACCGACTAACCAAGGCAAAATACCATGCGTTGGAATACCAGTGAAATTGGTATGCATAACGGTAAAACCCACTGTCGTTAGCAATACAACACCCGTTGTGTTAATGATAGCCGCGACTGCGCCTAGTAATCCCAATCCAAAGACTTTCGTGCCTACTCGACGATTTCGGAATAGTGCATTGAATAGATAGCCAACTAACAAACCTACCAAGAGTCTCGGTACAATCGCCGTTAATGGATTTTGAAACATCAATGAACCGATAGTCCCAGGATGTGTTAACGCGTTTATAAATGATAACACACCCCAGAAGCCACCAATAAATGCGCCATACTTAGGTCCTAAAATAATCGCCGCAATAGCAACTGTAAATTGAATAATTGTTGCAGAAGCGCCAACAACAAATGCGCCAAGTGGCAACATGCCTAACCACGGCACAATCATTTGAACTAACACAATCGCCATAAAAAAGGTTGTTACAACCAAATATTTTGTTTTTTTGGTACTCATGTTATTCTCCTAAATAGTTTATGCCATATACTATACATTCAAAAGATAAGTTTGTCAATAAAAAAATGTCTGTTTATAGATTCAAAACAGACATTTTTTATAAGCTTATTGTAATCAACATTAACGAAAGATGATATGTTTGACAGTAAGTTCAAACAACTGAAAACTGCCGATTTTTAAGACTGATTTGAATATCAGCAGCTTTGGCAACGTTTGGTTCGTGGGTAACAATAATGACTGTTTTCCCAACTTCATGAGCCAGTTCTTGAAATATGCTAATTACCTCTTGTGTATTTTCTTCATCTAGGTTCCCAGTCGGCTCATCAGCAATGACAATTTTTGCATCTACTGCCAAAGCTCTAGCAATCGCCACACGTTGTTGTTGCCCACCAGATAATTGTTGCACGTTTTTATCAGCTAGTGTTCGATCAATGCCTAACTTATTGAGCGTACTATATATATATTCTTTATCACCAGTATGCTTTGATTTTGTCATTGACAACGCTGAGGCAACATTTTGAGTTGCGGTCATATAATTCAAAAGATTGTATGCTTGAAATATAATGGCCACCTTTTGGTTACGATATTTCGTTAAACCATAGGATTTGATATCCTGATCATCCAAAGTAATTGTTCCCTCAGATGGTGTGTCCAATCCTGCCAAAAAACTTAATAATGTTGTTTTACCAGAACCTGATTGACCGACAATACTATACAGTGTGCGTGGCTCGAATGTCATATTCACATTTTCATATAAGGGACGTTCCTGCGCATTATATTGATGTGTCAAATTTTTAATTGCTAATGTCATTGACTAACTCCTTTTATTGTTTCAAGTGAGACTCTATTCATTTGACAAAATCTTTTTTGGCTTCAATCGGAAGATTGGTGTTGACCCTGCAACAACTGCGATAGCAATAATACCCAAGCCTAATCCACCGAGTTCAGCCATGGCTGAGCCACTTAACTTTGTTTTTAAGTTTTGTACTTGACTACCCGTTGCTGTCATTGTGCCGCGATTTGCACCGCCAGCAGTTGGTGCACCAGATCCACCGCCACGCCCACCACCAAATCCAGCACCGGCTGTGGTTGTTTGTGTAGCTGTTGTTTGCTGTGAAACTAGTTGCTTACCCACGGCATTACCAACAAAATTACCAGCAACACCCGCAATGACAAGTGAAACAACCAATATTGCAAATAGTTCAGAGAATAATTGCAGTACAATTTTAACTTTGCTTTCACCTAATGACATTAACACGCCAATTTCATGACGCCGTTCACGAATCATCAATACAGTAATTAATGCAAGAATAATTGTACCGGCAATACCAACAACCCACACGATCTTATTAGCAAAGCTTTGAACGTTTTTCATTGGTTTCATTAGCAAAGCATAGGTCTCAGCACTTGAGGTTAAACTGAAACTACTTGAGACTAACTTTTTAGCGGCTTTGGTAAAGGCAGCTTCCTTTGAAGAGTCTGTCAATGTGTACACAACACTGGTAACTGTGGTGCTATCACCATTTACCGTACCGGCGAATGTATAACTACTGAAAATAGTATTAGATGGATCAGATTGTTGACCAGGTCCACCTTGTGCCGCACTGCCAGAAGTTGTCTTGGCTTTGTAGATACCGACAATTTTCATTTCGTAAGTCTTAGACGTCGTGGCAGTTGTTTTAACTTTAATGGTATCGCCAACTTTTAGCTTGTTGCTTGTTGCTAATTCACTTTCGATTACCACATTATTCGTATTTTTATCTGCTGATGTTATGCCTCGACCAGAAGTAATTGTATAGGATTTTGACTTAAAATTAGTTTCGGCGGCCGTCGTTGAAACACCGCTGATAGTAATATCGCCTTGGGTTGAAGTATCACCGGAAGGTCCACCTTTGAAACCACCACTTGATGATGTTGTTGTAATCGCTGTGAAACCACTGGCATTTACTGAAGCACTATTGCTAAATTGATATCCCGCCACGTTGCTTAGTGCAGCTATTTTTTCAGCTGTGGTTATACTAACCCCAGGTAATGAAATACTTGGTCTAGTTGTGGAACTGCTGCTCGATGATGACGCACTTTCCTGACTTTTTCGCATTGCTGCGAAAGCTTTCTCACGGTTAGCACTCAACGTAACAGTGGTTCCTGCAGCGTTTTTAGCACTATTAGTTGCTTGAATCGCTGCATTTTGGATAATAATGCCCGCCAAAACAAAGATCATAATCGCACTCATCACCAAGGTAATGAGTAAAGTTCGACCAATTTTTTGCCGTAAATACAAACCAGCTCGTTTGATAAAATCCATGATAACACTCCTTAAACTTACTTAATGACGACAATATATCAATCAAAAATTAAACTTATATCAATTAAATGAAAATTAAATGAACAAAACTGTTAATATGTTGGTAAATCAACGGTTATCCTGTATGATAGAGTTACATTATATTAGTAAGATTAGAGGATATTTTATGTTATCAGAATTTAAAGCCTTCATTATGCGCGGGAACGTTCTCGATTTAGCAGTTGGTGTTATCATTGGTGGTGCATTCACTGGTTTGGTAAAGTCATTGACAACCAACTTGATCGGGCCAATCATTGCTTTTGCGACTGGTGGTCATTCAGACTTAGACAAACTACAATTAGTCATTAGCAAAACGCTAACCTTCAAGTATGGGGCTTTCTTAAACGATTTGATTAACTTCTTGATTACAGCATTTGTTGTTTTCATACTTGTCAAAGTGATTAACCGCGTCTTCAAAGCTAACAAAGAGGAAGCCGTTCAAGCTAATCCTGAGCTTGAAGTTCTGACAGAAATTCGTAATTTATTGGAAACAGAGAAAAAAGCTTAATAGATACTTTTGACCTACCACAATGAACGTGGTAGGTTTTTTTGTTCAAAAAAAAACACCACAACATGGTGTCAATATTAACGAATCGCTTTTAGAGCATCATCAATTTGGTTTAGAATCACCTGTTGGTTATCCTTTTGCTCCAAATCGTATGTTTGTAAATCAATTTTAAGTTTTGGTGAAGCATCATAAGCATCAAACCAATCACGATAGGCCGACCACATCTTGAAATAGTAGTCACGCAATCCTTGATTGTTATCAAATTGCTCATAGTTGCGACCACGCTTTTTAATGCGATACAAAATGGTGTCAAAATCCGTTTCGGCGTATACCATCAAGTCAGGTGCTTTTTTAGGCATTTTTTGCAGTTCAGCCATCATATTATCAAGTAAACTCGTATAGACATCCATTTCAGCATCAGAAATATTACCATCTTTATGATTTTCCTCAGTAAACAAAGCGTCTTCATAGATAGAACGATCTAACACATTGTTGTCATCTGCAAGTGCTTGTTTAATCATATCAAAACGACGATTCAAAAAATAAATTTGAAGCAAGAAGCCGTATTGTTTTGGATCTGAATAGTAAAGTGGTAGCACAGGATTATCACCTACTGGCTCATAAAATGCTTGTGTACCCATATGCTCTGCAATTAAGCCTGTTAATGTCGTTTTTCCAACGCCGATCATGCCCGCAGTAATAATCACCATAACGACCTCCAATAATTTATTAGCCTACCTATCATACAAAAAAAACGCCCAAATAACAAGGTCAATTGTTGGACGTATTGACAGTAAAAGCCGAACTATTTCACTAACATCTTTAAGCCAGATCGAATATAACCATCTGTCGAATCGCTCGTTTGACTTAATTGCTCACCTACGACTTTAATATCTTTTTTAGTATATCCCAATGCCAAAAGTGCCTCAAGCGCGTCATCAAGTGCTCGAGAATCATTTGTCGCTGTGGCTGGTGTTGCCGTACTATTTTCAACTGCTAAATCGTCTAATTTTCCTTTTAAATCTAATACAATTTGTTGCGCAGTTTTTTTACCAACACCTGGAAACTGCGTTAAGTATGCGCTATCGTTATTCTCCACCGCATTAATCAATCCAGTAGCATCAGCGCTAGCCAAGATTGCCAAGGCACTTTTGGGTCCAATACCAGAAACATTTAATAGCTTATTAAACAATGCTTTTTCATTCGCATCAATAAAGCCAAACAAGCTGATATCATTTTCTCTGACAATTTGTTGCACATAAACATGTGATTCAACATTCTCCTCAAAACGATAAGGATTTGCAGTGTAAAGACGATACCCGACGCCACTCCGTGAGGCAATCACGATATAAGCTGGTGTAATATTCGTAATTAATCCGTTAATATATTCGTACATATTCATACTCTCTTTCACTATTAGTGTCATTCAATCAGAAAATTAGTTCTTAGCAGATTAAACTATCTGTTTTTTCATAATTTTTCTTGACGTCAGCTATTGAATCAACTTACTTGAATTACCACCCAAACAAAGCGTTTAATAACGCGACCTATAATACATGCTGTTTCAAAAATGCAGCAACTCGTTCAATATATTCTTGCGGATATTCTTCAAAAGCAGCAACATGCCCTGCGCCCTGCGGCAACCACACATCATGCTCTCCGTGATGCAGTTTAATCAATTCATAAACCATTTTGGTCGGCACAAAATCATCAGCTAAGCCATGAATAAACAGCGTTGGCAATTGACTTTTTCCAATTAAAGGACGGGCATCTGCCTGAGAATACTGAAAGCCAGCCCGCCAACCAGACATCCAATTTAAAACGTTTAAAAAAGGGAATGCCGGCAAATGAAACATATGTCCAGCCTGATATCTGAGTTCATCGTAGGCGCTTGTATAGGCCGAATCAGATATCACGGCTTTGACATTATTTGGTAGCTTTTCACCACTTACAGACAAAACCGTTGTCGCGCCCATGGACATGCCCATCAAAACAATTTTCTGCTGTTTATCTTTTTGACACACCATATCAATCCACTGCAAATAGTCAAAGCGATCCAAATAACCAAACCCAATAAATTTACCACCCGACTCACCATGTGCCCGATTATCTGGCACTAAAACGTTAAAGCCTAAGCTGTAAAACAAATCACCATAAGTTGCCATTCTAGCTTTTGTTATACGCCAGCCATGACTTAAAATGACAGTTTTTTCACTGTGCTGATTAGCAACATACCACGCTTTCAATTTCAAACCATCAAACGAAGTTATTGTCCAAGTTTCTCGTGGTAGTCGATTAAACCTTTCTTGATTAGCAAATAAAACGTTATCTGGATACACATCATCTGGCACAACTGTTTTTTCACTAGCCACTGTGGCCATTCTAAAAAGTTGATTTGTACCAAGAATAGCACCACCTAAAGCCAGACTCGCAGCTAAAAGCGTTGTTGTTCTTTTTTTCATTCATTTATACCCCTATTATTTGTGAATGAACATGGCATCTCCAAAACTAAAGAAGCGATATTTATCTGCAACAGCGTGCGAATAAGCATTCAAAATATTATCACGGCCAGTAAAAGCAGCCACCAGCATAACAAGCGTTGATTTAGGCAAATGAAAATTGGTTATGAATGCATCCACAACAGTCCAATGATAACCAGGCTTAATGAAAATATCAGTCCATCCAGAATCAGCTTTTAGGTCACCATCAAACTTTGACCCAATTGTTTCTAACGTCCTGATTGATGTCGTACCAGTAGCAATAATACGTCCGCCATTAGCACGCACTTCATTCAATTGATCCGCTGCCTCTTGACTTAATTGATAAAACTCACTGTGCATTTTGTGATCGTCAATATTTTCTTCATCAACTGGTCTAAATGTTCCCAGCCCAACGTGAAGTGTTAGCTCGACTGTTTTAACTCCCTTAGCTCGAACCTTGTCTAATAATTCAGGCGTCCAATGCAGCCCTGCAGTTGGCGCAGCAGCGGAACCATCTACTTTTGAATAAACAGTCTGATATCGCTCTTGGTCATCTAACTTTTCTTTAATATAAGGTGGCAACGGCATTTCACCTAACTGCTCCAATAATTCCATGAAAATGCCATCGTAATGGAATTCAACATAACGACCACCGTGCTCCAACTCACCAACGACCGTAGCTGTCATAATCGGATTATCCAAGTCATCCCCAAAAACAATTGTTGAACCAACTGGTGATTTTTTTGCAGGTTTCACCAACGTTTCCCAAACATCACCGTGATCTTGACGCAACAATAATACTTCGGCATGACCGCCTGTTTCTGGTCTAGCTCCATGTAAACGTGCCGGTAAAACGCGTGAATTATTCATCACAATTGCATCCCCAGCGTTGACATAGTCCAAAATATCATAAAAATGCTTATCCTCATATTGACCTGTCTCTGCGTTAAGAACTAACAAACGTGAGGCATCGCGCTGTTTTAGCGGTGTTTGCGCAATCAATTCTTCCGGTAAATCATAATCAAAATCTGATAACGTGTAGTGTTTCTCTGTTGTCATTATTAGTTTCCTTTTCCGCCGCTGTTCCCAGCTAGCCCCGTTGCTTTTTCAAATTCATATCCCGTTTGTGAAACAGCCATTTTTTCATCAAGTGACAGCTGTTTATTCACGTTCGGTATGTCAAAACGCTCTAGTACGTCTGCATAAGTTAAATGATTCTTGTTGAGATATTCAACCAATAAAGCGAGTTCATGACGTTGTGTGGGTGTCGGTTTGTTGATGGTGATGACTTCATCAAATGCCCGCTCGACTTGTCGGTCAAATCGCTTATTTTCCGACTCAATAGCATATGATTGTTCAATCATTTCTAACCGCTTTTTTAATTCCAGCCATAACTTATCAAATGACAAGGGTTGACCAAAAGGATATTGCTGCATCAAAACAGAGTCAAGCGATAAATTGACCATACCGTGGTTTTCATACTCTGCTTCGTGAATGTGACCATGTACCGACAAAATTGGATATGGCAAATCAATTGCGTAATGGCTTAACCAAACCTGAATGCCATTTATTTTAATAGCCTTCGCTGTATCGACCACCTCAATGAGTTTTGTTTCAGGCGCCTTCAAGGCTGCTTTAAGTTGATCAGAATGGTCATGGTTGCCTTTGAAAAAAACTTTTTGTCCTTTTAGACGAGCCAATTGTGCAACAAAGTCCTGTTTCTTACGAAACATACCTAAATCACCCAAGAAATACACAACATCATCATCGTTTACCGTATCGTTCCATTGGTTTTCAAGATACTGATCCATATTGGAAACTGTAGGCTCAATGTCTAAGTTCCGCAACGCATCTGCTCTTGATTTATCAAAATATAAAATTTTTTCGTGGTTAAAATGCGTATCAGAAATAATAAAATTCATGATAGTTCCTCTTGATAAGGTACGCCAAGATGTTCGTAAGCTGCCTGCGTCACCACCCGTCCACGCGGGGTACGTTGCAAAAAACCAATTTGCAGCAAATAAGGTTCAACCATAGACTCCAATGTTTCAGCTTCTTCACCAATATTAGCTGCAATTGTATTTAATCCCACTGGTCCACCATGATAATAGGCAATCATAGTATCTAAAAATTTATGATCTGTTTCGTCTAAGCCACGATTGTCAACACGTAGTTTGTCTAGACCAACTCTAACAATTTCTTTGTCAATTGCTTGTTTCCCTTGTACTTGCGCAAAGTCCCTTACCCGTTTTAATAAACGATTGGCAATTCGGGGTGTCCCGCGTGACCGCAAGGCAACTTCATAAGCTCCTTCTGGCTTAACAGGCGCGTGCAAAATATCGGCTGTGCGAACCACAATATGTTGCAACTCTTCTGGTGTATAAAACTGGAGCGCGTTAATAATACCGAACCGATCCCGCAAAGGTTTCGATAGCATGCCAGGTCTAGTTGTCGCACCAATTAACGTAAACGGTGGCAAGGGAAAATGGACTGCTCGAGCGGTTGGTCCCTGTCCAACCATAATATCCACAAAATAGTCTTCCATTGCCGAATACATCATTTCTTCAATGTTAGTTGGCATACGATGAATTTCATCGATAAATAAAATATCTCCTGGCTCAAGTTCGTTTAGCAATGCCACTAAATCACCTGGCTTCTCAATAGCAGGACCTGATGTCGTCTTGATATGAACCCCCATTTCATTAGCAATAATCATCGCTAACGTAGTTTTTCCTAGTCCTGGTGGGCCAAATAACAGTACGTGATCTAACGCTTCTTCTCGTTGCTTGGCAGCAGCAATATAGACAGACAGCTCATCTTTGAGCGGTGTCTGTCCAATATATTCTCGTAAATATTGTGGTCTCAATGATAATTCGTCATGACGCTCCGCCTCATTTGCTTCTGCATCACGTAATAGTTCATCAACTTCAGTATTTTCTTCATACCATTGGTTAAATTGTGGTTCTGTTTCTGTCATACACATTATTATACACGTTTATCATAACGTAAAAAAGCCATTCTATCGACGATACAATGGCTTTTTTGAACAACAACACGCTACTCTTATCGTGCGACAATCACTGTTAAATCTGGTAGAGCTTCATGCCGACGATTATAAAATGTCACTGTAAACTTAGTCTCATTAACTGACAATACAGCATACGTGCCGCCTAAGTTAGCGTGTGATCCTTTTGGAATGGTTGTAGAACCAGGATTGATAAACAATTTACCTTGGTAAGTGACAGCACCTTCTTTATGTGTATGACCAAAAAGCACTACTTGCGCGTTTGCTTCATCCGCCGCTCGGCTCATTTGCTGTAAATTAGCCCAACCTAGTAGGGAAGTAGCATCATACAGATGACCATGTGTTTGGAAAAAAGTAACGCCGTCAATCGTTGTTGCGCGTGCATCAACGAAGTCAGGATCATCATCCATATTGCCAATCACGGTAGAAACGCCTTCAAACACTTTATCATCAGCAGGTAGTTCCGAATCACCATCATAAAAAATACCATCAACCCGTGATTGCCATTGCTTTAAAATATCCAAAAAGATAGCACGATCACCATGAATATCTGATACGATTAAAAATTGACTCATAATATGAATTATCCTTTCATTGCTAAACTTAATTTTCTGCCAACCATTGTGGGAGTTGTTTGCCAAGTGACTGCAACGCAAGGCCACGATGACTAACAGCATTTTTTTCTGAAGCCGTTAATTCAGCAAAAGTTCGATTGAACTGTGGCACCCAAAAAATGGGATCGTAGCCAAATCCATTATCACCATGTCGTTGCGTTGTAATAACACCATCAATGGTACCAGAAGTGACCAGCCGTTGCCTGTTAGGCGATAACAATACAATTACACTGTGAAAATGTGCCGCACGGTTAGTAGTATCACCCATCTTAGAGAAAACTTTTTCTATATTTGCGTCGTCATCATGATCACCTGCATATCTAGCAGAATAAACACCCGGTTCGCCGTTTAAAGCATCAATCGTCAAACCCGAATCATCAGCTAAAATATAGTCATTAGGCGCGATTTTTGCGATTGTGGTAACTTTTTTTGTGGCATTTTCTTCAAACGTTTGACCGTCCTCAATGATTTCTGGCACATTATCTAATTCCCGCAACGGTACGACTTTCAAATCAACATTGATATCACGTAATATCGATTCTAATTCTTGCATTTTGTGTTCATTATTACTGGCAATGATCAATCTTTTCATACGCTTTCGTCCTCTAAATGATTATTGGTTATCACTAAATGACGAACATCCAGTGGCTGTGCTCGTGACAACCAGTTCGTCGCAATTTTCTGGAATGTTACTTTATCACCAGTCGTATGATAAATATCTTGATCATGTCCATGAACAACATCTGAATGCAGGTTGTATGTATCAAGATATTGCCTAACAACTGTCACTGTTTCAGCACCAGCATCAATTAGCTTGACTTGGCTCCCCACGGCTGACTGTATAAATGGTGATAAAAGCGGAAAATGTGTACACCCTAGAATAAGCGTATCAACTGTGTCATCACCAAAATGACTTAAGTGATCTGCCACTAATTTTTGGGCGTATTCGGATTCATAGTCATCGTCTTCCACCAACGTAACAAAATCAGGTTCAGGTTGGGCCTGCACTATAACATTCGGCGCCAAGTTAGCCACTTCTTTTTCATAAATACCACTTGTTACCGTACCTTGGGTAGCAATTAAACCAATATGGTTACTTTTAGTCATACGAACTGCTGCTTCAGCACCAGATTGAATTACGCCAATGACGGGAATTGGTAACTTTGTCTGTAACAGTGGTAGTGCTCGGGCCGTCGCAGTATTGCAGGCAATCACCAGTAATTTAATCTTTTTTGTTTCAATCAAAAAATTGGCCATCTGAAAAGTATAATCGATTACTTCTTGAGCTGGCCGAGGACCATACGGCATACGTGCTGTATCGCCAATATACATAAATTGTTCGTTAGGTAGTTGTTCTTGGGCAGCCTTAACAACGGTTAAACCACCAATGCCAGAATCAATGAACCCAATTGGATTATTTTTATTCATATTATTAATTATGAACGGCTTAATTAAAAATGCAAGCATTTCACAGTCATAATTGTGTATAATGAAATGAAAGGATTACCGCACTTATGGACATCAATGATTACGATAAAATTTTACGAACAAATTTTCAAGTCAATAGCTTCGCACTTAGCCTTTTACGCGATGGTTTACTCGTTAATTTATTACAAGAAGACTATCCTCACATTCTGTACTGGGCTGGAAAAGAGATTGCACGCCAATTTCCAACTGATACTTTAACTTCTGTCAAAGAATTTTTTGCTGATGCTGCTTTCGGCGATCTAGAAATCAAATCTCAAGATAGTAAAAATCAGCGCTGGGAGTTGACTGGCGATCTAGTCAAGCAACGTCTTAGTCTGAATAAGAATGCTGATTTTAGTCTAGAAGCAGGTTTTTTAGCACAACAGCTTGAAGTTCAGACTGGTGCTATTGCTGAGGCAAATTTCAAGTATCTCAAAAAAAATGAAGGCGTTTCATTTGAAGTCGTAACTGACTTAACCGAAACAGTTAATGTCGAAGATATTAAGCAACGCGTTGCAGCTCGTGAAACTTTTTTAAAGAAAACACACGATACAACAGAAAATGCTACTATGATTGAGGTTCGCAATGATGATGACATTTCCCGCGAACAATCAATTACCGATTCCCTCTTAGCCTTTAATTTTGATGACACATTGATGCCCACCGAGGAACACTCTAGTCTGAGTGCTTTGTCCGGTGAAGAAATTGATCCATTCAATGTACCCTCTCATCCAAATAAGAATCAATAAAAACCACTAATTTTTATACATTACAGTGCCTCTTCCAGCCGCTTGTACATGTTTAAATTAGTGGTTTTTATTATTATATTTTTTTATAATAAAAAATCCCTTGACCTAAGAGGGGGATGGTCAAGGGAATTGATAGCCGAAGCTATCGGTGTTCAACCAGTAATTGGGGGAACTGATTGAAACATTACTGGGGGGAGTAATGAAACTCAAATGTTATTTGAGTATGTTTCTATTATAGACCAACTATGACCAAAAAAAGTATCTACATTTTGACAAAAACATTACAGAAAAATTACGTTAAAACTTGTCACATAAGTTAACAATTACACAATTAGATTCAACAATAGAACCATTCCCAGTCCCACAACAGCAATGATTGTCTCTAATACAGTCCATATTTGCAGTGTTTGCTTAACATTTAAATCAAAATATTCTTTAAACATCCAAAAGCCAGCATCATTGACATGTGAAAATGCTAACGATCCAGCTCCAATAACCAATACCATCAAAGCGGGATTGATACCTGAAGCCGCCATCAACGGCTGGACAAGCCCTGCCGCGGTTAAGGCAGCTACCGTAGCAGACCCCAATGCAACACGTAATAATACAGTAATTAACCAAGCCAAGATCAGAGGCGAAATTGCTGAATGAATGAACAAATCGGAAATTTGTTTTGAAATGCCACCATCAATCAATATTTGTTTGAAAGCAGCACCTCCACCAATAATCAATAACAACATAGCGATTGATTTAACAGCATCTTCAACCGTTACCATCATATCTTTTGTAGCACGACCTTGATGCCATCCCATTGCCCACAAAGCAAATACCAAAGAAATAATCATTGCAGCAACCGGGTTTCCAATCATAGTAATGAAAGCGTCAATTCCCTTCGGGTTTTTAAAAGGTTGACCATCATTGTAGATAATTGTGTAAATGGTCGTAATTCCCATTAATAAAACAGGAAACAATGACGTCAAAACTGAAATACCAAAACTGGGTGTCTCATTAATTTGAAAAGTCTTTTGTTGCCCAAATGCCGTTAATTGCTTTTTAACTACAAAAGCATCTGGTGCAAATTTCTGTGCTAATTTTGTAAAAATCGGTCCCGCAATAATAGCAGCCGGAATGGCCACGATTAAGCCATACACTAATACAGTTCCCGGATTAGCACCTAGTGCCCCCGCAATCGCTGTTGGTGCTGGATGAGGCGGCAAAAAACCGTGCGTTACTGACAAAGCAGCAGCCATTGGAATACCAAGATAAAGTAAAGGCACTGAAGCTTCTAAAGCAATCGCAAAAACAATCGGAATCAGTAACACCATGCCCACTTCAAAGAATAACGCAATACCTATGATAAAAGCCGCGACCATAATTGCTAACTGAACACGCTTTTTTCCAAATTTAGCAATCAGTGTGTGTGCAATACGATAAGCACCACCGGCATCAGCGACTAATCTTCCTAATACTGCACCAAAGCCAAACACAATGGCCAATTCACCAAGGGATGAACCAATACCATTTTGAATTGAAGTGGGAATTTGATCCAGTGGCATACCTAATCCCGCGCCAACTAGAGCAGCAGTTAAAATCAGTGAAATAAAAGTATTAATCTTAAACTTGATAATCAAGACTAATAAAAATAGGATGCCCAATCCTAAAACAACAAATGACATCATACGCATTCTCCTAAACAATATGTTATTTTTTGTAACCGCTTTCATTTTATCACACAATTCATATTTGTGGTTAAATTTTGTCGCAAAAAAAAGCACCTCACATGGAGATGCTTTTTGCAGTAACTTAAACGTCGCGACGACGTTCTTTAATACGAGCTGCCTTACCTTGCAATGCACGCAAGTAGTACAACTTTGCACGGCGAACCTGACCAAAGCGAACAACTTCAATCTTGTCAACACGTGGTGAGTGCAATGGGAAAGTACGTTCCACACCAACACCTGAAGAAATCTTACGAACAGTGTAAGTAGATTGGATACCAGCACCCTTGCGCTTGATCACAACACCTTCAAACAACTGAATACGTTCGCGTGAACCTTCAACGATCTTAGCATACACTTTAACAGTGTCACCGGCACGGAATTCAGGAATATCAGTACGCAATTGTGCTGATGTTACATTTTCTAAAATACTATTTTGACGCATTGGTCATTCTCCTATTCGACAATCTTGCACTTGCCCGTAGGCTAAACGCACAGCGGATTATCGTTAATATGGCAATTATCAGCCACATAACAGTATATCAGACACAATGCCCCGTGTCCAGTATTACTTAGCACGGGTCATTAAATCACTTGCAATTTTATCAATTTTAGCTTGAGATATTGCTTGTGTATCGGAAACGACGCCAATATAAAACTTTAGTTTTGGTTCTGTACCGGAAGGTCGAACCGCAACCCATGAACCATCTGCTAGCCAATATTTCAAAACATTAGCTTTTGGTTGCTTGAGTGTGACCGTTTCACCTGTGTTATCAGTTTCTAGTGAAGACAAGAAATCCTGTACACGCGCTACACTGACACTGCCAATCGCGTCTGGTTGATTATTTCGGAATTCAGAAATGATGGCTGCCATTTCATCGTTACCATGAATACCCGGAAAGTCCAAACTAATGGTTTTTTCTTCAAAGTAACCAAACTTTTCAAACAATTCGTGAACACCATCGGCAAATGTTTTGCCTTGTGACTTATAGTATGCCGCGACTTCAGCAAATAACACTAGTGCCTGAATTGCGTCTTTATCATGAGCAAAGGGCTTTACCAAATAGCCGAAACTCTCTTCAAATCCAAACAAAAACTCATGTGATTTTGTTGCTTCGTATTCATCAATTGTTGCTGCAATATATTTAAATCCAGTCAACACGTCCGCAGTCTCAACACCAAAGCTTTCAGCAACAGTTGATGCAAATCTTGATGAAACAATTGACGTCACAATGGCGCCATTTTCAGGCAATGATTTCGTATTTTTCTTCGCCGTCAAGAGATAATTGACTAATACAGCAGCAATTTGATTGCCCGTAAGCACTTGGAAACTACCATCCGCCAACTTAACCGCGGCACCCATCCGATCGGCGTCAGGATCAGTCGCGACCACCGCATCAGCACCCTCGCGCTTTGCATATTCAATCGCAAGTGTTAAAGCTGCTGCATCTTCAGGATTGGGCTTTTTGACTGTCGGAAAATCACCGTCAATGACAGCTTGTTCTTTAACGACAGTATAGTTAGTGAAACCAGCCTGTTGAAGAGCCTTTTCACCAATATACTGACCAGTGCCGTGAAGTGGTGAATAAACAAATTTGAGTGAAGCCCCCTCACGTGCTACTAGTTCAGGATCAACTGTTACTGTTTTCATTTTTGATAAATAAAGGTTATCAATATCGTCATCAATCATTTGAACATTGGTGTTTTTCTCATCCAATGAGATATCAAAAATATCAGCAATACCTTCCAACTCTTTCACAACTGCTGCAACAGCGTCGGGAACCATTTGGCCACCATCTTCACCATACACCTTATAACCATTGTATTCTTTAGGATTATGTGAAGCAGTAATCATGATACCGGCAAATGCGTTCAATTCGCGCACAGCAAATGATAGTTCAGGTGTTGGACGCAATGATGTAAACAAATAACTCTTGATACCATGTGCAGAAAGTACCTGTGAAGCATCTGCCGCAAATTCAGGAGAAAAATGACGAGAATCAAAACTGATTGCCACGCCACGCTGTTTTGCTGTCTCCCCTTGCGAAGCAATATAACGTGCCAATGCTTCAGTCACCTGACGAACAGTATAAATGTTCATGCGATTAGTACCGGCACCAAGTAGGCCACGCATACCCGCTGTACCAAAACTCAAGTTTTGATAAAAAGCATCTTCCTGCTCTTCAGCTGAATATGATACCAAATCAGAAGCTAGATAGTCAGGCAAATTCGCCGATTGCCACTGTGCCAATTTTTCTTGATAACTCATGATTAACCTTCTTTTCCCATTTTCTTAAATTATAACAAAATTATTTCCGTGTGAACAATGTCAAAATCCAGTTTCTAAACTTTTTCGTACGCAAAACAGTAATTGCTATCACAGCAATTATGATAAAAATGGTCACAGTCACTGCCTTTGGTATCTCTAAATGACCGACAAAATAACCAATTGAGACAATACTGGCTGACCACAAAACACTAGCAAAAGCAGCCATTCGTAAATAAACTGGAAAAGCTAACCCCAACCGATGTGCTAGCAATGGGACAGCGACACGAATAAATGGCAAAAAACGACCCAATACAACGAATAGTAACCACCTTTTTGGATGAAAATCTTTAGCAATTTCATCAGTCAAGTTACTGTGTGAATATTTTTTAATCCAAGGTATTTTAGCTACTTGTGTCGTAATCAATGCCCCCAACCAATAATTAACAGCATCTCCTAAAAACGAAGCAATCGCAAAAATACTAATCGCCAAAAATAATTCCCAAATATTGTGATGGGCACCAGCCAAGCTACCTACTGTAATCAAAATAGTATCACCAGGAATAAAACCTGTCACAATCCCAGCAGTTTCAATGAATATCAAGGCAAACATGATGGCAAATGCCGTTAATGTGAAATGGTGATCACTGGCAATTAAATGATCTAGCCAGTTGGGCAATGCAGTGATTGAATTTAGAAACATTTTCCCCTCCTAAATGTCACCAAAAGTTAGTCTTTTGGTAAATACAGTGACACTGGCAACAAACTATCAGTTGGCACAGTCGTTCTTGGTGTTTTAATCAGTGCAAACAATACTTCTATCAATTGTGATGCAGCCGCCGCAATCGGCTGCACAATTGTTGGCAAATTTGGATGCAAACGTCGAACAATTGGCGTACCATCGTACCCAATAATGTTAATATCCTCTGGCACTTTTTTACCTGCTCTCTGCAGCGCATTTTCTAGCTGAATAGCAGCCACGTCGTTATAGGCAAAGACCCCCTCAATGCCATTTTCAACGATATAAGACACCATATTGTTGATGTCTTTATTTGTAGCAAACCCTTGTAAACTATAATTTTGTCTGACAACAGGAATAGAATTCTGTCGTGTAGCGCGTAAAAATCCTGCATATCGTTGATGAGTTGGTGATTCTGAGCCATCATCATCGCTCAGCATTAACAGTTTTTTGCACCAGTAGACAACAAATACTCGCCAGCTAAGTAGCCCCCTTGTTCATTATCCTCGCTTACAATTGGCACATTATCCGCCAAATATCGATCATAAGAAACAATTGGTAAATAGGTGTTTTGATACTCACCAATCCCCAAATTATGAGAAGAGGTAATGATTCCTTCAACTTGATTTGCGGCAAGCATTTGAAGATACTGACGCTCTTTTTCAACATTATTAGCTGAAGTTGCAATAATGACCTTATATCCTAGCTCAAATAGTTGTTGTTCAATTTCGCTGGCTAAAGCTGTAAAAAAAGGGTTTTCCATGTTTGGAAAAATCAATCCGATAAATTGCGATGATTTTCCTTGCAGCGAGCGAGCCATGGCATTAGGCTGATAGTGCAACTCTCGCATAGCTTCGTGAACTTTATTAATTGTTTTTTGGCTCAATGAACCATAGTTATTGATGACACGCGATACCGTTGTTACTGAAACACCAGCCAACGCCGCGACATCACTTAATTTTGCTACCATTGCAATCCTCCATACTCTCTTAATATTCTATCACATGGTCTACTCCCCTTACTAAAATAAATGTGATAAACGTTTGACTTTATCTTGTTAAAGGTTTACCATTGTCCTCGTAAGTTAATTTAATCACAAAGTAAAAAGGAGAACAAACATGGAAGCACTTGTGTTAACTGGTACAAAAAAATTAGAGGTTGAAAACATTGAACAACCTGAGGTAAAGCCGAATGAAGTGTTGATTCATACAGCATTCGCTGGTATTTGCGGTACTGATCACGCTTTGTATGCCGGTCTTCCTGGCTCAGCCGATGCTGTGCCACCAATCGTTTTGGGGCATGAAAATTCTGGTGTTGTAGCTGAAATTGGTTCTGATGTTACAAACGTTGCGGTGGGTGATCGTGTCACAATTGATCCCAATATTTACTGTGGTCAA
The DNA here is from genome assembly GCF_014634745.1 of Leuconostoc pseudomesenteroides KCTC 3652. Classification (GTDB taxonomy): domain Bacteria; phylum Bacillota; class Bacilli; order Lactobacillales; family Lactobacillaceae; genus Leuconostoc; species Leuconostoc pseudomesenteroides. The sequence goes on from NZ_BMBP01000001.1 coordinate 278,557, forward strand.
TGCAAGTATTGCCGTACAGCACGTCCAGAGCTTTGCGAAAACTTGTCTGCAGTTGGTGTAACACGCAATGGTGGCTTTGAAGAATACTTTACTGCGCCCGCATCAGTTGTTTACCAAATTCCAGATAATGTTTCACTTAAGTCAGCTGCCGTGGTTGAGCCGATTTCATGTGCTGTTCACGGTATTCAACTTCTTAAAGTGACACCATACCAAAAGGCATTAGTTATTGGTGACGGCTTCATGGGTGAACTCTTTGTTCAAATTCTGCAAGCTTATGGCATTCACCAAGTCGACTTGGCTGGTATTGTTCCTGAAAAGCTTGCTATGAACAAAGAAAAGTTCGGCGTGAAAAATACGTACAATACAAAAGATGGCGACAAAATTCCCGAAGGCACTTACGATGTTGTTGTTGAAGCAGTTGGCCTACCACAGACACAAGAAGCCGCAATTGAAGCCTCAGCTCGTGGCGCTCAGGTTTTGATGTTTGGTGTTGGCGGTCCCGACGCAAAGTTCCAAATGAACACTTACGAAGTCTTCCAAAAGCAATTGACGATTCAAGGATCATTTATCAATCCAAACGCATTTGAAGACTCATTGGCATTGTTATCATCAGGCAAGTTAGACGTCGAATCGCTAATGTCACACGAATTAGATTACCAGACTGTTGATGACTTTGTGAATGGCAAGTTAGGTGTCGTTTCAAAGGCAGTCGTTAAGGTTGGTGGCGAAGAGGCATAAAATGGCACAAAACGCGCAACATCATAATCCGCGAAGCATTTCAATGAGCAAATCACTTATGTTTTTTGCCATCTCATTGATTTTAAATGCGATGGGAAATGTTTTGACGCTCGTCACAGCTTCACATATAAAACCCGCTTTTTTGGGATCAGCTTATTGGACTGCTGCAGAGGCTAATCTAGGTCAAGCTTTATTAGGAAATAATTCACTTGTCTTGTTTTGGGCATTTTTAGTTCTTGGCATGCTTATTTCATTCCTGAATGCGTTATTAATGAAAAAGTTAGATTGGCATCGTATCATTGGTAATTTCTTGTTTATGTTACCATTTTCAATTTTTATTCAATGGTTTTCAAATATTTTCAATCAAATTATGCCAAATGCTAATTCAGTGGCAGCAACTGTGTTATATACAGTAATTAATTTTATTGGTGTTGGCTTGATCGCCGTTGCTATTTCGATTTATCAACGTGTGAATTTAGTGTTACACCCTGCCGATGATTTGATGCAAATTTTACGTTTCAAATATTTTCACGGGTCGGCTTTCAAGGCTATGTGGGCGTCCTATATTCCGCCAACGATTTTTGCAATTATTGCCTTTGTGATCACTTTCCCTAATTTGTATAATTTCGGGTTAGGAACTATTTTTGCATTCTTATTCCAGGGTGGCATCACAGGAATCGCGGACAAGTACGTCTTTAAGAATTTAAAGCATCAGGCAATAGATGTTGGTAATTAACGCAATTATTACGTAAAATGAACATATCAGTAGCAATACTACTAGAAAGGTATTATTATGACATTTTCAGATTATTACAGTGGTGTACAACACATTGGTATTCCCACATCATCTTTGACACAATCAGAGGCTTTTTGGACGAAATTAGGATTTAAAAAAACTGGCGATTTTCCTGCTGGTAAAGTTATCTTCATGCAGCGTGACAATTTAGTCATCGAAACTTGGGCCGGAGATGAAGTTGTTGGTAAACCAGGTGCAATCAATCATATTTCAATGGATACAACTGATGCTGATGCTGCTTTTTCGGCAGCAAAGTCAGAAGGGTTTGATTTGCTTAACACGGAAGTGCAACATTTACCATTTTGGGAAAAAGGAATTAAATTCTTTAACTTGCAAGGACCCGATGGCGTTATTGTAGAGTTTTGCGAAATAGTTAAATAAGCAAAAAGCGCCTTTTGGCGCTTTTTAATTCTATAATTAAATCGACAAAAAATGCGCACAATACTGTGCGCATTTTTCAGTCAGTTGTAGTTGTTTGAACAGCAGTTTGTAAATGGCTGATGTAGTCATAAACTCCTTGTCCAGCCAAGCCGCCATCACCAACAGCTGTCGTAATCTGACGCAAATCCTTGACTCTGACATCTCCTACTGCAAAAATGCCAGGAATTGTCGTCTGCATCTTATCATCAGTTAATATCCATCCCTCAGAGTCAGTAATGTCTAGATTTTCGAACCCTTGATTGTTTGCTTTTAGGCCAACATAAATAAAGGCACCAGCTGCATCAATATGCGATTTTTCCTTTGTTTGATTATTGATAACATCCAGTCCTGTGACTTTGTCATTATCACCAGTAATCGCTTCTACTTCTGTATGCCACATAAATGACATCTTTGGGTTCGCAAATGCCCGATCTTGAATAATTTGTTGGGCACGCAATTTATCACGGCGATGTAGAACAGTAACAGACTTTGCCAGGTTAGTAAGATAAAGTCCTTCTTCAATTGCCGAATCTCCACCGCCAACAACAACAACATCCTCATCACGGAAGAACGCACCATCACAGACTGCACAATAACTCACGCCACGACCTTGATATTCTTCCTCGCCATCGGCTCCTAAATGAATATGCTCAGAGCCCGTCGCGATGATAACCGCTTTGGCAACATAATCGTCCATGTCAGTATGAATATACTTCAAGTCATCCTTTAATTCAACACGTTCGACTGTCCCAAAACCATATTCCGCACCAAATTGTGTTGATGATGAGTACATTTTTTCAGCTAAGTCGGGGCCTAAAATCGAATCAAAACCAGGATAATTTTCAACTTCTGCCGTATTATTCATTTGCCCACCGTAAATCCCGCGATCAAGCATTAGAACTGATAAATTGGCACGTGAAGCATAGGTAGCTGCTGTCATGCCGGCAGGACCTGCTCCAACGATAATAACATCATATATTTTAATATTTTCTGGCATCATTACACCTACACTTACTTTTTGTTATGACTATTGTACTCGTTATTATAGAAAATGTCGAGGGCAAAACCTGTCATTAAATCGTTTAATGATTAATATGAAAAAACGAGAGCTAGTCTCGTTTTTTAGTAATTAAAGTTTGGCCGCTAACTCCTTGATATAAGCACGCAGTGCATCTTTAGTCTGTGGGTGTTTCAAACCGAATTCAATGTTTGTCTCTAAGAAACCAATCTTTGAGCCAATATCGTAACGACTACCCTTGAATTCATGAGCATAAACGTGTTGGCGATTATTCAAAGAATCAATTGCGTCTGTCAATTGAATTTCATTGCCCTTGCCAGGCTTTGTGTTTTCCAATTCTTCAAAAATTTCTGGTGTTAACAAGTAACGTCCAATAATTGCCAAATCTGAAGGTGCTTCTTCTGGCTTTGGCTTTTCCACAAAACTCTTAACACGGTACAGACCGTCGTCGTTCACTTGAGCCGCTGGATCAATCACACCATATTCTGATACTTGATCATGAGGCACTTTCATGACGGCCAAAGTTGATTCTCCCGTTTCTTCATATCGATCAATCAACTGCTTTGTCAGTGGCACCTCATCTTGCATCAAATCATCACCAAGTAGCACAACAAAAGGTTCATCACCAATGAAAGCCTTGGCCGTCAATACAGCGTCACCTAGGCCTTTAGGATGTGATTGACGTATGAAATACATATTGATATCTGTTGTTTCTTCAACAACCTTGAGCAAAGCATCTTTACCTTTTTCGCGCAAATTATTTTCCAATTCAGGATTTGAATCAAAATGATCTTCAATTGAACGCTTTGACTTACCGTCCACGATAACAATATCTTCAATACCAGATTCAATTGCTTCTCTTACAATATATTCAATTGTTGGTGTATCAACAATTGGTAGCATTTCTTTTGCTAATGCTTTTGTTGCAGGTAGAAAACGTGTACCTAACCCTGCTGCTGGAATAATTGCCTTACGTACTGGTTTCATAATTTTTCTCTTTTCTTTAATCTTCACTTCGCAAATTTCGTTGCATTAATTGTGTAATCGCATTTTGCAACGGCAGTTGTTCATACAATACTTGATAAATTGCTTTTGTAATGGGCATATCCACTTGATGTTGTACAGAAAATTCATAAACAGCTTTCGTCGTGCTAACACCCTCAATGACCGTTCCCATGGTGTTTTCCACTTCAGCTAGCGATTTGCCGGAACCTAATTCTCGACCTGCTCGATAGTTTCTGGAATTTGGTGACATGCCTGTCACAATCAAATCACCAATGCCTGCCAACCCCAAAAACGTTTCTGGCTTAGCACCCATTGCCTGACCTAACGCGCGCATTTCTACTAATCCCCGTGTTAGCAATGCCGCTTGGGCATTAGCGCCATATCCTAACCCGATTAATGCCCCTGAACCAATCGCGATAATATTTTTTAACGCAGAAGCTAATTCAGAACCCAATAAATCGTGGTTCGTATATGGTCTAAACACATCATTTGCAAAAACTGATTGCATTAATTTGGCTGCATTAGGATCATCACTAGCAATTGAAACAGCTGTCAAATCATGTTTGATAACATCCTCAGCGTGTGACGGGCCCGATAACATGGCCAAAGCTGTACGGTATTGTGCCGGTACTTCTTCGGACAGCATCTCTGAAATACGTTTAAATGTAACAGGTTCTAATCCTTTTGTTGCATGCGCTAAAATAACACGATGGTTTTGTTTTACCAAAACATCTGCTAATTGATGTGCAACTTGGCGAACTGCTTTAGTTGGCACAACACTTAGTACAATATCGACGTCTGAGACCGCTAGTGCCATATTATCAGTGGCCATCAAGTTATCATTTAATATTGCTGTTGGTAGATATTTCTGATTTGTATGCTGATCGCTTATTTCTCTGGCTTGAGCAGGGTTATGAGTCCACAAACGAACGTCCTGGTTATTTTCAGCAACAACATTAGCCAAAGCTGTTCCCCATGATCCAGCACCTAATATGGCAATTTTAGTCATTTTTTTCACCTGCTGCATCAATCTTTTCATTTTTCGCCATTTCGGCCGTCATGCGTTGTTCTAATGTTTGTAGCGCGTCAATTCCCATATTTGCTGTTCTAAATTTAACAGCAGCTGCATCAATCACACTGGCCGTATTACGTCCTGGGGTGACCGGTACAACCATGCGCTTGATTTGAACACCCATGATTTCTAATGAATCATTATCATTTCCTAATCGGTCAAAATTAGCTTCACCAATTTTTCCATTTGAAAGATGAATGTTCAAAGCGATGGTGGCATGCGACCGAACGGATACGGCACCATAAACTTGCTGAACATCAATAATGCCCACACCACGAACTTCCATCATGTTTCGCAAAACACCATTGGGTTCACCGATTAAGCGTTCTTCATCTTCTTGATAAATATCAACACGATCATCAGCCACTAACCTGGCTTTCCCTTGTTGAATTAATTCAAGCGCAGATTCCGTTTTGCCAATGCCCGCATCTCCTGTAATCAATACACCAAGACCATGAACATCAATTAAAACACCATGGACGTTTTCTCTTGGGGCCAGTTGCCCACCCAGATAATAAGTCATATTTGATAAAATACGAGATGACGTCAACGTTGAAGTCAAAATCGGAATATGTGCTTCCTCTGCCGCTTGCTTTAATTCATCACTAATCGGTAAGCCTGTTGAGACAACAAACGCTGGTGTTGTCTTATCGGCCATTCGTCGATAAACCATCAACAATTCGTCATGATTCATACGTTCTGAAAAGGATGTTTCTGTTATGCCTAACAACTGAACACGTTCTGGTGCATAATAGTTGAAATATCCGGTCATTTCAAGACCGGGACGTGAGATGTCAGCCGTCGTGATTTCTCTGTCAAGAAACTGCTCACCTGAAACAATTTTCAGGCGCGTGTTAGCCACTAGTTGTTCTACTGTTACTGAGTTTTGTGCCATTTTAATTTCTTTCTACTTGCACATGCAAATCATTGGTTAAAATTGTATTGATAATTGATAGGATGAAAGCAATCAACATTGCCCAGCCGAAACTGGTAAATTCAAAGCCACCAACGAGATTAGCCGTTATTTCAAGGAGAAACGCATTAACAACGATGGCAAAAAATCCGAATGTTAAAATAGTTAACGGCAATGTTAAAACCGTTAAAATCGGCTTGATGATAGCGTTTAATATTGATAATACAAACGCTGCAAACAATGCCGAAACCCAATTATCAACTCGAAATCCAGAAGTGAATATCATTGATAAAACCAAAAAACTTAACATGTTTGTTGCTAATCGAACAATAAAGCGCATTTAAACCCCCGTAAAATTTTCTATGAAAACGGTTACTATATTGATACAATAACACTTTCACATTACAATTATACCAAATGTAGACTATAAAAAAAAGCGCCTTACAGACGCTTGACTGTTAAATAAAGAAATTGTAGCCTGGATTCAATTCGATGATCTTACCAGTACGCTTATAGACAATCCATTCTGCAATATCAGTCGTGTAATCACCAATACGTTTCAAGTAACCAGCAATCACTAAATAATCAGCAGCAGAATCAACCAAATCAGCATTTTCTTTCATACCATTTACGGAATCAGTTCTGACTTTAGCAGCACTTTGTGACAACTTATGGTTAGCTTCAGCTATTGATTCAGCACCGAGGGCATCGTTTTTAACATAATATTCCATCACTTGAGAAACCATATTGGCTACCATTTCTCCGATAACCCCAAGTTCTTGTTCAATGCTAGCAATATGCTTTGTCCCTTTCACTCGAATAGTTGAGTTAGCAATATTACGTGCCTGATCACCCATTCGTTCTAAAACCGAGACAGCTTTCAAAATTGTGACAATTTCACGTAAATCTGTGGTCACAGGTTGATATAGTGCAATCATCTCAAAGGTTTTCTTTTCAATAGCAGCTTCTCGTTCATTAATTTGATGATCATTTTCTAAAATTTGACGCGCACCCTCGCGGTCATGATCCACAAATGACTGAACAGCTTTTTGAATAGTTTGAGACACTAGCATACCCATTTCTGTAAATGAGCTATCTAAATCTGCTAATTCTTCATCAAATAATCGACGCATAACAAACTCCTCCATGACTTTGTATAGTGTGGTCTTGCAATTTTTTTGGTTTTAATTAACCAAAACGTCCAGAAACATAATCTTGTGTTTCTTGCTTTTGTGGATTAAGAAAAATGTGCTTCGTCTGATCAACTTCAATCAGATCCCCACTCAAGAAGAAAGCAGTACGGTCAGAAATTCTTGAAGCTTGTGACATTGAGTGTGTCACAATAATCATGGCATAATCTTCTCTTAATTTCAACAATGTTTCCTCGATATTACGACTCGAAATAGGATCCAATGCTGAAGTTGGTTCGTCAAGTAAAAGTAATTCTGGTGACATTGCTAATACACGTGCAATTGAAACACGCTGTTGCTGCCCACCAGACAACCCCAATGCCGATTTGTGTAAATCATCTTTGACTTCATCCCAGACTGAGGCTTGCTTTAATGAGCGTTCTACTGCTTCATCTAATACTGCTTTGTCTTTAACGCCATCTAAACGCAATCCAAAAATAACGTTTTCATAGATTGAGAATGGAAATGGGTTAGGTTGTTGAAAAACCATCCCGATTCGCTTGCGTAAATCAACTGTGTCAGTCGTTGGTGCATATATATCAGTCCCATTGAAATTAAATGAACCTGTTACAGTCACACCATCTTCCAAATCGTGCATTCGGTTTAATGCGCGTAAATAGGTAGTTTTCCCTGAACCAGAAGGACCAATTAAAGCTGTGATTCCCTTGTTTGGAAAGTCCAAATCAATACCATGTAGGGCTTCTTTTTGACCATACCAAAGACGAACATCACGTGTGGATAAAATTGTTTTTTCTTGTTTGTCTGTCATCCGAAATTACCTGATATATAATCATTTGTCAAAGCAACTTTAGGTCGCGTAAATATTTTACGTGTTAAATCATATTCAATGACTTTACCTAAATGGAAGAAAGCCGTGTAATCACTGATACGGGCAGCCTGTTGCATGTTATGTGTCACAATGATGATTGTGTATTGATTTTTTAATTCAATCAATGTGTCTTCAACCTGAGCAGAAGAAATTGGATCCAACGCGCTTGAGGGTTCATCCAGCAAAAGAATATCGGGCTTTAGTGCCAAGGCACGTGCAATAACCAATCGTTGCGCCTGTCCACCTGACAAGGCTAAGGCTGATTTATTTAATTCATCTTTAACTTGATCCCACAATGCCGCTTGTTTTAAACTGGTTTCAACTATTTCGTCAAGTTGTTCTTTCGTGTAGTTGCCACGTTGCGTTAGCGCGAAGGTTATGTTGTCATAAATTGATTTAGCAAATGGATTGGGTCGTTGGAAGACCATACCAATGTGACGACGCATCTCATAAACATCAATATTTTTAGTGTTAATGTCAACACCACGATACATAATTTGACCATTAACAGTAGCAACATCGTCGTTCATACGATTCAAAGATCTCAAAACTGTTGACTTACCAGAACCAGACGCACCAATAAGGCTCGTAATCTTATAGCGTTCAAATTCCAAATCACCTTCACTCAAAGCGAGGTTATCGCCATAAGACACTTGTAAGTCATGTGTAGAAATTGCAATTTCATGCTTGTCAGAAGCCATATTATAGATATAACGTTCGGGAGCGTCTTCTCTAATAAAATCACTGGCAGGTTTAAATTCAAAGTTAGGATTTGTCATAGTCGCCTCACGAACTAGTTAGTTTCTTATACAACTTGGTACCTAATTTACGCGCACTAAAGTTGAACAGTAATACAACAATAATTAACACTGCTGATGCACCCGCAGAAACTGCGTTAACATCTGGCATGATGCCTTCAGAATTAATTTTCCAAATATGAACTGCTAAAGTTTCTGCTGGACGCATTGGATTCAAGGGACTTGAAATATTGAACGGATTCCAATCCCCAAAGTTCAAAGCTGGTGCAGATTGTCCAGCAGTATAGATTAGTGCGGCAGCTTCACCAAATACACGACCTGCTGACAGAACAACCCCTGTCACAATTGAAGGCACAGCCGCTGGCAAAATTACATGTAGAACCGTTTCCCAACGTGACAATCCCAGTGCAGATCCCGCTTCACGTTGTAAGTCTGGAATTTGAGCCAAACTTGTCTCAATCGAACGTGTTAACAATGGTAAATTAAACAAAGTTAATGCAATGGCACCAGACAAAATTGAAAATCCCAATTTGAATTGAACAACGAACAATAGAAAACCAAACAAACCAACAACAACAGATGGTAACGAACTTAGAATTTCAATTGCCGTTCGGACAATCGCTGTAAAATAATTTTTCTTAGCATATTCATTTAAGTAAATTGCTGCGCCCAATGCGATTGGGAAGCTAATTACCATAGCCAAAATCAATAAATAAAATGAGTTAAAGAGTTGCACACCTACACCGCCACCCGCCTCAAAAGCTCGGGCCGGTGAAGTCAGAAAATGCCATGACAAGTGTGGTACTCCTCTTACGAGGATAAATGACAGCATCGCAAACAAAATTAATGCGACAATACCTGAAATGGCATAAATAAAGCCGGTGGCTATTTTATCAGCAGTTTTTGCTTTCATTACTTCATCGCTCCTCTACGTCCAATTGCACGCACAATTAAGTTAAATACCAATGACATGATTAACAAAATCATTGCCAAGGTCCATAATACGTCATTCTGTAATGATCCCATGACAGTATTACCAATTCCCATCGTCAAGACAGAAGTTAATGTTGAGGCAGGCGTCGTCAAACTGTGTGGCATCAGAGCAGCATTTCCAATAACCATCTGAACCGCCAAAGCTTCACCAAATGCTCGGGCCATTCCAAATACAATGGCCGTCAGTATTCCAGGTGTTGCAGCCCGTAAAACAACCTTGTAAATCATTTGCCAACGCGTAGCACCAATCGCTAAAGCAGACTCGCGATAATGGCGTGGCACAGATCTCAATGTGTCGACGGTCATCGAAGTAATAGTTGGCAAAATCATAACAAAAAGTACAATTGTACCTGACAAAATACCAAATCCTGAACCACCCGCAATTGTTCTTATAACTGGCACAACGACCGTTAAGCCAATAAAACCATAGACAACTGATGGGATACCAACCAATAATTCAACAATAGGTTGCATAATTTTGGCGCCGCGCTTTTGTGCAATTTCAGTCATGAACAAAGCAGTACCGATTGCAAACGGTGTTGCAACAATGGCTGCCAAGAACGTTACTAAAAATGAGCCCAAAATCATTGGCAAAGCCCCAATATAAGGCTTTTTAGTTGCAGGATCAGTTACAGAAGGATTCCATGTTGTGCCAAATAAGAAATCTTTCACATTGACACCATCTTTATAAAAAGTGGACAGGCCGCGACTCAAAACGAAAACGAAAATTGAAACAACAACGATTGCAATCAAGATCAATGCTGTCATGCTGATTGCACGACCAATAGTATCTTTTCGAGTTGATTCAGAGCGTTGCATTAGTTTTTTTGTGATATTATCCATGTTTTCTCCACGGTGAGTGTTGTTGCGCAATCAGCGTCAGCAACGAACACGCTTATTTTTCAACCACTTGACCATTAACATTACGACTAATTTTCATATCATGAATTGAAATATAGCCCAGCTTTGGAACCAAAGTAGATTGAATTTTTGTTGATGTGAGATATTTTAAAAATTTACTAACCTGAGCATCGGGTTTCCCCTTAGTGTAAACATGCTCATATGACCAAATGGCGTATTTTCCAGTGGCAACATTTTGATTATTAGGTTTTATGCCGTTAACACTAGCAGCTACAACAGATGAATCGATGTAGCCAAAAGCAGCATATGAAATCGCACCAGGCGTTGTTGCAACGATCGAACGTACCATACCTGACGAATCTTGCTCCTGCGCTGAGATGCTTTCAGCACCATCTAAGGCCCATTTTTCAAAAGTCGCCCTTGTACCAGAACCAGTTGCACGATTGATAATGACAATGTCAAGGTTTTTACCACCCACTTCTTGCCAGTTCGTTATTTTACCGGTAAAAATAGCTTTTAATTGCGCCGTTGATAGATTTTTGACCCCATTGTCTTTATTTAACAAGGGTGCTATACCGACAACAGCAACCTGATGATCTACTAACTGGCTGGCTTTAATGCCTTCTTTTTCTTCAGCGAAAACATCCGAATTACCTAAATCTACGGCGCCTTGAGAAACTTGACTGAGCCCTGTTCCCGTACCACCACCTTGAACATTAATAAATGTACCAAGATTTTCTTTAGCATATTCTTCACCAGCCGCTTCAACAAGTGGTTGAAGTGCGGTCGATCCAACAGCTGTGATTGAAGTGCCAGATGCGCTTTGATCACGCGTGGCATAAGCTGTTCCGAGTGCTGCAACAATAGCCACGACAACGATTGAAGATACAATCGCGCCGCGATGTGATTTCGACATGTTTAATGCCTCCCAAGATTTACTACTACGTTTTAATTATCTTAAACTTGTGTAAATATCAGAACGCCTTTTTGTAAAGTTTGTGTAAAGGAATTTAAAATATGGAAACTATATGTTCTCTTTTATGGACTGACATCACGATTTATAAGTTCTATAATTTTTTAAACACAAAAAAAGAAGATAGTCACAATATCTTCTTTACAAAGGCAACGTCAGTGTAATAGTTGTTCCAACGCCTACTTGAGATTTCACTTGCAGTTGACCGTTATGTTTGGTCACAATTTCGTTTACTATTGCCAGCCCAAGACCAGTACCACTGGCAATTTTGCGCTGTCTAGACTCGTCACCACGATAGAACCTTTCAAAAATACGTGATTGTTGACTCAAAGGAATACCAATCCCAGAATCTCGAACACTTAAAGTCCATTGTGATTTATCTTTTTTGGCCGTCACCCACACTTCACCATTTTCAACATTGTACTTCACGGCATTAGTCAATAAATTTTGAATAATCGTCGTGGCATCTTCAGAAACACCCACCACTTCGAATCTATCTGCAACATCATTGTGAATTTTAACGCGTTGACTATTAATTTTTTGAATTTGTTGATTGATAATTTCAGAGACTTTAATCATTGACACTTCTCCATCAGCCTTATGTTTGAGACGAGACAGAGACAAAATATCATTTACTAAATCAGAAAGACGCTGCGACTCATTTGCTACGATTGTCAAAAACTGAGCTCGCGTTTTAGGGTCATCCCCGGCAGGGCCTTGTAACGTTTCAACAAATCCCGTGATCGCAGTCAGCGGTGTTTTAAACTCATGCGAAGCGTTGGCCAAAAAGTCTGCCTGCATACGTTCAATTTGCAAAACACTCGTCAAATCATAAAGCATAATCATGACTTCACCCTCTGCGCCAGATTGATGGTATAGTGTGCTGGCATCGTATTGACGCGTTTCGCCATTGATTGTTAGGTTTAGAATTGATTGTTGCTTTGATTGTGTATTAAATGTTTGGCTAATTAACTCCGATAATGTAAATTGACGAATTATCAAATTTTCTGAAATCGGTAATTTTGGTAAAGAAACCCCCAATAAATCAGCAGCTTTCTGATTAAAAACATCAATCGTATGATGTCGATCAACATTGATCACGCCAACAGGTAAGCTAGTAAGTAATGTTTGATAATTGCCAACATCACGTTTATTATCATATTGAGAATGCCGAACATATGTCTGTAATGCGTTAAAAGATTGCAACAAGTCATAGTAAGGTGATTCAGGTGATACTAATACACCTCTAGGTGTCTCGCCGTCTAACGTGTCCTGCATCCTTTTTTTCATCACAGCTAATTCAGTCGCATCACTCATTTCCCAAAGTTGAGAGAGCCAAGCCTCGACAATTGAAATCAAAATCACAATAAAAATTAAAGCAGTCAAAGTCTGCCTTGTCAATGACACTATTTGAGTTAAGGAGATCAGTAAAATCAAGTTTAAACCCAAAATAATAATGAATTTTTCAAATTTATTTTTCATACGTTTATCATATCATCTTCGTTACAAAAATCAGCACTAATTTGATTAACAAAAAAACAGGTATTACCCTGTTTTGAATTAATAATATCATTTAGTTATTTGTCAGTGACTTTTCCGCTTGAATCACGTGTTACTTTCATATCTGTCAAACCAATGTAACCCAACTTTGGCACAATCGTCTTTTGAACTGATTTTGTTGAGAAGTAATCCAAGAATGCCTTAGTGGCACCAGTTGCCTTACCCTTTGTATACATGTGTTCGTATGCCCAGATAGGCCATGAATTGTCTTCAACATTTGCTTTGCTAGGCTTAACGTTGTCCAATTTAAGTGCCTTGATACCATCAGCATCTAAGTAAGCAAATGCTAGATATGAAATAGCACCGGGTGTAGTTTTAACAATTTTTTGAACAGTACCATTTGAATCTTGTTCAGTTGCTTGCACGGCATTTTGACCATCTAAGATATTCTTTTCAAACACAGCACGTGTGCCTGATCCAGTTGCACGGTTAATCACAACGATCTTTTCATCTTTTCCACCGACGTCTTTCCAGTTCGTTATTTTGCCAGTGAAAATCTCACGCAATTGCGTCTTTGAAATATTGCTAATTTGAACATCACTATTGACAACAGGTGCAATACCAACAACAGCAACCTTATGATCAACTAACTTGCTTGCATCTACGCCTTCTTTTTCTTCAGCGAAAACATCTGAGTTACCAATTTGCGCTGATCCGTCTGATACTTGGCTAAGACCCGCACCTGAACCACCACCTTGAACTGTCACTGTAACATCTGGATTCTTATCTTGAAACGAGGAAGCAACTTGTTCTGCCAATGGCTGCAAAGCAGTTGATCCCAAAGATAGCACTTTACCACTAACTTTCGTCGATGACGTTGATGATGATTTGCTGTCACTCGACTTGTTATTAGCAGAGGTATATAACGCAATCCCTGCCGCAATGACAACGATTCCTCCAATAATACCTGCAACTTTTTTGTTCATGATGTACTTCTCCCTTTGGATTATGTAATGAAAACAAGGTCGTAGTAGAGGCTCTTGGGGGCCACTCCTTGTTTACAAGTTATATAATACGGTGCCATTGTTAGGAATAGTAACCTATTTTCGTCGTGTTTATGTAAATAATTGTAAAGACATATTTACAAAAAAACGGTCTAGGACCGTCAATTAATCATTGTATAGCCAAATCCACGAACTGTTTTCAATATTTCCGGGGACTTGGGATTTGTTTCTATTTTTTCACGTAGATTACTAATATGCATATCGACCATACGGCTTTCACCAGTATACTCATAGCCCCAAACTGCGGTCAAAATAGTTTCGCGATCGATCACGCGACCCAATCGCTGGGCGAAATACAATAATAAATCATATTCACGTGGTGTCAATGCAACACTCTGACCAGCCTTAGTAACAATCTTTTTGCCATCGTTAATATTCAAGTCTTGAATCGTAATCACAGTTTCTTCTGATTCAACGGTGGGTATTTGTGAACGGCGTAACACTGCTTTTAATCTGGCAATCACTTCTCGTGGGCTAAACGGCTTGGTAATATAATCATCAGCACCAAGTTCCAAACCAAACACTCGGTCAAATTCGTCCCCTTTGGCCGTCACTAAAATGACTGGTGTTGTGATTTTATCTTGACGAATTTGTTTTAAAACTGTCATGCCATCCACGTTAGGTAACATTAAATCTAGTAAAATTGCATCAAATTGTTCTGATTTCGCTAATTGATAAGCGGAACTACCATCCCCTGCCGTTGTCACCTCAAACCCATTTTGCTCCAAATTATATTGCAACAACGTTGAAATTGCTACTTCATCATCGACAACCAATATTTTAGTCATGTTAATCTCCATGGAATCTATTATCTGCATTGTAACAAAAAAAAGAAAAACGCCCTAGCGTTTTCCTAAAATGTTTACATAACTTATACAATTGGTTCATCTGTTAGATCATCATCAATGCCCAAATCCAAGTCTGCAGTTTGACTAACCGCACCATCCTTTTCTACAGGCACATCTGAGGTTGGCGCAACATCATCGCCATCACCATTGATGCCATACGCTTGGCGAACTTTAATATAAAGTTCCTGTCTTAAATCAGCGTGTTCAGGATCATCAAGGTAATCTTTAGCTTTTTCTCGCCCTTGACCAATTCGCTCACCTTCGTATGCATACCAAGCACCGGCCTTATCAATAATATCTTGATCAACTGCCAAATCCAAAATCTCACCGGTCTGTGAAATTCCTTTACCATACATTATGTCTACTTCTGCTACCTTAAACGGTGGGGCAACCTTATTTTTTACAACTTTAACCTTCGTTAAATTACCAGTTACATCAGTACCATCTTTAATTTGTGTCGAGCGACGAACTTCTAGGCGAACCGTTGAATAAAACTTAAGTGCACGACCACCAGGTGTTGTTTCTGGGTTACCAAACATGACACCGACTTTTTCTCTGATTTGATTAATGAAGATAGCGATAGTCCCTGTTCGATTTAGAGTCCCAGCAAGCTTTCTCAAAGCCTGACTCATTAAACGAGCCTGAAGACCGACATGTGCGTCGCCCATTTCACCCTCAATTTCAGCGCGAGGCACTAGCGCAGCAACTGAATCAATCACAATCATATCAACCGCTCCAGATTGTACCAAGGCATCGGCAATTTCTAGTCCTTGTTCACCTGTATCAGGCTGAGAAAGTAATAGTTCATCCTTTTTGACACCTAAAGCCTCTGCGTACTTAACATCTAAGGCATTTTCAGCATCAATATACGCTGCTGTCCCCCCTTGTTTTTGTACTTCAGCAACAGCATGTAGTGCAATGGTTGTTTTTCCAGAAGATTCTGGCCCGTAAACCTCAATAATACGCCCTTTAGGGTAGCCACCAACGCCCAAAGCAATGTCTAACTTAACAGATCCCGAGGGAATTGTTTCCACTTGGGTCAGCGCATTGTCTCCTAGAGTCATCACAGAGCCCTTACCAAAATTTTTTTCAATTTTTTTTAGCGCTTCATTAAGTGCAGCCTGTCGGCCATCCTTTTTAGCTTTATCATCTTTTTTTGTCGTCTTTTTTGTTACCATGCGGCGAACTCCTTTTATCTTACTTGATTAGTGTAACTGTTTCTAGAACCAAAAGCAAGTCTTTTTCGAACATTTGTTCGTTGTCTTTTGTTCATACTTTGTTATACGAAAAAAGCGCTTTCCGCGCTTTAAAAAGGTATTATAAACCGTCAGAAAAAACAACTCTGTTTTGCCAAAAATAGTCCAATCCTGAATAGATCGTAAATATGACTGCTATCCACAATAAGACATCTCCTATTGGAAAGCCAATCACGGCGAACGGTGCATTATGAATATACAAAAAGAAAATTGCAAACATTTGAGAAAAAGTTTTGATTTTACCGGGCATTTGTGCAGCTAATACTTGACCATTATTTTCAACGATCAGTGTTCTTAAGCCAGTAATAGCCAGTTCACGAATGACGATAACGGCAGTCATCCAAGCTGGCACAACCCCAAAACTAGTCAGAAAAATCAAAGCAGTCATCACTAATAATTTGTCCGCTAATGGATCTGCAAACTTACCAAAATTTGTTACTAAGTGTTGACTCCGTGCAATTTTACCATCTAGAAAATCAGTTATTGCAGCAATTGCAAAGACAATTGCCGCAATCAACCATGTGGTGGGCACTGCAGTACCCACCAACTTTACGTTTCCCCAATCTAATGGCAGTGTTAATAACAAGATAAAAATCGGAATTAAAATAATACGAAAAACGGTTAATTTATTAGGTAAATTCATGGGACATCCTTCTATTTATTTAGATTAAATAACACATTCCAAAAAGCAGTTGTCGCACCATCTACTGGTACAGATTCACCGTCCACAGTTAAGGTTGCATTGCTAACGTTGGTAAATTGCACGTTGAAAGAGTTCGTACCGGATGGGATTTCGACTGTTTTATCAGTACCAGCCGAAACCGTCTCATTCAACAATATGGCGTTATTCCCATCGCTAACCTTGACAGTTGTCCCTGTACTTTGTGCTTTAATCACAACAGTATGCTTTTTTGCGTTCTCATCAGATAAATTAAAAATCGTTGTTTGTAGACTGGCATTTGTTTCTGGAGAACCCAAATCCAACTTTTTTGCACTAGAGCTAGAGGCAGATGTTGAGGAACTTGATTTTTTAGATGAAGTGTTACTTGACGAAGATTTTGGTACAGCCGAAGACGAAACAGAAACATTCCCGCCATCACTGTTTTGTGACGTCCCAGTACCAACGTGAGTCAGAACAAACCAAATCACCGCAAGTGCAATAATAATCAGCAGACCTATCCATATTGTCGGCATAAAGTTGGACAATCTAGACCTAGCCGTCATTGTGTGATCAATTCCGGCGCGCATAATCCCATCATCATCTTGGTGCGCACGACTCAAATCACTACTACGTGAAATCGACACTGGTGGCTTTTCCCCTAAAACCTCGTCTGGATGTAAACCCACAGCTAAGGCATATTGACGAATAAAAGCGCGTACATAAAAATCTCCCGGCAAGACGCTGAGATTGTTTTCTTCAATCGCCACCAAATAGCGACGTTGAATCTTGGTAATATCCTGAATATCATCCAATGATAAATTTTTGGCTTGGCGAGCAGCTTTTAACTGCTCGCCAATTTGATTGGTTAATGTTTCACTCATAAATGTCCTAAAACCTATTTTTGCAACACAAATCGTTGCAGCACTGCATTCTGAAAAATTTTATCGGCTGTTACAAGAATGTCATCAAATGTTAAATCTTGTAACAACTCTATCTTATCAAAAAGATTAACCCCAGACAAGGCATCATCTCCTCGAAGTGCTATATTTTCAAGTGAATTCAGGCGTTGTATGCCTTCACCGATTGTTGCTCGTTTAAGTTGTTCAAAACTGTGGACCTGATTTTTTAGCGCACTTCGATATTGAATAGTTTGCGTTTGAATCGCCTTTTCTAAAGCCTGATAGGCTGTTGTTTCAGCGAAGATAGTGATGAACTGATACTCTCGTATTAAATCAAAAGATGTGTCAAATTCTGAATCAATAATACCTTCATTATACAACTTTTGATACCAGTCCGTTTGCTCACCAAAAAGTAAATCTAATAGTAAGTCTGCCGCTAAAGTACGCTTCGTAATATTTGTCCCGTTTAATGGTTTGCCATCAATGCGAATTCCAAATGCAACTTTGGGGCGTGAAATATTAAACTGACGTGTGGTAGATAGACTACTAAGTGGTTGAACATTTGGCACTAACCGCTTAATTTCTGAAGAGGTGGTTGAAAAAGATTGTTGTGTTTGACTAATTGTTTCTAAAATTTCGTGTGCATCAAAATGACCAATTACTTGCAGTGTGAGTTGGCTAGGTTGGTAAAAAGCGTGGTGCACATCATATAATAATTCTGGTGTAATCGTAGCAATAGATTGTTGTGTACCCGCGATATCGTGCGCCATTGGCGAGTCAGGATACATCATAGACAAGATGCCCATGTAAACAGCCCAATTTGGATCATCTTGGTACATTTGAATTTCTTGCCCAATAATGCCTTGCTCCTTTGCAACCGTTTTATCGCTAAAATAAGGTGTTTGGACAAATTGCAAAAGATGCTGGAGTGCGGGTACAACATGTTGCGTCGTAGAAAATAAATAACTGGTTTGATATGCATTTGTAAAGGCATTAGCATCCGCCCCTAATTGACCAAAACGCGTAAACGCATCCTCATTTTCTTTTTCAAAAAGTTTATGTTCTAAAAAATGAGCAGTGCCAGCAGGAATTTGCTTCGGTGAGTCATGTCCTATCTGATATTTTTCATCAAGTGAACCATAGTCGGTTGTCAAAACAGCAAATGTCTTGTGGTACTCCGGTTTTTGCACCATCACCACATTTAACCCATCCGGCATTGTTTCGATTAATACTTTTTCTTTTAATTGTTTGTAATACTTTTCTAGCATGCTATTCCTTAGGCAACAATATAAATCTGCTCTGTATCTGAAGTTTTTTTGCTACAAGTCGAATATCATTGGTAGTGACCGCCTGTACTTGGCTAATCCATTCAGACTCACTAGTCTCACTACCAGTCAGCAAACGTGAAAAAGCAATTTCTATTTGGCTATTAGGCGAATCCTGCTGACTGAGATAATCATTTATCAAACTTTTTTTAATTGAGGTTACTACCTTGTCCTCAAAGTCACCGTTTTGAATTGCCAGAATCTCTTCGTCAATCATTTTTTCTGCTTGCACCACTTTGTCAGCATCTAAGCCGGCCGCAATCAATAAGAAACCAGTATCATATTGCCATTTTGAATAAATGCTGTATGCCAACGACGCTTTTTCTCGTACATTCATAAACAACTTAGACAAAGGAGATCCGCCCAACAAAGCATTCATCACCATAGCCGCAAATCTTTGTTTATCCAACGGTGGTACATTCAAACGCATTGCTAATGTCAACATTGCTTGGTTAATGTCCCGCTGATATTGCTTCTTTTCAACAGTGGCTGGCCGTAGCGCCTGACGATAAAATGGCTGCAATACTGGTAGCCTTCGTGGAGAAATCGACCAGTCCTTGATTATTGATTCAACATCACTTTCATTGACATTACCCAAAACAACAATATTAACAAGATCACTTAAAATCATATTCCGGTAAGCAGTGTAGAGCGACTCAGATGTCAAATTTTTGACCAAATCAATGTCACCTGCTGATGATGATTGTAAATTTGGCACATCGTAAGTGATATTTCGTAATTGACTAATTGCATAGCGTGATTTATCGTCTTTAATGCTTTCTAATTCATTAATCAGGCTTTGTTGCTCTTTGGCAAAGACGTTTCGGTCAAATTTTTGACCATCTAGAAGCGGGTCAAAAATCATTTCTTGTAAAAAACTAAACGCATCGACTAACAAATCATTGCCGTCATCAACGTAATCAGGAGCTGGCAATTGCAGTGTCACGCGCACATGATGTGTTTGACCAAAGCGATACACATCAGTTTGATATTGTGCCCCGTATAAATCAATTGTTTTTTGCGCCACGTCTTGTTGTGTCGGATATTGCCGTGCACTAACTGCCATAAGATAAGATAAAAGCGATCTCGCACTAATATTAGAGGTTAATGCAGGTGCCACAAAATCAATGGCAATATGCAGTGTTTTAAATTGTGTGGTGGGTAAAACAACTAAATTTACCCCTGAATTAATTCTGTATTTTTTCATAATATTGGCGAGAATAATCGACTAAACTTTTGCTTGAATTTCATCCAGACAGACTGTTGATCAAAATAATCCGCTGTCAAAAGTGTTGATTCCTCAATATCCTTTATAAAGAGTTCCTCTAATTGTACCGCAAATTCGGGATCATAAATGAACGCATTAGCTTCAAAATTAAGTGAAAACGAGCGAATATCCATGTTAGCAGATCCCACTGTGGCCACCTCATTATCAATCATCACCACTTTACTGTGTAGAAAGCCACCGTCATAACGATAAACAGTCGCTCCTAAGTCAATTAATTCCTTTGCATAGTACTGAGTTGCACGATAAACTAACGGATGATCCGGCATGCTTGGAATCATCAAGCAAACCTCAACGCCTGACAAAATCGCAATTTCCAATGTTTCTAAAACTGGTGAATCAGGAATAAAATAAGGTGTTTGAATCATTATTTTTTTTCGTGCAGAAGCAAACATCCGCATAAAACCTTGTTTAATTTGCTTCATATCATTATCAGGTCCACTTGAAACAATTTGAATCATAGATTTACCCGGTAATGAAAAATTTTCAGGAAAATACGCTGTCGTTTGTGTCAATATTTCTTTGCCTTCAGCTGTGGCATTCCAATCCATCAAAAAACGACTTTGTAGTGACAATACCGCATCACCAGAAATTCTGGTATGTGTGTCACGCCAATTGCCAAATCTTTTGAATTTGCCTAAATATTGATCTCCAACATTGAAACCACCAATGTAACCAATTTTTCCGTCAATTATTGCAATCTTTCTGTGATTTCGGAAATTAAAACGCAAAGTCAGAACTTGAAAACGACGCATCAAAAAGGGTACGGCTACCCCACCAGCAGCCCGTAACCGTTTATACATGTCAACATGCTGCCCATGAGAACCAAACTGGTCAAAAATAACTCTCACTTCAACACCTTCACTGGCTTTTTTGGTTAACAAATCAATTAACTGATTACCAATGGTGTCATCATAAATCGTAAAATATTCTAAATGAATATGTTCCTTTGCCATACGTATATCGTCAAATAAAGCTTCAAACTTACTTTCACCATTAGTGAATGTCGTAATCTTGTTACCACGTGTTAATACAGATTTGTCAGAAGTCAAAAATAAACCCAATAGCTCGCTAGCGCTTTCAGGAATAGGCAATAATGTTTCAATATCAGCCAATTGATGACGTTGGTTAATCGCAATTTGTTCAAGACCACGTTGCTCTTGTGTTCTCAAACGAAAAATTTTTTTACTGGAGATACGACTGCCCGCTAGGAAAAAAAT
Organism: Leuconostoc pseudomesenteroides KCTC 3652; assembly: GCF_014634745.1. Taxonomy (GTDB): domain Bacteria; phylum Bacillota; class Bacilli; order Lactobacillales; family Lactobacillaceae; genus Leuconostoc; species Leuconostoc pseudomesenteroides. Next base: position 300,181 of record NZ_BMBP01000001.1, read on the forward strand.
AGCAAATCCAATTACTGGTAGAAAAAGCAATACTAACATCCATGCCCAAATTGTCGCAATATCTCGCTTCTGGCGAAAAACTGTAATAAAAGCTACTATCGTATTGACAACTAAGGTAAAAATTATCATAATCCAAAATGAATCTCTAAGCATATCTCCCCCGTTAAACTGATTTAGGCATAATCATATTTTAACACAAAAAAAGGCGCCAATTCGGCGCTTTCATGATTTTAACTACTTTCCAAACCACTTTGTACTCAACTTCTGTAAACGACCATCTTTTTCAAAAATCGCTAATTCTTTGTCAACAGCCTTTCGAAGCGCCTTGTCTGATTTACGGAATCCAACACCTGTATGATCAGTTGGAAAATCCCCAACGGTCACTGTATAATCACTTGGATTAGCCTGATGTGCGACATAGTAACGGGCATAATCTTCGTCAATCAATAGACCATCAATCCGTCCAGCGTTCAAATCATTGAATGCTTTATCAAAGGTATCGTATCCTACAACAGAATTATTCTTGACATATTGTTTTAAGACCTTTGGATATTTATTAAATCCCTCATCACCACTTGAAGCAGTTTGATCGCCTAAAACCTTATCTTTCATATCAGCAAAACTGTTAATATTATTTTTTTTCAACGTTACCAAAACCTGTGTGGCCTTGTGATATGGGGTGGAAAATGCGACTTGCTTTTTTCTGGCTGCCGTAATAGTGTAACCGTTCCAGATTGCGTCAATGTTGCCAGTATTCAATTCTGTTTCTTTCATTGACCAATCGATTGGTTGCCATTTAACTTTTATGCCCATGCTCTTGAAAATTGCGTTAGCAAGATCAACATCAAACCCGACAAGTTTACCATTTTTATCACGAAAACCCATCGGTACAAATGTATCATCTAATCCGATCGTAATCTGTTTAGCTTTTTTAATTCTCGACCACTCATCAGTCTGCACAGTCGTTTGATTACTGCTCGTGTTTGTTTGTGATGGTCGCGATAGCGCGAGACCCGCCCACACAACGACAGCCACAAAAAGTAATCCAACAAAACTGTTGACAATAATTTTCTTTTTCAGACTCGGCATTAGCGTGCCACCTCCTTAGCAAAATCAAAGATACGATCAGAGACAATCTCTGCAAAAAATTGATCATGAGTAATGATCACTTGCGTTACACCACGAGACTTTAATGTTTTCACAACTTCTGCTACTTGTTTCGTAGATGATTCATCAAGACCACTAGTGGGCTCATCGTAGGCTAATATTTTAGGATTCATTGCTAATGCCCGCGCAATTGCAACACGTTGCTTTTGACCACCTGAAAGTTGATATGGATATAAATCCGCTTTGTCCACCATACCCAGTGACTCCAGAAGTGATAAGGCTTGTTCTTTAGCCTTTTCAGCTGGCACTTTATTGACATTAACAGGTGCCAAAGTAATGTTATCCATTACTGTAAAATTAGGAAACAGATTAAAATCTTGAAAAATGAGCCCAATATTAGCGTCTGATCGCTCACCATCTATACTAATTGCTTCATTGTTGATTGTAATTTCACCACCATTGGCAGGCTCTAATCCTGCCATTATTTTAATCAAAGTTGTCTTTCCAATACCAGATGGCCCGACAATACTGAGAACTTCACCCTCTTGCACTGTCAGATTTAGGTTTTTGAAGATGACATTTTGGTCATACATTTTGGTCAAATTTTTAATGGTTAACATCGGCTTACCTCCAAGTATTTAGTACTTTTTCACTACGACGTAATAGCAGCGTCACGATTGCAGTCATTAATAAATAAATCAAACCAACTAACAAGTATGGCATCAATGTCACATCACGACTTGCAGCAATATTTCCGGCCCGAAGCATATCACCTAGACCAATAACATAAACAAGTGACGTATCTTTAACTAAATTAATCACTTCATTACCAAATGACGGAACTACAATTTTAATCACTTGCGGCAAAATGATTTTGAAAAATGTCTGAAACTTGTTGAATCCTAATACTTTGGCAGCATCATATTGTCCAACGGGTATCGCCTGTAACCCACCACGGAATATTTCCGCCAAATAAGCTGCATAATTAATAATAAATGCAATTATTGCTGCCTCAAAACGAGGAAATGTTACCCCAATCATGCCTAGACCATAATAGATAAAAATCAACTGAAGCAATAATGGTGTTCCACGCATAATCCAAATATAACCATTAATTAACCATCTGATAGTGAAATATTGTGATTTCAATCCCAAAGAAACAATGATCCCCAATGGTACTGATCCAACAATAGTTAGAAAGAAAATCCCCAATGTCATTTTCAAACCTGATAACAAACTCGGTAATATTGTCGCTAAATAACTCATGTCCTGTACTCCTTTTAAGAAATTAATTATAATTTTGATATATCATAAAACGAAAAACGTCCTCTTACAACGATTTTATCATTGCAAGAGGACGCTAAAGCGTGGTGCCACCCCAAGTTTAAGTTTTGTTCACACAAAACTTCTCAATCAGTCAATCTACTACTAAACAAAAACGCCTTCTAAATACAATTAGTATTTAGAGGGCGTTTAACGCGGTACCACCTCTTGATTATGTTGCCATCACTGTCAACACCTCAATCAGTCAAAGACTGTATGCAATAACGGGCATCACCGGCATGACCTACTCAATTCAATCATTCACTCGCGAATGTGGTTCATCAATCATAGTTGCTTGCTCACACCAACCGCAAACTCTCTTAATACTATGAAAAATTACTCTTTCGCTCAACGTTTTATTATATGTTTCTAATTATACTAGGATTATCTAATTTGTCAACGCAAAAATTGAAAAAAAGACCATATCGGATAATAAACCACAGCTGCTAACCCAACATTTAGACAGACTGTTGGTAGCACTTCATACATCAAGAACGTCAACAAGCTAATATTAGCTAGTCCAATGATAAAACCGGCAAAATAGGTGATGAATAAATACACCACTAATCCAGCTAAATAGAGAAATAATCCACTTAATAATCTTTCATCTAAAATACGATGAAGCTGCTTCATGACTCCGACTGCGGCCAAGAATGCGCACGTATAAGTACCAAAAATGCCAGTATAGTACATATCAAACAAAATACCCACAAGCGCAACATAAAACCATAGTGGCAAGTCATTGTCAACATCAAACTGTACACCCAGAAACGCCCATCCTAGTGTGAGGGTAGGTAAAACATGCCATGGAAAATGTGTTAATATGCCACCTAATCCTGACATCAATGTCCCATCAATAAATAATGTCAATATCAACAATATCGGATAAATGACACGTAATCTTGTTAGTTGCCAAAAAGCCATTAGTTTGCTCCAATCTGAGAAACTGCAACCATCACCGTCGTGATGTTGCCCAAATCAGCAGCTGGTTCAATATAGATTTTCTTTGACAAACCATAATCATCAGTGCTGACTTTAGCAACTTTTCCAACGTATAAACCAGCAGGAATAACACCACCGAGTCCCGATGTTTCGACTAAGTCACCTTTTTTGATTTTATTATCAGAAGTCACCTGTCCCATGATCAACTGATTTTTTTCACGATTAAAGCTTGTTACAATGCCATTAACATCCCCATTGTCACCTTTTATAGTGATAGCAAATCGATTAGCATCAGAACTTGTATCAGAAATTAAAGCGACTTTTGAGTTAGTGGTATTAACTTCACTAATACGTCCAATAATACCAGCGCCAGCAAGAACCGGCATACCCTTTTTTAAGCCAGCGTTCGAACCCTGATTAATAACAAGCTGTGATTGCCAGGTAGTTGGCGAGCGGCTAATTGTTACAGCTGATATTGTTTTATAATCTGTTAACGTTGCTTTCAATTTTAACTGTTCTTTAAGAGACTTATTTTCTTCTTCTACAGTTTGAAGCCTAACTTTGTCTTGCGCAAAAGCATCAATTTTTGCTTTTAAGGCTTTATTTTCTTCAAAAGTATCAAGCAAGTTTCCAATGCTGTTGGCTGTCCGACCGATTGCCGTTGTAGGAACAGCAATAACGCGACTGACGCCCCCAGCCAAATCATTCCCAAACCTCTGCAAAAAAGGGGGCGTATTTGTGCGTTTAGCCCACCAATTTGATCCTGCTATTAAACTAACGATCACAATAATGCTAACAATCAATGTGACTACAGTACGTGATGAAAATATTTTTTTCATGTTTTTCCCCAAAACGTGAAGTAGCAGCGTATGCCACTAACCGCAAAATAACTTAAAAATATAAAAGCGTAGCGCAAGCGCCACGCTCTAAAACACAAAATTAAGATTAACTTTGTCGCATGACATCAATTGACTTTAATGCCTCTCCAGTACCAATCGCCACAGCATCTAGTGGTTCGTTAGCAATCAGAACAGGTACTTTAGTCGCTTCCTGAATAATTTTATCCATGTCGCGCAACAATGCCCCGCCACCAGTTAGAACCATTCCGTGATCAATCACATCAGCTGCCAACTCAGGCTGTGTTGATTCCAAAGTCTCACGAATAGCTGCAACAATTTCTTGCACTGGCTCTTGAATAGCAGCAGCAACATCTTCCGCTGTAACATCAATTGTTTTTGGTAATCCTGTCAGCAAATCGCGACCACGTACGGTTGCATTGGGTAAAGTACGCGCCAAATCTAGTGACGCAGCACCAATTTCAATTTTCAAGCGTTCGGCAGTTGGTTCACCAATCGTAACGTTGTACTTATTACGTACAAAATTGGCAATTGCTTCATCTAACTTGTCACCAGCAATACGAATTGAGCGACTCGATACAATACCGCCTAGAGAAATTGTCGCAACATCCGTTGTACCACCACCCATGTCAACAACCATTGAACCAGTAGGATCCATAACGGGCAACCCTGCTCCAACGGCAGCGGCAAAAGGTTCTTCAATAACGTAGGCATCGCGTGCACCTGCAACGCGAGCAGCGTCAATTACAGCACGCCGTTCAACTGCTGTCACGCCAGAAGGTACACCAATGGTAACATATGGCTTACCTATACGACCCCCAAGGGCTTTTTGCAAATAATAACGAATCATTGCAACTGTTGTATCATAGTCAGCAATAACACCATCTCGCATTGGTCTAATAGCCGCAATACTAGCTGGTGTGCGACCCAACATATCTTTTGCCTCTGAACCGACTGCAACTACTTCGTTTGTTTGAGTGTTACGCGCGACAACTGAAGGCTCACGCAAAACAATGCCACGACCTTCAATATATACATAAGTGTTTGCGGTACCTAAATCAATACCGACATTGCGTTGTCCAAATGAAAATGCCACGTCACTGCCCCTTTAATTGCCATTTAAAATACTATTATTTTTTACTTAACTTATAACATTGTAGCATAAAAAACTTGCTTTTCGTATACTAATTTGCACGGACATACGTCACCTGACCGTGGGCGTGTGCAACACCTCGAATCGCATTTTGGTACGCAAATAACGCCCACGCCTTTTGGAATGCTGGAAAGTTCTCGGGGTTGATTTTAATTTCATCTATCTTGCCATCACGCAAGTCATTCAATGCTATTGTGTAATCCATGTTTCACCTCAACTACAATTGTAACACGTTTTATTTTTAGCACTCATTATTACAGAGTGCTAATTCAATGAACTTTTTTGCTTGCTTTATGTTATAATAGTCTTATAACCTATGAAAGGAGAGTATGGCTTTCAATATCGTACAAGCCATACATATAGTAAATATGGCACAACAAGATCCCTTTGGTTTTAATAACTTAGACGACATGTTCCGCGCTATGAACGAGCAAATGGCACAGGTTCAAGGTCAACAAAATACACAATCAAAAAAGAATAAAAATAGCAAACATCAATTGCTGGATGAATACGGCATTAACCTAACTCAACAAGCTCGTGACGGTAAGCTCGACCCCGTTATTGGACGTGGCAATGAAGTATCACGAACAATTGAAATTTTAAATCGACGTACAAAAAACAATCCCGTACTTATTGGTGAGCCTGGAGTTGGTAAAACAGCAGTTGTTGAAGGCTTGGCCTTAGCTATTGTGGCAGGAAAAGTACCCGATAAGCTTCAACAAAAAGAAGTTATTCGTCTCGACATGTCAGCTTTGGTTCAAGGAACGAGCATGCGTGGGCAATTTGAAGCAAGAATGCGACAATTGATGAAAGAAGTGACTGACAATGATGATGTCATTTTATTTATCGATGAAATTCATGAAATTATGGGCGCTGGTAACGCAGAGGGCGGAATGGATGCTGGCAATATTTTAAAGCCAGCTCTGGCTCGTGGTGAATTTCAATTAATTGGTGCCACCACCTTAAATGAGTATCGTAAAATTGAAAAAGATGGCGCAATCGCTCGCCGTTTTCAACCAGTCCAAGTTGAAGAACCATCTAAAGAAGAAACACTCACAATTTTGCAAGGAATTCGCCAACGATATCAAGATTATCATCATGTCATTTACACAGATGATGCCTTAAAGGCTGCCGTTGATTTATCCGATCGTTACATTCCAGAACGTTTTTTACCCGACAAGGCCATTGACTTGATTGATGAAGCTGGTTCACGTAAAAACTTAACTATGAATGTTGCTGATCCACAAACGATTCAAGGTAAAATCGACGCCGCCGATCGTCTCAAGCAAGAAGCAATTGACAAGGAAGATTTTGAAAAAGCTAGTTATTGGCGTGATCAAGTGAATCAACTCGAGTCACAAAAAGCACAAGTTGAGGCACATCCCGAAATGTCGAAACCACAAAACATTAATGAAAAAGACATTTTAGATATCGTTGAAGAAAAAACAGATATTCCGGTTGGCGAATTGAAAGAAAATGAAGCCAATCAACTACAAGATCTGGATAAAAATTTGTCCAAACACGTTATTGGTCAAGAAAATGCTGTTGAAACTGTCGCTAAAGCAGTGCGCCGAAACAGGATTGGTTTGACAAAATCGGGTCGCCCTATTGGCTCATTTTTATTTGTCGGTCCAACCGGCGTCGGTAAAACCGAAACTGCAAAGCAGCTTGCCAAAGAAATGTTTGGCAGTGAAGATGCAATGATTCGTTTTGATATGTCAGAATACATGGAAAAACACACTGCCTCAAAAATGATTGGTGCGCCTGCGGGGTACGTTGGTTATGAAGAAGCCGGTCAACTTACTGAGCAGGTTCGCCGTCACCCATATTCTCTGGTGCTATTTGACGAAGTTGAAAAAGCACATCCCGATATTATGAATATGTTCTTACAAATTCTAGACGATGGTCGCTTGACAGACGCCCAAGGTCACGTGGTTAGCTTTAAGGACACAATTGTTATTATGACATCTAATGCCGGTTCAACAGATACTGGTAATTCACCTGTTGGCTTTGCACAAGCGGACACTCAAAATCGACTGATGCAGCGTCTAGCAAATTATTTTAGACCTGAATTTTTGAATCGTTTTGATGATATCGTTGAATTTCAACCCCTATCACAGGATGACTTGCTTAAGATTGTTGATTTATTGTTGCACAATATGAACGATAATTTATCAGAAAACGGTCTACACATTGAAGTGAGTGATTCTGCAAAAAAGCAGTTAGTATCTTTAGGATATGATCCTTCAATGGGTGCTCGTCCGTTGCGGCGAGTGTTACAAGACAAAATTGCCGATGGCATTGCTGATTATTATCTGGCTCATCCAAATGTCCATCAATTGTATGCCGATTGGCAAGACCAAGACTTTACCATTAACGAAGTTCAAAACGAGCCAGCCCGAATTGAAAAGTAAATTGAAGACCTGCGGGTCTTTTTTTGTTTGTGATATAATGGTGACATATTCAAAGGGGATTATTCTATGGCAAATACTGCACCCGTATGGGTTTACGATAAAGATATTGCAACGGGTGAACTATTACAGGAACCACGTCGATTAGACGGAGAATCTGGCAATGATTACCACGTATCACCTGTCGCGATTAAACAATATGAATATGTTGATAGCTCTGGTCAATTGACAGGGGTTTTTGGTAATTTACCACAAACAGCAGTCTTATATTATCGTCCTAATGACTGGCGAGCTGTACACCGTATTGATATGTTTGTAGAAACGTTAACCAAACTGCCAGTTTATCCCACGCCTAGTGATCTTAGTCCAATTAGCACCACAATTTCTCCGAAAGAATATTGGAGCACTCACCTTCGCGTCATTACTAGTAATGGTCAATTTTGGTATCAGATAGGTGATCATCACTGGTTAAGATACGACGCAAGTCAAATGGCGCTATCAGATAACGCACCAGATCAAACAAATGTCAATTATTTCAATAATCCTGAAAAGGTTGAAAATGATCAACCTAATGCGATTGTTAACTTTCTGCCAGGACAATCAACGGAAGTTTTTGAAGCCCCATACGGATTACCTGTTGGCAGTGTTCTAGATGGCGACTTCGTGGCTATTTCAGATGAGTTGCATGATGCTAACGGTGTCGTATGGTTAAAATTAGCTACTAAGGGTTGGATAAACGGTGTGTATATTGACCGTTTATAAAAAAAGAAGCAAAGTATTTCTACTTTGCTTCTTTTTTAATCTAATAGCGTTGTTGTAAAAGTTTTTTCACCAGATTTACGAATCAAAATTGCCTGCATTTCATTTGCTGTTTGCACTATAATTTTTATTGGTACATTGCTGGGTAAATACTTCAGGGCCGATTGTGAAATATAGGTTGTGAAACTTTCGATTTCAGTTTGACTATAAAATTGCGTTGTAACATTCACAGTCATGCTTGACAATGTGCCGTTCTTGAAGTCAGCTACAGCTGTCGCGCCTGCTATATTTGGGAAGAAATTGGCAACATCATTTTTAAAATTAGCAAAACCCGTATTAGCATCTGATCCCAACTTTGAGGTATCAGTTGCTTCTTTCGGTAACACAATGGATTGGTCGTCAATATCTGACCATTTTTCAATTGTTGTTCCTTTATCACTTGTTGTCTGTGCGTAGAAACTACCTGGTGCAAGTGAATCTGCTTGTGAATTAGCATACATTGCAATCACGATAGGCGTATCATCACTTACACCTTTTTGTTCACGTACTTGCTTAAGAATTTGTGCGGCAACTTTTTTACCGTAAGCAACACGATCCGCCTCAGATATATTCTGCGTATAGGTTGCACCATACTGTTCTTTTTGATATTCATCTTGCGTGTTCATGGCAACACCAATAATCATACCCGACAGTTTCAAATTATCGCCGTCTTTGACCATAAAGTCTTGCTCAGTCAATGTCTGTACATAAATCGGGTTTCGTGAACTATCGGTTTTACCGTTATCTTCTGGGTTAAGACCAATGGTGTCACTACTACTTTTACGTCCCAATAAATCTGTCACTAGGGATGAACCCAAATATTGTCCTTCTTGAAAAATATAACGACTAGGTTTAAAGTGATTTTTTGCCAAATCTAGTAAAGAAGATTCAAAGTTTTTAACATCAAGACTGTTTGGTTCAGAAGAAGCAGTAATGCCTCGTGCAGCACTGACCAAATATCGACCATTCTTAATGACCGTTTGGTACTCCCCCGGTGTACTCTGTGTAATTTGTACGCCACTAGACTTTTTAGTCGTTGTTGGTGTAACCCGATTGGCATTAAAAAAATATAATGCGCCAACCGCCACTGCCAAAACTACCACGGCAATTATCATATAAATTCGGAAACTAATGCGTTTCATGACTTGTTATCCTCTTTTAACTGTGCATCAACAAATGCTTGTTCTGTCCAAACCAAGACGCCCAGTTCGTTTGCTTTTTCTAACTTGCTACCAGCAGCGCCGCCAGCGATGAGCAGATCTGTTTTTGCTGAAACAGACCCAGCAACACTAGCACCATGATCTTGCAACCACTTAGTCGCAACCGGACGACTACTCTGTTCTAGTTTACCAGTTAACACGACCTTTTTGCCATAAAAAAACGAATTTTCATCAACTTCTACGCCAGATGAATAAATTTGATTAACACCTGCATCTGTTAATTCTTGCTGAAGCTGGTGTGCAGCAGGCATACTAAAGTATTGTACTAACGAATGAGCAATTGCTTCACCAATTCCAGGAATAGCCGAAATTTCATCAACATTGGCATTTGCTATTTCGGTGAGTGTTTTGAATTTTTCGGCAATTAACCGTGCCGCTTTTGCCCCAACCATACGAATGCCTAGTCCAAACAACAAACGTTCTAACGAATTATTCTTTGATTGAGCAATCGCATTGATTAAATTAGTTGCAGATTTTTCCTTAAATTTGTCTAGCGTTAAAAGTTGTGACAACTCTAATCGATAAATTGAAGCAACGTCTTTAATATAATCTGCTTTCAATAATTGACCAATAACGCGTGGCCCCATGCCATCAATATTCATCGCATTGCGCGAAGCAAAATGCGTTAACCCTTCTTGAATTTGAGCTGAACAAAATGGATTAATGCAACGCAAGGCAACTTCACCTTCAATATGGACTAATTCCGATTGACAGGCTGGACAAAAAGTGGGAATTTCATAGATGGTACTATCAATTGGTCGCTTATCTAATATCACTTGCCCGATTTCTGGAATGATATCACCAGCTTTGTGAAGTGTCACAGTATCACCAATTCGCACCCCTTTTTCATTCAAATAATCAGGATTATGCAAACTGGCGCGTTGCACTGTTGTGCCGGCTAACTGAACCGGATCCATCACAGCAGTCGGTGTCACAGCACCAGTTCGACCAACTGTCCATTCAATGTCTCTGACCACCGTAAGAGCTTCTTCTGGCGGAAACTTATAGGCAATTGCCCAACGAGGGATTTTAACCGTATTGCCTAAATCAATTTGCAAATCTAGTTGGTCAACTTTGACAACTACACCATCAATCCCGTATGCTAATTCATCACGCTTAGCAGTATACTCTGAAATATAGTCAGCAATATCTACCATTTTTGGTATCACACGGTTTTGTCGATTGGTTGGTAACCCAAGTGATGCAAATCGCTCTAAAGCGCCACTTTGTGTCGTCGCACCCAAAACTTCCGGTTCAGCTGTGTAATAAACAAACGCAGACAATTCACGTGATTTCGTGATATTTACGTCTAATTGGCGCAATGAGCCAGCAGCCGCGTTACGAGGGTTTGCAAAGGGCTCTAATCCATCCGCTTCGCGTTGCAAATTCAACTTAGCAAAACTTTTTTTCGGCATATAAATTTCACCACGTACCTCAATGGTGAGTGGCTCTGTCAGCGTTTGTGGCACTGATTTAATTGTTTTCACATTACGCGTGACATCTTCACCAACAACACCATTACCACGTGTTGAGGCCTGTACGAGTTTGCCTTGTTCATAGGTGAGTGCCACTGCTAAGCCATCAATTTTGAGTTCTAAATTGTACGCCGATTGAAATCCCAATGATTTAGTCGTACGCTCATCCCACTCCTCGAGTTCTGCCAAACTGAACACATCCCCGAGTGACAACATTGGCGCAGGATGCGTGACTTTGGCCAGTTCCGATTTAGTGTCGGCACCACCAACATTTTGTGTTGGGGAATCTGGTGTTACAAATTGAGGAAATGCACTTTCTAATGCAACAAGTCGTGCATATAGTGTGTCGTAAATATGATCCTCAACCAAGGGCTCATCGTTTTCATAATAGGCAACGCCGTAATTTATTAACTCGGTCTGTAAGTGCGCAATTTCCTGCTGCGCTGTCTCTGTGGTCATTTTTTCGATTGGTGTAAATTCTGGTAACATTTCCTACCTCACTGATGATTGATTCGTTGCATAATTGCTGCCATGGCTTGTTTCAACGTGATTGTTTGATTGAAAATTATTTCGTCCGGCCATCCAAGATAATCGTTTTTTCGATACCATTTGGCAACATCTGACTCTGTAAATGATACAAATCGTTTTGTTCGGTGACGACTGATTGTTTCTGTCAGCGGCAAATCATAATAAACTGGTATAACAATATCAAATTTTGTTAGGACAGATTGTAATAATTCCCTGTATACATCCTGACGTAAAATACCTTCCAAAATCACAACGTCAACATGCAATCGTCCAAATTCAATTAATTCCGCCATCAAATTAATGGCTAAATTGCCTGCATGATCGTCGACTTGCAGCATCTGTCGGCGAACAACATCCTGTGAAATTAGAAAACTACTATCACACTGATCATGCAAAGCTTGTGCTAACGTGGTTTTACCACTTCCAGAATTCCCTCTAATAATAATAATTTTTGTCATTCGGCACGTGTAATTGGTGCAAAAGCTGCCAAAAGTTGTTTAACCCCTTCAGAAGGAAAAGCTACTTTCAATTCTTGATCTTGGGCGTCTCCGGAAACGGCGACCACTGTCCCAATGCCCCATTTCTTGTGTGACACTTTATCGCCAGCTCGCCATGGTGTTTGATCAGCTCCAGTTGTGCCTGATGTCGTTTTTGTTACAGGACTTGCTTTATAGGTTGTTGCCGTGGCGCGTTGCGTACGATTGTCAAACGGTAAATGGCGGTCTAGACTAGCAGAACTATTAAATCCACTATTAACCATGTCGAGTAGTTCAGGTGATATTTCATCAATGAAACGCGACGCTTCGTTAGATTGTGTACGACCATAAAGTAAGCGTGAATAAGCGTTTGTTAAGAACAACTTTTTCATTGCACGTGTAATACCCACATAAGCCAACCTGCGTTCTTCTTCAAGTTGATCGTCATCCATCATTGAACGCGATAGCGGGAAAATACCTTCTTCCATGCCGACAAGAAATACAACAGGGAACTCCAAACCTTTGGCAGCGTGTAGTGTCATTAATGTCACTGCGCCATCACCTTCTTCAAAATCATCCAAATCGCTCATCAGAGCAGTTGAACCGAGAAAATCTGTCATTGGATCAACTGAATCAGGATCATCGGGATTGTATTTAGCATCAAATTCTTTGGTAACTGACAAGAACTCTTCCAAGTTTTCTAAACGTCCTTGACTTTCTGGATCATTTTTTTCTGCTAACATTTTGCGATAGCCAGAGGTTGTCATCGCCATTTCTGCTAATTCAGTAACATTCAAGAACTCAGCTTGTTGACGCAGATTGTGCATCATTTCAGCAAAACTAATCAACTTTGAAGCGGCTTTTGCAGTAATTTCGGGCGCTAGCTCAATATTTTCAATGGCACCCATATAGGATAAATCCATACGATTGGCAAAAGCACGTAGACGATTAATTGAAGTTGCGCCAATGCCTCGTTTGGGTTCGTTCACGATACGTTCAAACGCAGCATTATCTGATGGATTGGTGATTAAATTCATATACGACATAATATCTAAAATTTCTTTACGCTCGTAGAATTTATGCCCACCTACCATCGTATATGGCATATTAGCTTTAACTAAAGCTTCTTCAATACCTCGTGATTGGGCATTAGTACGATACAAAACAGCAAAATCACTGTACGCCATTTTTTCCGTTTGTCGCATTTTTTGAATATTTGACAAAACAAAATTAGCCTCATCACGTTCACTTTGGGCACGATAATAAGTTATTTTGTCACCCTTACCATTTTCGGTCCACAAATTTTTATCAATGCGCTCATTATTGTTATTGATAACAGCATTGGCGGCGTCCAAAATATTTTGTGTTGACCGATAATTTTGCTCTAACATGACGGTATGGGCGTCAGGATAATCTTTCTCAAAATTTAAAATATTATTCATATTAGCGCCACGCCAGCCATAAATCGATTGATCTGCATCACCAACCACGGCCAAATTACGTGACCTCTTGGCTAACATATTAACAATTGTATATTGCGCATCATTTGTATCTTGGTACTCATCGACGTGTAAATACTCAAATTGATTTTGATATTTTGACAATACATCTGGTACTTGATTGAACAAATCGATTGTCAGCATAATCAAATCATCAAAGTCCACACTTTGTGCACGACGCAATTCAGATTGATAGGCTGCATATACTTCTGCTACTGTTTCTTCGTATACATTGCCGGCTTGTTTTGCATAGGCTTTAGGTGTCAGCATATCATTTTTGGCATTGGAAATTGTCCCTAAAATTGTTCTGGGATCATATTGGTTTGTATCAAGATTTAAATCATTAATCACCCTTTTGAGCAAAGTACGCTGCGCACTAGTATCAACGATGGTGAAATTACGTGATAAGCCAATATTTTCACCATCACGTCGCAAAATCCGTACTGCTAAGGCATGAAATGTTGAAACCCAAATTTCTTTTGCTACTTCAGCATCAACAAGTTGGGCAATTCTTTCACGCATTTCTCGTGCTGCTTTATTAGTAAATGTAATTGCCAAAATGCGCCAAGGATAAATATTTAAATCTTGTATGAGATGTGCGATACGATGTGTCAACACACGCGTTTTTCCTGAGCCAGCACCCGCCATAATCAATAATGGTCCCTGCGTCGTTTGTACTGCTTCTGATTGTCGATCATTCATTCCTGAAACAAGTGTTTCTAATGGCATATTGTTGTCCTTTATCTGTAAATTAGCTCTTTCTATTTTACCACCAATAGGCCGATATCTCTATTCACTGCATCAGGATTTTTTATTACCCGTTATGATAAAATATCAATTTGTGTTAAACTATGAGTGACCAAATCCTATTTTATGGACAAAACAAAAGAAAGTGTATCAAAAATGAAACTTAGACCATTAGAGAAAAGAGATTTACCCTATATTTATGAACAGGAAAATTCTCGTCGCGTCATGGCACTTTGGTTTGAAGAACCTTATTCTTCATTTGATGAACTACAGATTTTATATGATCGCCACATTCTGGACCAAACTGAACGTCGCTTTGTTATTGAAGACAACGAATCATTCATTGGTGTCGTCGAATTAATGGATATCGACACACTCCATCGGCATACTGAAATTCAAATTATCATTCATAGTAAATATCAGGGCCATGGTTATGCACAAAGTGCGATGAAAGCCGGCATTGAATATGCTTTTACAGTCCTTAATATGCACAAGGTCTATCTGTATGTTGATGTCAAAAATGCAGCAGCTGTTCATATTTATAAAAAAATTGGTTTTATCGCTGAGGGAACGTTGCGACAGCATTTCTTTGCCGAAGGTCGCTATCACGATAGTCTCATGATGGGCATTTTTAAATCAGAATTTGAAAAACCAACAAAATAAAAAACTAACAATGATAATAATTGTTAGTTTTTTATTTTGTTGGCACATCAAATCTATCGAGGTGCCACGTTTGAATGATTGTAATTAGTTTTTTTGCATAAGAAGGATCAGTCGCATAGCCATCTTGTGTCAAAGCTTGTGCAGCAGTGGCATAGTCCTTTGCCGCCAAAACGTGTTGATATTGGTTTGTATTCCAACTAGTCCCGCGATACAAGAGCATCGCGTGAGCTTTCATACTCTCTTGCCAACTACTGTAAGCAGCAAAACGTCCCTGAATCGTGATCCACTGCCCATTTTCAAATTCTTTAGTTGGCAATACCACACTTTTTTGTCCTGTGTCTGCCTTGATACCGTATAAATTATGATATTGTGTCGCCAATGTGCTTGTATTCCAATTGGATTCTAAGATAGCTTGCGCAATACTGATTGAGGCAATGACATGATATTTTTCTTGCAATTCACGGGCATAAGGCGCAAGTTGATTAATCCAAGCAACTTTTTGCTCATGGTCAGTATTCTCTGATTGTGCTTGTTGCTTCTGATAAATAACCGTTTCTGAAACTATAGAAGCAACAATCACCAAAACAAAAAGACCACCGATTAACCACAATAATCGTTGGTGGCGAAGCTTTTTTTTGGATTTACGACGCTTTTTCTTTGCCATTAATATTGATCCATTAGTAGTAATTGCTTAAATCTTTCTGATTCATCACGAAGAAGTGATGGTTTACCTGACAAAACAAATTTGCCTGCTTCTAAAAAGTATACTTTATCAACATTTTCAATACCTGTCAAATGGTGCGTTACCCAAATAATCGTACGATCTTGCAATACTGAAAAGATTTGTGTCAAGACATCATGTTCAGTTTTTGGGTCAAGAGATACTGTTGGCTCATCCAAAACAACAATCGGTGCAGCTTGCAATAAAATACGCGCCAAGGCAAACCGTTGCTGTTCGCCGCCCGAAAATCGAGCACCAGCCTCACGCATTTGTGTGTGATATCCCTCTGGCAAAGCATCAATTAGCGGTTGTAAACCAGCTTGTTTGATAGCTGCTGCTACTGCCTCATCAGAAGCATGAATATTACCCATGCGCACATTATTTAAGATTGTTGAATCAAATAAATAAGCTTGTTGGTCCAAAACAGCTACCAATTCTGACATTTTTGGCTGTAATTGGCTAACTGACTGACCCCCAATAGTCACTTCACCTTGATATGGCTTAATATCCCCTGCTAGCAGTTTTAATATTGTTGTTTTACCAGCACCCGAACGACCCAATAACGCAATTTTTTCACCTGTTGGTATTGTCAAATCTAAGTGATCAATTATTGTTTTATCATCATAAGCAAACGTTACTTTGTCAAATTTTACTGTGGTATTTGTAGGAATTGGTGCACTTTCAATTTTTTTAACAACTGGTAACTGATTTAAACGTGTAATACTATCTTCATAAAACGAGGCCTCACTAACGCCTTGATTGACACCAACAAAGCTATCAACCAGCGGAAATATGGCTAGTGTGAAGGCTGCGATATAGTTGACCAAATCACGATCATTAGCAAATTGATTACCAGCCCAAATCAAAGTTGTAATCGTTAGCAGCAACACCAACATTTGAATTATGAAATCACGCCACCAACCAAATTTCATGCCTTTATTTTTGACATCAGCCAATTCTGACATCACTTTACCCTGCCGTGAAACCAAATCCGCTTGCCTGCCCGAGAGTACCCAATCCTGTAATCCAAGAATGGCGTCTGTTGCTTCAGTATAAAGTTGATTCTGTAAAGCTTTTTGGCGCCGTACACCATTGTAATTCCATTTTAAACTTAGCAATGGAATCACAATTAAAATAATCGCCAATATAAAAAACCACCACAACATAAATCGCCAATTAACAACACCAAAACCAATGCTGACAAAAATATACAACATGATGCCAGCACCAAGTGGAAATAGTGTTCTGAGATAAAGATTTTGCAACCGATCTAAATCATCGGCTAACAAACTGAGTATATCCCCCGTCTGCATACGACCGCGAATGCTACCAGCTGTGCTTGCAACACTTTCATATAATCGTCGTCTTGTTTTGGACACAATACGCAATACCCAGTTATGTGACACCAAACGCTGTGCGTAACGAAAGACTGGTCTCGCAATACCAAAGGCACGCGTTAATACGATGGGAACATAAATAATTAAAATATTTTCAGGATGTTGTGCCGACCTAGAAATTAAGAACCCGGAAACAAACATCAAAGCGCCAGCTGCAAAAGTCGTCATGAAGCTCAAAAATATGGACCAAAACAAACCCGATTTTTGTTGACGTAAAAATGGCATAATCCAATGATCATTTTGAAGTAACTTTTGAATTTTTTTCATGCCAATTTACCTCGATACAATTCATGTCGCAGATGATTAAGCGCACTGTTTTCATCGGCTAACAGTGCTTTAGGTTCACCAGTTTCCACAATTTCACCATTTGCCATCACTAAAACAAAATCCATTTGATCTAACCAGTGTAGACGATGTGTCGCAAAGAAAACCAAGTGATTTGCTAAAATCGGCGCCATGGTTTGTTTTAATTCAACTTCCGTTTCAATATCCAAATGTGCAGTTGGTTCGTCAAAAAGCAGGACTTTCCGTTTGGAATCGAGTAACATTCGCGCTAACGCTACACGCTGCGCTTGACCACCAGATAGTTGACGACCGCTTTCACCGATTATCGTATCTAAACCATCTGGCAAATCATCAACCAAGGGTGACAAACCAGCTCGTGTAATAGCTGATTCAACTGTCACATCATCCGTATTTGGCGTATAAAATTTAATATTATCGCGCAAAGAAGCATGAAAAATATAGGGTGATTGCGGCATATAAAAAAACTGTTGCTGCCAGCTCTTCTGAGTAAGGTGTGGCAATGATTGACCATTGACAATGACCGATCCCGCATTTGGCTGCAAAAAGCCACCCAAAAGCTTCAATAGCGTAGATTTACCAGAGCCGCTTTCACCGACAATCGCAATTTTTTGATAACCTTTTGCAGTAACGTTAATGTTCGTTAGTGTCGGTAGCGTATCATATGAAAAAGCAACATCCGCTAAATTTAATTCAGAATCCTGTTGCCAAGAAGGCAGTGTCAGTAATTCTTGATCTGGAACACTTGGCATATCAATAACTGTTAACACATCCGTTAAGGCATTTTTACCATTTAGCGTGGCATGATAATCGTCTGCAAAGTTACGTAATGGCAAAAAGTATTCTGGCGCCAACACTAAAATAGATAGTGCTGGTAAGAGTGTCATTTTGCCATTCATAAGATCAAAACCCAAAAATACGGCCACAATTGCAATAGAGAGTGTGGTAAAAAAGTCTAATGCAAATGTTGAAGTAATGGCTATCCGCAGTGTCCGCATTGTCGTTTTACGGTAGTCTTCTGAAATATTGTAAATTTCTGCGCCATAAGATTGCGATAACCCAAGCTGTTTCAAAGTTGGCAAACCACGTAGCGCATCCACAAAGCGATTATTTAAATTTTTGAAATTAGCAAACTCAGCATCTGCTTTGCTCTGCGCAGCTAAACCAAGAATAATAAAAAATAAGATTACCACTGGGAAAATTAGTAATAAAAATAAGCCCTGCTCCCACTTTAAGAAAAAAATGTAGAGCAAAATCAACCAAGGAATAATGCCCAAATCGAAAACTTTAATCAACAACAGTTGAAAATAATTTTTGACATTGTCTAAGCCAACACCGAGTGTTGTAACCGCATTGCCAGTACCTGATTTTGTAATGACACTTGGCCCAATTTCCGCGTACTTTGCCAGTAATTGTACACGATAAGACTCGACCGCCTGATCTGAAAAGTGGGCCATCAATGAATTTTTAAAAACGACCAACAATTGACGAAGTAAAAAAGCAATCGCAAAAACCACTACTTGACTCACCACACTTATAAAATCAGTACCTTCCCATAGCGCAACAATGATTTTGGCCAGGAAAATCCCTTGAAACAATATTGTAAACGCTTGTAATCCAGTCAATACAACCAAAGTTACCAATATTTTTATAATGCCGGGAACGGCAAACAATCTTTTATCTATCATCTTATTATTTATTGCATGCTGCAAAATTAACCTGTTCAGCATACTCTCCTTAAACTAAAAAACGCTCACATTAATTGTAAACGTTTTTTGTTTGATTATTCAACCACTTTGTCAGCAACAATGCGCTTACGGAATACCCAGAAACTCCAAATTTGATAAGCAAGGGTAATTGGTAAAGCAGTTAGAACAACAACGGTCATTACTTTTAACGTATAGGGTGACGAAGATGCATTAATGATTTTTAGACTGTGCAATGGGTCAGTTGCTACCATTACACGAGGAAACATGCCTACAAATAGCAAGACGACAACTTCCACTAATGTCAAACCAGACAATACAAATGGCACACCTTCTTTAGTCTTTCCGATGGCTAAGTACCAGCCAAAAACGGTTGTTCCGACAATTGCTACCAGAATTAACAAAGTCCACAATGTTTTTGTTTGCAAAAAATCAGTGTAGAAAAATAGCAAAACAGCAAACAAGGCTTCACCTGCCAAAAGTAGCGGATACAAAACTTTAAGCTGCGTGAGGGCACGGACGCGCAAATCACCGTCAATTCGCAAACGGGTATAATTAAGACCGTGAACATAACTCATTAGCGCAACTGCAACGCCACCTACTAGCGTGAACGGCGTAACATAGTCAAAGAATCCTGCTGAAATGTTACCTTTGGCATCCATTGGCATACCAGAAACCATCGCCGTGAAAATCATGCCTAAGAAGAATGGCGCAATGAATGAAGAAATCGCAATCAATCTTTCCCAAAGCTGAGTGCCCTGAATTGTTGGCATATGTTCCCGAAATTCAAATGACACACCACGGTAAATCAACGCCATCAAGACGATAAACAAGAGTAAGTAAAAGCCAGAAAACAGCGATGCATACCAATAAGGAAAGGCAGCAAATGTCGCACCACCGGCAGTTAAAAGCCATACTTCGTTAGCATCCCAATTAGGACCAATGGCTTCATATAAAGCTTGTCGATCTTTTTGATTTCGTGCGTTAAAAGCAAACTGCATGCCAACACCAAAATCATAACCCTCTAAGAATAAGAATCCGGACCACAAAACAGCGATTAATATGAACCATAAAATTTGTAGAAAACTCATTATGCTTCTACCTCACTTCCTGATAGATGTTCATAAGGGTCACGTGGTGAAGCTTCCGCTTCTTCCTCTGCATCAGGACCAGCGTGAAGCACGCGTCGAGACAACCAAATCATGACGCCACCTAAAGCAGCAAAAGTTAAGAAGTAAATAATGTTAGAAATCAACAATGACGCAGCAGACACATTTGGTGAGACAGCATCTGCAATTGTCATCAACCCATAAACAACCCAAGGGAAACGACCTAATTCGGTCACCAACCATCCAGCTGTGTTAACGACGAATGGGAAGAATGTCATGACGCCCATTACCCACAAGAACCAACGTTGCGACAAAATCAAATTAGATTTCTTACGATTAAACCACAATGCAACGACGGCTACAAGACCGAGCAAACCAGCACCCATCGCCATCACACGGAACGAATAGAATAACGTATTTTCCGGTACATAATAATTCTTAATACCGCCAGTAGTTTTACCGTATTTCTTTTCAAACTGTTTTTCCAGTTCGGTTGTACCAGTTGTTTTACCACCAGTCAAAGAATGATTGCCCAGAATTGACAATGCATAAGGAATTTCAATTTTGGCAATAACACGATGCGTTGCGGGATTGGTTACTGATATCAATGACCAAGGTTGTGCTTTATCTTTTCTTTTCGATGAGTCCAGTGTTGTATCAACACCTTCCATTGCAGCGTACTTCATGGGCTGCATTGACTGCAACTCAAACGCATGTTGATCACCCGTAATTAGAGCCCCACCGACACCAACTAAACCAACTACTAAAGCAACATTGATTGACTTACGGAAAAAATCAATTTGTTTGTCACCTTTTTTTAATTTGAGCAACTTAAACGCTGCCATACCAGCAACGATAAAACCACCTGTTACAAAAGTACCAACCAAAACGTGCGGAAATTCAATCCAAAGCTGCTTGTTCGTCAGCAGAGCGCCAAAACTTTTTAATTCAGCTCGACCCATGTGGTTGTCAATTGCATAACCAACGGGATTTTGCATGAATGAATTGGCTGCCAAAATCCATAAAGCAGAAATACTTGATGCAAAAGCGACAACCCAAATAAAAATTAAATGAATGGCTGGCTTAAATCGGTCCCATGTAAACGACCACAAGCCAATAAAGGTTGACTCTGCAAAGAAAGCAACCAAAGCCTCAATCGCCAATGGCGCACCAAAAATGTCACCAACGTATCTTGAATATTCAGACCAGTTCATACCAAACTGGAACTCTTGAATAATACCTGTCACGACACCCACGGCAAAACTGAGTAAGAAAATCTTACCCCAAAACTGTGTCATTTTTTTGTACGTCTCATCTTTTTTGATGACATACAACGTTTCCATCAACGCAACGACAACAGCTAATCCTATTGACATTGGGACAAAGAAAAAGTGAAAAATCGTGGTCATCGCGAATTGAAAACGCGCTAAATCTAGTATGCCCACTAATGTAACCATAACTATTCCTCCAACATATTGATACCACACATTGTGACAATCAATACTTTCAAATATTCAACTTGATGTATAATACAAAAAGTTCTCTACAACTAGTTTATCACTTGATAAGCTTGATTTAAAGGCTTTTATATTTTTTTACAATAAAAATGTACCCGTAATTTTTTAATTAAAATTATAGGGTACAGATTTAAGTTAATTTAGTTAAAGTTCGTGTCATCGTCCAAGAAAGTGTTAAGCACTTCTTCAACCATATCCCACTCTTTGTCGTCTTCGATTTGAATAAGTTCTTCTTCAGTGGCATCACCGTTTTCGTCGGGATTAAAAATATACGCTTGAATATCAACTTCTTCATCATCCTCGACACCTTCTGGGACTAACAAAATGTAATCTTTGCTATATTCATCGGAATGAAAAGTGAAGAGAATTTCGTAAAGCGCTTCATCGCCATTTTCATCAATTAAGGTAATCTTTTGTACTTCTTGGTTATTTTCACTCATGAGTATTTCCTTTAACTTTTAATAAGTTCATTATAACGTAAACGCGCTGATCCGTATACCAAGAACAGCGCGTTTTGAGTTATTTAGTTAATTTGCCGTTCGCATCTAGATAATTCTGCAAAATAAATTCAGCAGCAATCTTATCTATCACTTGCTTCCGCTTTTTACGTGATACGTCAGCTTCTTCAATTAACATACGTTCAGCCTGAACAGTTGTAAGCCGTTCATCTTGAAAATCTGTGGGCAAATTAAAGTGTTCTTCAACCATCTTGGCATACTGACGGGCCGCTTCGGCACGTGGTCCCTCACTGTTGTTCATGTTTTTAGGTAAACCCAGAACAACACCTTTGACTTGCTTTTCTTTAATAATCTCAGCAAGTCGTTCTAAGCCAAATTGCTTTTCGTCCTCGTTGATACGAATAATTTCAACCCCTTGGGCAGTCCAACCCATGGGATCACTTACTGCGACACCCACTGTTCGACTACCAACGTCTAATCCTAATAGTCGCATTATTTATCTAAATAGGCGTGTACAAGTTCTTCAATTATTTCGTCACGTTCATGACGTTTGATTAAATTTCGAGCATCATTTAAACGTGGAATATATGCTGGATCACCAGACATCAAGTAGCCAACAATTTGGTTAATTGGATTATAACCCTTTTCTTCCAGTGCATTATACACAATTTCTAATGTTTCATGAATGTCCTTAGGCAACTGATTTCCAAAGTCAAAAACAGCCGTTTCGTCTCCTACTGTCATGGTACACGCTCCTTTCTTTTCAAAATGCAATGTGATTAACACATTGTTACTGACTACTCACTATAATACTAAATTATTTTCTCAATTAAGTTACAAAAAAATTACTTATCAGCTAAGAAATCAGCAACAGCCGCCAGAGCGTCTATGATACCATCAGGGTTTTTACCACCGGCTTGTGCCATGTCTGGCCGACCACCACCGCCGCCACCAATCTTTGGTGCAATAAATTTAATGAGATCTCCTGCTTTGATGCCTTGCTTAATCGCTTCAGGTGAAGCAGCTACAATCAAGCTCACTTTTCCCTCTACAGCTGATGCCAAAACCAAAATATCAGAAGGTTGCTTTTCTTTCCAATTATCGGCCACTTGTCGAAGACCATCAATACCATTAACAGTCAACGCTTTTGCAATATAGCTATGATTGTTGACTATTTGAACATCGTCAAAAATCTCGCCTGCTTTAGCATTAGCTAGTTGTGCAGCAAGAGATTCATTTTGACGTTGTGTATTACGCAATTCTGCCTGCAATTCGCTCACTTTATTAGGTGTATCTATTAATTTTTGCGCTTTCAAGCCATTAGCAATTTGTTTCAATGCTTTTTCTTCAGATTGATACAATGCTAATGCTGCTAACCCTGTTACAGCTTCAATTCGGCGTACGCCAGCGCCAATTCCAGATTCGCTTACTATTTTGAAAATACCCAGCTCCGCCGTACTATTGGCGTGCGTGCCACCATCAAATTCCTTATTAAAGTCACCAATGGAAACAACTCGGACTGTTTCACCGTACTTCTCACCAAACACTGCTACAGCGCCTAGTTTTTTAGCTGACTCAATATCTGTTTCAACCCATGTAATCGGCAAGTTTTTGGCAATCTCTTGGTTGACCATTGCAGCAATATCATCCAAATCATTTTCAGAAACCGGTCCATCATGGTTGAAATCAAAACGTAAGTAGTCAGGTTCTACAAGTGAACCAGCTTGATGCACATCCCCACCTATCACATTGCGCAGTGCTTGATCAAGCATGTGGGTCGCCGTATGGTTTTTTGAAACAGCAATATGACGTGCCATGTCAACCTCAAGTGTCACACGATCGCCCAAATTAAAATCAGCTATGACTTCAACAGTATGAATATATTGTCCATTTGGCGCCGTTTGTACATCAATAACATGTCCAATGAGCTCACCAGACTGGTTAGAAACATCGCCAAAGTCAGGCACTTGACCGCCCATTTCAGCGTAAAACGGCGTAACATCGAATACGACCTGCGTGGTTTGATTGGCAACTGCACCATCTAATAACGCATCAACCCCTGCGTTATCTTGACCAATAATCGCAACAATTTCAGCATCTGATACCTTTGTTTTAGACCAGCCAACATACTTTGAATCCACTTTCAAATCAGTTAGAACAGCATTTTGAACACCCATTGACTTGTCATTGGAACGCGCTGCGCGAGCACGTTCACGCTGTGCTTGTAAAGCGTCACGATAGCCGTCAACATCAACGGTTAAGCCTGCATCAGCAGCTTGTTCTTGTGTTAATTCTAGGGGGAAACCATACGTATCAGACAGTTTGAAAGCATCTAGACCATTAATTTGATTTTGACCACTCTCTTTAGCATCAGCAATCACGCCATTCAATAACGCCAATCCACCAGCCAATGTCACATTAAAGCGTTTTTCTTCAGCGGCAATTGTTTTTTGAATTTTGGTTGTGTTTTCTGAAATCTCTGGATAATAGCTCACCATTATTTCGCCAACAACTGGGACCAGTTTAGTCAAAAATTCACCCTTAATGCCTAACTTTTGTCCGTGCAGTACAGCTCGACGAAGTAAACGACGGATAACATAGCCGCGTCCTTCGTTTGATGGCAACGCACCATCACCAATTGCAAAGGTGATGGCACGAATATGATCAGCAATCACTTTAAAACTAGTATTGCTTTCACTATCTTGACTATCATCATAAACAAAACCATCTGTTAAAACTTCTGTGGCATGGATAATAGGTAAGAAGAGATCAGTATCAAAGTTAGTTCGACCATTTTGGAAAACAGAAACGACACGTTCTAATCCCATACCTGTATCAATATTCTTATGTGGCAATTCTGGATACTGCGAATTATCCGTCAACCCTGGCAAATGATTAAACTGTGAAAACACAATATTCCAAATTTCTAGATACCGTTCATTTTCACCACCGGGATACATTTCAGGATCATTGTCTGGTAAATCTTGAAATGCTGGTCCCCGATCAAAGAAAATTTCTGAATCAGGACCTGATGGGCCCTCACCGATATCCCAAAAATTATCTTCTACTTCGTAAATATGACCATCTGGTAAATCTGTTTTTTCCTGCCAAATTTGTTTTGCTTCTTGGTCTTTCGGGTAAACAGTGACATAAAGCTTTTCTTTATCCAAACCATACCACTCTGGACTCGTTAGCAGTTCCCATGCCCACGGAATCACTTCGGCTTTAAAATAGTCACCAATTGAAAAATTACCCATCATTTCAAACAAAGTATGATGACGCGCTGTTTTACCAACATTTTCAATATCATTGGTACGGATCGCTTTTTGAGCGTTTGTAATACGTGGATTTTTAGGCACCACTGTACCATCAAAATATTTTTTTAATGTCGCAACACCTGAGTTAATCCACAATAGTGTTGGATCATCTTGTGGAATCAAATTTTTTGAGGGGACGATTTCGTGCCCCTTTGAAGCAAAAAAGTCTAAAAACATTTGACGAATTTCTGCTGAACTCAACTCTTTCATGACAAGTTTTCTCCTTAATTAATATAAAAAGACCAAGACAAAGTGCGGACGCTTTACCGTGGTACCACCGCAATTTGTAATGATCTTCGATCTTTACCTTTATAACTCATAACGCCGAGACGCGGTGATTTTTCAATCACATCTAGTTTGGGAGCACAACCTTGTAAACGTGTGTTTTCCATCAACCAACACATTTCTAATTGACAATACACAAGGCTGCATATCCAATGACAAATTAATTATATCATATCACCAACCAATATGACTATCGCTATGTGGCAATACAATTTTTCCTGCTTCTAAATCAGAAAAAGCTTGATCAATAATCGCCAACGCTTTGGTCAGTTCTTCTTTCTTAATGACTAGCGGGGGCTGAAAACGTAAAATATTGCCTCTTAAGCTAATCATAATCGCACCAAGTTCAAATATACGGTATATTAACTGATTAGTTGCATAGGTGTCTGGTAGCCCTTGATTATCAATGATATCAATGCCACCGTTTAAGCCATACATGCGAACATCACCGATAAAATGATAACGTTGCGCCGCATTTTCAAAAAATGTTTTGGCAATTTTGCCTAAGTCACGTGAACGCAAAACCAACCGTTCTTTATCTATGACGTCTAGTGTCGCCAACGCTGCTGCTGCCGTGACTGGATTGCCAGCCGTTGTATAAACGTTAGCAGGCGCTGATAAACTTGACATAATTTCTCGACGTCCCACAACTGCACTTAATGGTAAACCACTGGCAATTGATTTACCAATACTCATCAGATCAGGCACTATACCAAAATGATCAATAGACCACATTTTTCCTGTACGACCTAGTCCCTGATTGACTTCATCAACAGCAAAAACAATATTATGTTCACGCGTGAAATTATAAACTAACGTCATAAAACGTTGTGGTGCTTTAACAATACCACCATCCCCCTGAATTGGCTCGATAATGACTAACGCCACTTCATCAGCTGGCAAATAGGTTTCAAATGGCAGCATAAATTGTTTGAATAACCGATCAGAAAAATCATCATCACTTTCACCAGCTAAGCGCTGCGTTTGATCAGGATATGGCACTTTGATCACATCCGGAAGTAAAGGACCAATTTTACGCGTCATATTCAAACTCACACCTGAAATTGACATAGAGCCATAGGTTGAGCCGTGATAGGCACCAGTGAAACTAACAACATAGGACCGTCCAGTATATCCACGAGCAAACTTGATAATCGCATCGTTAGCATCAGAACCTGAATTACCAAAAGCAACCTGCTTGTCAAAATTTCCTGGTGCAATATCCGCGATACGTTTTGCCAGCTGGGCGGTTGTTGTGTTAGCAAAATAAGCCGGCGTATACTGAATTAATTTTTGTGCTTGTTGGGTAATTGCCTCAACCACTTTTGGATGTGCATGTCCTGTATTAGTTGCACTTGCACTGGCTAACAAATCAATATAGTCGCGACCATTTGCGTCTGTAATAATGGCACCACTACCATGGTCAATCACGATATCAAAATATTTAACCCGTGTGGCATCAGCTAAATATACCTTTTCTTCATTTAAAATTTCCGTATTTCTCGACATATTGAACAGCTTTCATTTGTGCTTTGTGTACAATAAAAGCCCTGAGATGTCAGGACTTTGTATATTAATTCTGAGATAATTTACTATGTTTAGCGCCATAGATGGCATAAATTACCAAACCAAGGGCAAACCAGCCAAATGCGTATATCTTAGCCTGGTTGTCTAATTCATAAAAAATGAATCCTGATCCTAAGGCGGCTAATGCTGGTAACACAGGATAAAATGGCATCTTGAAGCCAGGTTCTTGAATATCCTTGCCTTCACGCGGACGTAAGGCATAAACACCTAGTGAAACAATGATGAAGGCAATCAATGTACCAGCAGAAATCAAACCTGCCAACTCAGTGAAACTGAACACTGATCCAATCAAAATGGCAATCACCGATAATGCCAATAAGGCATTGTTGGGAAGCCCCCTATCATTAACCTTACCTAAGAAGCTAGGCAACAAACCATCACGTCCAAAAGCATACAGCAAACGTGATCCAGCAAGCATCATCCCAATGATTGCAGTGAACATACCAATCAAAGCGACAATGGACAATAGATTTGAAGTAAAGACATGCCCTGATTTCAATAATGCCCAAGCAGCAGGCGCAGCATTGTTGGCATACTTAGAATAAGGGAACATACCAACCAAAACCAAAGCAACCGTAACAAACAAAATGGTAGCAATAATTAGTGAACCGATAATGCCACGAGGCATTGTCTTTTTTGGATTTTTTGCTTCAGCAGAGTTAGCTGCAATTGAATCAAATCCAATATAAGCCAAGAATATTTGTGAGGCACCAGCGAATATGCCCGTCCAACCACCAAATTCCGTACCAGCCTTATGCGCTGGAATAAATGGTACATAGTTACTAGGATGAATTGCTGTCAAACCAACAGCAATAAAAATTAAAATGACAGCAACTTTTCCGATAACCAATACATTTTCTACACGAGCAGTTGTATTTGTACCACGCCAAAGCAAGATCGCAACAATCAACACTGCAAACAACGACGAAATATCAATTATGCCTCCGTTACCTGCAACAAATGATCCCGCTAACGCTTTCGGCAACGCTAAATGATGAGATGCTAAAAATAATTTAAAATTAGCTGACCACCCTGAGGCAACGAATGCAACAGCAATAAAATATTCAGCCAAAAGTGCCCAACCAGCTATCCATCCAAAAACCTCACCAAACACAACATTCGCCCATGAATAAGCAGAGCCGGCAAATGGCAAAGCAGAGGCAAATTCAGCATAGGCAAAAGCCGCAAGTCCAGCTACAATCGCAGCAATAACAAACGAAATTGCAACTGCCGGTCCCGCATGATTAGCTGCAACAATTCCCGGTAAAGTAAAAATGGCTGTTGAAACAATAGTTCCAATTCCCAGCGCCAACATTTCCTTGACACCCAAAGTTTTGCGCAAGTGTCGATCACTTTCCGTAAAACTTACAGGCGACGCTTTGTGAAACCAGCCTGTTTTTTTATTTAATTCCGACATATGTTTATCCCCTTCAACGCTTAAAAGTTATTATAATATATTAACATTTTCTCATCTTAGTGTCAACATTCCCATGAAAATAAAATGTAAATTTTTATATTCTTATTATCATGGGATAAACTCCCTCAAATCAAAAAAACCACCTTTTAAGGTGGTTTAGCAGTTTAAGCGAAAATAGTTGTCATAATCAAAATGACAATCAAACCTGTCACTGAAATAATTGTTTCTAGCACTGTCCAAATTTGGAACGTTTGCTTGACACTCAAGTCAAAGAATTCTTTAAAAATCCAGAAACCAGCATCATTGACGTGTGATGCAATCAATGAACCGGCACCAATTGCTAAGGCAACAAATACTGGTAGTAATGTATTACCTGGATTAGAAGCCAAAATACCTGTCACGATACCAGCAGCAGTCATACCAGCAACGGTTGCTGAACCAACTGAGACACGCAATACGGCAGCAACAGCCCAAGCAAATAGCACAACAGCGATTGGGCTCATTGAACCGCCCGCTTGGAATGTTGTAGCAATTTTGTCAGATAAACCAGACGTAACCAGCACGCCACGCAAAGCACCACCACCACCAACAATTAACAGAATACCTGCGACAGCAGACATGCCTTCATTTAGTGATTTTCCTACTTCAGTCATTGACTTTTGCTGCCAAATACCCATTGTAAAGATAGCAAATACCAAAGCAATTGTCATAGCAACCGCAGGATTAGCAGCAAATTCAACCACTTGGTCAACCATTGTTGGATTTTTAGGAGTAACACCACCAGTGTATATTAGCTTATACACGGTAGCGATAATCATAAATATTAGTGGAAATACAGAAGTCAAAACTGACAAGCCAAAGTTTGGTGTTGCTTTGAGATCATATTCTTTAACTGGTCCTACCGCTTCTATTTCAGTTTTAAATTGGAAAGCATCGGGCGCATATTTTTGAGCCAGTTTAGTAAACATTGGCCCAGCAACCACCGCAGTAATCACTGACACGACCAAACCAAAGATCAACATCATACCAATATTAGCACCCAAAGCTGAGGCAACAGCAGTTGGTGCTGGCTGTGGTGGTAAGAAACCTTGGGCAGAACTCAAAGCAGCAGTCATTGAAACACCTAAATAAAGTAATGGCACGCCAGCTTCAATAGCAACTGCGAACACAATTGGTATCAAAAGGACCATACCAACACCAAAAATCATTGAAATACCAATGATGAATGAAGCAATCAAAACAGCCCACTGCAAGCGTTTTACACCAAACCAATCAATTAATGTTTTGGCAATGCGATATGAACCACCTGCGTCGGCCACCAAACGACCAATCATTCCACCAAAGATGAAAATAACTGAGTTGGGACCAAGAATATTTCCGACACCTTGTGCACCAAGGACAGCGTCCGGAATTTGCATTGGCTTCATGCCAAGCAACAGCGCTAAAATAAACGCAGTAATAATTAGTGATACGAATGTGTTTAATTTTAATTTTGCAATCAACAATAACAAAATTAAAATGGACACGATCAACATGACGAATTCCATGTGTACATATAGGCGACTTAAAAACCGCCTTCTCCTTTTATGGTTATCAGTAAAAGCTAATACGGACAACAACATTTAACCGTACTTAAATATTTTGATTAGCTGTTTACTTAGAATGTTTTCTTTGATAATTAGCAATGTTTTCATATTCTGTCTGCAATTGACGTGACAATCTGATGAAAATCGGTGCTAATTCTCGATAAGCCTCGAAATTTTCCGGATCTGGTTGGTAAGTATTAGAAGCCCCAACATACTTTTCAATTTCGTACAAATCGTCAATCTTACCAAGCGCTTTTTGAGCAACAATTACTGCTGCTAATGATCCTGATTCAAATGCCTCTGGTACAGTTACTGGTTGTTCGAAGATATCAGCGAACATTTGACGCCACAGTGGCGAACGAGCAAAACCACCAGTGGCTTGAATTGACTTCAGTCCACCAACAACCTCTTCCAAAGCCAGACTAACCATGTATACGTTGAAAGTAATACCTTCTAACACTGATCGTAGCATGTGCGCACGTGTGTGTGAATGATTGAGTCCAAAGAACGAACCACGAGCATTGGCATCCCAAATTGGTGCACGTTCGCCACCTAAGTATGGATGGAAAATCAATCCTTCTGATCCAGCTGGAATGCGCGAAGCAATTTCAGTCATCAAATCATACGCGTCTTCTCCTAGCAAAGCAGCAGTCGATTTTTCAGCGTCAAACATGTTATCGCGTGCCCAACGGAATACATCGCCACCATTATTAACAGGACCGCCAACGACCCAATGATCCTTATCTAAAGCGTACGTAAAAGTACGACCTTTAGGATCAATCACTGGCTCATCAGCAACGACGCGAATAGCACCAGATGTACCAATGGTAATAGCTGCAACACCTGGTTTAACAGCATTAACACCCAAGTTTGATAATGGCCCATCGCCAGCACCATAAACAAACGGTGTGTCTACTGGAATACCAATCACCGCGGCATATTCAGCGACCATATTTGTTTCATATTCGTATGGCTCAACCGGTTGTGGCAACTGCGATTTTGTGACACCAGTCACTGCAAGTGCCTGTTCATCCCAATCAAGATTGAAAATATTAAACAATCCCGTTCCGGAAGCAATCGAAATATCCATTTTATTGCTACCAAACAAGCGGTGGAACAAATACTCCTTGATGCCTAAATAATGCGCGGCATTTTCATAAACATCATGGTGTTCTTCTTTTAGCCACAATAACTTTGACAAAGGTGCCATTGGATGAATCGGCGTCCCTGTCTTTTTATAAATTTGAGCACCTAAACCATTAGATTTCAGTTCTTCTGTATACTTAACTGCTCGTGTATCAGCCCACGTAATAACGCGTGTCAGTGGTTTCCAGTTTTTGTCAAAAGCAATCAAAGAATGCATCGCTGAACTGAATGAAACGGCGGCAATTTTGTCACCTTCCTTTAAATCAGCAGCGCGCACGACATCAGTTAATGCTTCAATTAGGGCATCAAAAATTTCATTTAGGTCTTCTTCCGCCATATCCGGTACATCACGATACAATGGATAACCTTTATTAGCACTGGTTACAACCTGATTTTTATCGTCAAACAAAACTGCTTTAGTTGACGTTGTGCCTAAATCGACACCAATCATATATTCCATGTGTTCACCTCAAATTGCACAATTAATAATTGTTAAACGTTGAACATTATTGCATTAACACAGAAAAAGCTCCCATATTGGGAGCTTCTGTCCAAGAAAACGAACAGATTCTTATTACTTGGCAGCATCCATTGCGTGACCACCGAAGCCATTACGCAAAGCTGAAACAACCTTACCTGTAAACGTGTCATCTTGCAATGAACGGTAACGCATTGCCAAAGACAAGTAAATAACTGGTGCTGGAACATCCAAATCCAATGATTCTTGCACTGTCCACTTACCTTCACCTGAAGAATGCATACGACCAGCAATAGCATCCAAATGTGGGTCCTTGGCGAATTGCTCTTCAGCCAATTCCATCAACCATGAACGGATAACTGATCCGTGGTTCCACAACTTTGAAACAGCTTCATAGTCGTAGTCAAATTGTGAGGCTTCCAATACTTCGAATCCTTCAGCAATTGCTTGCATCATACCGTATTCGATACCGTTGTGAACCATCTTCAAATAATGACCTGATCCCAAACGACCTGTATACAAGTAACCATCTTCTTCAGCGATTGACTTGAAAAGTGGTTCAATAACTTTCCATGCTTCGGCGTCATCGCCACCAATCATGAAGTTACCACCATTACGGGCACCGTTCATACCACCTGAAGTACCGGCATCAAAGAACTTGATACCTGCAGCAGTTGTACGCTTGTTTTGTTCCAAGTTGTCTTTATAGTTAGAGTTACCACCATCAATAATGATGTCACCCTTGTCCATCTTGGCGATCAATGTATCGATAGTTGAGTTAGTTGGTACGCCTGCTGGCACCATAACCCAAACAGCCTTAGGAGATGGCAACTTTGACAACATGTCATCGATGTCTGAAGCACCTTCGATTGAAGCAGAGTAGTCAGTTGCTTCTTTAACGAAGTCAGCATTCAAATCAAACGCTACCACTTCATGACCGTTATCAACGGCGTTTTTAACCAAGTTCAAGCCCATCTTACCAAGGCCGATCATCGCAAACTTCATGTTTGCATACCTCTTTCTTTTTTGTGTTTTTAGTACACTTTTATTATATGAAAATAATTTACAGTTTGCAACCCTTTATTGAAAAATGTTGTCTCATCTTGTATGATTAGTATATCGGAGTACGAATGAATATGGCAAAAAACATCATTACCCAACTCAGGGTACAGCGCAAACAATATAATACGACTGAACAGAAATTAATTGATTATATTATTCATAATGTTTCACAGGCACAAGAAGCCACGACTCAGGAAATGTCTGATGGTTCTGGTGTTTCAACAGCGACTATTTCACGATTTGTCAAAAAAATTGGTTTTGATTCTTTTCGTGATTTTTCGGTTGACCTTGCCCGCATCTCTGTTCAAAAATCGCCTGTTGAATTTTTTGGGGAAATTGTTGACACAGATGACACCGTTGCCATTGCTCAAAAGGTTTTTCGCGGGGCTGAAAATGCGTTAGCAGCAACTGTCAACAACTTGACAATTGATCAACTCGAACAAGCCACGCAATGTTTGATTAGTGCACGACGGGTTGGCTTTTTCGGTATCGGCGGATCGTCAATTGTTGCTTTTAACGCCTACCATAAATTTTTACTAACACCAATTGATGTCATTGCCCATCCTGATTATGACGTTCAATTAATGCAAGCCGTTCGTCTTGATCACACAGATGTCGCTGTTGTCATTTCCCATTCCGGACGCAACAAAGATACTTTACTAATCGCTCAAAAATTGTCTGAAAACCATGTGAAAATTATTGCCATCACATCTTTTCCAGACTCACCGCTTGCTAAACTTGCAGATTTAGTGTTGTTATCCCTAGCCGAAGAAGTTAATTTTCGTAGTGAATCAATGAGTTCATTGATAGCTCAAATCACAATTATTGATACCCTGTTCACTTTGGTTGGTTCACAGTTATCGGAAGACACACAAAGTGTCGTTGATACGATGCGCGATACAATTGAAGAAACACGTGCACAATAAAAAGCGACGTTCGTAAATAAACGTCGCTTTTTATTGTGTTTTCAACATAGCTAGTATTTGGTTGGTAATCATATCAATAGCAACTTTATTTTGTCCACCCTCTGGCACAATAATGTTAGCATAACGCTTGGTTGGCTCAACAAATTGATGATACATTGGCTTCACTGTCGCAAGATATTGTTCAATAACGCCACGAACCGTGCGGCCACGTTCTTCAATATCTCGTTCCAAACGTCGCAAGAAACGAATATCATCATCAGTGTCAACGTACACTTTCAAATCAAGCAAATCACGAACTCTTTTATCATTAAACAATAAAACGCCGTCAACAATAATAACATCAGCTGGCATCACATGAATCACATCACTCGAACGTGTATGTTTCTCATAATCATAGACAGGTTTGTCAATAGCTTCTCTAGCCAACAAGCGCTCTAAGTCAGCGACAAACAAGTCCGTTTCGAATGAATCAGGGTGATCATAATTCGTTTTGATCCGCTCTTCAAATGGCTTTTCAGATTGGTCACGATAGTATGCATCTTGTTGTAATAAAATAGCACTGTTATCAGGTATACGTGCCACTAATTCGCGGCTCACAGTTGTCTTTCCTGATCCAGAACCACCGGTTACGCCAATGACTAATGGTTTTTGCGCCATTATTTTTTTCCTCCCTCACTTGCCTCAATGCCATCTTGCAATCCGGCCATGTCTTGTTTCATTGCTCTAAAATCATGATTATCAATCGGTAAGTGCTGCTCAAATTCATCAAAAATCAATAGACTGCCTACAATATCATCAGCCTCGAAATCTAACACATGGCCAGCAAATTGAAGATCATCAGCGAGGAAGTGCAAATGCCAGCCAGCCGCGGTAGCGCCACCGAAGACAGCTGGTGCATAATAACCAACGAGCGTGCCTTTAACGTCACGAGTCTCAAACTCCGGTTGGTGCTGCGCAACCGTCAAAAGACTAGGATATGGCTTTGTTTGTTTGGGTGCCACACGAACATGGACATGGGTGAAATGGCCATGTAATTTCAAAGCTGAAAAAACGTTGTCAATTTGTTTTTCTGTTAATTGCGATGATAAATTTTGATAAGTCGTTGCATTAAACGGCAATGGATAACTATTGTCTGGCTGATCAAAATGAACTGACGCAAAAGGTAATGTCGTTTTCTTGTCGGTAATATGGTTCACCGCGCCGGTACTATCTGCTTGGTAAACATCACCATTTAAAATGATTACTTCACCATCCAATCCATCTAGAGTTCCGATGCCCGTATCACCGTGCGTCAGCAATTCACCGACCGAAATCGTTCCTGCCATTTGCTTAGCCATTAATTGTGCTAAAGTACCGTGCTGATATACTGTTGTCATTTTTTGCCTCATTTCTACTAATCCTTATTTTAAGTGAATAAAAAAGGACTGTAAAGCCCTTTTATTATTTTGAACACAATTTATTTAGTTTTTAGTGTGCGGCAATCGCATCGCTAACAAAATACCAATTACTGGGACAAAGATAAACCAACCACTTGTCCGACTTAATGCTACACCAATTGCAACAATT
The DNA here is from genome assembly GCF_014634745.1 of Leuconostoc pseudomesenteroides KCTC 3652. Taxonomy (GTDB): domain Bacteria; phylum Bacillota; class Bacilli; order Lactobacillales; family Lactobacillaceae; genus Leuconostoc; species Leuconostoc pseudomesenteroides. Next base: position 335,961 of record NZ_BMBP01000001.1, read on the forward strand.
TGACTGAAATGGGTAACTAATATCCCAACAATCACAACGCTTCCTGCTCCAATCACCTGACGCATGGTCGTAATAACCGCTGTGCCATGACTAACAAGTTCTTTTGGCAAAACATTATTTGCCGCAGTCACAGCTGGCATCATGATAAAGGCGTTACCCCCTTCAAGTAGAATAGCTGCCACTAGACCAATAAACCAAGATTGCGTCCCTAATTGGTTTAATAAGAAATAACCAATGATCATCATTACCATGCCAATGTAGACAAGATTTTTCAATCCTATGCGCGTTAATAAATAACCCGCTCTTGGGTTTAATTGGCTGAGCACAACGGCTGCTGGTACCATAAGCAGGCCGGACCATAGTGGCGTGATATGAAAAACGCGCTGATAAAATAGTGGCATCAATACCGTAGCTGTAATCAACCCTGAATAAGATAATCCTGTCAAAATCATAGCTGGCGCAAAACCACGATACTTAAATACTGATAAATTAAGAAATGGTTGTTGATGACTAATTTGACGTATAACAAAAACCACTAATAAAGCGACGCTTATGATAACAATAAGCCACCATGTTATCGTTAATTTCGTATTAGAAATAGTTGACAGACTGTATAGTAACCCACCGAAACCAATTAACGTTATCGCCGATACCCAATCAAATTTTGAATGATGAATGGTATGCGTATTTTCAATTAGCGGTTGCAAACTCACGATAAGCACAATTAAGGTTACAAGAAATAATCCAAATAACGCCCGCCACGAAACATACTGCAAAACAATACCAGAAATAATTGGTCCTACTGCCAGAGCAGATCCCATCACCAAACCAACCACTCCCATAGTGATCCCACGATCCGATTTCGCTGTATTTTCAATGATGACACTTTGAAAAGTAGGAAAAAGTGCACCGACAGCTATGCCTTCCAGCAATCGGCCAACAATGATACCGGCAAAAGAGGGTGTGAGCATGGCGATCGCTGTGCCAATCACAAATACTGTAACAATACCATTCAACAGTGGCTTCAATAAAATGTTATCTAGCAACCATGGACTGAGCGGCATCACCAAGGTCATGGCGACCATAAAACCGGTTGTTAACCACTGTACAGTACTTGCATCAACATGAAAACTAGCCATTAAAATTGGATAAGTCGTTGTCATCGTTGACTGGCTAATTGACATAATAAACGCGATGGCTAACAGCACAGCTGAAAAAGGTGTGAGTTGCCTGATATTTTTAAACATGAAATCCCCCTAAATACATTATTTATAATCATTCTAATCTTTTACATTATTTTTTTCAAGTTACAAAAAAAACATCCCTCGATGTTTTATTTAATGTGATTCACTTCAGCTGTCTTTTCTACCAACAAACGAACGTAGTTACGATCCCCAGTTGGTCCTTGGTGCACACCATCATCTGCGAACCAATCAATATGCTGTTTTGCCAGACTAAACCAATCAATCACGTGCAAATTCTTATAGTCTTTCTGTGCAGCAGCAAGCATATCATTATTACTATTTTGCCATGGCTTACTTTGAACAAAATTGTTCATCCAATACACCTGTCGTTTAGCACCAAAAGTGCGCATCATGCGATCTAAATCAGGTCTTTTAACTTCACCGTTCGTCCCCAATCCCATTAAAATATTAGGGGCAAGTTTGCCACTGTGAGCCATACCGTCAATAATATCTGGCGTTTGATAAGCTTGACGCCCAACTTCTGCGTCAACATGCATGTTTGGATCAACCTCTTGCAAATAAGGTGCAGCATCTAGCATGACTGAATCACCTATCGCTGTAAATTGCATATTTTTAAAAGCTAAATAGGCGTTTGTTTGTAATCCATAATCAGTGACAATCTTTTGATCTGCTTCAGACAGCTTAGCATTTTTTGTTGCACTTTGAGCAGAGGAGGATGAAGCCGCCTTTTCAGCAATTTTATTACGTTTTGCAACTTCTGCCTGATTTTTGGTTAATTGTTTTTGCAATCGTGTTTTAGGCTGAGGTAAAGCAGCTTTTTTATCTGCTAGTCCATGACCGACAAACAATAGCAAAAGTAGTGCTGGTGTTATAAAAAGGAAAAAACGGTTACGTGAATGCATTAGCCAGTGCCAAAACTGATGTAACTTACCATCACGACGTATGACATTTTCAATATATCGATAGCTTAACTCGCTTAATACCAAAACTAATATAACTTCTATTACTAAATTAACAAACGTTGGCTTGTAATTTGAAACAAATTTTTCGTAAAAAACAAAAACGGGCAATTGATAAAGATAGATACTATAAGAGCGTGTACCAAGATAATTCAATACCTTATTATCAAGCAAACGACTGTACCATGAAGCCGGATGGGCCGTGATAGCAACTAATATCGCAACATCAACCGTAAATAAATACATTAAACCATAATAAGTTGCAGTAAATTGCCCATTCACCCATATCATTCCAGCAATTAAAATAACTAAAGCAGCTGTCCCAATACTGTTTAAATACAGCCGCGATTTGTCTTCAATTTTTGCTGACAACTTATTGGATGGCCAAACAAAAGCCAAGGCGGTGCCTAACAATATTGCAAAAACACGCGTATCTGTACCATAATAAACCCGATTGATGTTAGCTGGTGAGTATAAAATTGCCATTAATAACGCGCTAACAAATGAAACGCCTAATAACCCGAGCGCAACGTTCAACCGCTTATATCCCTTTTTGAGAATAAACCAAACCACAAAAGGCCAAACAAGATAGAATTGGCCCTCAATCGACAAGGACCATAAATGAGTGAATGGTGATTCACCACCAAATTGTTGAAAATAGGATTGTCCGTGCCCAATCGCCCAAAAATTATAGACATAGGTCAAATTAGTTAAAATAACCTGTCGTAAATTATAAATTAGTCGCTGATCAAAAGCTAAAATAACGATTGTCGTCATCAAAAGCATCATAACTAGCGCTGGATAAAGCCGTTTTAATCGGCGTATGTAAAATTTGACTGCTGCAATAGTAGCGGTTTTATCATATTCTTGAATCAAAATATCTGTAATCAAATAACCAGAAATAACAAAAAAAAGCGGTACACCTAGCCACCCACCAACAATTTTAGTTGGCAATAAATGAAATAAAATGACACCGCACACAGCCAGTGCACGTAACCCATCAAATCCAGTAATATAACGTCTCTTTTGATTATTCATGAGATCATAACCGTCAATTCCCACCCAGTAAAGATTTTGTCAATATTTTACATTTGGATGTAAAATAAAAAGCAAACCATCTATTATAGTTTACTTTCATTAATATAATATGTCAATTGTTTCGATTATGTTTCTTTAAAATTAAAGTCAAACCAAAAAAATTGAGAAAAAATCAAAATCAGCCCCTCATAATCCAATTTTAAGGTTGTGGATTAATTGTTGTACCGCGCTTTTCAAATGTATGTGGCAGTTGGACTTGCATATCATCAACCACTTCGTTATTCATTAGCTTTGTTAACATTCTCATTGCTACCGCACCAATATCATACTTAGGTTGACCAATTGAAGACAGCTCTGGTCTTGTCACAATTGCAAACTTTGTGTCGTTAGAAGTGATGATTTCAAAATCTTCGGGAACTGATTTGCCATGGTCGCGCATATAATTCATAATGCCAAGTGCGACTTCATCATCATATACAACAGCTGCAGTGGCTTGAGCAGCAAAAATTTTTTCAGCTACTTGAAGCCCAGCCGAGTAGTCTTGATGTGTCGCAAAAAGTAAACTATCGTCAAATGCAATATTTGCTGCTTCTAGACCAGCTTGGTAACCAACTAGGCGGTGATGCTTGTTAATAGCGTGAACCATTGGTCCAGTTACAAGTGCCACACGGTCATGTTTGTTGCGAATGAGAAGTTCGGTCGCTTCTTTAACGGCAGCAACATAGTCGATATTGACGCTTGGTAAAATCCCCTCTTCGTCTAGTGATCCCGCCAAGACAACTGGCGCATCAACTGCCGCGATTGTGTTGAGTACCTCGCGATCCAATTCATTTCCCATGAAAATAATGCCGTCAACTTGTTTGCTGGCAAGGTTGTTAACAGCCATCGTCTCACGTACTGGATCTTCATCAGTATTCGTCAACAAAACATCATAGTGATACATATTAGCCACATCATCAATACCGCGAGCTAATTCAGAATAATACATATCTGTCACATCAGGCATGACAACGCCAATAGTTGTTGTCTTCTTTGAAGCCAGTCCTCTAGCGACGGCATTAGGATGATACCCTAACTCTTCAATGGCATCCAACACCTTGCGTTTCGTTGATTCCCGCACATTACTATTGCCGTTAACCACTCGTGAAACTGTTGCCAAAGACACCCCAACACGACTAGCAACATCATATATTGTAGCTGTCTGTTTTTTTTGCATAATATAGTCCTCTTTCAATTCATTTGACACAATTCATGTTTTAAGTCATCTCATTTCATTATAGCAAAATAAACACAATTTGCAAACGCTTACAATGACTAATTTACACGTTTTCACAATTGTTTCAATTTGTTACAAGAAAAACAACAAGAAATGAAAGTGATACAATAAAGACATAGTAAATTACGAGGTAGATAATTTTATGAACTTAGAAAAAATCAATCAATTAACAAATTGGTTAAACGATCAAAACCTAAGTGGTGCAATCATCACAAACTATCATAGTGTTGCCTATTTAAGTGGCTTTGAATCCGACCCAATTGAACGTGTACTCGCTTTAGTACTATTTGCTGATCACGAGCCTTTTTTATTCGGTCCAGCACTTGAAGTTAATAGTATGAAAGAAAGTGGCTGGCAGTATGCAGCTTTTGGTTATGAAGACCAAGAAAATCCTTGGTCGAAGTTGGCTACGCACATTCAATCTGCGACTCATGGTACTTTTTTTGCCATCGAAGCAGATAATTTGACCGTGGCACGCTTGAATTTATTACAGGCAGCATTTCCAGCAGCCCAATTCATCACCGATGTCACTGACCAAATTAACAAGTTGCGACTCATCAAAACGCCAGCTGAGATTGAACACATGAAAGCTGCCGGACGCGATGCCGACCGTGCCTTTGAAATTGGCTTCCAAACATTAAAAGAAGGTGTCTCAGAACTCGCTGTCGCTGCTGAGCTAGAATATCAGCTCAAAAAATCTGGCGTGGTTGGCATGAGTTTTGAAACACTCGTTCAATTTGGTGATCATGCCGCTGATCCCCACGGTTCAACTTCAAGTCGCACATTAAATCCTGGTGAAATGGCACTATTTGATTTAGGTACAATGACAGAAGGCTACGCCTCAGATGCAACCAGAACAGTCGCATTTGGGCCAGTGAGTGATGAAGCCAAACGAATTCATGCTGTCACTTTAGAAGCTCAACTAGCAGCGCAATCTCAAGCAAAAATTGGCATGACAGCTAGTGAGTTAGATGCTGTGGCGCGTGACATTATTACCAAAGCTGGATATGGCGAATACTTTAATCACCGCCTTGGCCACGGCTTAGGATCTTCAGTACACGAATTTCCTTCAATTATGGCGGGCAATGACATGACCCTTGAAGAAGGCATGGTATTTTCAATTGAACCAGGTATTTATGTCCCTGGCGTTGCTGGTGTTCGAATCGAAGACAGTGGTTACATGAGTCGCGATGGCTTCGTGCCTTACACCCATACATCTAAAGAATTACTACAATTCTAAATTAAAAAAATGCGTTCAGTATATGAACGCATTTTTTAGTGTTGTATTTTGTTGATTGCCAATAGTAACACGGGTATCATAGTCACGGCGTTATTAAGCATGTGAATCGCAATATTATTCTGAATCGCACCCGTTTTTTTATAGACATAAGCTAACACCATACCCATGCTAGCATACATTAAATAACTCAAACCATCTGATAACGTAGTGGGAATCACACCCATATGTGGAAAAGCGAATATCACACCCGATAAAATAATATTACCCCACCACCAGTTACGTCGTAAAAAGTAATTGAGAACTAGCCCTCTAAATACCAGCTCTTCGACAACTGGCGCTAAGATTACAGCATAGATAATCATGGTAATCATTGTGACATTTAGATTTGAAGTCAACTGGTTGATGGCTTCCTCATTTGCTGTGGTGGCCTCACCTGTTAAATTGACTCTTAAGTTTGCAATGGTTAATTCAATAGCCAACATGAGCAACCACATGCCAACCAGCCACCAGAAGCTTTTCCTTTTTGGTGATGAAGTAGGTTGAAAAATTGGCGCTTTTGCCGTTACTTTTAGTAAGCGATAGGCATATATACCTACTGCTACATAAACCACCACCATAACCGATGCCCACAAAATCTGTTCCCACAAAACAGAACTCGCACTTGCTAGCCCCAAAAATCCAGGCGCAAGCATCAGCAAAAATATTACTAAACCAAAATTAATTATGCGAAGCCAAAGAGATTTAGGATTCGCAGTTTCCGTCATTTCAAGCATCATCTTCCTCAAATTGCGTTTTTTGCTTTTGCCAATATAACCAAATATACCCAATATTAACCAGTATAACTAATATGACGACTAACAAAATGGTTAACCAAAGTGTTAGATAATGATGATAGTATAACAGAAATACACTAATAAAGGCCACAATCGCAATCAATGGCAAAACAATGCGCGCTGCCAAATTAAACATTTAGCCCTCCAAATGAGTGTTGATAAACTCGGCAACAGCGCCTTCATTATTGGTTTTATCCAAAATCAAATTAGCAATGGCTTTGATTTCTGGTTTAGCATTAGCAACGGCTACGCCAACACCTGCGGCTTTAATTTGAGAAGCGTCATTCAAACTATCACCCAACGCGGCAACTTCATTATGCGTAATCCCTAATAAATCAGCTAACTCCAGCCCTGTCGAACCTTTATCACTGCCCTTTGGATTAAATTCTACATAGCGATCCGAACTATATGTTGTCAGCACTTGATCTGCTAGTTCTTGGTTGACGGCTTTATCAATCGCACGCAAAACTTCATGGTCAGTATGCTCAAAAATGACTTTCATGATTGGCTTTTCATGAGATAAAAAGTTCAAATCATCATTTGGCATTTCAACATACGGTACAGAGCGTTCGGACATATACGCTTGATCAGCTGATGAAATATTATGAATAAATAACGTATCAAGCGTATAAATATGGGTATCAATGTCGTTTTGAATCTGACCTAGTTTGAAAATTTCTTTAGCTAGGTTGAGTGACATGCCATGCTGTGCAACAATTTTCTCAGAACCATCACTGTGTACTTCAACAATAGCACCACCATTGTAGGACACAACATATTGCTTTTCTTGTCTGTTTAGTCCCAGAGTGGCTAACGTACCAAACACTGATTTGTATGATCTTCCTGTATTAGGAACAAAATAACCACCTTGTTGCACGAATTTTTGAACTGCTGTAATGTTATCGGGATGAATCGTGCCATCATCATTAAGTAACGTCTCATCGAGATCTGAAAGAATTAGCTTAATCATAGTTTTCTCCAATTAATTGTCTTACATTTACTATAAATGAATACGCTTACTTATTCAATACTTCACCCAACAACATCAAACGCGCACCGCATTGACCGCAACGATAACGGCCGACTTGAAAACGTCTATGTCTAAAAATATCATGCCCATTTTCGCATTGATAATGCCAGAGATGCTGGTTGGTTTGACGTTGACCAATGTCTGGGGCATAACGCGCACCTCCCACCTGTGACAATAATGCCTTGAAATCAATATCTTTGTGCCGATAACCTTTGTGTGCAAGATGTAAATGATAGTGAACTAGTTCATGCTTGATGATTTGCTCAAACATTGGTAAATTAGCCATTTTAGGGTTGAATTCTAATTGGTGTGTCGCCAACAAATAGCGGCCACCAGTTGTTTTCAATCGACTATTAAAACTAGCGTGGTGACGAAAAGGCTGATGAAACGCGGTCTTCGATATATGTTCAACCAATTGTTGTAATTCAAAGTTAGTCATTTTAGAATATTGTGTGTTTTCAAATATTTTTTAGCAACTGTCGCAGCTGATTGGTGCTTAACATTAACAGCGTAATTCATATTTTGCATGTCTTCGTTACTAATTTTGCCCGCCAAACGATTCAGCACTTGAGTAATTTTTGGATTTTTTTGGGCAAAATCTTGACGCATCAAAGCAGCACCTTGATAAATTGGGAAAAAATGCTGATTATCTGTCAACACTTTCAATCGATATTGAACCAGTTGCGAATCAGTTGAATAAGCATCGACCACATTCACTTGTCCCTGCTTGATTGCTTGATATCGTAAGTCAGGGTCTAAACTGACCGTGGGTATGTTTAGTCGATATTGCTTTTCGACACCCGGCATACCATCGGCACGATCCAAAAATTCAGCGGTCATGCCGGCTTTTGCATTAGGCAATTGCGTTAAATCACCAATTGTTTTCAAATGATACTTCGAAGCAGCCTTTTGGGTTACAGCAATCGCGTAGGTATCATTAAATTTCATGGGTTTTGTTAAAGTTAATTGCTGCTTTTGGGCAACTTTTAAAGCGGCATGATAGGTTGTCTGTGCATTGGCCCCAACTGGCAACGTTACAACAGGCTCAGACAAAGTTGCTGTGATAGTACCAGTAAATTCAGGATAAATATCAATTTTTTTACTCTTGAGTGCATTAAAAAGAAAACTTGTTTTGCCGAAATTCGGTTTCAAAATAATCTTGCTATTTGGTTCGACTGACTTAATCAAATCAGCGTACATATTAATCAAAATTTCTGGTTCAGAACCAAGTTTGCCAGCAATAGTAATCGTTTGCGTTGTTGATTTTTGAGGCAACATGGGAACCACACTCCCACCAATAAATAAAATAGCAAGCAAACCGATAAGCCACTTTTTTACTTTTAGTTTTGTAATCCAGTTAATTAAAGCACCTGCCAAAATGGCCATAATGGCCGAAGCCAACGCGCCAATTAAAATTAAATCGGTGTTATTACGATCAATACCCAGCAGGATGAAATCACCAAGCCCGCCCGCACCAATTAGTGCAGCTAGCGTTGCTGTCCCGATAATTAGCACTGTAGCCGTTCTTATACCAGCTATAATACTTGGCATAGCTAGTGGTATTTGCACTTTTCGCAGAACTTTTTTGCGCGGTAACCCTAGTGCATAGGCAGCATCAACAACGCCTTTATCAACACCAGTTAACCCCAAATAAGTATTTTGAAAAATAGGCAATAATGCATAAATAATTAGAGCAATCAGTGCAGCCGGCCAACCAATCCCAACAAGTGGTATCAGCAACCCCAGAACCGCCAATGATGGTAGTGTTTGCAAAATACCAGTTGCTTGTAATAACCATTCAGCGTATCGTCGATGTCGTTCAGACCAGATTGCCAGCGGTATTGCAATAACACCAGCAATCACAACTGCTGCAACTGTCAATTGGGTGTGTTGCCATAGTGCAGCCCAAAATTGCGACTGCCTTGATAATAATGTCTCCCACATGTCTTCCCCTCAATATTACAACAAAATCAGATCAACCGTTATTCTTGGAAAAGCATGACTATTATGACTTACTTTTTTTAAGTATTAGGTTGCTATCATTCTCTGTTGCTATGTTCCCAATTTTACCGACGATTTATTATTTGTCTTTGTCATTCATAACTTCTCTATTTAGCTTATCACAATCTTCATATTCTAACACACTATCAATATCATGACGAAAAAAATAAAAGTCCTAGCTTGAGCTAGAACAATCAATTAAATACGATCAATATATCCAAGCAATGTTTGAATATAATCTTCAAGATCTGTTTGGTCCTGCTTTGTAAAACGATTAAGTGTTGGTGAGTCAATATCTAAAACGCCTAGCTTTGTACCGTCTGCTTTTGTAATTGGTACGACAATTTCCGCATTAGAAATTGGGTCACAAACAATATGTCCAGAAAATGCTTTGACATCAGGCACAACAACAGTAGATTGCGCCGTAAAAGATTGACCAACAACGCCAGAATCAGGTGAAATAACTGTCACAGCTGGCTTACCTAAAAAGGGACCTAGTACCAATTGCTTCAACTGTTGGTCATATAGATAAAAACCGACCCAGTTAATATCATCGACATTTTGATGAAGAATAGCAGCTGCATTGGCATAATTAGCCAAAGTAAGTTTTTCGCTTTTCTCCCCCTGAATCCAAGTGTCCAAGATTTGTGCAATTAGCGACTTTGTTTGAACTTCTGACATCTGATTGACCTCCAATAGTCATTACTGACTTAATTAAATAAAAAAACCTGCACAAATATTTAACTATTTGTACAGGGACGACATGTCGTGGTACCACCCATTTTTGTGGGTATTCCCACCTTAATTCACAACAAAAATTGTTGCTAACATACGATAACGGTGCATCCGGTCTAATCAGCTTGCACCGATTGACGTGTATGATGAGTTCATCTTCGCACTATTAATTTGACGACTTTCACCAGACGTCGCTCGCTTTGCAAATTAATCGCACTACTCTTCTCAACACTTTTTGATATGAGTTGTCCATAATTCTACACTGATTATAAATAAGTGTCAACAAATTAATGTTGATGGGCCACGATGTAATCAACAGTTTGTTGTAATGTCACCAAATTTTCCGCATCTTCATCAGAAATTTCAACATTGAACATGTCTTCAACTTCCAATACTAACTCAACAAAATCAATTGAATCAGCGTCAATATCCGTCAAAAAATTAAGATTAGGTGTAATCGTATCGCGTTTCACATTGAAGCGCTCTGCAATCTCATCCGCCAACATATTATAAATTGTTTCTTTTTCTATTGCCATTAGAGTCTATTCTCCAGAATTTATATGTTAAAAACTAATTGTAACACAAATCATGCATTTTCTTCGTTTTGCAGTGCTTGCTTAGCTGCTTTTAAATCATCAGCATGCTCAGCAACAAATGTCTGAGTATCCCCAACCAAGTTATTCTCAATCATAATTTTAATTTGGCCCATTGTATTAGCAACAGCATTTGCTTTTGCGGAACCGTGTGTTTTGACAACTGGGGCATTAACACCCAAAATCACCGCGCCACCGGCTTCATTATAATCCAATTTCTTTTGAATTGTTTTAAAAGCTGGCTTTAGCAAAGCACCACCGATCTTCCCCGACAAACCTGAGGCCATGATAGCTGCTTTAATTTGTTTCAACATCATCAGTGCAGTACCTTCAGTGGCCTTAAGCGCTGCATTACCGGAAAATCCATCAGCAACAACCACATCAGCCGTCCCAGCTAATAGCTCACGAGCCTCAATGTTACCGACAAAATTAAAAGCATGCGAATTTTTCATCAATTGATGTGCCACTTTATGCACCTCATCGCCCTTATCCTCTTCAGCACCATTATTGAGCAACCGCACACGCGCATTCTCAATATTTAAAACGTGGGATGCGTAAAAACTACCTAAAATACCATATTGATATAAATGAACCGGCTTATTTTCAGCATTTGCACCCAAGTCCATGAATACAAATTGATCATGTGGCCCTTCAAAACTTGGCAAAGCAGTTGCCAAGGCGGGACGATCGACGCCTTTAATTCGGCCAACTAAAAAGATAGCACTAGACAACAAGGCACCCGTATTTCCCGCGCTAAACAAAGCATCTGCTTCACCCGCTTTTACAGCATTTGCTGCACGGACCATTGATGAGTCCTTCTTTCGGCGCATTGCTTTAACAGGTTCTTCTCCCATTTCAATCACTTCAGTTGTTGGCACCAAATTAATACGTGTCCAATCCTTTACTAAAGGTTTTACCTGATCTGCTGTCCCGTATAATTGAAATTCAATTTCTTGGTAGCGATCACGTGCCAGTTCGACACCTTTAACAATTTCTAATGGGGCAAAATCGCCGCCCATTGCATCAATAGCAATTTTCATGTATCCATCTCTTTCCGTACATCATTTATTTCTATAAATATAGTTCATTTTAACATTGTTTTGCTTTAACCGCTGGTAATGGCTCTAATCAAAATGTCGATAACGGGCCATTGTTCGTGACAAATAGGCCACTAAAGCTTGATTTTCTGGACGATCATCCCATTTTTTTTGACTAACTAAGTCAATTGCCTCTTGTTGCGCAATCGTCATCATGGTCAAATCTTTAACGGGATCACCAACCATGAATTCTGGCACACCGGCTTGCTTAGTACCTAAAATATCACCAGAGCCACGTAGTTCTAAATCTTTTTGTGCCAAAACAAAACCGTCAGTTGTTGACACCATAGCATCTAGACGGGCACGACCATAATCAGTTTTTGGATCGGCTACCAAAATAGCATAAGACTGACGAGAACCACGCCCAACACGACCTCTTAATTGGTGCAATTGCGCCAAACCAAATCTGTCCGCGTCCATAATCAACATAATACTAGCATTGGGTACATCAACACCGACTTCAATCACTGTGGTAGCAACTAAAATTTGAATGCGGTTGGCTTTAAAATCTGCCATTAAACTTTTTTTCTCATCGTTTGACAAACGGCCATGCAAAAGTCCAACCTGACTGTCTGGAAATTCAAGTTGCATCGCTTCATACATTGCTTGCGCATTTTGGACATCTAATGCTTCAGATTCCTCAATTAACGGTGTGACAACATATACTTGCGCACCGTCTTCTAGTTCATGGCGAACAAAACGTAGGGTTTGATCCAGTTGACTATGACTAATTTTGCGCGTTTGAATTATTTTTCGACCAGCGGGTAATTGATCAATAACTGATACATCCATCTCACCATACGCAGTGATAGCTAACGTACGTGGAATTGGCGTCGCCGTCATAGCCAAAATGTCAGGATTAACCCCATTTTCACGTAGTTTTGCGCGTTGATTAACACCAAAACGGTGTTGCTCATCAATGACCGCCAGACCCAAGTGATGAAACGCCACGTCAGGTTGAAGTAAGGCATGTGTGCCAACTAAAATATCAATATCACCATGAGCTAAGTCTTCCAATAATTGCCGCCGTTGTGCGACTTTGAGGCCACTCGTTAATAATTCGACACGTACAGACAAACCAGCTTGATCAAACATATTAGCCAAATTAATTGCATGTTGTTGCGCTAAAATTTCAGTTGGCGCCATCATAGCTGCCTGCATGCCAGCAGTAATAACTGCATACATTGCCATCGCGGCCACAACTGTTTTACCAGAACCAACATCCCCTTGCAGCAATCGGTTCATGTGGCGTGGTCTTTTTTGATCTTGCAAAATTTCTTGTATCACTTTTTTTTGTGCAGCCGTTAACGTGAATGGCAAGCTATTTTCAAAAGTTACCAAGGCAGTTTGATCATAAGCGACACCCTCACCAGCAAAATTTTGATCAGCCAGCTTCAGCAGCTGCAATCGCATTTGGAAAACAAAAAATTCTTCAAAGGCAGCGCTACGTCTTGCAGATTTAGCATGATCAGCATCACTTGGAAAGTGCATGTTTTCAATCTGTGTATTACGATCTAGGAGGCGATATTTATCACGCAGCCCTTTAGGCACTAATGAATCAACATGTCCGCGTACCTCAGACCAAGCTAGTTCAATCAAATGACGTATCGTTTTAGCACTAATTTGCTTCGTTGCAGGATAAATCGGCGACAAGGCGTCTATCGTGGCTTGAATCATTTTGATACCCGTCAAACCGGCTTTAGCAGCATCATACGTACCATAAACCGCCACCTCTTGGCCGACTTCAACATTTTGTGCAACCCAAGGCTGGTTAAAAAAAGACACCCGGACATTGTCATGGTCTATTAATAATCCGAAGCGCGTTTGCGAGCGTTTGCCAAAACGATTAACAATTGGTGGTGTGCTGACAATACCTTTAAAGGTCACTTTATCCCCATCTAGCGTCTCAGATGGCAACCGTTCACCAAGATCTTCGTAGCGAAATGGAAAATAATCGATCAAATCTTCAATTGTAAATATATCAATGTCATGGAGCGCAGTCAGGCGTTTTGGTCCCACACCGGGCAAAACATCAACATTATCAGTTAAAGTTATCATTTGCTATTTATTATATCATAAGAAAAAACGCCTATTAAGGCGTTCCAGAAGGTAGTAACCGGAGTCGAACCGGCGATGACGGTTTTGCAGACCGTTGCCTTACCACTTGGCTATACTACCATTTCGCGCTATCAATAAAATAACACCGCTTTTAATTATATAGAAAAAGTTATCAAATTACAAACGTTTCGTTATTTTTCGATAACCTCTCCGTTGACAATCTTGAATGTGCTATCAACACTACCGTCAGCGAGCCATACTGGCGTCTTGGTTTTGGGGTCCCACCAGCCCTTTATGCCTAAACGATCATCCAAAACTAAGTCGGTGCCATAAGGCAAATCTAGAATATTTTGCAATGAAGGTTCAATTGCTAATGCCGTTTCAATAATCAAGGGCATAAAATTGTCAGGTTGATCATTCCAAGCTTCCGTATCGTTGTCGGCAAACAAAAACCAGCCAGAATCCTGCGGTGTCGTAGGGGCTAATTCCCTGTATACCCAACGTAAACGACCTGTGCCATCAAGCAAATGTTTTGAAGCCAGCACAACGGCCTCCGGTTGATTAAATACTGAACGCATAACTGTTTATGTACGTTAGAACGCACTTTCCTCCTCAAAATAAAAATAAAATTCGTGATCACAATATCATAACTAACCAACACGATTTTCTAATAAAATAGCTTGTAAATCTTGCTCTATCTCAGGTGTTTTAACCCATTCTTCCCAGCCATCATACTCTAACGGTAATAATTGATAATGGGCATTAATATAAGCAGTGACTTTTTCAACATTGGTTGATTTTGGAATATTCATTTTTAAAATGCGAACTTCTTTAATATAGCCATGTTCTGCTGCATACTCTGCACGCCCATTTTGAGAAATATTTCCTAATTCAAAATAAACGGACCCATCATTTCGCGTGATTTGTTCAATTAAATCAAATGTTTCGTTCACTTTATACCTACCTTTTTATGTTTCACAAACTGTCTCACAACCAACCAGCTAGCCACCCAAATACTAAGTAAAATACCCAGCATGCCTAAAAGCATGGTCACAACTTCCATCATGAGGACTTTGGCATTCATAAACATTGCTAACGAATATTTTAACCGAATAAACCAAATTAGCAATGGCAAATTAGCCCCCAACACCCCGAAAAATAGTGTGTTGATAGCAGTACCTAGAATTTGCCCACCAATGATACGCGAATGCGCATACAAACTATTACTGGTCATATCTGGCGTTCTGTCAATCACCTCATTCAAATCAGCAATAATCGCCATTGCTGCTTCTGCTACAGCGCCTAGTAGTGAAATAACCATCACAACCATCGCCACATGACTAAATGACAAACCAACATTGAGCGATAGCCCTTCTAACTCTTCTGAATTTTCAGTTGAAAAGCCTTGAAACTGACCAAAATGTTGTGCCACAATAGCAATAATCATCAGAATAGCTACAACAATGAGACTTGTTTGAAAAGCTGTATTCGCCACAGCTTGATTATCCGATCCCAAATAAATCGCAATCGCTAAAATGACAATGCTGATAACAGCAGTCACAATATAGGGATTAAACTGCCAGTTAATCAAAATCATTAAAATAAAAATAACAATAAAATTAATTAACAATCCAAAAAACACTTTGAGTCCTTGATTACCACCGACAAAAATCATTAACATAAACAGTATTAAAATCAATAATCCAATTGCGTTCATGGTTTCACCACCTGTTGATGTTTAACAATTAGAGCAACTAGCGCACTCGTTACCGGAACTGCAATCACAATACCAATACCAGAAACAACCGTTTGTAAAATACCTAGATTCATAATTTGGTCTAAAATATATGGCCAATTATTGCCATTTCGCAACATTAGAAAGACCATTGGCATGGTTTCAGCAATAAAAATCATGAATAACACGTTGACTAACGTCCCCATAATATCACGACCAACATTCATGCCAGCGTGCCAATAATCTTTGAAATGATGAGCAATTTTTTCACGTCGCATGCCAAATAGCGCTGCCACAATATCAGCTGACTCATCCATAACAGCACCCAAAACACCAATGATAGTTTGTGCAATAAACAAAGTCGTTGGCACTTGCGTCACATAAGACATGGTTTCAAAATGGACGCCTTCATTGGCCGTCACCTTCAATGACACTAACATTAATATCATCGCTAATAGCGTTGCTAATAATGTCGACGCCAAAGTTACCGCCATTTGCAATGTTCTGCCAAGTACCAGTGCTAAACTTGAAAAAGCCACTAGCACAGCTAAAATAACAAAAATTAATAATACATTAGCATTTTTAACGTTAATATCAATTACTAAAGCAACAACAAATAAAATAATATTGATAATCAAACTTAATAACAACCAGCCGGTGGCACGCCATTTAACAAACAACAATAATAATGAAACTAACAGAACAAGTAACACACCAATTGTTGCATCACGTTTTAGCGATAAAATTCTGAGTTGCCTAGTACCATCAAGCAATAACTGATCACCGACATGATAACGATGCGTAACGGTTTGTGAATCAGTATATTGATTGGACAACGTCACTGTTCTATTGCGATTCAATAACTTGATTGTTAACCGCTGCGAATATACTTTGTCAGTATTCCCATGTTCGTCAGTCGTTTTTTGCGTCAATCGGGCTGTTTCATGAACGACCTGACCAACAGGTTGTTGATAAATAACAGCATCATGACGCAACAGCACCCATGTTAAAACTAATGCACCAAGCACCAACCAATATTTTTTTGTCTTTTGAAAGAAAATCAAATGTCTAACCGCCGATTTTTACCCGTCATCTGAACAGGCTTTGCTAAATATTTTATACGCTGCATGAGTCGTGCTGATTTGACAGGCTCAACACCATCTTTTGTCTGGGCTAAATAGCTTTCCAAGCCAATCATATCAAAATTAGAAGTAAAGAATGTGGTCAATTCGTTTTGCATACGATACTCTAAGATAATGCCAAGAATGGCGTCACGACTCCATGAGGTCAACGTGTCAGCCCCAATGTCATCCAAGATTAAATTAGAAACCGTTTTTGCCTTAGTTAGTAATTCGTCGAGTGATTCATCTTTGTGGTCAAAAGTGCCTTTTAAATCACTGATAAAAGACGGAAAATGTAGTAACATCACCTCTATATTATTGGCAGCAAGCGCATTAGCTAACGCCCCCATCAAGTAAGTTTTCCCAATACCAAAATCACCAGATAAATACAGTCCTTGAATAAAATCTGTTTTTCCACTAATCTTTTGTGACAAGATGTCCACAACTTCAGCCAGCGCTGTCATGCGCCCATTATCTTGAATGAGTGTCTGTAAGTCAGCGTCTTGAATAGCCTTTGGCATCTTGTATGCAGTTAACTTGCGACGCTGCATCAATTGTTGCCGCGTGTTTTCATCAGCAACATAATGTACTAACGGATAGCCTTTTTCAATTGTGAGTTGTGGATAATAGCCAGGATAAAGCGTTTTTTCCCCAGCCGCGATCTTATTTTTTTGCTGAATAAACTCATATAAGTCACCCATCTTGAGTTGAAAAGCATCTGATTTCAAATCATTTTGATGAGCATTCCAAAAAGTGCGAATGTCATCATCTTGACCGATAGACTCGATTATTTCAGCTAAGTTCGCCTTGTTAGCGTATTGTTTTTGAAATTGTTGCAGGACTTCTGATAAATTTTGCATATTAGTTTTTCGTCTTTATATTCTTTAATTTAGCCAAAGCTGCGGCTACATCTTGTTCCGACTTCTGTGGTGTTGTAGTCTCAGAACCACTCGCTAATTTAGGTTCAATACGTTTATTTTGACGTTTTGTCGCACGTGGATTATTAGTTTTAACAGCAGGCTGATACTTGTCAATGGCATCAAGTGCATTCTCCGCTGAATCAACTTTTAATTGCAGCCATGAATTAGCAATTGTTTCGGCAGTGTCAACATTCACCGTGTCACGATTGCGTTTGACCAACTCATACCAAACAAGCATGTTCACAACTTCAGCTTTTAAACGAATATCTCTGATCATCTTGTTGATAAAATAATATTCATTTCTCGTTACAAAGCCGCCGCCTTTTTTAAACTTAATGTCCTCAATGAAGGCGTTGGGAGCCAATGTCTGCGCATCTCGTATCAGTTGTAACATTTCTTGAGAGCGTTTTGTAGTAGCAGCAACTGGATGAACCAATTCATCATTGAACAATTCTGGCTTTTTGGTCACGCGACGTGAGTGAAGTATTTCTTGTAGTCGTTTTTCATCTAAATCATGCGTATCCAGCGTCATGGCTTGCGTCACGTAACCAGCCAACGTTGTTTCATTCAAACCATAGATAACGTGAGTCGCTGCAATAAAATCGCGATGTTTCGCCAATTGCGACGTTGTCGTACCGCGTACTAATTGAGAAAAGGCATCAAAATCAAAAGTGTCTTTTGCTTCCGGCAATGTTGGTGTTTCTGCAGCTGGCATGCTGGGTAAAACAGTGTTTGCTGTTGGCTTAAATACCTGTAAGAAATGTGCCGAAATATTATCCCCTTTGATAACAGGTTGTCCGTGGTGCCCATATCGTTCTTGTAAAGTGACAAAACGCGCTTCACCAACAAATTTAAAAAGCAATCCTGCCAACAATTGTTCCTGAAAGAATGCTGTCGCATCAAGTGGTGGAAACATTTGATAGGTGTATATTTCACCTAAGCTATCTTCAGTAAAATAAGTTTTGATGAGACCAACCGCCTCTAAACGGCGCCTCACTTTGACAAAATCGGGCAAGCTCATGTTAAGACTGTCAAGAACAAAATTATGATCTTCACGGTGATGCAATTGCGTATTGTAAGGTACTTCATTTACCAATAAGTGATATAAAGCATAACCCGTGGCACCTATAAACGGCGTATAAAGATTGAAAGTACGATCTAAATCAGCAGAAGTAACCGGTGCTTGAGATTGGACGAAGACACCTGCTTTTGCATGAAATTCAATTTTTCCATCAGTTGGTGTTGTCATTGGCAGCAATTTCCTTTAAATTTTCTATCAAAGCGGCCACTTGTTGTGTCAGTGATTTTTGATCTTGATTATTGTCGATAACATAATCAGCTTGAGCTACTTTATCTTTGAGTGGCAGCTGCGACCGGATGCGATTACGCGCTTGTGAATCAGATAGCTGGTTGCGTAGTTTCAATCGTTCGAGCTGAGTTGCCTCATCAGTTGTAACCACAATAATTTTATCTATTTTACCATCTTTTTCGTAATTTCTTTCAAATAACAATGGTACATCCAAAATTAAAATTGGCACTTGTTGCATACGCCAAAAGTTAATTTTGTCCGCCATTGCTCGGCTAATAGCTGGTTGCATAATATCATTTAAACGTGCTAGTTCTTGACGATTTGAGAAAACGATATCACCCAATCGCCGACGATTTAGGACACCATTATCAATGACGCTTGGTCCAAAAGCCAATTTGATTTTCTCAAGTGTCGTTGTGCCAGGTTCAACAACTTCACGAGCAACCACATCTGCATCAACAATTGGTAGCCCTGCATCCCGCAGCATACCACTAACCGTTGATTTACCTGTTGCAATCCCACCTGTCAATCCTACTAAAAGCATGCTATTACCTCTTAACTACCTTATCAATCTAATTTCACCTGACAAAATGGGCAAAATGTTGTGCCGCGTTGGCCAACTTTTATTTTTACCATCGGTGTTCCGCAACGCAGACATGGTTCACCTACTCGCCCGTATGCCTCTAACTCGTTTTGAAATTTACCAACTTCGCCAAACACATTGCTAAAACTATGCACAGTCGTCCCGTGATGTTTAATTGCCCGTGCTATTTCCGAAATGATATTGGAACGCAATACCGCCAACTGTGACTCAGACAATTGATTGGTTGGGGTTTCTGGGTGAATTTTGCTCTGCCACAATACCTCGTCAGCATAAATATTACCAATACCGGCTATCTGATTTTGATCTAATAAAAAAGTTTTGATTGGTTTTTTTGACTTTGAAAAGGCGTTAATCATATATGGCAATGTCAAATCAACCTCGGTTGGTTCTGGTCCTAATTTTGCCAATGATGGTGAAACTATACTTTCATGCCCAGTAGTGGCGAGTACCATACGTCCAAAACGGCGCGTATCATTGTAAAACAAAGCACGATCATCTGCTAGTTCAAATATAATTTCTGTGTGTTTGTAAGGTGTAGTACCAATCGGTTCAACAGAATATTGCCCCTCCATTCTTAAATGAGAAACAATTGTGTGTTGATTCGACAACCGCAGCAACAAATATTTACCGCGTCGATCAATTTTCGTAAACGTCGCTTGCATGACACCCGTCACAAACGCTTGTGAATCACCGGTAATTACCTTTGGATAGGGCACATTCACAGCAGTTACTGTCGCACCAATAATTAATTTTTCTAGTCCGCGACGGACCGTTTCAACTTCGGGAAGTTCTGGCATTGCCACTCCTATATACTGTCAATTCTATACGCTTATTTTTTAGGGCTAATTTTTATTTATCAAATTTAGCTAAACCTATTTTAACACACTGGTACCTACCCCTTCAGGCAAAAACTTTTGATGTCAAAAAAAACCAGCATTGAATTGCTAGTCACGTTTTTTAGCCCATTTAGGCTTACCTTTATTTTTTGAGTGCTTAGCCCGCTTCTTTTTTCGCTCAGGCAAATCATTTTTTGCCGCTACTTTGACAGGCAAATGTTTTTTTGATGGTGATGATGTTATGCTGGGCTCTTTTGCACTATCAGTATCCACTTTTGATGGCGCAATGATTGCCTGTTGCTTGTTAGCAACTGTTTTTGTAGATGGTTCAAAAGTGTTGTCAGCTTTGATCAACGTAAACTTATCACCAAGCTCACGCTTTAAGTTACGAATATCATGATCATTACCTAAGTTCAAAACCCTACCGTTTTTACCCATACGACCAGTTCGACCGGTTCGATGAACATAAGTTTTCAAACGTTCAGGCAATTGTGCATTGACCACTAATGGCAAATTATCAATGTCAAGGCCACGTGCGGCAACATCTGTGACCAGTAAAAGGGCCACTTCGCCTTTTTTAAACAGTCTCAATGCGTCAGCACGTTGCACTTGTCGTTTGTCATTACTACCGATGCTCATAACACTGACATGTGCATGGCGCAACGTTGCCTGCATTGATACGAGTGCACTAATTGTATTAAAGAATACTAATGCTTGTTGATTATGGCGAGCTAATTGGATTAGTATTTTTTCTTTTGCACGTTGGTCGACGTATTGAAATTCATGTTTGATGTTAGCCGGTGCGTCAGTTCCAACCGAAATTGGGTGTACTTTTTGATTAAATACAGTGTTTACGTACTGCAAATCTGCACCAGAAGTAGCTGAAAATAACCCCAATTGCAAATTTGTTGGTAACTGATCGGCTAACGCCTCTAAACTATCATGCCGTTCTTCGGTCAACATCGCATCAGCCTCATCAAAAATGACAGCCTTTATGTTGTCTAATTTTAATACCCCACCTTCAAGCATTGTTAGCACACGTCCAAGCGTCCCTACAACAATTTGTGGTTTATCTTTTTTGAGTTTTTCAGCTTGTCGACGTCCATTGGCGCCGCCAATGAGACTAGCAACACTCACGCCCACCAAAGCGCCCCACTCTCGCGCTACTTGGGTTGTTTGCATGGCTAATTCTTGACTAGGTGCTAAAATTAAAACTTGCGTTCGCTTTAAATTAGCGTCAACTTGAGATAACATTGGCAAAACGAAGGCTAATGTTTTCCCCGTCCCAGTTGGGGCCAATCCAAAAATAGAATCACCATCGATTAAACGTTGCCAAACAGCATTCTGGATGGGGGTTGGTTGCTCAAAAACAGCACTAAATTTTTCTAAAAGTTCTAGTTTCATATTAATCCTTTATATCAGCAGGAAATACAATACCAGCTGATTGTCGTAAATCAAATAATGTTTGATTAACCTGCTTAGCAAGTTGCCACCATTGTTGATAACGAACATGTTCATTTATGGGATCAGTAATGACCCGTGAAAAATCTGATGCTTCAGCAACCATTGGATTACTTGTCCCTGCCACCCCAATGTTATCCGCATTACCATCGCCATCATGGTAGGTTATAGTGTTTAGTTCTGCAATATTGTTTGTTGAAATTGTCTCTTTCAAGCCATAAATTTCGCTCGATAGATAAGAGTTGGCATTTTTTCCAAAAATAACTGTCACATTAAATTGATCATAGAATAGATTAGCAGTCCCGCGCCCGTCTGCACCATTATTTAAAAGTGTTGGCAAATATTGTACCGCCCTTGGTGCACCAAATAAAGCAATCGCCGCATATATAGGATAGACACCCAAATCATACAATGCACCGCCACTAAATTCACGTGTCAAAACATTGGGTTCTTGGCCTTCCAAATAAGCATCATAACGTGAGGAATACTTTTGATAAACAAATGTAGCGCCCTGCACTTGTGGCAATTCAATCACAGCTTGTTGCATCAGCTTGAAGTTTGATTGATGAACATGACGTGCTGCCTCAAAAACACGTACATTTTCATGCCGCGTCAATAGCTCTTCAATTATCGCAAATTCCGTTGGATTACTAAATGATGGCTTCTCGACAATCACATGCACATCTGAGGCAATCGCTACCTTAGCTTGTTCAAAGTGCAGCGCATTAGGAGACGCAATATACACCACATCAATATTTGTGTATAAATCACTCAAAGTGGTAACCACCGCTACATTATCAGTGTCAGTGTCGAGATCAGCCAAAAAAGCGTTTCCTTTTTCTTCTGTACGTGAATACACTGTTGTCAATGTATAGCTACCAGTTTGCAGCGCTGCCTCAACGAACATTTTTGAAATCCAGTTAGTGCCAATAATACCTAATTTAATCATTTATATGCCTCGAATTGTTTCTTTGTGCCATTGAAGACTGACGTTGGCATTTTGACTGCTTTCAAACCTGAACCAATTGTACGATCCTCATCGTATTGAATAAATTGATTCTCTGCTGCCTTGTTATCGGTATTGTCTTCAATCAACCAGTATTTGGTATCTTTAATTGTGTCAGATAGTTGCTTTTGAACCGCAGGCGTTGTGTAAATCACAATGTCATGGGTATAATGCGAATAAAGTGTCTGAATGAGCGATGCTAAACGCTGTGCATCAGTTGCCGTTGAAATTTGGTCATCCGGCACCTGAATCGCAATTGGCAACTCACCAATCTGATTCCCAACATTATCAATAAAATATTGTGCTTGCACAGCAGCTGTGGTGTTTGAGCTATAAACTTGAATGGCACCGACTTTCAGCTTAGCAGATTTAGCTCGTGTATAGCTGCTTTTATAGCCATCATCAGCGAAAGAATTACCTGAAGTAGCACGCAAATAAGCAAAATCAATGCCGTTATTGGCTAAATTTTGAAAGTCCACATAACCTGAAGTCTGATTAATCGCCACACCTTGTACAGCAAAACCCGTTGGTGTCACATCAGTATTAACAATGACAGGCTTGGCAAATACCCAGATTACAAAGGAGCCCACGATTCCCACAAGAATGAGTAACCAGGTCGTAAAAGTTAGTGATTTTTTGGTTTTATATGATGATGATTTTTTCGTTGAATTATCCATAGTCACTATTATACAAGAAAAAACGCTACTGCGCTGATTAAGCTGTTCATTTATATCATACGATTTTTGCAACAAAAAGCTTGTAAATAATTATTATTCATGGGAAAATGAGCAGATACACTAACTTTTATTCAGGAGAATACCATGTCATTAGAAACGCAACTCAACAAGTACGCTGAACTCATTGTCAAAAAAGGCGTCAATGTGCAGCCTGGTCAAACAATTATTTTGTATGCTGCTGTTGATGAAGCCTACTTTGCTCATAAAATCGTGGCCGCTGCTTATGAGGCTGGTGCCCGTGAAGTGGTGATGGAATGGTCAGACCAAACAATTGCAAAAGCATTTCTTGATCATGCACCAGAAGATCGTTTAACAACGGTTCCCAACTATACCGTTGCCAAAGCAAATGAATTGATGGATCAATACGCTTCACGTATTTCACTTGTATCACAAGATCCTGATGGTTTAGCTGGCGTTGATGCAGAGCGTCTTCACACATTGACAAAGGCTAACCAAAAAGCTTTGGGTCGTGTTCGTGAAGCAACCATGAAAGATGACATTTCATGGTTGGTAGTTGCTGCTGCCGGACAAGCTTGGGCGGAAAAAGTTTTCCCTGACCTCAAGGGTGAAGAAGCAGTCAATCGCTTGTGGGCTGAAATTTTGAAAGACGTTCGTGTTGATGATGAAACGGACGCCATTGCCAACTGGGACACGCATATTGAAACATTGAAAAATAAAGCCGATTGGTTGAACAGTCAAAACTTTAAATCATTACATTATCATAATGCTAAGTCAGACTTTACAATTGGTTTAGCAACAGGTCATATTTGGGAAGCAGCTTTTTCGTACGATAAAGCTGGCAACGTCTTTATTCCAAACATGCCAACCGAAGAGGTCTTCACAGCGCCTGACAACCGTAATATCCAAGGTCATGTGGCAGCAACATTACCACTTTCATATCAAGGTAACTTGATTGAAGACATTGAATTAGATTTTGAAAATGGTCGTATTGTGAAAGCTTCTGCCTCAAAGGGTTTGCCTGTTTTGCAGAAACTAATTGATACAGATGAAGGTGCCAAATCATTGGGTGAGGTCTCACTTGTGCCTGATCCTTCACCAATTGCCCAAGGCGGTGTGTTGTTCTACAACACGTTGTTTGATGAAAATGCCTCTGATCACTTGGCGATTGGCGCTGCCTATGCTTCAAATATTGCTGGTGGTAAAACTGATCAACCAGAAGATTTGGCAAAACGTGGTTGGAATATTTCAGATGTTCATGTTGACTTTATGGTTGGTTCAGCCGATATGTCAATCGATGGTATCACGCAAGATGGTCAAATTGTCCCAGTCTTTAGAAATGGTGATTGGGCTTAACATCTATTTGGGAGAAGCTTCAAGATGATCAATAATTTATTAGACAAATGGGATGGCGGTCGTTCATTAAAAGAGCGGCTTTATGACTTATTTTTCATTGCTATTATCGCCGCCATTGGTCATCTTGATTTTTGGCATACGAGTCCCAAGACAAGTATGGCAACAGCTGTCACGATTATTATGGCAACTGTGATTGCACTGCTCTATCTGTTGCAATTACCCCGCCTGAAAAATAATTCTGATGTTCCTTATAAATTAACATTTTTCTTTTATGTCATTTATGTCATTAGTACATTTATTTTGACCAGTACGTTGACGCGTGATGTACTTGCATTGAGCTACTGGCCACGTTTAGCAACTTTTGTCATTATAGAGGCAATCATGATGACACGTGTCATGCATGATCATTAAAAAGCAAGTTACCGTTGGTAGCTTGCTTTTTTTATGATGGCGTGTCATTGAATGACCAAGTAAGCGTTGATTGCATTTGTTTATCCAATAATGAGGACTTAATGATCGTTGCTGGATTGAGTGAAAGACGGAAACTTTTATCAGGATTGTGGCTCAAACTAACACTTTTTTGGCTGTTTTCTGATTGACCTTGCCAAAAAGTGGTTGCATGATCCGATAACTCATCATCGCCATACATGAGTTTGAGATCATGACGCGTTATCTTGTCAGTTGTGCCATTTGCCTCCCAGTCGCTAGTTTGCGAAACTGTGATGTCATAGGTGATAGTTGCTTCTAAGTTGATGAGATCAAGCTTTCCTGTTGACATATTAGTTGCTATCGGCAACTTTCCGCCACCAAAGACGCTCGCATTCAGTGTACCAAAAACAATGTTTGACGCAGCATCAATTGTCGGTGTTTGCGCCCAGACGTAGGTGACAGGTTCTGATCTGTCAGCGTACATTTGTGTTGTGGTGACCATGTTTCCCGTTGGACAATGGTCAGTTCCTGTCCCAACTTCTTGCCAAGACGCAGCCGTAGTTTTGTATTTTTGTCCATTATCGGTAATTGTTGTGCCAACAGCCGGTGCTGACGTGAAGTTAGGATTGTTGGCAAACTTAATATTTTTACCTAGGGCAATTTTCCAAAGGGAGTTGGTGGCATTGAACATTATGTTAAAAGCATTACCCGAGGTAGTACTCCAGCCAGTTAAATCTAAAGTCATTAATTTTGAATTTGAAAACATATACGTGAAATTTGTTACCTTAGTCACATCCCAATTACTTAAATCTAGTGAAGCTAACTTGGTATTTGAAAACATATAGCTCATATTAGTGACGTTGCTTGTGTTGAAGCCGGTTAAGGTCAAACTACTTAAGACAGTGGCATCAGCAAACATATAGCTCATGTCAACATTATTTGCCGAACGGCTGTTACCCCAACCTGAGAGGTTTAATGTTAATAAATTAGACGCCTTATAAAACATATACTGGAATGTTGTGACTTTAGAGACATCGCAATTACTGAGATTTAAACTCGTTAATCCGGTGTAGGTAAACATGTAAAACATAGTCGTTACATTTGTAATCGTTGAGTTCGTCAAATCTAAACTCGTCAAAGCAGGGGTACTATAAAACATATAAGCCATAATTACCGAACTAGTTTCAGCGCCGACATGCCAATCTGACAAGTTAAGACTTTGTATTTTGGCAGAATAAAACATTCTTAAGAACGTTGTTACTTTGGTTACATTCCAGCCACTAAAGTCTAATTCTTCTATGTTGCTATAAGCAAACATATTGCTCATATTTGTGACATTGGTGGTTTTAAAATTCGTTAAATTTAAACTAATTAACGCAACTTTACTATAAAACATATAACTCATATCAACCCCATTGGCGGTACGATTTATACCCCAATTAGATAAATCTAATGATTTTATGTTGGAGTAAGCGAACATATACTGGAATGTTGTGACTTGATCCACATTCCAGCTGCTAAGATCTATTGTTTCCGTCGTTTCGTTTTGATAAAACATATCGCTCATATTAGTCACATTGGTGGTCTGAAAGTTTGTTAAATTTAATTTAGTTAAGCCATTGTTGCTAGAGCCTTGAAACATACCTCTCATACTAACCGAGGTGGCAGTACGATTCACACCCCAATTAGATAAATTTAATGTCGATAAATTCTTTTCGCTACTAAACATTGCCTCAAATGTCACAACCTGACGCACATCCCAATCACTAAGATTTAAACTCGTTAAACCAGTGTTGGAAAACATTCCACTCATATTAGTCACATTGGTGGTCTGAAAGTTCTTCATAATTAGCGTAGTGAGTTTAGTTGTATCTGAAAACATAAATGCCATTCGAACTGAGGTTGCCGTACGATTGTTACCCCAATCGGACAGATTCAAGTACTCTAAATTATCAGTGCCATAAAACATATATGAAAAATAAACTACCTTATCTACACTCCAACCACTCAAATCCAAACTAGTGACACCACTCCCATAAAACATATAAGACATATTGGTCACATTACTGGTATTCAACACACTCAAATCAGGATTGGTTAGCCCCTTAGTGTAATAAAACCAATAAGCCATTGAAGTCACATTACTCGTATCAAAATTTTGCAAATCAATAAACTCACTGAGTTGTCCTAGATTAGCAAATAAATAAGTCACATTGGGGTCTACTGTGACATTAGCTTCAAATTGAATTTTCTTGACTTGAGTGGCCACCAAATCAGCGGCTACCAAATTCTGATCAATTCTCTGTGCTAATTGTCCCGCCCCAAAAACCAACAAACCAGTATCCGAATCAAATGTCCAAGTGCTAGTCCCGTTCGTGTTTGTCGTTATTGCTCGTGGTGCTTTTCCAGACGAAGCTGGCTTACTATCTGTCTTCGCCAAAGGTTCTTCAACTTGTGGGTCTGCTTCAACTTTAGGCTGTTCCACTTGAGCTACTTCAGGTGTCTCGGGTTCATCAGGTTCCGGTTCTGTTGGCTGACCGTCACCAGTATCGTCAGTAGCGACGCGCTGAATCAATTCTTGCAAGTCAGAGCGACCGGCATTTGGTAGACATAGCTTTTTATCCGTTTTGACGTTATCAGCTGTCATCACTTCGGCAGCTGTCACGGCTTGTACCGGTCCAGTAAAGGTTAGTAATGCAATTAATATTTGTAAGTAGAATTGTTTGTTCAAACGCATGATTTTTCTCCATTAGTAGCCTAGACCCTCATTCTATTAGGGGGGGGTGGAAGACCAGACGAATTTTTAGTGAACAAATTATGAACTATTTGAAGAAAAATATATTCTTGACTCGTATTATAATTTGTACAATAAAAAACTTGTAGCAGACTGTTTCTGCTACAAGTGGTTAAACTTTTCATGATGCTTTTGGTTCAGATTTGAAAGCATCGCGCATTTGGTTATTCGTGTTTTTGAGGATTAAGTAGTAACTCAAGTTAGAAACCGCAAATATTTCCCATATCCACCAATACTCGTCATGATTGAATCTAAAGAATATTAGCAAGTCTTTGAGTATTTCAGCAGTCCACTCATGACTAACCTCATCAAGTGACACCGTATGTGTCACTAGGCCAATCACAATTTGCAATATAAAAATCGCAATCCAACCGACAATGTAACTGCGCCCGCCACGAGAATACAGTGCACGTTCATAAATTGGTGATTCTTGATGATTTTCTTTGACAATATATTTGGTTGGCTCATCGTGCACTTTAATAGCAAAATCACGGGTTTGATACCATCCAATAAGACAGCTCATCACAAAGACAATCACTAATAAAGTCGCGTCGAAGGCATTTTTGATGCTAACATTCGTTACAAATTGGAACGCCCCAAAAGCAGGTATCATATAATACCTGACCTTGGAAACCTTCTCAAATTCAAATTGTTTTTTGATGAAATACACCGTGATGATCAGTGTACCAATAGTCAAACCTAAATGCATTGTGCTACTCCTTTTTCTAGGAATAGTATACCAGAATTGTCACATTTGGACAGATAAAAAAGCCCGTAAAAACTCGTTCTCTATGAATGAACTCAAGTTTAATTTAGAAAAAATAAAAAGGAACAAATTCTGCACCTTTTTAACTACTAATAATGATCTAATTTGTTGTTAATTGCTAAGCTCACTGACAAAGCTATAGTGATTAATAGTAAATTTTGTAACGTGAGTTGACCGATTAAAATTACAACAATTAAGGCGATAACTAAGCCACTACTAAATGTAATTAAGTTCTTGTTGAACTTGGTCATTGATAACCTCACATATAAATCAACTCTGCATTAGCCATCGTCAGACCGATTTAAATAGTATACAATTGCCAATGAAATCAACACAGAGACGATGGTTATTAATTGCCAATATTGCGGTAGCCATGTTTCCGACGCCAATGATATTAACGCAATAATTAAAACTGCAATTAATATGTTAATTTTTAGCATTATTGAGAACCAAAATTAACTATATTCCAGCGACTATTAAACTCAAACCAAGCACCACGATCTGCTGGAATAAGAGAAATAGCACCACCAACACCAGTAGCAATCATTGCAGCTGGTGCACCAGTTATTCCTGCTGAGGCAATAGCGCTGGCTACCGCTCCAGCGATTGCTACAGCCCCAGCTAATTTAACAACTTTAACTAACGCAGAATTAATGTACAGTCGCGTATGCCCATTGCTATATGATTTTACATAAGTACTGCCTTGACGCAACTCATCCATACTAATTACCGCCTGCTTATCTGATTCAGATAGCTTTTGATAAGCGCTATAATCATTTTCTTTGATATAGTTCAAAACGGCTACTCCAGAAATATAGTGACTTGTTGAAGAACTATCTAAGACCGGATTATTTGGATCTAGCCCACCAAAATCAGTAGTTGTAGTTAATTTTGCAGTATTCTGTGTTGTAGTGTCCGCAAATACACTTGTTGCTGGTATAACAGCAGTTGTCAAGTTTGCTGCTGTTAAAACACCTAGCGTCATTCCAATAATATTCTTCATAACAAAACTCCCCTTTACTTGATGATAAAATATTTGCAATTTAATTCATAAGCTTGTCCCCTGGGTACAACACGAGTATACTACTTTTACTTGTTAATGTATACCATTTATTTAAAAAGTCTTATAAATATGCACTATAATTACTTTTAATAACATATACCAATTTATTTATTCACCCAAAATAGACCAAGAGTCTAAATTAGGAAGATAAAGCAATACTCATCAGTTAAAGAATTCAAAGGCGCAAGTCAATCTTGAATCATGTATGATAACAATGGTCAAATTTAGACAAAATTAAAACGGCTAGTTGTCGTTATTCTACCGTCAACTAGCCGTTCTAATTATTAGTTAAATTTCACTTTAACTTTTTGAACATTCATCAAAAACGCGCTTTTCTATGTTCAACCTTCAGATTCAATCAATTGTGAACCAAGCTCATAGTTATGTGAATAATCAACAGGAATATCAACTACCACAGGGCCTTCCGTAGCAAAAGCCTCGTCTAATATTTTATCCAACTGATCAGGCGTTGTAACGCGCAAACCTTTAGCACCGAAACTTTCAGCATATTTTACAATATCAATATTACCAAATGTGACACCAGCAGATTCACCGTTGTATTTCATTTCTTCTTGGAATTTAACCATGTCATAATGCGCGTTATCATTCCAAACAATGTGAACAGTGTTCAATTGTAAACGCACCGCCGTTTCTAATTCCATAGCTGAGAAGAAGAAACCACCATCGCCCGATACAGAGACAGACTTTGCATTTGGTCGAACCATAGCAGCGGTCAAAGACCATGGCAAACCAACACCAAGCGTCTGCATACCGTTAGAAATTAAGAAGTGACGTGCCACGTAAGATTTGAAATGACGTGCCATCCAAATATAGTGTGATCCAATATCTGTTGAAACTGTCATATCATCTGTAACGTGGGCTTGGATTGACTTAATAACATTAAGCGGATGGTTCAAGTTACCTTCAGCAGGTGTGTAAGATGGTTCGTCAGAAGCACGCAAATCATCTTTTAATGCTTTCAAGACACTTTGACTTTCAGCAGGGACTTGATACCCATTGATACGCTCTGCCAACAAATCCAAACTCTGCGCTAAATCACCAATCAATTGACGTTTTGGTACAAAATTGTTGTCAATTTGAACATGTGTCGTGTCTAGCGCAACAATATTCAAATTATTTTCCTTATTCCAGTTTCGTGGCTCATATTCAATGGCATCATAACCCAATGTCACCACTAAATCAGCTTGTTGCAAAAGCTTGTCACCTGTTTGGTTACGGAATAATCCGATACGACCAAAGAAAGTTTCAGGTTCGAGGTCTCGAGAGATAACCCCTGCACCTTGGAATGTTTCAACAACTGGTAACGTCGTTTGTTTAAGCAAATGATGCAAAGCCGTCACCGTTGCATCATCAGATCCGCGCGCACCCACCAACAAAACAGGTAGCTTAGCCTGTTTGATTTGTTCAGCCAACCAATCGAGGTCAGCAATAGCAGCAGCACCTTGCTGTGCCTCAGGTACTTGTGGCAATGCAGAAATTGATACTGGTGCATCATCAACATCTTGTGGTAATGACACAAACGCCGCACCCTTTTTCGCACCATTCGCCGCCGCAAAAGCATTTGCAATGATTTCTGAGATATTATTAGGATCTTGAATTTCTGAACTATAATGAGTGATAGCGTTAAAGAGCGATACTGAATTCGTTGACTGGTGTGTCAAACGATACAAATCACGGCGTGGTACTTGACCACCAATGGCAACAACTGAATCACTTTCAGCGTTAGCTGTCATCAAACCGGTTGCTAAGTTACCAACACCTGGTCCAGAAGTCGCAATCACAACACCTGTTTTACCTGTGATACGTGAAAATGCTTGTGCCATAAAGGCGGCATTTTGTTCGTGACGTGTCACAATTAACTTTGGTACTTTTTGACCGGTCTTGGGATGTTCAAGTGTTTCAAATAAACGATCAATTTTTGCACCTGGAATACCAAAAACAAGGTCAACACCATGATTAACTAGACTGTCTGTGACAATATCTGAACCATATTTTTGTTCTGTCATTTAAAGTTTGCCTCTTCTTGATTTAATAATGTTATCATAGCACTTTTCACATGAGTTTTGTACTGGTTAATTGTGAAGTTTGTTTTAATATCAATGATACATAATTCACAAACTCAACGTTTTTAAAGATTGTGAATTATTTCTCAACAAAAAAGCTTGCCTCATCGGGCAAGCTTTCTCACTTTTAATCACTAAATTCAAACACAAAGTCAGAATTATTAATGCGCACATCATCACCATCTTTGGCGCCGGCTTCACGTAGCTTATCATCAACGCCCATATGACGCAGTTGACGCGCAAAACGCATAATAGTTGCATCTCGTTGAATATTTGTCATTAAGAACAACTTTTCAATTTCTGCCCCACTTAACAACCAACGCTCCTCATCTTCAACCCACTCAACAGTAAAGTCGTGTGTTTCAGGTGTAAAGGTGTACGTTTTCTCAGTCACTTCGTTTTCCACTACTGGACGATAGCTTTCAGGTGCAGGCGCAGTGGCCAACATATCTGCTGTCAAACGCATTAGGTCTTTTACACCATCTCGTGTAATTGAAGAAATAGGCATAATCGTGGGCATAGTTGGCAAACCGGAATCTGCTTCGACTTCTGATGTGAATTTTGCCAAATTTTCGTTTGAATCAGGCATATCCATCTTAGTAGGCACCACAATTTGTGGGCGATTTAAAATCGTCTCATCGTATTGTTGCAACTCATCTAAAATTTTGCGGTATTGCGTATAAGGATCAGTGCCTTCAATACCTGACATATCAACTAAGTGCAAGATTACCTTAGTTCGCTCAACATGTCGTAAAAATTGAAAGCCTAGACCAACGCCTTGCGCAGCACCCTCAATCAAACCCGGCAAGTCCGCCATAACAAAGTCACGATCATCATCCAAACGCACCATACCAATATTAGGAGATAAAGTTGTAAAATGATAAGCAGCTACTTTGGGTTTCGCATTTGATACAACAGACAATAGCGTTGATTTTCCTGCAGAAGGAAAACCAACTAGTCCTACATCTGCTAAGACTTTCAACTCTAATTTGAGATTGCGAATTTCACCTGGTTCACCGTTTTCGGACAACTCTGGTGCAGGATTAGCAGGCGTTGCAAAATGGATGTTACCGCGACCGCCACGACCACCTTTAGCAACAACAAGCTCTTGTCCATTTTCTAGCAAATCAGCTAATACTTCGCCTGTGTCGGCGTCGCTTACTGTTGTGCCTTGTGGCACTTTAATATACCGGTCATCAGCGGATGCACCAGTCATACCTTTTGTGCCCCCATTACCACCAGGTTGTGCCTTAAAATGGCGGTTGTATCGGAAGTCCATTAATGTCCGCAGACCTTCATCTACTTTAAAAATGATTGACCCACCGTGACCACCGTCACCACCAAAAGGTCCTCCCATTGCCACGAATTTTTCGTGACGGAAAGACACAATACCATCGCCACCTTTTCCGGCTTTTACTTCAATTTGTGCTTGATCTACGAATGCCATAAATTTGTCATGGCGTTGACCTCAAGTCAGTCGCCACTTTTCTCCTTGTCTGCACACCCTGTGTGCTTGCGTATGTTAAACACTCTAGTTTACCATAAAAGCATGAAATTAGCTATGTTCCCCGGCATTAAGCGACAGGTGAATTACTCGCGCTAGTTTTTCGTTGATACCAATTGCCGCCAATTCATCAATACTTGCTGCCGTGATTTTTGGTAATGACCCAAATTCACGCAATAATTTTTGGCGCGTTTTGGGTCCTACACCTTGAATTGTGTCGAGTCGTGAAGCTAACGAATGCTTACTCCGTAATTGGCGATGGAAACTAATGGCAAAACGATGAACTTCTTCTTGTACGCGTTGAATTAAGAAAAACCCCTCAGATTGTTTATCCAAAGTCACAATTTGTTCTGTGTTACCATCGATTAAATCAGCCGTCTTGTGCTTATCATTTTTGACCATTGCGGCAATCGGAACATTTATAAGCCCAAGTTCGTCAATCAATACCTCTTTAGCTGCATGTAGCTGAATTTCACCACCATCCATTAAAATCAAATCAGGTAAATCACCACCCTCTTTGAGAACACGACTGTAACGTCGACGGATTACTTCCTGCGTTTCAGCCCATTCATCAGCGTGATGAGTAGACTGAATTTTGTACTTGCGATAAAGATCCTTGTTGGGTACGCCATCATCAAAAACAACCATCGCACTGACAATCTCGACCCCTTGCGTATGAGAATGGTCAAAGGCCTCAATCCGATGTCCCATCGGAATATTTAACGCGTCGGTGATTTCTTTCATGGCACCAGTTGTTTTTCGTTCATTTAATTGCATCAAACGGAACTTTTCTTCTAAGACGATTTGCGCATTTTTGGCCGCCAAATCAAGCAAATCTCGCTTTTCACCACGCACTGGTATTCGAACTGGTACATTCAATATTTCTGAAAGCGCCTTGGTATCAATGCCTTTTGGCACCAATACTTCGCGTGGCTTCTGAATGTTTTTTTGTGCATAAAACTGTTGTATGAAGCTCGTGACTTCTTCGTCAGCCTCACCTACAATCGCAAAGGTCCGTTTAAATTGACGAATGAGACGGGCTTGGCGCAAGAAAAAGACTTCAACCGTCATCCAACCTTTATCCAAATAGTAGTTGAATAAATCTCGTGGTGTCGTATCACGTGATAATACCCGTTGGCTTTCAACTGTTTCATCAATATATTTTAACTGATCACGCAAATCCGCTGCATGTTCAAATTCCAGCGATGACGCTGCTTTTTGCATCTTTTCGGTGATTATTTTTCTCACCGCTTTGGTGTCACCATCTAGAAAATGCTTGATACGTGTAATTTGTTGATCGTATTCAGTTTTAGGCACTTCATGCCAACATGGTCCCAAACACTGCCCCATATTGTAATACAAGCAAGGCCGTCCTTGAAACCCATTACAGCGACGTAAAGGATAGTTTTTCTCTAAAAATCGTAATGTTTCTTGCGCTGCATAAACGTTTGGATATGGTCCAAAATAAAAACCACCGTCTTTTTTAACTTCGTTGACTAGCGCCATTTTAGGATCACGTTCTTTGGTGATTTTGATGTAAGGATACCCCGTACCGTATTTGAGGCGAATATTATAGTAAGGTTTGTACTTTTTAATCAATTCATTCTCAATTAAAAAGGCTTCCTTATCAGAATTGGTCACAATAAAATCAAAATCAACAATATTGGCAACCAATTCAGCTGTCTTACCATCGTGATCTTGTTTAAAGTATGATCTTACTCGGTTTTTGAGATTTTTTGCCTTGCCGACATAAATAATTTTACCGTTAGCATCTTTCATTTGATAAGAGCCCGGTTCAGCCGGTAGCAAGGTTAATTTTTGTTCAATATGTTGTGATGGATTTGCTAACATAGTTTCATTATACCAGTCATGTCACGTACTGCTATAAAAACGGTCATGACAAGCGATTAAAAATCCTACCATTATAGATGATAGGATTTTGAGAATAATTATTTTTGGTGCGCCAAGGAAGCTGCCACAAAATCATGG
This sequence comes from Leuconostoc pseudomesenteroides KCTC 3652, assembly GCF_014634745.1. Lineage (GTDB taxonomy): Bacteria > Bacillota > Bacilli > Lactobacillales > Lactobacillaceae > Leuconostoc > Leuconostoc pseudomesenteroides. Next base: position 371,698 of record NZ_BMBP01000001.1, read on the forward strand.
TAGAGACCTTCTGGACGATCAGGACGTGATAAGAATTCAGGATGATATTGCGCTGCAACGAAGAAGTCATTTTTAGGATATTCGATTACTTCCATCAAACGATCATCCGGTGAAGTTGCCGCAAAGACCATACCAGCTTTTTCAAATTCATCGCGGAATTTGGTGTTAAATTCATAACGGTGACGATGACGTTCTTCAACCTCAGGCTTATTGCCATAAGCTTTTGCTGTCAATGTGTCGTGCAACAACATAGCTGGATACAAGCCTAAACGTAGTGTGCCACCGCGGTTTTCAACATTTTCTTGATCTTTCATCAAATCAATAATTGGCGCTGATGTCTCTGGATTTAGTTCAGTAGAGTTAGCATCTTTGTAACCCAAAACATTTCTGGCAAATTCAACAGATGCTAACTGCATACCCAAGCACACACCTAGGAATGGTGTATTATTTTCACGGGCATAACGAATCGCTTCAATTTTGCCCTCTGTACCACGTGCGCCAAATCCACCTGGTACAATCACACCATCTGCGTCTTGCAACAAATCGTTGACATTATCAGCAGTGACAGTTTCTGACTTAATGTGATTGATGTTAACTTCTGCTTCTTGCGAGTATCCAGCATGTTTCAAAGCTTCATTCACTGAAATATAAGCATCTGGCAAGTCCGTGTATTTACCAACTAAAGTAATGTTAACTGCTTTTTTAGGATGCTTAATTGATTCAACCATTGTTGACCAAGCTGTCATATCAGCTTGTGGTGCATCAATTTGTAACTTATTCAAAACCACATCGTCCATGCCTTGTGCTTGTAAGTTCAATGGAATTTCGTAAAGGGTTTCAACATCGCGTGATTCAATGACAGCGTCAGCTTTAACATCAGTGAAAGTTGATATCTTACGTTTGAGTCCTTCTTCTAATGGTTCTGATGTACGTAAGACAATCATGTCAGGTTGAATACCCAATGAACGCAATTGTGCAACCGAATGCTGCGTTGGCTTTGTTTTTGCTTCACCAGCTGCAGTCAAGTAAACAATCAAACTGGTATGAATGTAAAAGACGTTTTCGTTGCCAAGATCAGACTTCATTTGACGCAATGCTTCAATGAATGGCAAGCTTTCAATATCACCGACCGTACCACCGACTTCGACAATAACAACATCCGCATCCGTCGATTCAGCAGCTTTTTTCATTTTGTCTTTGATAGCATCTGTAATATGTGGAATAACTTGAACTGTTCCGCCGTCATAATCACCACGACGTTCCTTAGCCAAAACTTCGGAATAAATACGACCTGTTGTCACGTTAGAATACATGTTGGTATTGATGTCCATGAAACGCTCATAATGACCCATATCAAGATCTGTTTCCAAGCCATCCCCTGTCACAAAAGTTTCACCATGTTGATAAGGTGACATCGTTCCGGGATCAATGTTGATATAGGGATCTAGTTTTTGAATCGCTAACTTGAGCCCGCGATTTTTTAGCAAACGACCTAAAGATGCCGCCACAATTCCTTTACCAAGCGATGACACAACGCCGCCGGTAACGAAAATATACTTCACTTGTTTATCTGCCATGATGCCTCCTCATGATTCCATCTGCGTTTACAACCACAGAAATGACGTAACAATTAGGGGTAAAATAAAATAGAAAAGCTCCCAAGAAAGTCTTGAGAGCTTTTAACGTTTGTCCCAACAAATGGGAGCCCTAATTTATAATACAGAGTTAGTCCTCATTTGTCAAATTGAATTATCTTAAACACCCAGTCAATGTCCCTGTCCATCAAATTCGTCTGGATTGGTTGAAAATTTGATTTGGATCATACTGCTTCGCAATTTGATGAAGGCGACGTCCTGTTTCACTTGGCCAAACACGCTTCGTTTCAGCTTGGCTAATGTCACTAGAATAGGCGCCATAGACCCCTAGGTTTTCCAAATGTAGTGCTTTAAATTGCTGATTCAAGTCATCTGACATTGTTGGATCACACCAAACCGCGATAAAAAATTTAGCCTGTCGGTGTGCCCACGCATTAAAATTAATAGCGCGCATATTTATAGCACCATCAATAGCACGAACTTCAAGACCCATTACACTATCCAAAGCAATTAATTTGGCTAATTTCAGCACAATTTCAGCATCTAATTGATCGACCAACACATTTTTGACATAAGCATCTTGATCCCCCTTGTTGTCCAAATGTGGCGCTTTGACTAAGTCAGCATAACTCATCTGTTGCCATTCATATTCGACAACTTGTTCAAGATTCTTGCTAGCACGCAATAATGTTTTCATTTTGTCTGTTGATTCACCAATCCAGACATTTGTTGCTGTCGCGGCCAGCGGATTCCCCCCCTCCTGCTTAGTAATCATCAAGAGACTAGACAAATCATAGTCACAATTGGCAAGCCATTGCTGCCAATGGCGCAAAAATTGCCATAAATCTTTCAAATCATAACTGATCTTTTGATACATAATTGGGACAGATACACCTTGTGCTGTTTGAGGTACTGCGTCAGCCTGAAACACAAAATTAGTCACAACACCAATTTGAGAACTACCACCCCGTAGCGCCCAAAACAAGTCAGGCTCATGTTCCTCAGAGACGACATGTCGATTCCCATCACCTGTTATAACAGTTGCCGAAATAATACGATCGATCGTCAGTCCTTGTTTTCTGACTAATAAACCGATACCACCAGCCGTTGCGAGACCGCCAACGCCAGTATCGCCAAAGTCACCACTTGATAAAATAAGCCCAGACTGACCAATTTTTGCAGCCACGTCTCCCCAAACTGCACCGCATTGTGTCTCAAATATGCCTTTTTCAGCGTCCAAAACAGTCACACGATTCATCTGAGATAGATCTAGTATAACGCCATTTTGATTAATAGACTGCTTAGTAAGGCCATGCCCGCCGCTTTTAATTGAAAATGGTACGGCATCTTTTGCAAGACGTTGCAATTGTGCCACGTACATAATAACTTCACTCACGTGGGCTTCAGTTTTTGCAACAAATATTAACGCAGGATGACCAACTTGAAAATAATTAGATTGAAAACGGCTGTACTGGTCATCATCAGAATCCAAACATATTGATTGCAGCTCTTCTGGAATTGGTGGCCAATCTTGCGTGCCAGTTTGTTTAATATTTGTCATTCGGAACGCACCCCTCTTTCAGCTTGGTGTGCAGTAATTATCATAAACAACACGTATGTCAACACAGCAAATCCTGCAAAAAACAGAAATGGTAATTTAGTATTAATTTGATAGATAAATGATCCAAACAATGGGGATACAATTCCAGCAATTGCTTGTGTCATAGCAACAGCGCCGGCAACCGCACCTTGATGTTCTTGAGAAACTGTTAATGAAGCGCCTGCTGATAATGAACTCATACCTAACGCCGCGCCAGCACCAATGAAAATATAACTGACAATCATTAACCAATAAGCATTTGCAGAAGCAATGAGTAATAACCCAATCACAATGAGCGGAATACCAATCAGCATCATTTGTCGCGCTGAAAAATTAAAGACTTTGATTTGAAGTATTTGAACAATCATCAACGTAACACCTAAAATAACAAACAAAAATGATGATGTTTTGGCACTTTGGATGACGCTTTGCCCGATGTTGTCATGTAAATATAATGATGTGAGTAATTGTAAGCCGACAACCACAAACATCACTGAGCTACCAACCAACAACCAACTCAATAATTGCACCGAGAAAAATTTGCTTTTTTGCTTTTGGGTTGTTTCGTCATTTTTTGCATTGTCAATTGTGATTTGCTGTTTTGGCAAGATACCTGTCATAATCACTGCAAAAATTAAGAGCAAAACTATCGTTGTGTAAAAAGGTAAATACAAATTGCCTGAGGCCGAAATTAGACCACCAATGATAGGACCCAAAACCATAGCTAGACCGGTAGCAAATCCCAATGAAGACATATCTTTTGCGCGATCTGTTACTGATGAAATGTCTGCCATATAAGCATTAGCAGCCGTTGGCGTTGTGGTCATAAAAATACCTAACAAAAACCTAGTGCCCATTAACGCGTATATCAGCATCGAGCTGGCTGTCGCCGTTCCAATCGCCATGTGGAGCAAGGCGACGTATAGAATGAAAAACGCACCCATACCCAATAGACCAATAATCATAACGATACGTCTGCCAAATGAATCACTCAACTTTCCCCAAATTGGTGCAAAGAGCAGCATGGCGAAAGCACCTAACGAAATCATAATGCCAATTTGACCTGGCATTAAATGTGCTTTTGTTGAAATGGCTGAGAGCACTGGCATCGTAATGTAAATTCCTAAATACGACACAAGTGTTGCCACAAAGAGTTTCTTTTTCATGAATAGAACTTCCCTTCCTGTTGATTAACTATTCTGTTAACTAATCTAAAGAAGTTCTGCTGCTTTTACTATCCTTTTTTGACAAAAGTAGCCCTTTTGAGTATTTTATAAAAATTGACGGCTTAATTGATGTTGTAGAGTTGTCGATACTGTTTTGGTGTCATCTGTGTTTTCTTTTTGAAAATGGCCGAGAATTTACTGACATTACCATAACCAATTCCAGTTGCAATTGATAGTATCTTGGCGTTGCTATTTTTGAGTTGATCGCATGCTTTATCAAATCGCTTCTCAGAAACAAACTGGTGAATTGTCTGTTGATAAGTTGATTTGAATAATTTCTGTAATCTCGTTTGACTAATATGAAATTGATTGGATAGTTGCACAATCGCTATTCTTTTGTCTAAATTTTGTAGCAGAAAATCATGTATCGCATTAATTTTTTTAATATCTTTGGTGGCAAAATATTGTTGTGGGAAAGTACTTTGATATGTTGTGAGATATAGCAACAGTTCAGCAACTTTTAATCTTAAAAATTGGCGTTGATTATGGGTTTCAACTTCCGCAATATCTTTAAAGAGACGATCAATAAATTCAGTTTTCATCAATCGAAAATTTCGATTTGTTAATTGATTTTGAAAAATTTGTTGGCAAATATCAGGATTGCCAACTAAACTAAATAATTCTTCGTCAACTTTTTCTGGATTAACTAAAAAAGTGACACCACGATAATGTCCATCAATAATATTGTAGTTTCTTTGCTCATCTGCTTCTTGAGAAATTTTTAAAAATCCGGGTTCTAAAAATACTGCTTCCCTATGATTGTTAACAGCATGAACATTGCCAGCATAAGCAAAGTCAAGGCGCAATATTTTATTTGGAAAATTAATATTGGCACGATAATGTGCAATATCATAATCATGTAAAATAAAATCAACACCTGGTAATAATTTAATCGCTTGGGGATTAATTGTGGCTGACTGATCAAACAAGAATCGTTTGTAATGGTCCAAATTATCCGACATTTCATGCCATTTTGTTTCTAACATTACGTCTCTTCCCCATCTTTGCGAAATTTATTTAGTAATATTATCATAATAACAACGATCAATTAAAGCAAATAAAAAACAGCAACTTAATGATTGCTGTTTGAACCTTGCTGCATTTTCTTAGCATGCCAAGCACGTGTTGCAAAGAAAACAATGGTCATGATGACTAGAAAAGCAAACCCAACAAGCAATGGTGCTCGTGTATCGGGGTTAATCATCATAAATACCAACGTCACCAATAACATCAAAATCGCAAAATAGTTGGTGTATGGTGCAAATGGCATTTTAAAGGGATGATCTGCCATTAATACCGCATTAGCTTTTCGGAATTTGATTTGGCTAACCAAAATGACAAACCAAGGCACCATACCGGGTAACGTACTGGCTGAATAAACCAGTACAAAAATGCTAGAACTACCATGCCAAAACATGGGCAAAACTGCATTTAAAATGATGCCTAACAAGATACCACCAGAAATCGCTAACACAGGCAGCGTTGGCACACGGTGCTTAGATAATTTCAAAAACTTAGGTGATAATTCTTTTCCCAAAGCCAACGTGTACAGCATGCGACTTGATGAAAAAATTCCCGAATTCAACGCAGACATTGCAGCCGTCATCATGACAAAATTAATGATCCCCGCAGCAGCTGTAATACCTACTCGTGAGAAAGTCTCCACAAATGGTGATCCCACTTGATCTAATTTATCCCAAGGATAGATCGTAATGATAACAAAAATAGCACCAATATAAAATATTAAAATACGCGCAACAATTGATTTAATAGACTTAACAATGGCAACCTGAGGATTGGCGGCTTCACCTGCTGTAATACCAATAATCTCAATTGCTTGATATGATGTAATGACAATTGATAATGCAAAGAAAAATCCTTTTATCCCACCAGCAAAAAATGGTCCGTGCGCCCACAAATTTGAAAAGCCTAAGGGTTGCCAATGATTACCAAATCCTAGTAAAATCACGAGCAATCCTAGAATAATCATGAAGATGATAGTGACAACCTTAATTAACGAAAACCACGTTTCCATTTCACCATAAGCTTTCACCGTCACTAAGTTAGCTGCTGTCAACATCGCTAATACGACAACGCCCGTCACCCAATCGGGAATGTGTGGGAACCAAAAGTCTAAGTAAATGCCCACGGCAATTGTTTCACTAACACCAACTGTCAGCCATTGAAATACATTTGCCCACACCGTGAGATATCCAGCTACGGGATGAATATATTTTGTAGCGTAATTTGCAAAAGAGCCAACCGATGGATCAACATATAACATTTCTCCCAAAGCACGCATCACCAAATACAGCACTAAACCAGCCAATGCGTATGCCAACAGGACAGAAACACCTGTCCATTTAATAGTTGCTGAAGATCCCATGAAAAGGCCGACACCTATCGTGCCACCTAGTGCAATCATCTGCATTTGACGTGATGATAAATCACGATTTAATTCTTTTCCTGCCATAACTCGTCCATCCTCTTTTTTAAACAAATAAAAGCGCCCTCGAATAAAAATTCAAGGGCGCTTTTCGCGCGGTACCACCTTAGTCATATCAGCCGTCATCAAAAATAGCCAATTCATTTCACTCTCATTGGAATAACGACCAATGACACCGGTCATACTTTCACGTGCGCTAATCGTATGTCACTTCGGAGGTAGTTATTCACCATCATTGCTTTGCCACTCTCACCAAGTATGGCATCTCTTCAACAACAACAATAGTTACTTGTCCTCTTCAACGTTTTCATCAATAATACACTAATTTACTATTTTAAGCAAATAAAAAACAGAATTCCTAAGAATTCTGTTTTTTGTGGATCACCCAAGGTCGCCTGATTAACTCAGTGCTCCCGCTCGGATTCGAACCGAGGACCTTGGGATTAAAAATCCCCTACTCTAACCAACTGAGTTACAGGAGCATTTCTTATGCCTTAGCACATTTATATATATTACAGACTTTTCTAAAAAAAAGCAACCCCTTTTTTCAACTAAGTTGTATTCTTTTAACAGGCCCTGAACATCTAGTTAACACCTCCATATTTTCGTAGTTACAAATTTTCTTATATCACTCATTTTTAAGCTCAAATTAATCTATATGACTTGTTCTTCATCCTTTTCAGCTAAATGAAACACATGCCAGATAGTAATGGCAATAATCCAAGCAACAACAAACAACCCAACCAAGATGATACCCATTTGATTAAAATCCAGCGCGTTTGCCCATCTCGTTAAACCATTTTGCCAGCCAAGCATGACGGAAAATGATTGAATAAAGTCCACAAACCCAATGAACCCAGCAGCTAAAATAGAAATGCCTGTAATCGTCAAATTATAATAGACTTTTCGATATGGTGATGAAAATACCCAATGATATGTTGTACTCATAAAGAAGCCGTCAACAGTATCCATCAAACACATCCCCGCAGTAAACAGCAACGGAAAAGCCATGGTTGAATACCATGGTATTCCCTCATTAGCAGCGGTAGCAGACGTGGCCAAAACCGCAATTTGTGTCGCAGTATCAAAGCCTAAACCAAACAAAAAACCAACGATTGCCACTTGCCAATTATGCTTGATCATGCCCAATAACTTCAAAAACAAACGATATATTTTAGAGGTGTTAACTTGTTCCTGCTTATCATCCACACCATTGCGATGATGCATTGCCGTAAATTTCACCCAAATATCACGCAAAATAAAACTATTGACAATAGCTAACATTATCAACATAGCAGCTGCAATTGAAGTCCCTAAGGCGCCACCAATATGTTCAAAAACCGGCATGGCATGTTTGGCCCACTCGACAAATAAAACTGTTGCCATTGCCATCAATACCACAACCATTGAATGACCAAATGAAAAACTGAAGCCGACACCGCGCGTATTTTTGCCATCATTTAGCATTTTACGCGTCATGTTATCAATGGCAGCAATATGATCGACATCAAATGCATGCCTTAGTCCCATGGTGAACGACAAATAAGCCATTGCTATCATTTCAGGATACTGCGCAGCACTGGTCATTAATAACATTATTCCTGAAATTAAAAAAAGGACGATTATTGCACCATAGCGCATTGCATCTGACTGTAACGTTGTTTGTTTTTGTGTGCTTAACATCATGTTTTTTCTTCTCCTTGCACTGTAAAAATAAGATTATCATAGGATATATTCTCTGGTAAACATAGCGAACAAATGGTGTCCTTAGTAGACAAATTATGTCCTTTCAACATGCTACTTTGACGAGAAGGTGATCGATAATCGCTGACTACATTTGTTGCTTTGAGTGCATCAACACAAAAACACCCCAACCATATTAAAGTTGGGGTGTTTTTAATGTTGTCCCAACTATCTACCAAACGATTTTTATTTAGTAGATAGTCACTCAAAGAACCTACTAAACCTCAATTGAGGAGTAGGTAGAGGAGAGAATGATTGACTTGCTTCATTGTTTTATGCATAATTTTACCTCTTTTTTTGTTATTTATTTAACAATATAATTAAAATTATATTATTAAATTTTCATTTTGTCAAACGTTTAATAATAAAATCCGTGACGATAATCCCATGACGAGAAAATATCACTCATAATTTTCATGATTTTGTCGACATCTAATCCTTTACGAATAACGATTGGTGCTGGTTGAACACCAACAGCACCATTTTGTTCTGGGATAAGCTGACCTGCTTCGTCAACCATTGATACCATCACACCTTGTTCGTAACGTGTGTCCAGCGTCTTATCAGGTTGAATTGATGCCACATAATCATCGGCCTCAATAATTAGGTCAGCAGCATTTTCAATTTGATCACCAATACCAGCTACCAAACCACGGTTTCCTTTACCAGAAGGATTAGCTGAACTTGCAAACGAGAACTTGCCATACTTTTCCCACATTTCTTTGGCGATATTTTCACTTGGTGTACCAAACTTGATAACAAAACAACTCGTTTCACGTTGATCCATCATCAAATCTTTTGTACCGTCATTTGGTATCTTGCTCTTAGCTTCTGCTTGCCATGGTAAGATGCACCCCAACAAAATATCCTCATTCCAATGTTGTTGATACATTTGTTCGATTTCTGGTGTCATTTGCGCTAATTCTTTAACTTGTTCTACTGAACCACATAATACGACACCTGGCTTGTTACGCTTGCGATTTTTGGCAGCAAACTTTCTTTCTAATCCTTTATCGTCTGAAGTCATGATAATGTAACCCACTTTTGTTGGACTCACAATCATTCCGCCATCTTCTTTCAAGATATTAATGGCTTCAGCTTGAACGCCACCATTCCAATGAATCTTTGCTGTTGTTGCTTCTGTCATGATAAAATACCATCCTTTTAATATATTGCTTTTTGTTTCTGATTTATAAATGATTTGCTCGTTTATCCAAAATTTGGTCGTTGCTTTTCAAACGCTGAAATCAATTTTTCATATTTCATTGTGTTATCAATATCGTCTTCACCATTGATAAATTTTTCTTTCCATTGTGAATTAATATCAAAATGGAAAATATTATTTTTATAAGTCACAGTTTGTTCAGGTAAATCAATTTGAATAGTTTCATCTGCTTGAATGCCTCGCAATATTTTCCGATTTTCTTCAGGCAACACAATTGGTAGCAAGCCATTCTTGGTTGAATTCATGTAAAAAATGTCTGAAAATCCGCCGCCAATTACTGCTCTAAATCCATAATCCGTTAACGCCCATACTGCATGTTCTCGTGATGATCCTGATCCAAAGTCATTGCCTGTAATCAAAATTGAAGCACCCTTATGTTCTGGTTTGTTTAGCTCGAATGCCTCATTTAATGAGCCGTCGGTATTGTAACGCCAGTCATAAAATAAATCTTTCCCAAATCCGGTTTTCAAAATGTTTTTCAAAAATTGTTTAGGCAAGATAATATCAGTATTAATGTTGTCATTTGGAATCACAACCGCTCTGCCTACTTCGCTTACAAAAGCTTCCATATTATCCCCCTATACAAATTCATCTGTCGTAATATCAACAAAGTGACCAGCAATTCCTGCCGCAGCAACCATCGCTGGAGAAGCCAAATGCGTTCTTGATCCTGCCCCTTGGCGTCCAATGAAGTTTCTATTTGATGTTGACGCAACATGTTTGCCAGCCGGTATTTTGTCAGGATTCATTGCCAAACATGCTGAGCATCCTGGTTCACGCCATTCACACCCAGCATCTTTAAATATTTTAGCAATGCCTGTTTTAATTGCACGATTTCTAATGGCACGACTACCTGGCACGATCCATGCAGTGACGTTGGGCGCTAAATGATGCCCTTTCATCATATTTGCAGCAATTTCAAGATCTTCGTAACGGCTGTTCGTGCATGAGCCAATGAAAATGTAATCCAAATTAATATCAACTGGCTTCATATTGGGGTGTAAACCAATATATTCATAGGCATTAGCATCATTTTCATCTTTAATTTCTGGCAAATACTGATCAACAGCTGTTGCCATGCCTGGATTTGTTCCCCATGTCACCATCGGCTTCAAATTTGATACATCAAAGGTCAGTATCTTATCAAAATCACTTTCATCATCTGTATAGAATTGTGACCAATACTCTTTTGCAGTTTCAAAATTCTTGGGTGCTTGTTCACGACCCTCAATGTAATCAAATGTCGTTTGATCTGGCTGTACCATACCAGTTCTTGAACCAGCTTCAATTGACATGTTACACATCGTCATACGTGCTTCCATTGAAAGATTTTCAACAGTTTCTCCGTAAAATTCAATCGCATAGCCGACACCAAATGACACCCCATATTTAGCAATGATGCCCATGATAATGTCTTTGGCGTACGTATTTTTAGGCAGCTTCCCAGTAACCTTAATCCCCATGGTTTTTGGTTTCACCTGCCAAATCGTTTGAGTCGCTAGCACGTGCTCAACTTCGGAAGTACCAATACCAAAGGCGATTGCGCCAAACGCACCGTGAGTTGCTGTATGGGAATCACCACATACGATTACTTTTGCAGGCTGTGTTAGACCGCGTTCGGGTCCCACAATATGCACAATGCCTTGTTTGTCATCACCAATTGATGCTAATGGGATGTTAAATTCTTTCGTGTTTTTGACTAATGTGTCCATCTGCAATCGAGACATTTGATCTTGCACATTAAATATATCTTTCGTTGGTACATTATGATCCATGGTTGCAAAAGTTAGATCTGGTCGTCTCACCCGGCGATTTGTACTTCTCAACCCATCAAAGGGTTGAGGCGAGGTCACTTCATGTACCAAATGCAAATCGACATAAATCAGTTGAGCCTCACCAACTTCCCCAGTAATGACGTGTTTTTCCCAAATTTTATCAAATAGTGTTTTGCTCATTTTATATCCGCCGATTCATATTTTTTGATGTAATCAATCATTTTTTGTGTGACTTCATCGGTCGTCATTGTGCCACCCATGTCTGGCGTCACATAGTGATTTTCAATAACGTAATCTACTGCTGCAGTAATTTTATTGGCAATCTTTTTTTCATCAAAGCTTTCTGATAACATCATTGCTACCGTATTCACCATAGAAATGGGGTTGGCTATGCCTTGACCAGCAATATCAGGTGCTGAACCGTGAATTGGTTCATACAAATTAGGACCGCTTTCACCAACTGACATAGATGGTATTTGCCCAATGGAGCCTGTAATTTGTGCTGCTTCATCACTTAAAATGTCCCCAAACAAATTAGGTATAATCACAACATCAAATGTTGCGGGCTTAGTCATAATTGCCATTGTCATCGCGTCAACATAATAATCGTCGATTGTTACATCTGGGTAACTTTCGCCAATTTCATGAGCAATCCTTCGCCAAAACTTTGATGTAGCCAATACATTCGACTTATCAACAATCGTGACATGCTTACGCCGCCTTTGCGCCATTTTAAAACCTTGGTGCATAATACGAGTCACTTCTTCTTCACTGTAATACATCGTATCAATGGCTTGATGTGCTTCGAGCTTACGTGGTTTTCCAAAATAAGCACCAGAGGTCAGCTCACGAACGATTACAAAATCCGTATTTTCAACATACTCTGGCTTCAGTGGTGAGCGGTCAATTTGCGCTTGAGTCACTTTTGTTGGCCGTATATTAGCAAATAAATTAAGTTTTGATCTAATTTCTAATAACCCTTGTTCTGGGCGTCGTGGCGCATTATCCCATTTCGGTCCACCAATTGCACTAAGGAGCACCGCATCAGCTTGCTTTGAAACATCAATAGTCGATTGGGGTAAAGGATCACCAGCTCGATCAATACCATCACCACCAAAAGGTGCATCTATAAGTTCATAGGAAAATGCTTCATTCCTTGTCGCAGCATCTAATACTGATAACCCGGCTGTCATGATTTCCGGACCAATATAATCGCCTTTTAAAACTACTATTTTTTTAACGGATGTCATATTATTGATAACTCACCATTTCTTTTTCTGCAACGACTTGCATAATCACCTTTAATTGCTCATCTGTAATCAAATCAGACGCTTCAGCAACTAACTTAAAAATAGGAAAAATTATTTTCATATCATCACGCGTCACCTCATAACCTAAGCTATTTAGTTTTGACATGACGGCATGCGATCCTGACAATTTACCTAAAGGTAAGGACGCCGTAGCACCAACCATTTCTGGCTTCAAAATCTCATATGTTTCTGGATTTTTTAAGTAGCCATCTTGATGAATACCAGATTCATGAGCAAAGGCATTGCGTCCCATAATTGGTTTATTACCCGCAACTGGCATGTGGGTTGCGCGTGCGACAACGTCAGAAATAGTTTTCGACTGCGCTAGGACAATATCCGTTTCAACATTAAACTTTTCATGACGCACTTGAATCGCTGCGGCTGCTTCAATCATGTCAACATTTCCAGCGCGTTCACCAATACCATTAATTGTGCCCTGAATTTCCGTCGCCCCATGCGCAATGCCTGCCAAAGCATTAGCTGTTGCCATTCCCAAATCATTATGCGTATGAGTTGACCAACCAACTGTGTCAAAACCAATAATATTTTGACGTAAGTTTTCAAAAACCTCACCATATTCTTCTGGCGTATCATAACCAACTGTGTCTGGTATGTTAATCATTGTTGCTCCGGCGTCAATGGCTGTTTGCACGCTGGCTACCAAAAAATCAGGTTCAGTTCTCGTCGCGTCTTCAGGTGAAAACACAATGTCTTGCATATATTGCTTAGTAAAAGTAACGTCTGCTTTGATTTTGTCCAATATTTCTTCTTTAGTCATGTGCAATTTGAACTCACGATGAATGGGTGAAGTTGCAATGAACACGTGAATCATTGGATGTTTTGCATTCTTAGTTGCCTCAATAACGGCATTAATATCGTTTCTGACCATTCGTGCCAAACCGACAACTTTTGCATTATCCACAACTTCTGCAATTTTTTTAACTTCCTCAAAATCTTTCTGAGAAGCCGCAGGAAATCCCGCTTCAATGGCGGCAACGCCATAATTATCCAGTCCTTTTGCTATTTCAATCTTTTCGTCAATTGAAAAGTTAACCCCAATTGTTTGTTCACCATCACGCATTGTTGTGTCATAAAAAGTTACTTTGCTTGCCATAATTTTCTCCTTAAATTAAAATCCCGGATTAGTCAATATGACTAGTCCGGGATTATGCACTCACATCCTTTTATTCACTAGCCATTAGATAAATACCTAACAACTAGCTCAAAAGCTCAACTTGTTAGGGTAGTCTAAGCAAGTTGAGGAGAAGGGCTGCGTTTGTTTTGTTAATTTGTACTGTGGCCTGATTTCTCATGTGAAACACTTCCTTTTAATTTAATAATCCAATCATAGCGGGTATGTCATTTATCGTCAATTTTCAGGTGTATTTTATTCCAAATTTATATAATTTTGCCACGCTATAATCCTAACGCCATTTTAGCGTATCGTGACATTCTATTGATTTCCCAAGCTGGTTGCCAAGTGAGTTCAACTTTGGTTGTCTTAACTTCAGGCAAAATTTTTAATGCGTCATCAATCATTTCTTCCAACACACCAATCAGCGGGCACCCCATTGTTGTCAACGTCATATTAACAGTGACGTCACCGCTTGCGCTGATAGCAACACCGTTAATTAGTCCCAAATTAACGATATCCACTCGCAGTTCTGGGTCAATGACCGTTGTCAAAGCATCCATAATACTTGCCTCAATTTTTTGATTCATAGCTTATCCTACCGATCCCACCATTTCAAATTTCATTAATCGATTTAACTCAACCGCATATTCCATTGGCAGCTCTTTTGTGAATGGCTCAATAAAGCCCATAATAATCATCTCTGTGGCTTTTTCAGCAGAAATACCACGTGTCATGAGATAATACAATTGCTCTTCGGAAACACGTGAAACTTTTGCCTCATGTTCCATCGACACATTGCCATTCAAAATTGTATTATATGGAATCGTATCGGCTGACGATTTATCATCAACTAAAATTGTGTCACACTCGACGTGAGCAAATGACCCATCAGACTCGCGACCAAATTTCACTGTACCGCGATAATCTGTGGCACCACCATCGTGTGCAATTGATTTTGAAATGATAGATGACGAGGTATTTTTGGCATTATGAATCATTTGCGCGCCAGAATCTAAATTAACGCCTTCGCCAGCAACGGCAATTGATAACATGGTGCCTTTTGCACCCTCGCCCTCCAAATAAACTGATGGATATTTCATCGTGGTTTTTGAACCAAAATTACCATCAACCCATTCCATTGTGGCATTTTCATGCGCTGCTGCACGTTTTGTTTCCAATGAATAGACATTATTTGACCAGTTTTGAATCGTCGTGTAGCGGCAATAGCCATCTTTTTTAATAATCACTTCTACCACAGCAGCATGCAGCGCATCCCCTGAATACATTGGTGCTGAACACCCTTCAACATAATCAACATGTGCCCCTTCGTCAACAACAATCAATGTCCGTTCAAACTGACCCTCATTTTCAGTATTAATTCGAAAATAAGACTGAATCGGTGTCGTCACGTGGACACCTTTCGGTACATAAATGAATGTACCACCAGACCAAACTGCTGAATTTAAGGCCGCTAATTTATTGTTGGTTGGTTTGACAAGTGACCCAAAGTATTCTTGAATAAGCTCGGGATATTCTTGGACCGCAGTATCTGTGTCGGTAAAAATAATCCCTGTCTTAGCAAATTCTTCTTTCATGCGATGGTAAACCACTTCGGACTCATATTGTGCAGAAGAGCCGGCTAGCCACTTCCGTTCGGCTTCTGGAACACCCAAGCGTTCAAAGGTGGCTTTCAATTCCGCTGGCACGTCATCCCAGTCACGATATTTGTCATTGGTTGGCTTGTTATAGTAATAAATATCATCAAAATTGATTTCGCTTAGATCCGGTCCCCATTGCTGCATTGGCATTTTGAGATATGTTTGATATGCTTGCAATCGGTAATCCAGCATCCACTCCGGTTCATTTTTTTTAGCTGAGATTTGACGGATAATGTTTTCATTTAGTCCTTTACCCGTCGAAAAAACTGCTTGATAATCGTCTTGAAAGCCTAATTCAGTCGCCTTATCATTTGAAATAGCTGCCTTTGTTTGATCAATAGCTACTTGTCTGTCTATTTCCATGCTTGCACCCCTCTTATTTTTCTATTGCTAATAATTCTGCCAAAGCATGCCATGCTAAAGTTGCACACTTGATTCGCGTTGGGAATTTAGTCACACCTGAAAGAATTTGCGCTTCCCCAAGAGCGTTATAATTTCCCGCTTCGCCACGAACCATTTTTGAAAATTGATCTACTAGCTGAGTAATCTGGCTGGTATTTTTCCCGATAACTAAATCCGTCATTATCGAAGCGGAAGATTTCGATATAGCACAACCATCCCCATAAAAATGAATATCAGTCACAATATCATGATCTATATTAAAAGCCAAATCAATGACATCACCACAGGTCGGATTATACTTTCGAATATGATAATTTTCGGTTCCCAACATAGGCTGATAATGGTGCGGATGTTGCGCGTATGCCATAATCGTTTGACGGTACAAATAATCTAAATTATGCAAACTCACGGTTAAAGTACTCCTTAATTTTTCCTAAGGTGGCAACAAAGCGATCAATTTCTTGACGTGTATTATAGATGTAAAAACTAACACGAACAGTCGCAGCAACATCTAAATAATGCATCAGTGGCTGTGCACAATGGTGTCCTGCTCGTACCGCAATACCTTCTTGATCCAATGCAGTCGCTAAATCATGCGCATGAATACCCGCTATATTAAATGCGATTACACCAGTGTGCTGTTCACTTTCTTGCGGACCATAGACAGTCAGACCATCAATACTTTTAAGCTTTGGCAAAGCATAATCAACAAGTGATTGTTCGTATTTCGCTACCTCAAACATCCCGATATTTGTTAGATAGTCCACAGCAGCTCCCAGACCAATAGCACCAGCAATATTTGGTGTCCCCGCTTCAAAGCGCCAAGGCAATGGTTGAAACGTTGCTTCATGTAAATCGACAAATTCAATCATTTCGCCACCAAATTGTGCTGGTCGCATTTGATTTAACACATCATACCTGCCGTACAGCACACCAATACCGGTTGGTCCCAGCATTTTATGACCTGAAAAAGCAAAAAAATCAACACCCATTTCTTGCACGTCTATTGCCATGTGAGGCACTGATTGTGCCCCGTCAGCAATCATGATGGCACCGTGTTCATGTGCCATCTGAGCTAATTTTTTAATTGGATTGACCACACCCAACACGTTCGAAGCATGAGTAACTGATACGATTTTGGTTTTATCAGACAGTTTTGCTTCGGCATCCGCCAAGTCTAAGGTACCGTCTTCTTTAAGAGCAATATATTTCAAGCTAGCACCAACCCGCTTGGCCAACTGTTGCCACGGAACAATATTAGAATGATGTTCCATGTACGATAAGAGAATTTCATCTCCTTGTTTAACATTTTCTACACCATAAGTACTTGCCAGCCAATTCAACGATTCAGTTGTGCCACGTGTGAACAACACTTCTTCTCGCCTTTTGGCATGTATCAATTTTTGGACCTTGTCTCGCGCTTTTTCATATAAATTGGTAGCACGTTGTGATAATTCATAAATACCACGATGCACATTAGCATTGTCGTTTTGATAGTAATCAGTGATGGCATCGATGACAAATTGAGGTTTCTGCGAAGTTGCAGCGCTATCGAAATATATCAGAGGTTCGCCATTAATTTTTTGGTTAAGTATTGGAAAATCAGTTTGATTCATCTTCATGTTTTAACTTTCTGTCAATTTCCGTCACTACCTGCTGTTGCGCTTCCTTTGTTGGCATTTTTGCTAATACTTCACCCATAAATCCGCGAATAACCAGTTTTCGAGCAACTTGTTCACTAATGCCTCGACTCATTAAATAATACATTTGATCCTCATCAACACGACCAACGGAAGCGGCATGACCAGCAGTCACATCATTTTCATCAATTAATAATAGTGGATTAGCATCACCGCGTGCTCGACGTGATAACATCAAAACACGTGACTCTTGTTGTGCATCTGAACCCTGTGCGCCTTTAATAATTTTGCCAATACCGTTAAATACTAGAGTTGAGCGGTTTAAAATGACACCTCGCTGGAAAATATGCCCTAATGTATGCCGCCCACGATTCAAGATAGTGGTCACAAATCCTTGTGTTTGCTTTTTAGTTGTCAGCCCAATGACATTGGCATGTGAGGTAGCCCCCTCACCATTCAATTGACTAGCTAAGCGGATTATCGCATTGCCATCATTAAATTCAGCATTTTGCCAATCAAGTGTGGCATGGTCTCTCACTTCAGCCTCACGATTAATATAAGCTGTTGTTTGCTCGTTAAAGGCGTCAATATTAGCATAAGTTACTTGGGCACCAACATCAGCGATGACTTCAACAACAACTGAAGCTTTGGTTTTTTGATCGCTTATCGTGTGTATTTCTTGCAAAATATCCACCTTAGCATTTGCACCAATATAAACAAAAATACGCGCAACCAAATCTTTGCCAGAGGCAGCCAAATGATTTAATGTTAAATGCAAAACGTCATCAAATTGGACGTTTTCTGGGATATATACAAAAATTCCTGTATTAAATTGCGCAAAATTTTGTGCGGATAAACGATCGGTTGTCTTAGTAATGACGGTGCCAACCATTTTTTCTAGCAGAGCCGGATAGTCGATTTTTGCTTGAACCATGCTCATCAAAATCACACCTTGAGCAGTCAACGCCTCGGTCAAATGTTGGTAGGTTGTCGATAATCCACTCACTTCGATACCATTTTCTTTATTTTTCATAAAAAATGGTGTCGTGGCTGTTTCAGTGGCTGGTATCATATCATCTAGTTGCCACGCGTTATACCGTACTTTGGCAAATGTAGGCAATGGTAAAGATTGGATTGCATGAGTATCAGCCATATTAATCCTCCACAAAATATGAGTTCACATCTTCGTCAGTTAACTGAACACTCAAACCCAATTCATCTCGAAGACCAGCATAGCCTTCAGTTTCCAGCTTTTTGGCCAATTCGGCGCCACCTGTTTTGACAATTTTGCCGCCCATCATCACATGAACAAAGTCTGGCACAATATAATCCAGAAGTCGCTGATAGTGAGTAATCATTAACGCGCCAAAATCGCTAGATCGCATGTCATTAACGCCTCGGGAAACAACTTTCAAAGCATCAATATCTAATCCTGAGTCAATTTCATCCAAAATCGCAATTTTTGGTTCAATCATCATCATTTGCAAAATTTCATTGCGCTTTTTCTCCCCGCCTGAGAAACCTTCATTAAGATAACGTTCCGCCATTTCTTCAGACATAGATAAAAATTCACGTTTTTCATCCAGTTTTTCAATGAATGACATAACACCAATTTGATCATCTTCTGGACGACGCGCGTTAATGGCTGCCCGCATGAATTCAGCGTTGGTCACGCCTTGAATTTCTGATGGGTATTGCATGGCTAAAAACAAACCGGCGCGTGCGCGTTGGTCAACTGACATGTCAGCTAAATCTTGATCGTCAATGGTAATATGACCTTCAGTCACCTCATAAGCTGGATGTCCCATAATGGTTTGCGATAGTGTCGATTTACCAGTACCGTTTGGTCCCATAATGGCATGAATTTCACCAGTATTAACAACCAAATTAACCCCTTTCAAAATTTCTTTTCCTGCCACTGAGACATGTAAGTTTTCAACCTTGAGTGTTGTCATTTTTATTTCCCCCTTTGCGTTGACTGAGCTTTTTTAGGATAGCTTCGTTATTATGTATTTTAGCAATTACACGCGCATTTTCAATCATTTCATTGACAATAAATTTTTGACTATGCCACATGTCGCTTGCTTGCACCAATTGCCAGAAGAAGTTTTCCAAAAAATAGGTGCTATCACTGGCATTGGCTAAATCAATTCCATAAGTGGCTAACATCATTGCCACTTGATAATTTTTCATCAACATCTGATATTCTGCTAGTAGATAGACAATTGCTTCTTGGCAACCGGTGTGGTCATTGACAGCATTTGATTTTTGATGACGCCACACGTCTTCAAACGCTTGTTGCGCCTTGGTAAATTGACCACATCGATAATAATAATGACTGGTTATCGCATAAAACAATAATTTGTATTGTTGATTGAAACACGCAATATCAATGTGCGATACCAATTTCTTCGCTTGATTATCATCTTGCAACAAAATTACCGTATAAAAGTATTTGGCGATTTGATAGGTTGACAACTCTTTATCAAGCATTTTATCCAGCGCTACTTGTTCAATATTCTTTTTAAATTGCGTAACATTTTGGTAAAATAGTGCTTTTAAAGCCTGTGTCAGTAGCTTTTCATTGCGTGTTTGATGTGAAGAAACTGCTATTGGAAACACATCATTTAATGTCAATCCTATTCTTTCACACAGCGCTACCATAATCTCAAATGATGGAATTTGTTGATGTTTTTCAAATTTTGAAAGTGTGGCTTGCGTGCAAATACCTGAACAAAGCGCAACCTGCGATATCTTGAGATGTTTTCTCGTCTTAATAAATTTTTCTATGTTGATCATGTTTCTCCCAAAAGCTACAAAAAAGCACCTAACTGTCAAAACAGTTAGGTGCTTAATCCGATATCCCAACCGTCTACTCTATTTCTGAAAGAAAATAGTAGACGATTAACACAAAATAGCCTACTAGTCACGTGAGGACAAGGAGGGCAAAAAATGTGTTGTTCAATTGTGTTGTTATCTTATTCATAATATTGATACCCATTGTATGCGCATTCGTTAATAATGTCAAATCAAAAAATTATTTTTATCACATTTTTTTATCATGAAACTATTTGAGGTGCTGTTCAAGATTTTTAACCAAGCAATGTAGCACAATAATCAAGTTTATACGAAATTATTTTTGACAAATAGCTGTTCAAATCGTTCTGCTAACCAGCGATAGACAACAAAAACAACTATCATTGTCATCACACAGTTAATCACAGTTGGAAATAAGGACGATATTGTTGCTACTATCGCAGGTTGTATGGTCATACCCTTGAACAGACTCATCACAAAATTATGCCCTGTTGTCATGACTAACTTGGTAACGACAGCCGCCAAAATAACCACAATTAACTTAACGCTCGTCCCATGTTTTTTATAGTGAACCAGTGAAAATACATAGGTAGCAATGCCGCCAACGACGAAACATTCAAAAAAGTAATAAGGGGCTTCCATCACATAGCCATGAAATAGATCAAACAATGCTAGCCCAAAACCGCCAGCAAGCGCACCACGTTTAAATCCTAAAAGTAGTACTGACAATAGCACTGCTGAATTTCCCAAATGCACAAAAGGTTTTCCAATTAATGCCGGCATTGGCACCTGTATACTGGTTGCAACAAAGGTAATACTAGTGAACAATGCCACCAGTACAATGTTAATAACGGCGCTATTATGTTGTTTCATAATGATTATCTCCCTGCCACACATGGCCCACAAACTGGTTTAATTGAATCGCATTAGCAACTGCTTGAAATGTAAATTCTTTGGCTTCTTTAACTGAAGCACTGATTGACTTATTTTTAACCATATTAGCAAGAATTGCTGCCGAAAAAGTACATCCTGCCCCATGATTATAATCTGTTTTTATGATTTCATTCTGGAATACTTCAAAATTCGTCCCATCATACAATAAGTCCGTCGCTAAACCGTCAGCAAATCGGTTCCCCGATTTAATCACGACATTTTTGACGCCGTAATCATAAATTTTCTTTGCTGCTTCTTTCATTTCAGAGACACTATTGATTGATTGGACATCAGTCAACAATGCTGCTTCCAAAACATTAGGCGTCACAATGTCAGCCTTCGATAATAATTTCTTTTTATAAGTTGTCAAATCAATCGTTTTGTCATGAGCAATGGTCAACTTTGTAGCCATCACTGGATCCACCAGCAACCAACCAAAGTTAGCCGTTTCGAGATAATCAATTAAAATATTAAAATTATTGATATCTGAAATCATACCAACCTTAATACCCGCTAGCGGAATAGATAATGTCGTTTGCAGTTGGGCTGAAAAAATTTCAGTTGGCATTGAATATTGCGCAACTTGCCAGTTATTTGGATTCATAGTGACAATATTTTCTATCGCCACTACGTTAAATTCATCATATCTTTCAAACGTTTTAATGTCTGCCTCTATGCCCCCGCCGCCACTCGTATCCGAACCACCAATAGATAATATTTTTTTCATAATTACCTCGTTTTCAATTAGCTATATTGTTATTTAAAAAATGTTAATTTAGTGTTATCTCATTTAATATACACTACTTCAAAAAATATTCAACATTCACTATTTATTTAATGAATATTTTGTTTTGTCAGAAAGTTGATGTTCTCATGATAGCAAAATAAACAGTTAGTTATCGGGGCACGCGCGATAACTAACTGCTTATTGTAGATACTTTTTAAATGATAATCATCCAACTTACTGTTGCCAGTTGAGCCAACTATCTCAAATTACTTTTCTTGATCACCATCACCAAGATCGTCAAGATCATTACCACCAGTTAATTCAGTCATGTTGGCATCAATTGATTCATCTTCACTCAAGTCAATTTCGTTGGCATCGTCATCATCGTCGTCAACAGCCACATCATCGTCTTCAGAATCATCTTCGGCGTCATCATCATCTTCAACTGTTGTGAAATCTTCATCTTCTGGATCATCATCGTTATAATCGATAACATCATCATCAGATGCATTATCAGCGAAGACATTGACCTTCTTTTTAGCTGACTTTTTACGCTTAGGTGCATCTTCTTCATCATCAAGTTCATGAATTGATTCATCAATGGCATCAACTGGATACCAAGCACGTAATGCCCATTCATTATTACCAAGTGAAATGAATGAACCGTCTGTATTTAAGTCCGTGTAAAATTGTGATAAACGTGGCTTAAAAGTTTCTGAATCAATTTCCAAAAAGTCTTGAATCTCTTGAACGAGTGAGCTGAAAGGCATTGCTTCTTTATGTTCGGTCAAAACAGCAGTTGCTATTTCGACAAGTGCTAATTCTTCTTTAGGGTGATTGCCTAATGTTGTAAGTGACATATTGCACGTCCTTTCGGGGTTTCTAACTAGTCTAGCATACTAGATTTGGCGCTAAATTGCAACCGAATTTCGTATTGTCCGACAATTTGTTGATTGGCATATAAAACATAATCCACGTCAACTTCACCTCGCCAGTTTGCCAAATCAAAGTGAGTCGCTAATAATGTTGTTAACGTTTCAATTTGCATTTGTCCGGCAGGTGTTTGATACAAAGCCGGAACACGTTGTGATTTCACAAAGGCTAATTTGGTTGTTGTCTCACCAGAGCGATTTAAGCGCACGCGTTCATCATCAATTTTGAACATGACTTGTGTTGTCTGATCGTCAATAATCTCTGTATAACGCAAATAAAGTGCGCCATTTTTTAACAATAACTGACCATCTGTATCAAATTGAAAGTCTTCGATATCATTTCCCTGACGAATTTTCGTTTTTAGGTGAACTTTTACGTCCGATTGCCCGTTAATTATCATATTCTGCCCCTATTTCAATCTAAAATCTATTATAATATAAGAAAGCACAAAAGGGCATACTATATGATGTTAGATAAAAAAATTACTAATGAAAAAGTTCTACGCGATCCTATTCATAATTTTATTCATATTCAAGACCAAGTTATTTTGGATTTGATTAACACCCCTGAATTTCAGCGGTTGCGTCGCGTGAAGCAACTTGGCATTACCAGTTCAGTGTTTCATGGGGCGGAACATTCACGTTTTGGCCACTCTGTGGGCGCCTACGAGATTGCTCGACAGATTACCGAACACTTCGATCAATATTATGGCGATGTGTGGGATTCAAATGAGCGCTTAGTCACGCTTGTCGCTGCCTTACTTCACGATGTCGGACACGGTGCATTTTCTCATACATTTGAACACCTATTTGGCACAGATCATGAAGCAATTACACGGGAAATTATCATGGGTGATACGGCCGTACACACGATTTTGGCACAAGTATCAACAGATTTTCCTAATAAAGTGGCTAGTGTTATTGCTAAAACTTATGAAAATCCACAAGTCGTGCAATTAATTTCTAGTCAAGTTGACGTTGATCGTATGGATTATTTATTACGTGACGCTTATTTTACTGGTACTAAATACGGTGAATTTGATATTGATCGTATTTTGCGTACCATGCGCCCAACCCCAACCGGCATTGCCTTTGATATCGCCGGTATGCATGCCGTTGAAGACTATGTTGTGTCACGTTATCAGATGTATTTACAAGTTTATTTTCACCCTGTCTCACGTGGCATGGAAGTGCTGTTAGAACATATTTTGACACGTGTTCGCGAGCTTTATCAAGCCAGCCATCATAATCCTGTGCCTGAAAAGGACTTCGTCGGCCCACTTTTGGCGCCCCTATTTGATGAAAAGCCATTGGAATTAGATGATTATCTCAAGCTCGACGATAATGTGTTTATGACTTATATCAATATCTGGCAATCTCACCCCGATCCGATTTTATCGGACTTATCACAGCGTTTTCTTGGACGTCGCCCACTCAAGTCAATTGCTATCACCAATGAAACAGCACCTTTATTGGGCGAGTTAGAACAGCTTGTGGATAACGCGGGTTTTAACCCTGATTACTACACAGCACGCAACGATGCTTATGACTTACCATACGACGATTACAAACCCAACGTGGCCAAGCCGCGAACGCAAATTGACTTTTTGTTGGCTGATGGGACCCACCGCGAACTCTCTGATTTATCAACACTCGTCGCTGCGATTAAAGGTAAAGCGTCACTTGATCAGCGATTCTTTTTCCCGAAAGAAATGTTAAATATTGAACCAGACGAATTATTTGCTGATACTTTCAAGACCTTTCGTAGTTTCATTAGAAATAATGCGTTGACAACGCCTAATCCTGAAACTTAAAAATAAATCACCGTAAATCAAATTACGGTGATTTTATTTTGTTATCCATTCATTTGTTTTGAGATATTAGCCAAGGAAATTTCCTTGGTCTCAGCAAACCAAATGTTTGGTTGAGCCTCTTTAGCTGCTGTACCAATGCCCAGTGCCGTTTGTCCTGCACCTTTGATTGCCTGCACGCCTGCACTGGCATCTTCCAACCCAATGATTTGTGTTGGTTGTAGCTTCAATAACTCCCCTGCTTTGGTAAATATTTCAGGATCTGGTTTGCCATGTGATAACGTGGCTGGATCCACAATGCCGACAAAATCAGCCATGATGCCTAATTTTTTGAGTATCGTTGGTGCATTTTTTGAAGCACTGGCAACACTCGCGACGTAACCTTCACGTTTTATTTCGGCTAGAAATTCAGTCATTCCGGGCAAAATATCTGCCGGTGTCAACGCTTGAATTAATGCAACATAATGTTGATTTTTTTGTGCCGCAAATGCTGATTTTTCATCATCTGTGTAGTCATTTTCATGACCACCTTCAGCTAAAATCATATTTAGCGAATCCATACGACTAATACCTTTAAGTTGACGCCCTAATTCGGCCGACCAAGGCACATTCAAGGACGTAGCCAAATCATGCCAAGCTTGCTCGTGAAACTTAGCGGTATCCGTGATGACACCATCTAAATCGAATGTAAAGCCTTTTATTTCTGAAAAATTAACCATGATAAGACACCTCTTTTGCCTCTCCAGCTACCAAATCAATCGCTTTGCCATAAACGTGAACAGTTGTTGCTTGATCACTCATCAATACCATGACAGTTGGCTTGATATCAATATCAATTAAGGTACCACGATATTGCTGTGTAAAGTGTAATTCAGCCCACTGTTTTGGTAATCGTGGATTAATGGTGAACTGACCGTGTAACAAATCAACTCCAGCATAATCATTTTGAATGACTGATAATGTTTCGCCCATGACACCCATGTGAACACCCTCTGCGGTTGTACCACCTTGAATATCATAATAATCAGAACCAATTGCGTCTGTCAAAAAATCGTACGCTTGTGTTTCAAATTTTGTATCACCTTGTCGCGCCAACTCGACATAGATACCAGCAAATACTGGGCGAGAAGTCGTTGAACCATGTGTTGTGCGGTCTAAGTAATAAGCTGTATTTTTTGCTAACCAATTATCGGGTAATTGATACCCAAGTTGATGAATCAGTGACTCTGTCTGTTGCGCACCTAGGTTATACAGTAGCATTAGAAAGTCTGCCTGTTTAATGACCTGATAATCATCAGGCGACTTGCCCTCTGCCTTGAGGATCCTATCAATTCGATGAATATCACCATACTTAGCTTGATATGCTGAAAAATCGAGTTGCTCAAGTTTGAAGAAACCTTCATATTGTTCGACAATGCCACGATCATCAATGGATAACTTCAAATGATGACGGATGTTTTCTGCTTTTTCCGCTTCATTTTTGGTATAGCCGACTGCTCGTGATGCCGCATCAAAGTCAATCTTGACGTTCTGCGATAAATCATGCAGATAGTTCAACAACCAAACCACCATAACGTTTGTGTAAGCGTTATTTAGCAATCCGCCAGCATGAGCGCCGGGAATTTCTTCATGGAATTCGTTAGGTCCCATAACGCCTTTAATTTGGTAACGGTCACCGATCTTCTCTGCTTTGTTAATCCAAAAACGCCCAATTTGGATTAACATGTTTAAACCGCCTTTATCAAGATGGTCATAGTGTCCTGTCACCTGCTGATAAACCCACATATTATAGGCAATTGCTAATGAAATGTGGCGTTGTAATCTAGAATTATCTGGAATCCAAGTGTTATCAACTGTGTTTAAATGAATCAGTTGACTTTGCTCGTCACCATACATGCCTGATTGCCAAGGATACATCGCACCTGATTCGTTCTCTGATATAGCATTTTTTTCAGCCGCTGACAACCGCTTCGTGCGATAATTCAAAACAGCACTAGCCGATTTGGGTTCGTTTGCTGAGTAATATGGTAGTGCAAATAATTCATCCCAGAAAATATGACCACGATACCCCTCACCAGTCAAACCACGAGAGCCAACCGAAGCATCCAAATATGGATTTGCGTTTGGATTAGCCATCTGATTAAGGTGAAAAATATTCATACGCGTCAACTTTTGCATGGCATCGTCGCCACTAATTTGAATATCTTTGGTTTGCCATAATGATTGCCAATAATCATGACTCTCTCGTTGAATTTCTTCAAAAGTCGTGTTAGCTGTTTCATTTTGAACAAATTCAGCAAGATCGCCGTTTGTCTCTAAACTGCTTGCAACTGCCATCACCCGTTCAATTGTGAACGATTGTCCGGCCTGACAATCACGTTCGATGTGTGTTGTCACCTGATTTTCAGTTTTTATCATTTTTTCAACACTTTCACCTATTGTTTTTGCTGCTAAAGCAACAGTAACATCAGTTGTTCGTGTTTTGATGATCATCAGATCGTCATGAACTGACTGGACATCAAATTCTTGTGAGTCAAAATCACGATAGCGTGCCACATTTTTGTTTTCGACGCTGCCATCAATAATCGCATCAATCGCAATGTGTGCGTCATAATTTGAGGTGATTTGAAAACGTAAACCTAACTGATGCCAATGAACCGGATTAATCACCTTAACCGTTTTAATGGTGACAAAATGTTGTGAGTTTCCCGCCACCTGCACTTGATAATCATCTGTCAATTCACCCGTTTTAAAATTCAGGCTGCGCTTTAGTGATTTGATAGTTGAGTTGTTGATTAACAGAGATTCACCATCAATTTGTACCTTGATTAAGGCTATATTGGGCAAATTCACAAGGTCTTCATTAATGACGTCGCGCCCTGCAACGGGTGTTGATGTTTGGTTAAAAATACCAGCGCCATACAACCCGGGATAAAAATCATCATCATAAGCGTTTGTCACAAGCGCACCACGCCAGCCCAGAAAGCCATTTCCTAAAGTTAGCAAACTCTCGCGACCGTAATTTTTAACACCACCAACAATGTCGTTGTAAGTTAATAACCAATTTTCATTTGTCATGTTCACTCCTTAAACAATTCTCACTTTACTTGGCAACTGCGTCTTTAAAGGCGTTCTTCTTTTCAACAGTCTTAATTTGACCTGTATCTGAATCTTTAAATCCGAAGAAGTAAACCATCGCAAACGACACCGCAATTGTCGCAATCGAAGCCACCCAGAAAATCAACATATTATTATCCGCACCTGTTTGACCCTTTGGTACCGCAAATGATGGGAAGCCAATCAGTGATCCTGTGAATCCGTACATATTCAAGTTGAACAAACCGGCAATTAAGCCGCCGACAGCACCACCAATGTTAGCCATCCAAAATACACGGCCATACTTCAAATTAATACCATACATTGCTGGTTCTGTAATACCTGCCATCGCTGATAGGAAGCCCGCACCAGCCAATCCCTTAAGTGATGGAATCTTGGTCTTAGCCCAAACCGCCAAAGCACCAGCACCCTGTGCAATCATAGTAAAGTTCACAATTGCATTCAAAGTAGAGTGACCAGTCTGCGCAATTTCATTAGCAATCAATGGCACAACCATCCAATGCAAACCGAAGATAACGAGCGCTTGATACAAACCACCAATAATCAAACCAGATAATGGATAATTTAAGTGCAAAAGCCAGTTAACAATTGTTGAAATACCTTGTGATACCAAAGTGATAGCTGGTCCAACGACAACAACAACGACTGATCCCACAATTAATAGCGTTAGCAAAGGTTGGAAAATTGAACGTAATACTAATGGCAAATGCTTTTTGAGCCAATTACCTACTGGACGTGCCAACCAAGCGGCAAAAATAATTGGGAAAATTGAGTATGCGTAACTTGGAATATTGATGGGTAAACCAAAGAAACTTGAATTAAGGCTTACGCCAAACAAACTACCCAGCGCTTGCGCTGGTTGCACAACTTTGCCATCAACAACATGCGCCGTTGTCAAATAAATAAAATCAGGCTTAACCAAGAAAGCACCAATAGCGGCAACTACGAAAGGATCACTTTTAAGCTGTTGCGCTGCGGAAAAGCCAACTAAAATAGGCAAAAAGTAGAACGGTGCCATGGCCATTGACTGTAAAATCGTAAACGTACTTGATGCTGGATCAATGAAGTAAATCGCTGGAAACGACGCTTTGTTTGAAAACAAGCTCAAAAATCCATTTAGCATACCACCAGCAGCCAATAAACCAATGATTGGCATCATTGAGCCAGTTATGGTACCGATGATTGCTTGAAATGCATGGACCAAGGGATTCTTGGAACCTTTTTCTTGCTTGGTTGCAGCAACTGCATCTGCCGTTGCCGCATCATCTACAACACTGCTGCCAAGTTGCGCTACGACTTCATCATAAACATCGGTGACTGCCGGTCCAATGACAACTTGATATTGTCCCAACGAATCAGCATAATTGACACCGGCAACCCCATTTAGAGATTCAATCTTGTGATCATCAGCGACTGTGTGGTCCTTCAAATAAAACCGCAAACGCGTGATACAATGAATGACCTTGTCCACATTTTGTGCACCGCCAACGCCTTGAATAATGTCTGCCGCTAAGGGTTCGTACTTAGTCCCATTCCCTTTTGCTGGTGCTGATGATGTTACCGGTGCAACCTTCGGAGTGGTTTTGACAGTCGCGTCAGCAACAGTCTCACCAGCTGAAACATTATCTTGACCAGAAATCAGTGTTAATTTGTCTAATAGATCAGCCGTATTAGTAAAGACAACCATCGTTGTTGTATCAAGATGTGCTGCTTTGATTTCTGCTAAATCAACATCCCCGACATGATCGCCTGCGTTGACCTGATCACCTTCTTTAATTCGCCATTCGAAAGGCTTACCCTCGAGACTGACGGTTTCCAAACCAACATGCGTCAGTACTTCTAAACCGTCAGAACGTCGAATGCCAAATGCATGACCTTGCGTGGCGATAACGACGCCACTAACTGGGGCTACAATATCATGCCCAGTGGGTTGCAAGGCGAAACCATCTCCCATGGTTTTTTTACTAAATACTGGATCAGCCACATCAGCAAGTGAGATAACGTGACCTGCTAGTGGCGCTAAAATTTTTGTATCTGCCATTTTTTCTCCTCAATACAATTAACAACAACACTCAATGTCGCCTTGAAAATTCAACGCTTTTAAATCGATCGGCTCGGTGTCTAGACTCAGTGAAAGAGATAATTCGACCATCATTCAAAAATGTCTCTGATCTAATCACAACAATTGGAATGGACTCAGCTAATCCCATTAATTGCCTGTCTGTAGCATTGGCAGGTTCAACCGTAATGGTTTTCTTAGCATAACTAATCACCAATCCCAATTGCTGTTCAAACAATTCAAATAATGACACTGATTGCGATAACTTTTTGATTTCAGGCACAACATCTTTTAAAACGTAATCGTGATCAATAATCACCGGTTCGTTGTCCAAATATCGAATTCGGACAACAGCAGTTGCCGGCACAGGCGTGTCGTCACCATACTCAAATACCGATGGTACCTCACTATCTGTAATCGTCAACAACTGTGTTCGTTCATTTAATTTCAGACGCGCAGCCAACTCACGATAACTTTCAACGTGTGAAATCGGAAATGAATAGCGATTTTGATTAATGACGAACGTGCCTCGTCCTTTAATTCGCATAACATATCCTTCATCAACTAGCATTGCCACAGCTTTTCGTGACGTCTCACGAGCGACGTGGTAACGATTCATTAACGCAAAATCACTCGGCAACATCGCATTATTTGGATATTTACCATCGTTAATTTCTTTCAGTAGTTCATCGTGGATGATTTGATATTTATTCATTTTTAATCTCCTTCACTGATGTCTACAACAACAATATACCATCTGTTGAAAGCGTTTACAACGCTGTTTTAAAGGTTTTTTAGAGATTGTATAGACAAGTAGCCTAGTGTTAGTATCTGATAACCTTTTGACGACTAGACAGGATATTTATTCATTTTGGTCGTTCAGTTATGCACAAATAAAAAAGTGCAAAAAAAAAGCAACTGATAATTGCTTCCCGCTTCACGTCATCATTTGTTAACAATTGGTAAATCAATTTGACTATTGGCTAAATCTATCGTGTAAACAATATCCTGATTACCGCGGACAGTCATCTCAAAATCAGTCGCATACAAAACAACACCAAGTTGGTGCCCTGAACGCATTTGATAGTGAGTTGGCTGTAAAGTCAATGAGACATTGACAAACTCGTCTGCTTGCAAATCATCAGTTTGCCACGCATTGGTTCGATTTTGCAAATTAATGTGACCCAATGTTACCATTTTCTGATTCGCCTTGGTCATTTCAAAAGCCATCAAACGCGTTGGGCTAAAGTTTCGTCCGCGATCAACTGTGGCTTCCTGTGGTGTTGGTGAAACTTTCAGGTATTGATCAGTCCCATAATCCACAATCATAGCGCTCAATAAACCAATATTTTTTGAGGATTTGACCCGCAAATTTAGCGTGATTTCACCATCAATCGTCTGAGCGGTTGATAATGCTTCTGTCTTAAAAATCTGTGCTGTTTCTGCTATTTTTCCTGAAATAATTGCTTGACGCCAAGCATTGAAATGCTTGCCATAATGGTTGAATTGGTCCTCAGGTAGCCAATCCCTGAAGCTTACTTCACCAGCTGATTGTGAGCTACGCGACAATTTTTTATCCGCGAAATGATA
Organism: Leuconostoc pseudomesenteroides KCTC 3652; assembly: GCF_014634745.1. GTDB lineage: Bacteria > Bacillota > Bacilli > Lactobacillales > Lactobacillaceae > Leuconostoc > Leuconostoc pseudomesenteroides. Next base: position 403,439 of record NZ_BMBP01000001.1, read on the forward strand.
ACTGACTTTTTCACCAATTCCCCAATCTTCTAAGGCATGCCAAGCTTCTGGATTGGTGTTATCTTGCCATGTCACTGTTGGCAAGGCAGTCGTGGCGTCCACATGCAATCCTAATAGTTTTTCGGAAAACCAAAGATTAATTTGATCAGAAAAATCAAGGGAACGGTTATTATTGATGTTAATATGTTCTCCTTGATGCAAATATATCTTTTTAACATGATTATTTTGTTTTAAGGCAGACCAAAGTTGGTAAACTTGACGTGGTTTAACATTCCAATCATTCAAACCATGGACCATCAGCATATCGATTTTGATATTTTGTATATGGTTCAGGTAATTACGCGAATCCCAATAGCGGTCATAATTGCCGTTATCACGTGCCATCAGATGTGCAGTTTCTGATTGAAAAGCTTGCCACTGAGAGCGTGTTCGCCACCAATCTGCCGGATCTTTCATTCTTGTGTAGACCAATTCAGCCAACACGTCCATATCTTCTCCCGGAAAACCACCCGGTGCCACCACTAAGCCATTATCACGGTAATATTGATACCAATTCGAAATAGCAGCTTCAGACACAACTGTTTCTAACCCTTCAACGCCAGTTGTTGCAACAGCAGTTGCTAATGTGCCCAAATACGAACGCCCCGTCATCGCAATTTTGTGACTCGACCAGTCAGCCGTAATTGCCATGTTATCGTATCGATTCGTAAAAGCCACGCGATTACCAGCAAGCCATTCGACAACATTTTTCATTGATTCGACTTGCTCTGGCGACCCCGTATCTTGCATGCCATCAGCGTGCCGCGTGCCGACACCTGCAGAATAAGCAATCGCAAAACCACGCGACAAAAAGTACTGATTAAGATCAACTGGCAAACCAGCTTCAGCTGTAAATGAAACTTCCGTTTCAGTTGCGTGACCTGCAACTTCTCGCGGTTTAGCAGTCGACGCCGATAATCCTTGATACGTCACGTCATTTTTATCAACTTGAGTTGGTTCTTTCCGCTGCAAAGGCACATTGACCGAATGAATTTTAGCATCATTTTCTTTGACATTCAGTCCCTGATAATATGGAGAAGCAGTGAACAAAACGGGCAATGGTGTCTCACTTTTTGGACGAACAATGTCGACTTGTACTAAATCAAGCTGTCCATCATTATCAGTGTCAACACTCGTTTCTACCCAGACAGACTCGCGAATCAAATCATTTGTATCAAACGTTGGTAATGACTTGCCATTAAAAATGAGACGTTGATTGTTTTGTGGTAAATAACCTTGGCTAACTAATGCATCAATCAACAATAATCCAGTGCTATTATGAGTATTTAGCAACGTATACCAAGCATGGGGGATATTATCAACCGCAACAATCGGCAAGCCCAGTTGTTGAAATGTCGCCACACCGTCTAAGTTATTATTGGCCAATTCATCATTAAAACCTAGTAGTTGTGCCCCAATACGATAAAAAATTGCTTGATCTAATGCTAATTTTTGTTGGAAAAAACTATAAATATCTTGTTCGGTCGTTGCCAAATGCAACCGCAACCAATCATTTTGAGATGACATAGAGTGAAAGCTAGGCAAAGCCTGTCGTAACAGCGTTTCAAAGTTGGCACTGCTAAATCCTAATGCTTTTAATTCTTGTAATTCAGTCGCCAAGTCTACCTTAATTCGCCCGTATTGATTAATCATATTTTTTTCCTTTAATTGTTATTATTATCTCATTATACGACAAAAGCACCCGCCTGACGACGCGTGCTTTTATGACGACATAATTTAATGATGAGAAGCTACTGTTTCAATCATGCTCACATCAAGTGTGCTTCAACAAGCAACTCTTCTAACCATGTCCCTTTAATTTTTTTCATACCAACTTTTTGAATTAACTTAGGAATTGGCAAATCCATATCCGTAATAGCTTTTTTGTCGTTCATATAATACATGGCGCGTAATAATTCACGAATATCATAAATTGAATTAAACACTTCCGGCACACCGCGTTCAACATCTAGCAGACTATACACGGCTTCCATTGCTGTACGGACTGAGTATTCAGTCGTAAACACTGTATCGCGTGATGGCGACTCCGCAAAGTTACCAATGAATGCCAAATTAACCGACCCGTCAGGAACGACTTTTGGTCGATCGCCCATTACACGTGGCATGAAGTAACTTGTGATAAACGGCATGTAAACCGGCACAGTATTAATCGACTCTTGCTTGGATAATTGCTGAATTTTACTTTCTGGCACGCCAAGATGATAAAGTAATTCTTGCGTAATTTCTTCGCCGGAGCAATCAACAATCGTCTTTTTTACATAATTGCCAGGCACATCAGAATACAAGCCATAAATCCAGACAGTTGTTTCATTTGGCTTTTGTGTTTTGAAATGTGGCTGACGATGTACAGCAAAACTCATTAACCAATTAGAATCTGTAATTGTAATAATGCCGCCAGTATTGATTTTACCATCATGCAAATCACGTTTCGTCAAACGTTCAATATAGGGATCAATTTCTGTATTTTCAATTGTGGCGGTCGCTGACACAAACCAACTTTTTGCAGGTAAATCTTGGTAAAAGACCGATGGATGACCAAATTCATCAGATTGTGCCGCCAAATTTTCCCATAATTGCCATGATCCACCCGGCTCATTGGTTACTGGTGCTGGTTCAAAGTGGCTGCCATAAGTTGTACTTTCGGTGATAGATCCGTTGGTTACAAACACCAAATCATTGGCAGTTAATGGTCTTGTTTCGTGTTGCCCGCTAACGGTTAATTCTATTGATTTAGCCACCTTTTGACCATTATCAAAATCCACAATAATGTTATCGACCGTGGTATCAAATTGTACATCAACACCATGATCCTCTAAGTAATGAATCAAGGGCAAAACCATCGAGTCATATTGATTGTATTTATTGAATTTCAAAGCTGAAAAATCTGGTAATCCATCAATATGGTGAATAAATCGCATGGCATAGCGACGCATTTCAACAGCAGAATGCCATTTTTCAAAGGCGAACATTGTTGCCCAGTAAGTCCAAAAATTGCTTTCAAAGAAAGCATCTGAGAAGTAATCTTCAATCGTTTGGGTACCCAGCTTGGCTTCTGGTGTCATAATCAGTTTGATAATTTCTTGTGATGATTTACCCAAAGTATAGTCACCGTCATCTGGCACACGATTACCGCGATCGTAAATCAATCGGCAATTTGAAGAATTGGGATCATCTTTGTCTAACCAATAATATTCATCAAGATATGAAGCACCCGGAATTTCAAGTGATGGAATTGATCGATACAAATCCCATAAGCACTCAAAATGATTTTCCATTTCACGACCACCACGCGTTACGAAACCCACATTTGGGCGTGCTATGCCATCTAATGAACCGCCAGCTAACGGTAGTTCTTCTAAAATATGAATTGCCTCACCTTTCATTTGACCATCTCTAATCAAAAATACCGCAGCCGACAACCCAGCCAACCCAGAACCGACAATATAAGCTGACTTTTGATCGACCCCCTTTGGCTTTCGTGGTGTGGCAAATGCCTCATAATTACCATTACTATAATACATGCTGATCTCCTTTCAAATTGGAAACGCTTTCAATACACTTATATTTTATCGCTAATCGTATCACAATTGCAATTTTTTGGCGTTGAATACTTGGTTAAAAAAACCTTGATAGTTCTGCAAACTATCAAGGTCACTCAGGTATAAATATTTTTTATTGTGTCACTTCAGCAATTGCTGCGTTGACAGCATCTTTCTCAGCGGCAACAAGCGCTACACGACTTGTAATCACACTTGTATCCATTTTAATTTCACGCGTCAATCCCGGCGTATCTAATTTTGGTTCAAAGAAATCTTTAAATTCATCAAGGCGAGTTTGTGTCTTGAAAACATTTGCAATGACGGTGATATAGGTCGTAAATTCCATATCGCCACCCACTGTATCTTCTAGCCATTGCCACTCTTCACGTACCCAATCCCAAGCGGCTTGTTGTCCATCTTCGTTAGCCAAAAGCCCATAGAACCAACCACGTAAATCTTGTGGCTTAATTGTGTCAGCATCTTCAAATTTGCCAACTAGTTTTTCAATCAGCGCCTTATCAGTTGTGCTAGTGATAGCCGCACGCAAATCAGACTGATAGCTTGCATCAGAAGTAGCGTGATACTCAGCCAGTAACTGATTAAACAAATCAGCAGACCCAAACTGTTTCATTTCATTTGCCAAAATGAAGACACGTGTACCAGCAGAGAGACTTGCTAAATCATTTACATGGGTCATAAATATATCATGTGCCGCTGCAATTGCGGCTGGATTTTCAGCATACAAAGCTGCACTGATAATATATGGACGAGACAGTTGATCGTCATTTGACTCACCATCAGTATCTTGCCAGCCTAAACGTGCTAATTGATCTTGACTCAGTTGGTCATACAACCCCTTCAAAGCCTTTTCCTCATCAGAATGAGCGGTCACGAACTTTTTCAAATTCACTGCAACACGATAAAGTGCCGCTGTCACAACAGCTGAATGGCTATTGGCAAAACGACCTAGTAATGGCACTAATTGTGCATAAGAAATTTGTCGCCCTTCAGCTAATAATCTCAAATCTTGTAAAATTTGTAATTGTGAAATCGCATCTAGCTGATCTGATTGACTTAAAATATCTTGTAACAATGTCTCATCATATTTAACAATAAAATGAGAATTATTACCAACGTTCAAACGGAAGGGTGTACCAAACTGTTCTCTTAATGCTCCATAATTACCAATCGTCACTGACTGATCTTTGAAAATAGCGGGTACGGCATCGTAATTACTGTTCAATGGAATGTCCCATTGACGGCCAACCTCTTTGCCATCGCCAATAAAGAACTGTTGTTGTGAAAGTGTCAATTGCCCATCAACCACAGCAGCAGTAACAACCGGATAACCAGGCTGTTCCAACCAAGAAGTCATGATAGCACTCACATCAATGCCAGAGGCTTGCCCCAATGCAGCCCATAAGTCAGCTCCAGTAGCATTGCCAAATTGATGCGCAGCAAAATAAGCTTTCAAGCCAGAACGAAGCGCCTCATCCCCAATCAACGCACGCACCATGACGAGCATGCGCGCACCTTTAGCATAAACAATTGCCCCGTCAAACAGCGCATCAATTTCTGCAGGATGTTCAACTTGAACATGGACTGATTGCACGCCATCAGTCGCATCTCGTTGTAAAGCAGCTGGTGCATCAGCTGTTTGGAAACTTTCCCAAATGTGCCAATCAGGCTCTAAAGCATCGATGGCGACATACTCCATCATATTGGCAAAACTTTCATTTAGCCACAAATCATCCCACCACTTCATCGTCACCAAATCACCAAACCATTGGTGCGCCAACTCATGGGCAATCACAGTTGCTACTACCTGCTTGGTATCTAGCGCTGTGTTGTCGGGATCAAGCAATAAGTATGCCTCACGATAGGTTACTAAGCCCCAGTTTTCCATTGCACCCGCTGAAAAATCAGGCAACGCAAGCTGCCATGAATGTGGCAATGGATAAGGCGTTTGATAAAAGTCTTCATAAAACTCGATTGAGCGCTTCGCAATATCTAGTGCAAAATCAAGTTCCTTAGCCTGATGTGCTTTGGTTGCGAACACACCAATTTGAACACCGCTCGTCGTTTTGGTTTCTTTCTTTTGCAAGTCACCAAAAGCAAAGGCAACTAAATACGTTGACATACGCACTGTGGTATCAAAATAGTGTACACCATTTGCTTCACGCACTTCAGGCATATTCGCCAAGATAGTTTCGCCTGGTTGTTCATCAAACTTAATGGCTAAATCAAAGGTTGCTTTGGCTTCTGGTTCATCAATACTTGGAAAAGCCTGTCTGGCAAAATTGGTTTCAAATTGCGTGCCAATAATCTGCTTTTTCTCACCATCAACTTCATAATATGAAGGATAAATGCCCATCATCGTATCAGTCAAAACTGTTGTATAAGTAATGGTAACCTTTGTTTCACCTGACTTAGGTAATTCAATCCGAATAGCGTCTGCGTCACGATCTACCATAAACGTCACGTCTTGCTCGTCCGCTTGGACCGCACTAATCATCAAATCCTTTTGATGAATCGCAATCGTTTCCGATTTAGCAGTTCCAGTGATTGTGGTTTTACCACTGATTCGCTTCGATTCTCGATCAATATCCAAATAGATTTCATAATGTTTTGGTTGGAATGTATTATAAAATCGTGTCAATTCAGCCATAATATCTCCTATCAATTGTTAGAATAATTCCATTATACGCTTTTAAAATAAAAAACGTCCCACAAGCGGGACGTCAAAACAATGGTTATACCTCTAGATGGTTAACAGCTGCTTCTGGTTGTTCGCCTTTAAGCACCCGAACAATATCATTGGTAGCATCAACTGCCATACGTGCTTTTGTTTCAATTGTATTGGAAGCAATGTGTGGTGTCAGCAAAACATTTTCTAAGCTAACCAATGGATTGGTTACTGGCAAAGGCTCTTCTTCAAAGACATCTAATGCTGCACCAGCAATTTCATTATTTTTAAGTGCTGCAACAAGATCTGATTCGACGATAATGACGCCACGTGCCATGTTAATCAAGTACGCGTCATTTTTCATCATTTTGAACTCGGCTGCGCCAATTGAATGCTCTGTTTCTGGCAAAGCTGGTAGATGCACCATCACATAATCTGCTGTCTTGAAAATAGTATCACGATCAACAATTGATACGCTATCAGTTGATTTAGCAAATGGATCATAAGCAATAACTTTAACATCAAAGCCGCTTAACTTTTTTGCAACTTGTTGACCAATTCGACCAAAGCCTAAAATACCAACCGTCTTGCCTTCAATATCGCGGCCAGGATGTGACTTACGATAATTCCAATTATCATCGTGAATGGCTTTAGCATCTTGATAGAGGTTTTTACTGATAGCTAACAGCTCTGACACGGCTGTCTCAGCTACTGAACCTGACAGAGCTTTTGGCGTGTTGACCACATAAATGCCCCGCTTTGTAGCAGCATCAACGTCAACAGCGTCATAACCAACCCCATTACGCGCAATCACTTTTAAGTTTGGCATGGCATCCATAATGTCACCATCAAATGGTTGCGTACCAATCAAGACAGCACTTGCGTTAGCGCCTTCGATTTTCATCGTTTCACGGGCACGTCCAGTGCCAACAACCACTTCAAATCCAGCGTCAGTTAGTATTTTTTTACCTACTGCAGGAATATCATCTGGTAAATAAATTTGTTCTGTCATGTTTATGCCTCTTTCTGTTCTTTGGCTAAATAACTTGCCAATTGTTCTGGGGTTGGGTAGCCGTCATTGTCACCTGTTGTTTGAACTTGCAATGCACCAACGGCGTTACCACGTTCCACTGCTTGTGCCATTGTCAAACCTTCAATCAAGCCAGTAATGAGTCCCAATGCAAACCCATCGCCAGCGCCAACTGTATCCACTACTTTTTCAACTTTGAATCCCTGAACTGTGTAACTATCTCCCGCTTTATTTTTGACGTATGCGCCTTCAGGACCAAGTTTAACAACAACCGTTTGCGTGCGTTCACTATTTGCCAAATAGAAATCAGCAATTTTTTCTGGATCACGCGAGCCCATTAAAATTTCACCTTCGTTAATGCCTGGTAAAACAATTTCGCCATACTTTGCCAAATCGTTAATCGTTGTAATCATTTTTTCTTGTGATTCCCACAAAGCAGGTCTTAAATTAGGGTCAAATGTTGTCCGAATACCACGTTGAATTAATTGTTCGGCAAAGTAACGAAATGCTTCTCGCGCTTGATCAGAAATAGCAGGAAAAATGCCTGATAAATGTGCAATTTTAACACCATCAAAATCAATGTGATCAATGTTTGATTTGTCAAAGTGAGCAGCAGCAGAATTACGTCTAAAGTTAAAGGTTGAAGGATCACCTTTATCAACTAACTCTTTCAATTGGAAGGCAGTCCAGTTATGGTCATCTGTTGAAATATAATGATTACCTACATGATACTTGGCAATTTCTTTTACTGCAAATTGTCCCAACGGATCAGCACCCACTTGAGAAATATATTCAGTTGAATGTCCCAGACGCGTCGCACCAATCATCACGTTTAACTCAGCGCCACCCAAAAACTTATAATAGTTAATGCTATCAACTAACCCAGCATTCAAGTCAGTTGATGTAAAGGTTACAATTGGTTCACCTAATGTCAAAATTTCACTCATTATTTTACTCCTTAAACTGTTGTTTTTAGTGACCGAAGAAAGCAAATACTAGCAGTTCATTGACAATTGAAACTGCCCACATAACCGGAATGCCCATCTTCAAAAATTCTTTAGTTTCTAACTTTGAATATGTCAATGCCCATGTGTTCCATGATTGTGTTAAATCAATTGAAACCGCCATGATGCTTGCTGTATATAGCAATGGCAATAAGAAAATTGGTTGGAATGTGCCCGTAGCGGCCAAAACCGCAGCAGTTGCGGCACCGGCACCCCAAACATGCAAAGGCCCACGGAATAATGCCAATGGTGCTAGAATACCAACTGCAATCGCCAACACAAGTGGACTACTTGGCAAGATAACTTCGATGATACTTTTAAAGTGAGGCACATTCATTGTGGCAGCACCCGCAAACATCACCAGCGCCATCAAAAAGATAATCAGTCCTGAAATATCATTAATGGCTTGGGAAACAGTTTTGTTAATAAATTCAACCAGTCCTTTATAAGATTTCATCTGACCCGTCAAAAGCAACGCAATAATGGTTGCCAATAACAACGCAGGAATTGCATCCCAGTGGAAAAACATATTTAATGCAACTGGTAAGACTGGCACAATGAAAGTAATTGGATGAGTTTTTTTAAAATCAGCTTGATTATTGGCGGCAATCGTCTCAATTTTGCCATTTTTAATACTTTTACTATTAATCAAAATGAAGATGATCACACCAATCAATTGAACACTCATCGCTGCTAAACCAAATATCAGATACTTACCCGAGAAACTAACAGATGGGAAGAAAGCCTTAATTTGATTAAATAACACCACGTTAATGTACATTGGCGCACCGATTGCCATGGTAAATGCTGGTATAGCGACCTTTTTGGGAACGCCGATTGATAGCAAAATTGGAATTAAAATAACACCAATTGCGATTACTGATCCAACACCATAAGCAGATGAGAAAATCAACGCCGTGACCAATACCACCAAAATAGCAGCTAATATCGGTGCTTTTCGACCAACTTTTTCTGTCTGAGCCGAAATTGACCCGGCAATGCCTGAATCAACCAACACTCGCCCAAACCAAGAACCAAAAACAATATATATAATCGTTGGACCATAATTTAACGCTGGTGTTGCAATAACGTCTTGAATGACTTTATTGAATGGCACCAAACCAATAACTGACCAAAGTAATGCCATCACGAAGAAGCCAATCACAAGATTGCCACCCTTCACAATGTAATAAATGAACCCGACAAATGTCAGTAACAATAGGATACTAATAATAATGTTAGTCATGATTTGCCTCAGTTATACGCTTCTAGTGCCTGCACACCATCAATAATGACTTGCTCGCTAGCAGTCGGATACTCAACTGCGACTGGTACGTCTTGTGGCAAAATCGTCAAGATTGCTTGCCAATTGATATCCCCGTCATTTAAAGGCACTGTCACAAGATTATCCCCACTACCCTTATCATCTTTCACATGAATGTAGCGAACGTAAGGTGCAAGTGCTTTCGCTGCGACAACTTCATCTTCGCCGACATAACGCCAATTACCCATATCATAGACATAGCCTATGTCGAGCTTAGCTGCTTTGGCAGCAGTCATGAATGCCTTAATGGCATCAATTTTACCTGATACCTGTGTTTGGTCATTTTCAATATTGGTTTCAATACCACGGTCTAAGAAAGCATTGAGTTGTTGAATATCTTCAGGCAACAATGTATCAAAATCACCTGTATTAAATTTGATCACGCTAACGCCAAGTTGCGTAGCCTCATCATAATATTGTTCCAATTTTGGATTGATACGATGATTAACAAAGACTTCATCCGGCACCGAATAAAATAAACGTAATTGATGTGCTTTTGCGTAATCAGCAATAGCTGGCGTTTCAGCGGCAATGTCATCAAAATATTCACGACGTAATTCGGCTGACTGAACGCCCAATGCGACCACTTTTTTTAACATGTCTAATTGCTGCATGCCGTTGTCATGATCTTTAGCAAACACCAGATGGTTCAAGACGATTTGAGATTTTTTCATGATTAACTCCTTAATACTGGTTTAAATCTTTTACATGTTCTAATAATTCGTCAAATCCTAAATCAGACAAATTATTAGTATCGTTTTTATCAAAATTTTCACTTTCAATCCTATTGAATTTTTCAACAAGGAAGTACGCCGATAAGTAGGCAGCCAATTCTTTTTTGGCCATACTCTCTAATTCCTTTGCATTAAAATCGAAGTTGAACGATTCAATGAATCTCAAGGCAAATTTTTCTGGATCAATGTGCATTTGTTCTGTAGCCATCTTAGTGTCCTTTTTAGTTTATCGTTTTCGGAAACCGGTTTACAAAATATATTGTAAACGCTTTCAAACATTTGTCAACCCCTAATTTCAATTTGTCGTATAATGTTTTCATGGATAAAAAAGTCACAATTAATGATATTGCCACCCAAGCAGGGGTATCAAAAACCACCATTTCGCGTTATTTGAATGGTAAATTTGATAATATGTCGAGTAATACAAAAGCGCGTATCGAGGAAACAATTGATAAACTCGATTATCGGCCTAATCGTCAAGCGCAAGCCTTAAAAACGCATCACTCTTTTTTAATTGGCGTTTCAGTCGCTGATATTTCTAATATGTACACATCACGTTTGCTCAAAGGCATTGGCGAATATTTTCAAAAAACACATTATCAAGTCTTGATTATGGACGCCGATAATAGTGTTGCGCGAGAATTAAGTAACCTTGAAAAAATGATGACTGAACAAGTCGATGGCATCATTTTGCAACCACTTGTTCATCAACCTGAACATTATCAGTTGCTTGTCGCCGAAAACACACCAGTAGTCCAAGTAGATCGTTACACTGAGCCCTTCGCTTGGCCTGCTGTCGTGTCTGATAATTTTCAAAAATCAGTCGAATTAGCTAAAATTTTCAAAACAAAATCCTACGATGCTATTCTTGTTTTGGCCAACCACATCAATGGCGTATCTAGCCGAATGAATCGCTATAACGGTTTAGAAGCTGGCTTAACTGGTAGTGGTATCACCGTCAAACTAATTGAAATTGATGGCAGCGATTGGCAATCATTATTACATGCGGAAATCAAACAGCACCAACATCCAGCCATTTTTGCACTCAATGGGCAAGTGCTTTGGTCTGCCGTGCGTTTTGCCAAGGAACGCTCACTCAATATTCCTGAAGATGTCGGTTTAATTGGCTATGATGACGACCAATTTGCCGATATGATCACGCCGGCAATTTCATCAGTGTCACAAAATCCCCAAGAAATTGGCCGTGTCGCAGCAGAGCAATTATTATCAAGTGTTAACGGTCAAGCCACACCACCAAAAAATACTCGTATCCCATCCGAAATTCAAATGCGTGACTCTCTTTAATTTGTCAATCAGAATGACTTTACCATGAATTGTCAGATAACAGCCTATATTGGTAAATACGGCGAAAATAATCGACTAGTGTTAAAATTGAATCATGTGGTTTTAAGCATTGCACGCCACATACATTAATTTCATGATTACTAACAACCATTAATGAGGATTCAAATGGAAACACTCTATACCCTTTCGCTACTGCTCATTGGCGTTATTGCCACTAATATTATTAAAGACTTCATTCCAAAAATACCTGAAGCATTCATTCTAATCATTGTTGGTGTTGCTATGTCATTTACACCAATTTTTAACAATTTTGAATTAGAACCCGAATTTTTTATGTTAATGATTATTGCTCCGATTATGTTTATTGACGGTCAAAAACAATCATTTTCCAAAATTAAAAAGCGATTTGGTGGTATTTGGACGCTGTCGGTCGTTCTGGCCGTAGTAACGGCTTTAGTGGTTGGTATGATTACCAATCACGTTGAAGTAGCTTGGACACTGCCACTAGCCATTACATTAGCTGCCATCGTGACCCCTACTGACGCTGTTGCCGTCAAATCGCTAACTGCTGGTACCGACATGCCTGAGGGCGTCGGTGAAGCATTAGAATTGGAATCACTTTTTAACGACGCCACAGGCTTAGTCATGTTAGATTTATCCTTGTCCGTCCTCTCAAAAGGCACTTTTTCGGTGCTTAACGGTCTGGAACACTTCTTTTTTGTCGCTTTTGGCGGGGTTGTCATTGGCACTATTTCTGGGCTTCTAATTGTGGCATTGCGTGTCAATTTGCAACAACGCGCCTCCAATCCTGAAACGACCATCATCCCCATCAGCTTATTAACACCGTTTGCTGTCTATTTATTAGCTGAACACTTAGGCACATCTGGTATTTTAGCGGTCGTGGCCACTGGTATGGTCCACAACTGGGAATCAAGTCGTTTGCGACTAACTTCAACAAGTGTTCAGCTGACTTCAAGAACTATTTGGGGCACCATTGCTGATGTTTTAAACGATATTGTCTTTCTAATTTTAGGTATTTCCTTACCAACTGTTTGGTCAGCCATGACTAAGATTGGGGTGTCTGGTACACTCCAACTAGCTGCGCTAAGTCTCTTAATTTATGTCGTTATGCTTGTATTACGATACTTTTGGGCTTTACGTGACGATGATCGTAACAATCGTTCACGTCGTCATCGTCAGACACTTCCTTCATTCTTTGGTGATCGTAATGATCAAAATCATCGTTTTTATGCCCAAATTTTTGCTATCAGCGGTGTTCATGGTACTGTGACGCTAGCGATGGCTTTCTCATTACCTTATCAAATTGGCGGTCATGCCTTTCCGTATCGTGAAGAGCTCATCATTGTTGCCACCATCGTCATTTTACTCAGCATGCTGATCAGTGCAATTGTATTACCACTTAGTTTGCCAAAAAAAGTAGAAGCTTATTCCGATAGTGATTTAATTCATATCCGTGATAAGATGGTCGATTATGCCTCACTCAAAATTTTAGATACTGTCACCGACCATAACACACGTGAAGTGCTATCAGCACAACTACAATCACAAAAAAATAAACTGTTTATGATGGATGACAGGAAACGTCAATCATCTGAATTTATTGATTTAATTGCTGACACGCAGGATTTTATGATAGCTTATGTGCATGGTGATTATGCCTCTGCAACATATAGCTTGACTACCATCAACGCTTATACAAAAATACTGACTTATTCATTTAATAATGGTCAAAAAACAATGGGACATTTTAGTCATCATTTGAAGCATACTTTGAAGCGCTTTATGAGACAATCTGCTTGGCACTTAGCTAATGGTGCAATTACCAAAGCGCAACGTGACCGAATACGAAAAACAAAGCTTGCTAGTGACCCCAAATTTGCCGAAAGCGTTGAAAAATGGACTAATACAAGAAAAGAAATGTTGCGCTTAAATGAGGATGTGATCACTGCCACAGACAAACATTTAGATGATTTGTTAAGAGAACGCCTCGATAATAAACAAAGCGACAACGACTATATCTACATGACTCGCGAAACAATGAATCGCTTCTTCAGTGCCATTAAACGTGATTACCGCCAACAAACAACACAAGTTGACAACAGCTTATACATCCAAGCATTTCAATTTGAATATGATTTTGTGCAACAGGGTGTCACAGATGGCTTTATTCCAACGTCAATGGCGAGTGTCTTATACACTGAAATTAACCAAGCACAAACTTTACAGCTGCAAGAAAACAATCAGTTTGACGCCATTGGTGGCTAAAAAAAGAACTTCAGTGAAGTTCTTTTTTTAAACGAGTTGTTCATAAATTAGTTTTAATGTTCTTAGAGCATCGCTTAATGCCACCACTAGGCTTTCAGTGCCCACGCGTTGATCACCTCTTGGTATCACAACGCCAATCAACACCTCACTGTGTTTGACATCTTGATACCGTTTAACTAAGTGTGAATAGTCTGACAGGGGCACTGTTTCATTGACCATGTGGTCAGGACTAAGCCGATAACTGGCTGGTAAAGATAAAACCATATCAGTCACTGCTGTCATTTTATTGACAATGTCAGCAGTTTGTTTTGGCTTCATATTTTCTTCAATCGCCAAATAAAAATAAATATGATCAGCCCACATACCCAGCTCAAAGTGCGGCAACATTTTATACCCGCGTCGATTGGGTGCAAAAGCCACCCATGTATTATCCGGCGCATAGGTAGTTCGCCGCAAATGTTTTGCGACATGTGCATACCATTCTTGTCCATTTTCTTGCAAAATTGGTAAAGCTATGTCAGCAAATTCAACAAATTTTGGATCAATAATAGCCTTAATTTTAGCCATTCGCCCTGCTAACGTTTCATCATTAAAAATATCAAAATCACTGTCTTGAAACAAGATCTTTCCCCCATTTTATCTCAGCTATCCACTTTATAATTACATATCCCAATACTAAAATTGTTGCAATCAAATTTAACCAAATCAACAGTACAATCATAGAACTCACAGATTGATAGAAGTCATATTTCCCAATCGCAATCTTAGCATAGATGGTAAACCCTTTGTTCAAAGCATTTAGCATCAATAATTCTATGAAACTGCCAATCACGACAAATCGCAGAGGCGCTCTAGCATCTTTAGTGGGTAACAAAAAGTTCATCATGGTTAAAGCTAACCACATCCCCAACCAAATAAACCAACGTGTTTGGTGTTGCAAAAAGCTGGTCCATTGCGTATGCGGCAAGTGCTGCATAGCAATCGTTAGAACATTACTCCCAATCATCAATAAAGCGAACGCTGCAATAATCACAAGTAACCATAGAAATGAAAACAAACGTGTCAACATGTTATTAAAACGTTCATCAACATCAGCAATGGCATTGAAAGACTTACGGAATACAGCAATCACGCGAGAAATTGACCAAATGGTGAAGATAACAGTAAACGACAGTAATGAGGCACTTTTTGACGCCAAAACTGACTGCATAATTGGAATCACAATATTTTCAATATTTTTTGGTAGCATATTGCGCATGGCAGTCAATAAATCTGCTGTACTAAAGCTTGTAAAGGACACGATCATCGCTGCGCCCATCAATATTGGAAACACTGTTAACAAAGCATAATAAGCAAAAGTCGGACCAACGTAACCGATTTGTGATCGCGAAAAAAGCTCGCCTAAGGTGGATAATTTAAAACGCGCATCGATCACACGCCATGTTTGCTTAATTTTGTTATTCATGGTCCCATTATCTCAAATATCAAGCCCCATGAGCAAGTCTATCTCAAAACAATTTTCCAATACCAAAGTGAATGGCGACTGTTACAAGACCAATAATAATGTTTCGGATAACGGCACGCTTAACAAGACCGTTAGAAATTTTGGCACTCAAAAATCCAGTTAACGCGACAGCCACAACAGTCGCAACAATGGTAGCAACAAATTGATAGCGTCCTGTGACCAATATTAAGGCAGCTAATGGAAAAACGCCCCCAATCGCAGCACTAAATAGTGACGACCATGCTGCTGACCAAGGATTCATATAATGTCCCAACGTCAAATCGTATTTAACACTCAAAACTGTTTCGAGTGGTTTTTTAACTAATAGTTCATCTGCAATCGCTAGCGCTGTATTTTGAGATACCCCACGCTCAACATAAAAATCTGCCACGCTCCTTCGCTGTCCTTCAAAATCATCATGTAATAACTTTTTTTCACGTGCGACGACGACTTTTTCACTATCAGATTGCGAACTTACTGACGCATATTCCCCTGAAGCCATCGACAAAGCACACGCTAACAAATCTGCTAAACCAGCAATAAATATCGCAAAATGATTAGTCGTGGCGGCTGCAACCGAAAACAAGACACCAACAACAGTTAAAATGCCATCATTTGCCCCAAGAACACCTGCTCGAATCGCGTTTAGTCGCTCATCCATTGTCATACTTTTATTATTTCTTTGCTTTGACATTGTGTCCCCCTTTTATCGAAATAAACTACCAATGGCAAATGTCACAACCATCGTAAATATACCTGCTAACACATTTCGGATAGCAGCATGTTTTTTATCAGCACCATTCAAATGTGCAGCGACATAGCCTGTCAGTGCTAAGGCAATAGCAACGGCGAAAAAAGTCAACCATTCACGACTGCTTTTAGGTGACAAATACATTGCTAACATCGGCAAAATAGACCCAACTGGAAAACTAATTAACGAAGCTAATGCCGCATCTTTGGCACTCAATTCATTGTCTAATGAGAAACCAAATCGTTCACGAACTGTGGTTACAAGTGGTTCCTTAGTCATCATTTCACGAGTTGCTTGCATTGCAAGCTGCTCAGAAATACCATTATCTTCATATTTCTTTTGAACAAAGTTGAACTCACCTTCAAAATTTTGTTCCAACGCTAATGATTGTTCTCGTCGCACTTTTTCTTGTGCATCATGTTGTGAACTCACGGACACATATTCTCCCATTGCCATGGAAACCGTTCCGGCTAAAGTACCGGCAAAACCTGCTAAAAGAATTGTTCCAGTATGACTGGTGGCGCCAGCAACACCCAATATAATTCCTGATACTGACAAGATGCCATCATTGGCGCCCATCACTGCAGCACGAATGACATTGTTACGTTGCATCAAACTCTGCTTTTCCGACATTTTATTCCCCCCTCGATTTTAGAATCATTCTAATATAATAACATCATAACGCTCTTTTTATCACAATTCAAGTTTCTTGGTAGAATATTTTAGACGTGATATAATGAGGTCATATTAAATGGAGATGCTGATGCCTGATCAAAAATTGCGCAACATGTTGCAAGAACGTGGACTAAAAGCAACGTCTCAGCGTATGATTATTTTAGATTATCTGATGTCTCACAAAACCCATCCGACAGCTGAAATGATCCACGCTGACTTGCAATCAATTAGTTTAGCCACCGTTTATAATACGCTCGAAAAATTAATAGAAACTGGTTTAGTCGTTGTTATCGACGTGAACGATGATAAACGCCACTTTGATTATTATGGCAAACCACACTATCACATCATAAACCAAGAAACACACGAGATTATTGATGCTAATAATTTTGACGTGCAGCCATTAATTGACGCGGCTCGTAAGGCAAGCGGTCTCAATATTTCTGGTTATCACATTGAGTTATATGGTATTGACCCTAAAGATGCAAAATAAAAACACAACTGTTATGAACAACAGCTGTGTTTTTATTTGTCATACTGATTCAAAAAGTTGGTCACTTTTTGTCGATAAGCTACGGGATGATCTGGAAAACTTTGCACATGTTTTGAACCACTCGTCACCCACAATTTTTTTGGCCCCTTTGTTGCCGCGTAAAGCTGATAAACCATGCGTGTTGGTACAAACGTATCTTTGTCACCATGAATGAACAACATTGGTCGTTTATTTTTCGCAACCTGCTTCAACGGACTAGCCTCACCATATGAGTATCCAGCTCGTACTTTGGAAATACCGGAGACAATGTTAACAATAGGGAACCAAGGTAGCCCATACATATCCCCAGCCTCATGTTTCACTTCTGCCAAAACACTAGTGTATGACGAATCTTCGATAAACGCTTTCACTTGTTTTGGCAAATCATGTTCACCAGAAACATTAACAACAGTTGCTGCACCCATGCTCATTCCGTACATAACAATATCAGATTGTTGCCCATTTTTCTTTAGAACCTGATTAATCCAGCCCATATAATCACGACGATCTGTCCAACCGTATCCAATTAATTTACCCTGTGAATCACCATGTGCACGATTATCTGGAATTAACACATTATAGCCAAGATCGTGAAATAGTTCGCCGTAGATGGCCATCGTTGTTTTATTATTATGCCAACCATGTGCCAAAATTGCGGTTTTATTTGTTGGCCGACTAGCTGTCACATACCAAGCATCGAGTGTCAGCCCATCCAAAGTTTTTTGCGTCCAAGTCGCTTTATGACGTGCTAAAAACGTGTGCTCATAATCATAGACAGGACTGGATTTTGGTCTAAGTGCATCTGGTTTATTTGCAGCGGGATTGCGAACTTCTGCAACATGAAAAAAATACATCGCCGCTGATAATAATATCAGCATGACTACGGTTACCAGACCAATTAACCACTTATAGACACTTCTCATACTCACATTCTCCTCGAATTCAATCTTTTTATTTTACAACTTAATTGTATAGGGGGCAAATATGTTGATTCCCACTATTTTTAATCCTTTCAAAAATTGCCATGTTGTTCTCCTCATAATCTCATATATCCAATTTTTTCAAACAATGTTATCATAAGGTAACGATAAAAATAAATTGAGGTATTCAATCATGGCTTATTCACAAACTTGGGATTTGGAAAGTATTTTCCCGGGTGGCATCACATCACCACAACTCACTCAAAAATACGATCTCATCACTTCTCAAACACAAGACTTCGCGACAAAAGTTGACGCATACCGCGCATCTGATGATAAAGATTTTGACCAATTAGCTAACTTAGCTGATTTAGCACAAACAATTAGTGCTGGTATTGGCACAGCAGGTATTTTTGTTAATGGTTGGTCATCTGTTGATTATGGTAATAGTGTCTATGCACCTCATTTTGATAAATTAGGTAACTTGTGGGTTGCTTTTTCAACGCCACTCAACCGCTTCCAAAAGCTGTTATTACAATTAGATGATGCAACCTTTGCCACAGCCATTAAAACACAACGCTTATCACCGATTGCTTTCTATTTGACAGAGCTACGTACGGATGCCAAGCGTCTTTTGGATGACAGCACTGAGTCGTTGATCAATCAATTTGACCTTGATGGTCAGCAAGCATGGTCTCAACACTATGACACTATTTCGGCTTCACTCTCAATGAACTACACTGACGAAACGGGCAAAACACGACAAATTTCCGCTGGTCAAGCGCTTAATATGCTAGACGGTGAACCCAATAACGAGACGCGCGCCAATATTATGGCTAATTATGAGAAAATGTGGGGTAATGCAGAAAATCTCACTGCTGACACGCTGAATCATTTGGCTGGGTTCCGATTAACTAATCAGAAAGCACATCAACGTCAAAACTATTTAGAACAACCTTTGGAAATGAATCGCATGTCTGAAGAAACCTTAAAGGCGATGTGGCAAGTCGTTGATAACAACAAAGGCATGTTCAAACCTTACTTTGATCGTAAAAAAGCCTTGCTTGGTCTCTCGCAATTAGGTTGGCAAGATCAAGTTGCCCCGCTCACAAACATCGGTGACTACAGCCCTAAAGAAGTCTCTTACGATGAAGCAGCACAATTTATTATCACGCAATTTGGTAAGTTTTCACCTAAAATGGCTGATTTTGCCAAAACGGCATTTGAAAATAATTGGATTGAATCTGAAAACCGCCCTGGCAAACAACCGGGCGGCTATATGGAATCTGTCCCTGATTTACATGAATCACGCATTTTTCTAACTTATACTGGATCAGTCAATGATGCCGCAACGATTGCCCATGAGTTGGGACACGCTTTTCACTCTGCACAACTTAATGATTTGCCGTTCTGGCGTGATGCGTATGCCATGAATGTCGCTGAAACAGCTTCAACTTTCGCCGAACTTATTGTCAATGACGCTAACGTAAAAGCAGCAACGACTGACGCTGAAAAAGTGGTCTTATTAGACGCTAAAATGACTAATCCTATTGCCATGTTTTTGAATATTCATGCGCGTTTCTTATTTGAAGATGCTTTCTATACTGAACGTCAAAATGGCGTTGTCACACCGCAACGACTGAACGAATTGATGGATGAAGCACAAAAAAGTGCCTTTGATGGTATGCTAGATACACGTCACCCACATTTCTGGTCTTCAAAGTTGCACTTCTTTATTGATTCAGTCCCATTTTATAATTTCCCATACACTTTCGGCTATCTCTTTTCAGCCGGTATTTATGCACAAGCACAAAAAGATGGTGATAATTTCGAGGATAAATATATTGCGTTGCTTCGTGACACAGCAAATATGACATCAGAAGAATTAGCTCAAAAACATTTAGGTGTTGATCTGACTAAGCCAGATTTCTGGCAAGCTGGTGCTGATTTGGTTAAAAAAGATATTGATGAATTCTTGTCGCTATCTGAACAATTTATCAAGTAAAAATCATATTAAAGAGGCTCAACGTGTTAAACATGTTGAGCCTCTTTTAATCTTTATGAGTTTTGTTGCCAATTTATCACTGCGTCTGCGACATTATCAGCTGCACTAATCATGCTAATAACAGCAACGCCATTGATGCCAGTCGTATAAATATCATCAATATTTTGATTTGAAATACCACCAATAGCGACGATTGGCCAATCACTAATGCTTTTAATGTGTCTCAAGCCTTCAAGACCAATTGGTGGGTTAGCATCAGCCTTTGTCTGCGTCGCAAATATTGGTCCAACACCGATGTAATCAATTCCGGATAGACCTTCTAAACGATGAAAATCTGACTTTGTCGTCACGGACACACCAACAAACATACCATTGCAAGCGCGCACATTTTCAATAATACTACCATCTTTTTGACCAAAGTGTACACCATCAGCGTGAATTTGGTGAGCTAATGGTATATCATCATCGATGATTAAAGGCACATGATACTGGCGTGTTAAATCGCGTACACGCTCTGCCACACGATATTTTTCAGCGCCTTTTAATGCGCCATCACCTTTTTCACGATATTGAAAAGCAGTAATACCATATTTCAAAGCGATTGTTAAAATATCAAAAAATTGTGATTCGTTTTCCACATTTTGAGTGCCTAAAACAAAATAACGTCGTAATATTAACGGATTAAATGTCATGAAGTACCTCAATTGTATCTTCTGTCACCAATTTGGTCCCATGGTTAAGTGGTCCATGTCCGTGTCCAACAGCAATGCCATCACGAATTGTGGCGTCAACGTATCTTTTCCCATTCAAAATTGCCACATCTAAAGTTTTGCCAAGCGCTAATTGTGAAGTAATCGCTGCCGAAATAGTGTCTCCGGTGCCGTGGGTACGCTCAGTATGGACCCGCTGACTTGCCAACCAGAAATCTGTCCCATCAGCCAATAAGATGTAATCCTCAATACGTGATGACTGCCCATGACCTCCTTTCAATAAAACATTTTTGGCGCCTAATTTTTGAATCGTCCTAGCTGCACGTTGCATGTCTTGCCGATTATTAATCGCTTGACCACTTAAAATTTCAGCTTCTGGCATATTAGGCGTTACAAGTTCTGTCAGCGGTAACAATAAACTTTTCACGGCAGCCACTGCATCAGGATTAAGCAGCTTTGCGCCACCTTTCGCAACCATTACCGGATCTAACACATATTTACCAAAATCAAAATTTTGCAAGCCTTTGGCAACAAGCGCTACTGTCTCTGCGTTACCGAGCATGCCAGTTTTGATTGCTTTAATCGCTAAATCATCAGCGATTGATTTCATTTGTGACCAAATCATATCAGGTGGGGTCATCAAAACATCTTGAACACCCAATGTATTTTGCGCTGTTAAAGCGACAAATACATTAGCACCATAGACACCCTGTGCAGCAAATGTCTTTAAATCAGCACTAATACCGGCACCACCACTACTATCAGCACCAGCGATTGTTAATACTTGTGGTGTTTCATTGCTCATAAATATTGCACACTTTCAGTCATAAATGTCGCTACTTCCTCGCTTGTAATTGCAGCAAGCTCATCTAGCAATTGCATACTATAAAAACCTGGTGTCGTAATTTGACGGCTGGCTTTGAGCCCAGCTAACTTAAAAGTTGCCATCGCATACGTGACATTTTCCACAGTGAGTGATTCAGCTACAAAGGCACCAATAACAGACGATAATGCATCGCCAGTACCCACATTAGTTGATAATAATGGCACATCTGTCTCAATGACGGCAGTTTGATGGCCATCACTAATAACATCTTTGGCGCCACTTAATGCAATTATGGCACCAGTCTTTTCTGCTGCTAATTGTGCGATGGCAATCACATCCCCACTACCAGTGGCATCAATGCCTTGACTGTCAAAATCAATATCGGCAAACCACGCTATTTCCGCTGCGTTGCCTCGAATAATATCAACATGCCCTTCTTGCATCAAAGTCTGCACAGCCTTACTACGAAAAGGTACTGCAACAGCAACTGGATCCAAGATAACAGGTTTATCTAAATTAGTAGCGACCTTTGAAAGCGTTACAATATCAGACAGTTCATTGGCCTTAAGCGTACCAATATTGATGACAACGGCATCTGCAATTTGACATAAATCATTAAATTCACTAACTTCCCTACTCATAAGTGGCGAAGCACCAATAACATTCACGACATTGGCTACGAATTGTGGGGTAACAAAGTTAGCATAAGTCAGAACAAGCGGTGATTGTGTCCGTACATTTTTAATCGTCATTAGTATTGACTCCCTTTTTCATAGGCATTCCGCCAAAATTTTAGTTCAAATTGATATGATTTTTCAAAAATAGCGACATCCAGTTGACCGTCTGAATGGTCAACAATCTGCCAGTAATAGGTTACCAAATCATGATATTGTTTACTGGCGTAATATTGCTGCCAACCATTGTTTGTTTGATGTGCCAGTGCTTTAGCTATAAAATAATAGGATTCTACACAAGGTAAGGTTGCCATAATTGCTGCCATAGCACCTTTTTGAGCTGCAGAACGCATGTGATTCACATAAGATTGCCCAACCAAATCTAAAGGCTTTGGGGCAACAGCATCCACTAGACTAAGATGTGCTTGTCCTTCATCGTCGCTTGTCGGTCTGGTTAAATGTAATGATTCATCAATTTGATTCACAATGGGCATAAATGCTTCAATGTAGCTTGCATCTTGTGCTGTATAATAATCAGCTTGCCGCTGAGTTAATGAATTACTGCCAATAGCTTTCACGAAAGGTTCAGCCATGATTTGAGGCATAAATTGTTCTCTAATGGTTTGTAATGAGGTCATGTTTTCTCCATAATAGGACACAAAAAGGCCGCGAACCCACTCCAAGAAGATGCGTTCACGGCCAGTAATCAACATTTAAAAAACACTAGCTTATGCAACATATCTCCCTGCGTACGTACTAACGTCATCAGGTTCAATGGGTATTTCTCAGCCAATCGGCACCCCAGATATTTTATTTAATTCAAGATAAGTGTAAATGAATGTCACCAGATAATCAACCCCACCATTCAGGATCAACATCTCTCATTTGATGTTTTAGTGACAATTGCGAATCACTTGTAACACGTTGATAAGTTGTTGTATAAGGATTTTTCATCAAATTAATCATTTGCTGATACTGCGTACTTTTCAAAAAATCAGCTAATTGACTGTGATTTTGCCAAAAAGTCCACAGCATATAATCTGCTTTACCATTATCATTTTGAGCCACAACACCGGCAACATTTACTAACTTACCAATTAGTTTATCATTATCATCTTTAGCCTGAAAGGCAATTTGATGAATCACACGACCAGTTAACTGACCATTAGTATAACGACTATCAAATCCTAATGGCCGTTGAAATTGTTGGACAATTTCTGGTGCATCCAAAATCAAAATATTCGAACCAGCCAATTGTGATACCTTCCCGAGGTAAAACACATTGTCTGGATTCGCTGTTTGAAGTGCTAATAATTCTGAAACTGACTGTTCTGGTGCAAGTACAAGATTAATTTTCATAAGAATGGCTCCTTTAACATTGTGACGACATCTGGTGAAAGCCGAACTGCATTACGCTGAATAAACTGTTGAACGCCTTTAAACGTTGTCAGATCAACTGTGGGTGTCATAGCGTCTGATGCAACTAATGCTTTTGCATAAACAATATCTGAACGCGTCATCATCGTCATGCCCCATGGCTCGCTCAGCAACAGTGATTCCCATTGATCGGTTAATAATGCTTCAGCTCTTTTGAACCGATTGTCTTTGGCAATAAAACTACTCAGATCTCTTGGATTTAATTTCATAGGGTCAACACCTTTCCAATTTGATTAGGCAAACTGAGTTGTTGCTGTTCTGGCAGTATCCAATAAACACGACGATACTGTGACATAATCGGTGATGTTTCACCGTCACCATCAGTTAGGATAATCACTGTTGTCGTCTCACGAGGTGTTTTTTGTTTATCTAGATAGTCAAAAATACTTTGAAATGCCGTCCCCCCGCCAGCACGGCGCTGCCAATGATTGATATTTTGAATCACTTCAACTGCTGTATCAAATGAAAACACGCGAACTTTAGCATCAAATTGTTGTGTTATTTGCATCACATTGGCTAGGAATTTACCCACTAGTTTATCACTAATAGAAGCCGAATTGTCGACAAATACCAAAATTTCATTTTCATACGTACTAATTTCACCAAATAAATCCATTCGGTAGGCTTGGCGTCGATTAAATCGTGCGCGTGATGGTTTCTTTTGATTAGGTACTTGGCTTACCCCTGTTTTGAGGATTTGATGCCAATTTTTTTTAGGCACCACCACCGCAGCAATCTGCTGCATGACAGCACTAGTCAAGTGACCTCGCCCAGATTTTTGTGCATCTTCATTGGCTTGGCGAATGACTTGTTCAAGTGCCGATTTAGCCTCATCAGCCTCATCGCCAACACTCGCCCAATCACCGTGGCCGTCGATGTCCCCATGAGCGGGCACATCATCTTCAAAACGACTGATTAAATCAATATAAGTTTGCGAATCTTGATAAGGCGCAAACCATTCGCCGTACACATCAAACAGCATTTGCAAAGTCACAGCCGTTGGTAACTCACCTAATTCCTTAGGTAAATATTGATTAATCGCCACATCAGTTCCTAGATCAACAACTGATTTTGCTTGGTGCGTTGTAGCATAGCGAACTGGGTGTTCCCAAATAACATGCAGTGCTTCATGTGCCAATGCAGCCGCAATCTGATTGTATGTGCTGAAATTTTCTGTTAAACGAGCTGGATTGATTACTAAGTACCAACGATGATTTTGCCATTTTAATGCCAATGGATGCGGTGCTAACAGGTTCATTTCACGGGTTAAATTCATGACAATGTTGCCATATAGCGGTGAAACATCTAGCAAGGTTTTAATACCACCTAATATTAAATTATCCGTTTCATCCTGCGTTGTCATCTGGTCGCAATATCCATAATTTGTTGATACAACACGTTTGCATAGTGTTCTTCTGAATTGTATAGATCATCTAAAATTGGAGCATTTGTCATTTGCTTAACCAGTGCATATTGACCATCTGGCGCCACCAATTGTAGTAATTCACTAAAACGTGCAGCGTTATTATCGTGTGTCATATCTGCCGTCAATAACAATGTTTTCATCACTGTCATTTTTTGAATTTCTGAATAACTTTCGAATTTAGAACGAATGTTTAAAGGTACTTTAGGGCCGTCTGGTTTTGAGTCAAAAACGTCTTCAGCTGTGAGACTTGGCGTTTGTTCCCGTACAAATCGAACAAATTGTGTAGCTACTACTTGACCTAAATCACCCGCCACAATATCAAATAATAAATCTTCTTGCTGACGACTAGACAGCCCAAGCAATTCAAAAAGATTATCCGACACACGTTGCCAAGCACGTGGCGTTGGATTCAAGTCAACTTCACGCACATCAGGATATAACAAACCAGCATTTTCAGCGATAAACCTGCGCACCAAATCATGAATATTGGGTCGTTGATCGCCTTTAGCAGCCCATGCTAGCCAATCTTTCACTGATACGCTCATCACTAATCTTGTTGTCCGATCCTTAATTGCGGCATCAGAAGTTTGAACCGCATATTCAGATGTCTCAAAACCATGCATACTATCATCTGGATTTTCTGCCAAGATAAGGAAAACATTTTTTGGCAAAACTAGATCATTAATCTGTCGTTGTAGCACTAAATTCATCAGTTCGGCCTGAACAGCTTGTGAGCCGCGATTAAATTCATCTAAAAACCAAATGATTGGTTGACGCGGCACCGATTCGGCATGCTGAATAATTTGAATCAGCGTGTGTGTGTAGCCAAATTTAACATCAGCAAGTTGCCCATAATGCTTAGTTTCTAAAAATGCGCTTTCAGTCAAGGGCGGTATTGGAATCGCCAAATCGCCTTTTTCTGACAGAGAAACCACCGTTGTAAACAATTGCGCGTTCATTTGGTTTGCCACATCGCTCACTAAAGCAGACTTGCCAATGCCTGCTTCTCCAACAATATTAGGGACATTACCGCCTCGTAATATCAGTGGGACTGCCGTTAATAGTTGTTGATAAGTTAAACTCATAATGAACCTCATTCCTATCTATATTTTACCGCAATCCAAACAATCATGCTAAAATGAAAGTATGACAAAAAAAATTCTAATTCTCGGTGCTAATGGTCAAATTGCCAAATTAGTGGTTAATATGTTAGCCAATACCGACACACAATTAAAGCTCACCTCTCTTCACGCCAAACCAGCCCAACACATTACCAAGCTAGACGCAGCAAGTGAAGCTGATTTGGTGACAGCATTAAAAAATATTGACATCGTATATGCCAATGTTGGTGCCGAAGGTCGTCAAAAAAATGTGGCTAATGCGTTAGTCAACGCCATGCATACTGCCGGTGTGTCTCGACTGATTTGGATCGCGACAATTGGCATTTACAATGAGTTGCCACCACAGCAAGCTGATTTATGGCGCAATATTTTGGGTACTCCCGAAAACGAAAACAGCTACATTGGTGATCAAGCCGCTGCCGCACAACGTATTACAGCATCTCAACTTGATTACACCATTATCAGACCCAATGAACTCACTGATGACAATAAAATGCAGCAACTTAACGTTCAAACTGATCCAAACGAAGAAATTATTGGTGGGCCAATCACACGCACTAGTGTCGCAGAATTTGTCACACAACTCATCAACAATCCCGACCAATATATCGCTGAATCCGTTGCGATTTCGTCAACTCATTAATCTTGATAATCATAAAAAGGTCTCAGAATGAATTGCCTTGACTAAGCAAATTTTTCTGCCCTTTTTTATTAGCAAGTTGTTATTTTTTAGGAACACTCATTTATGAAACACACTTTAAAACGCTACACACTGTCACCATTAGCACTCAGCTTTTGGATCCCCCTACTGATTATGTTAGCTTATTTTGCCTATCGTCACATGGCACCATTTGGCACCAACTCAATTTTAACAGTAGACCTCGGTCAACAATACATTGATCAATTTGCAGCATTCAAGCATACCTTACTGCAGCATCCTAGTAGCTTTTTTTATTCATTTTCCAATGCCTTAGGCGGAGATATGCTGGGTGAATGGGCTTATTACTTAATGAGTCCTTTTAACCTTATTTTTTTAATGGTTCCTAACGCCTCACTCCCCAGCGCCATTCTACTCGTCACTGTGCTCAAATTTGGGGCAGCTGGCCTATCAATGGCTTATCTATTGCAAAAATTGCACCTGCAACAACATTACTATGTCACTTTGTTCGCCGTTAACTACGCACTATCTGGTTGGTTCATTGCAAACGACTTAAATTTGTTATGGCTCGACACCGTCATTTTACTGCCATTGGTAATTTTGGCACTTGAACGTTTGTTTTATCAACAATCTTGGTGGCAATATAGCCTTTTGCTTGGTGCCAGTATTATTTGTAACTATTATATTGGCTATATGGTCGCCATTTTTGTCGTATTGTATTTTTCTTGGCGCTTGACTTGGCCAAATATTAAACATCGTTGGCTAATTCTAAGACGCTTTATTGTTAGTTCAGCTATTGGTGGTGGCCTATCAGCTTGGCTAATTTTACCGACTTATTTTCAGCTTAAATTAGGCAAAACACAGTACAATTCTGATTTTTCTTTCAAGTTTGATAATAATCCTTTACATCTTTTGTTTAAATTAATTCCGGGTAGTTTTAATTTTGACCAGATGCAAAATGGACAAGCAAATTTTTATGTCAGTGCTTTCGTTTTAATCACATTAACAGCTTTTTTCACGACACGTGTTATTAAATTACGCGTCAAAATCGGGGCATTTTTACTGTTAGCCTTCTTAATATTAGCCACTACTTGGGCACCACTTACTTTATTATTCCACGGTTTTCAATACCCAGTTTGGTATCCATACCGTTTCAGTTTTTTGATTAGTTTCTTTGTCATTTATTTAGCTGCTATTAGTTGGCAGCCAACTTGGCGGCCACGCCTGATGACCATTACTACTTTGTTAGTCATATTTAGTGCCATTGCTATTTATGCCACACTCAGTGATGCTAAAATCAATTACATCAATCGTTCAAGTATTGCTTTATTTATTGGCTTAGCGCTGCTAACATTGGCGCAGTTCACTTTTAAAGTTCATGACAAATTTTGGCTACCCATTTTATGTGGCTTAACGTTATTATCCCTCACAGCAAATGTTGTGTTCACGCTAGACAACTTTTCTTATTTAACAAATACAGAGTATCAAAATACGATCAAAGCGCTCACAGCGGATAAAAAGTTTCTAAAAAAAGATACCTCTTGGTATCGTGTAGCGCAAACATTTCAACGCACTCGTGGTGATGGCATGATGTTTGATTATTATGGCGGTGCCCATTTCAGCTCGGCTTTACCAAAATCTACGCCAACTTTTTTTGGCAATTTTGGACAACCGGACGGCGATAATTATGTTGTGTATAGCAATGGCAGTCTCTTATCTGATGCACTGCTGGGCATGAAATATATGATCACCCCAAATGGTCAAGACAATGGCGATGCTGGTCAACCTAGTCAACATTTAATTGGATATCGTCCGGACACCAGTAATTACAGTTTAAAAGCAACAACATCGACTACTAATATTTATCAGAATCAAAATGCCCTACCAATAGCGTTTGCAGCCAACTCCGGCGCACTTAATACCAAAATGCTCTATAATAATCCCTTGCAAAACCAGGGCAATCTCTGGCAAAGTTTGACTGGTGATTTGACATCGACAGTTGACACAGACAATTTTCAAAAAGCTATTGGTCATAATGTCAAAGCACCAACAACAATTACAAATGCGATCATAACACGTCAAAATGCGAGTCAACCTGCTAGTTTGGACTTGCAATTTACCCCAACAACTAATGATAGCTACTATTTGACCATTGGCAGCGGTCTGGATATTAAAAACTTTGACCTCCTAATTAACGGTAAGGTCATTACACAATTTAGCTCTTATCGCCACACTGTTATTGTTAATCTTAATTCAAATGCCAAAAATAAGTTGCAGACAATCACTTTTAGAATGAAAGATACCCAAACATTAGCCTTGTCTAACGTCACCCTCTATCATGTCGATAACAAGCGGATTGCAGATGATGCTAGCGGGTTAAAGCAAAATAGCCTTAAGATCACAAAACGTTCCGAACGACACATTAAGGGGACAATCACGACGACATCAACAAAGCCATTGATTATGACTACCATTCCATTTGTTGCTGGGTGGCATATAGCGGTTGATGGCAAAACCGTTCAAGCCGACAAAGTGGCTAACTATTTTATCGGTATTAAAACAAAACCAGGGCGGCACACAATATCTATGACCTATACCCCACCATTTTTATGGTCGGGTCTTGCTATTACAATCATTGCGACAGTTATATTAGTAATATTTAGCAATTTATCTATTGCAAAAAAGGTCACCACATGATATGCTTTTTTCGTTATATTTTGCGGAAAAACACGCAAATTGAAAGGAAAAACACTTATGTCAGAAGAAAAAACATATCCAATGACAACTGAAGGTCGTGATAAGCTACAAGCTGAATTAGACGACCTCATTGCTAACCAACGCCCAGAAATTACAAAACGTATCCAAATTGCGCGATCATACGGTGACTTGTCTGAAAATTCAGAATATCAATCAGCAAAAGATGAACAAGCCTTTGTTGAAGGTCGCATTCAAACAATCAAAAAGATGCTTGAAAACGTTGAAATCATTGATTCTAATGCAACTGCTGAGGATGAAGTTTCTCTCGGTAAAACCGTTACTTTTAAAGAATTACCTGATGAAGAACCTGAAACTTATACAATTGTTGGTTCTGTTGAGGCTGATCCACTAGCCGGTAAAATTTCAAACGAATCACCAATGGCAACCGCATTAATTGGTAAAAAGGTCAACGACACAGTCGCGGTACCACTTCCAAACGGCATCAACATTAATGTTCAAATTTTAGAAGTTAAAAAATAACCAAAAAAAAGAAAGCGCCGTGCTTTCTTTTTTTTGTTGATTAATTGTTTTTGCGATACACCATGAGAGACAATGGCATAAAAATCGCAATGATTATAATACCACTAATAATAACCAGAGTTGCTTCAGTATTCCAGTAACCTGTTTTCATGATTGCCCGAATAGCACTAATCGTTATGGTCACAGGATTCAATTGCACAATGCTTTGTAAAAATAATGGCAATGTCCTGATTGGAATAAAGGCATTTGATAGAAATGTCATCACCAATATAATGATCATGGAAAGGCTTCCTATCAATTCTGCATTTTTCACTAATAAACCAACCAAAACAAAGATCCAAGAAGTTGCCCATCCAATAAATATTGCTAAAATTAAGACACAAGCAATCATTATTAGATTGACAGAGGGCCGCCATCCAATTGCAAACGCTGTTCCTAAGGAAATCAAACCGGACAACAACAATCGAAGTGCGTCACCAATAAGTTGACCAGCTAGCGGAACAAATGCAGAAATTGGTAACGTTTTAAATCTATCAAAAATACCACTATTAATGTCCTCTCGCAATTGCTGACCCGATCCCGCTGCCGCATTTAGAATGCTTTGAATCAAGATACCAGACACAAGCATTGGCAAATACGCATGCACACTTCCAGCAATCACACCGCCGAAAAGAAATCCAAACAAAAGCGTGAAGATAATCGGTTGAATAATAACATCACTCAGATTATCTGGATTATGCCACGTCTTGAGCAAGTTCCGATGCGCCATTGCTAAAGTTGTGCTCATAGTACTGGCTTTTTTTTGATTTTTCATGATATGTCTCCTCAATTTTTACCCACTGTCATTGATAAAAATACCTCATCTAAAGATGGTGCATCAATTTTAAAACTGCTTAGCATGATTTTAGATGCTAGGATTTTGTCCAAAATTTCAGACACTTTGTTAAAAGCATTATTGTCTAATATAACGGTTAGATTTCTATTTTCAACATTAACCGTTTTTCCTAAAACTTTTTCAATGATACTTTGCGTTGGAATGACTGACTCATTCTGCTCAACAGTCACTTTCAGCTGCAATCCACCGACAAGCTTTTTCAATTCACTTGGTTTATCCTCAGCTATTAACCTACCGTGATCAATCAATGCAATTCTGTCCGCTAACTGATCAGCCTCTTCCAAATATTGAGTGGTCAAAAGAACCGTGGTGCCATTTTTTACTAATTTTTGAATTGCTACCCACATTTGTGTACGTGTTCTCGGATCTAGCCCCGTTGTGGGTTCATCCAAAAATAAAATACTGGGATTACCGATCAGACTAATGGCTAAGTCTA
This sequence comes from Leuconostoc pseudomesenteroides KCTC 3652, assembly GCF_014634745.1. Lineage (GTDB taxonomy): Bacteria > Bacillota > Bacilli > Lactobacillales > Lactobacillaceae > Leuconostoc > Leuconostoc pseudomesenteroides. The sequence goes on from NZ_BMBP01000001.1 coordinate 435,214, forward strand.
ATCGTCGTAACATCCCACCAGAAAATGTTGAAACAGAATGATTTGCCGACTGAACTAAGTCAAAATCAACTAGTAATTCTTCTGAACGTTGATGTGCAGAATCACGATTTAATCCGTTTAATCTACCAAATAAAAACAAATTTTCTCGTGCACTGAGTTCTTTATCAATTGTTGCACTTTGCCCAGTAACACTAAACTGTGATCTCACCTGACGACTTTGAGAAATTGTATTCAAACCATTAATCACAATTTCACCTTGGTCTGGGTGCATAAGTGTGGTCATCATATTAATTAAAGTGGACTTACCAGCACCATTTGGACCAAGTAATCCAAAAATTTCACCTTTTTTCACATCAAAACTAATATCATTGACTGCAACATGTTGTCCAAATTTTTTTGAAATGTTTTTAACGCTTATCGCTACTTCATTTTCCATAACATATACCTCACTACATTTAATCAGGGACCCTTGATTATTATTGTAAGGTCCCCTGATTAATTTGTCAAGTAGAATAGTGTATACTAAAATAATTGAGCGGAGGTTAACATCAATTATGGAACGCAAAATCAAGTCAGAATTAATTGCCGGAAAATTAGCCGAATACGAACAATTAACAAAAATATATGACGATATCGTGCAAGACGTCAAACCAAGATTGACAGTAGAAGGTCAAGGAAAGGTATTACTTGCTTTAGCAGATGAAGATCATTTATCTCAAAGCCAAATTTCGTCACGACTTGAAATCTCACCACAATCTACGGGTGAATTTGTTTCAAAATTAGCCAAGCGTGATTTAGTATCATTGAGCAAATCTGAAAAAGATAGACGAATCAATCTTGTTAGCTTAACGACAAAAGGACGAGAAGAAATTGAATCTTCTTTTCAAGAAGTACCAAAATTCATAACCGTCTTATCAAATGAAGAAATGGACCAATTCAATCGTTTAATGACCAAAATTATTGCTGCTATGTATGAAGATATTGATAAGGCTAATCCAACACTTGGCGTTAAATTCCATAAATTACTAGCAAACCGGTATTTAAAACAATATAAAAAGTAATTGCCGGCATGCCTCATTTTTATTAAGCGTATCAATAATGACTTAATTTACTGCTATGGTTTTTGTACTAAGCAAACGAAATACACATATTTTTGTACTAAAAAACGGGCAAACAATGTTTGCCCGTTCATTTTTTATGCAAAACTATTAATATTACCAATGATGATAGCGCCAATAACAACTAATATTGTACCAATTGCAATCATCTTCATTTGATAGCTTGACTTTTTCTCACCCAACAAATAGATGCCACCAAAAGTACCCACGATGATGCCTAATTGAGAAAAAGTTGTGGCAATTGTTTGTCCAATATCAGGATTTGCCGCAGAAATGAACATGAAAATATTACCGGTTGCCCAAACCAAACCTGTCAGAATGTTCTTCCAAGTTGACAGCTGGAACATAATTTCTGATTCTTTCAAGACAAACATCACAATTAAGAAAGCACCAACTACTTGTCCAATTGATTGTGGACCAACAATTGCTGTCATATAATCAACACCATTGCCACGCGCCTTGATAGCATCTGAAATATAGCCAATTTTGTTCAAAAAGTTAGGCAAAACAAAGTAAAACATGAATCCAGCCGTTGAGATTGCCAAGTAGATCAGTCCCTTGGTCATGCTTTTGGTTCTCTCTTCTGCTTCAATGCCATTACTATTTTTAGCTTTATCACGAGCTGAAATTAATGTGGCGCCAATAACAACAGCAATGATTGAAACTGCACCAATCGCCCACATTTTGCCAGTCTTCCATTCACCCAGAACAGCTGCAGCCATCAACGCATTAGTCACAATTTGACCAGCTGTTGACAAAGGAATAGCTAAAGATACCCCTAAGTCTTTAATTGCCAAAAATTGACCGGCGGTTCCAACTGCCCAAACAAGTCCAGAAACAACGCCGACAACCCAAATGTGACTATTGAGTTCAATGTGACGTGGCATCACAAAGAAAAACATGGTGGCTAATCCAAATATTAAAGCACCAAAAGTCATGCCTAATGTTTGTTGCCCTGCGGTTCCGCCCATTTTTGTATTGACTAATCCAACCGATCCCCATGCCAATGCCGGCACCAAAGCCAGTAAAATTGCTGCGTTCATAACTGATAAAACTCCTTCTTATTTGTGATGCTTTAAATCATCATTTTTAACACTACTAATTGTACACTAGTGAAAACGTTTACACAAGCCTACAATTTAATTTCTGTAAACGTTTTCATCGTTGATATTGTGCCTTTCATCACAATTAGTATTTGACCAAACAAAAAGACGCGTAATACCCCCGTTTTGAGGTAAAATTGCGCCTAATTGTTGTTTAGTCATATTACTCATTAATTAATGAGTTGGTACAAAAACTAATCTTTCAGAACTAGGAATTGTCCAATATTTTTCAATTTCTGATAGACCAACTGTTTTAACAGTGAAAGCGAATGGCTGACTCACTTCAGCTGCAATAATGTCATTAAAAGATTGAATCATATCTTTAACACCAACCGATCCTTGTCCCGAACCAATCAATTGTAGCTTAACAGCTCTAAATGCTGCGCCTGGGATGGGTGCAGCTTGACCAGCAATACTACCAATTTCAACCCATTTTAGTTCTTGCTCATCATGTGTTCTATTTGGAATAATAGCTTTCATTGCGTTGGCGGTAATGTCACCCCAAAGGTAATCCAAAACGACATCAACCTGCCGCCCAGCTGCTGCTAATTGATCTTGATAAGCTTTGACATCATCCGTGAGACGTATTGTTGCAGTAGCGCCTAAATCTAACAGTGCTTCGAGTTTATCTTGATTCCGTCCAACTGCGATGATTTCAGTTGCTCCCATACGTTTGGCAATTTGTACGGCCAGCATTCCTGCATTACCAGTTGCCCCTAAAATCATAACACTTTGTCCTTTTTGAAAATGAGCACGGTATTTCAAGGCCATCCATGACGACAAAGCAGGATTCATCATACCAGCGATTTTTTGATCATCTAGTTGTTTTGGTACGCCGACCCAATGTCCTTTTTTAATCGCAACCCTCTCAGCAAATCCCCCATTGCCAACAAAAAATACTTTCTCACCAGTCGGCAATAAACCAACGCCGTCAACACCTGGTACCATTGGCAAAATACCTTCGGCAGCATAATGAGTGCCTGTCGCGTCACCGCGAGCACGATTTGACAAAGCCGATGCCGTCACGTCAATCATCACTTGATTTTCATCAACGTTTGGTTCGGAAAAGTTTTTTTCATATTGTGGTCCTTGTTTAAAATCTCTTACAACTGCTGCTTTCATAGTAATTATCTCCATTTGTTTTTTGTTTACCGGTAATGTAAAATAAGTATATAACTTAAATACTTTAAAGTCAATATTTATTACAGGTAATTAAAATGGAAAAACAGCAACAATTCGAAAAAATAAAACAACTTTTACGAGACAGCCATAGTGAAAACGACTTAGAACAACAATGGTTTTTAAAGCACGCTCAATCTGCTGATGCGCGAACTATTATTGCAACACAAAAGCGTTTCACACATTCTGAATTACAAATTTTGAGTCAACTGGTAGTCAACGACAACGTCACCACTTTTAAAATCTTACAACAGACATCTAATTTGTCACAAGGTATGCTATCAAGATATGTTAATCATCTTGCTCAATTAACTTTAGTCGAGAAATTTCATCCTCAAGATAACAAAAAAGAAATTTCCTTGCGTTTAACTAATTTAGGAGAAGAATTAGGACGCTTACATTGTGAACTTCATCGACGTATCTCAGCAAACGAAAAACAAATACTTGGGGAGTATACGGAACAAGAAATCAATACTATGTTAGAGATTCTATCTAAACTAATTAATGCACGTCAACACATTTAAAAAAAACTGCCCAATTTTGGCAGTTTTTTTACTTATCAAAACGCTGTAAATTCCATGTTTCAATTAAATTAATAATCAACGTGGGATAATTCGTATCAGTTGCATAAGCGTCTTTATAAAGCGCTTTAGCAGCTGCTTTATAATTTTTGGCGTTCAAGACATCTTGGAATTGAGTAGGATTCCAGGTATTACCATTAACCAAAGTTTCGGCATGTTCTTTCATACTTTCTTTCCAATCGCTATAAACTGCGAATCGGGCTTTTTGTGTTTCTGGCTGTCCATCAACATATTCAGTTGTCTCTAATACAACAGATTTGCCGGCAGTTTCATCCTGAGTCTTCACACCGAAATAGTTGTTGTATTTAGAAGATAGTACTGAGTTATCCCAATTTGATTCATGCGCAGCCTGAGCAATTGAAATAGATGCTAAAATACCATATTTTTTACTCAAAGTCTGTGCATAGGGCGCAATTTTATTAACAAATGCCAATCGATGTTCAAATTCTTTTTTTCCTGTCGTTGCCATCAAAGTAATCACAGCAGTTTTGTTAATGCCATCGCTATTTAAATCCTTATAATAAGGTTTAAGCTGTTTATCAGAAGTAGCCAATAGTTGAGTAATCGCATCATTAATGGTGTTAACGCCATTCAAATCGTATGCAGCTGGATAAATATAGTCAGAAAGATTACCATCCGAGGCCATACCTTTTAACAAATCAGGGTATTTGATCTTCATTTTTGCAATTACAGTTTTGTCTGTAAAGGCGTTATTAACTTTAATGTTGGATAACTTAGTTTCATCAGCAACGTTTTTAGCAATTTGACTTTGGCTCTGCCCAGTGGCTACCAATATATAGCCCTTGCCTAACTGCGGTGCTACCCCTGGTCCCAAAGTCATTTGTTTATAAATCAACTGAACTGTTTGAGAGGGAGAAAATTTGTAAGTTCCAGCTTGAAGACTGGCAGCACCTTGTTTTTGGGCATATTTATTAAACGATTTTGCGCTTTTAATAATCTTTTTGTTTTGCAAAATATTTGCCATTTGGATTGAAGTTGATCCAGAAGCAATTTTCACTGTCTTAAACGTGGTATCCTTTGGATTCAAAGCAGCATACTGATCAGTAAACAACGCTTTTCCACCAAAGAAAACACCAACAACGATAATAATTAGCAACACAAAAGCAACAAAACGATTTCGTGTCCCACGTTTTATTTTTCGTGGTCCACCTTTACCATTTTGATAATCATCAGCAAACGGGTCTATACCAGCGTCTTGCGCTTCAGCGTTCTTAATTTCATGCTGATGTCGTTGTTTTCTCGACTCCATGCTTTTCACCTCGTAAACGTAATAAAGCGACTAGCGTTTCGAAACACCAGCCGTTTACCATTTTATCACACTATGCTTATCCTTTTAAAGATTCTACATCTCTCGCAATCATCAATTCTTCGTTGGTTGGAATCAACAATGCTTTAACTTTTGAATCTGATGTTGATATTTCGACTTCTTCGCCACGGACATTATTCTTTTCATTGTCTAACTTGATGCCAAAGTAGCTTAATTTATCCACAATCATTTTACGAACCGGTACTGAATTTTCCCCAATACCCGCGGTAAATACAATAGCATCAACGCCATTCATCTCTGCTACATACTGACCGACATATTTAATTACGCGATTAATAAAGATATTAATTGCTAACTTAGCATGTTCATTCGTATCTTGAACATCCAACAAATCACGCATATCACTGGAAATAGTTGAAATGCCAAGTAATCCTGACTTTTTATTTAAAACATTCAACATTTCATCATTTGTTAAGCCTTCACGTTCTTGAATATAATAAACTAGTGATGGATCAACATCACCTGCACGTGTTGCCATTGTGACACCAGCCAAAGGTGAAAATCCCATTGAGGTATCAAATGACTTACCATCTTTAATCGCAGTAATAGATGCACCTGCACCCAAATGTAACGTAATCAACTTAAGATCTTTTAAATCTTTTCCTAACATCGCTGCTGCTCGCGCCGAAACATAACGATGTGATGTTCCATGAGCGCCATATTTACGTGCACCATATCTTGTGTAATATTCATAAGGCATTGAGTAAAGATAATTAACATCAGGCATTGTTTGATGGAATGATGTGTCAAACACAGCTACCGACAATGCATCTGGTAACAATTTCTGGAATGCGCGAATGCCCATAGCATTTGCTGGATTGTGCAGTGGCGCATAATCAGCCAAACGATCAATCTTAGCTAATACCTCATCTGTAACAACAACTGAATGGTTAAACCACTCACCACCTGCAACAACACGATGGCCTACACCTGTAATTTCTTGGAAATCTTCAATGATACCCAAATCTGTTAATTTTTGTAACATGAAGTTGATTGCTTGTTGATGATCTTTGATAGGAACAACATTTTCATACTTTTTGCCCTTACCATCTTTTGTGATTGTGATGTGGTCTTCATCATCATCTGAATGGCCAACCAAGCGTTCAGCTACAATTTCAGCGCCGTATTTGATTGTAACGATTGCATCATCCATGCCAATTCGTTCAATAACACCTTGCGCGATAACTTGTTCTGCCGGCATTTCCAATAATTGAAACTTTAGTGATGAACTTCCAGCGTTAACAGCCATTGTTTTAGCCATGATTTTCCTTTTTACCTGTCTTTCTTGAACTTGTTACACTTACGAAAACTAATTTGATAATATAATCATACGACTATTACACTTCTTTATCCAGTTTAACCCACGCTTCAATATCTTGCAAAAATTCTTGAATTTTTTTGGGATTTTTCAAAGATGGATACTGCCCCATCAATACCTCTTTTTGGGTTTGGTCAGACTTTTTTTTCAATACTAAAATAGCTTTTGCTGCTCGTTCATCTTGGAAAAAATCATTTGGTAACTGTAAAAAAGCTTTTAGTTGTGTATGAGAAGTTACAAATTGTAACAATTGTTTAGCATTATCACCGCTTAATAGTGCAGCTGGGACAATTAAATAAACCCAACCCTCATCACTCACAAAAGACAATGATTTTTCGACAATCAAATTTTGTACCCACGCTTGCCCATTTGATGACTGAGTTTCAAATTGATTAGCATCATCAACCGAATAATAGCCGACCGGTACATCTGCGATAACGACTTTAGCTTTCGGTGTCTCATCTAAGGATAAGATATCTGCTTGATAAAATGTCGTTGGTGCATTTGGATTGATTAGTTCATCTCCTGCAGCAGCCAAAGCTAACTGGGTCTCATCATTATCAATGCCAATCTTATTTAAACGAAAATCTAAATTCTCTGAAACTGTCCATAGTAAATTTCCTGATCCAACCGTGATATCAATTATCGTATCATCATCGACTAAACTTGCTGTTTGGCTAATCAAACTAGCAAGTAAATAACCAATACCATCTGGGGTAATTTGATAGTTCGCCGGAGTTCTATCATCCCGGTTTGCTTGCAAAATAGCCAGTTGAACTGCTTTACGCTTATCAGTATCACTTGCTTGTGACCAATTCAAATGAATAGCTTGTTCAATTTTTTCAGCGACTGATTGACTGGGTCTTCCTAGTTCTCGGTGAACATCCCCAGCGTTAATATCATCAATCACCTCGATTAGGGCATCAACGTAACTCACATCGATTTCCTGAGATAATTCGTGTGAAGTACTGGATAAGGCGTCAAAATATTGTGCAACTTTTTCTTGTGTCATAAGTAACATTTTAGACGGTTTTCCAAGCATTTTCAATGATTATTTCACAAGCAGCGGAACCTTTAATTGGCGACCTTGAATTGACACACAAATTTCCTGATCATCAACTGTTGCCATGATACCATCAAACATCAATGATTTATCACCATTTGTCGCATATAACAAGCTCACCCGAGCCTGCAATACGTTAATTTTCGTCAGTTGTATCAACTTTGCTTGCGCCCTTAATTGCTCATTAAAGGCAATGTTTTGTAAGACAAATACTGTACTCAACGCACCCAATATAATGACTGTAGTAACCAAAACGTAGGCTTGTTTTTTTCTCATGAGGTTGCCACCTTCTGTAAATATAAAATACCATGAATGGTGCGATGATGAATTTTTATCGTCAGTTTAAAAAGACTACCACTGGCCGTAATGAGCAAATCATCAACATTTTCCATTAAAATAATTTGTCCACTACCTTTAGCACTCAACTGTAATTTATTGTTTCGCAACATTAACGTCATTTTTTTGCTGTCTGCACTCATCAAATTAATAACATGATTATTATTATCTTTTACACTATATTTTTGGATTTCTAATTGATGCAAAGCTGTTTGAAATGTTGTCCTGTCGTCTGGTTGAGTCACTTGATTTAAATGAGGTATCAAAAACTGAATTGTAACCATAACCAATGCTGCCAGGCTTAAAGCAATCAATGATTCTAATAGTGTAAACGCTCTATTTGCCAGCATATTCTTCCCACGATTCCAAGGCTTCAATCTTTTCTTTTTGCAAAGTAGTTAATTCCTTATTGAGTTGACGCTGTTGCTTTTGAAATTGATGAAATTGATCATATTCAAAAACCACAAACGTTCCTACTAAACTTAAAGACAACATTGCTTCTCCCAAAACAAATCCTTTTTGTTTATGGCTATTTTTTAGATACACGAAATTCACCACCTCCTAAACTAAAAATAATCTTGATGTTTGGCGAACCATTAAGTGTGATGGTAATTGGCGCAACATAACCTGTTGGCAAAACGCTTATTTGTTGGTGAACACATTTTGAATAATTTTTCGGATAAGGTATGTGCTCACCATCTATTAACATCTCAGACCGATCAAAAATAACTGTCACCGAACGTCCTTGACTCTGAGCAGTTAGCCGCGCATTTTGCCACCTCGTTTTAAACGTTACCAACCATTGATCTGTATTTTTTCCTACTGTCTTTGGTGGTTGCGCGCCAACTACCAAGCATAAACTAACGATGAGTAATGTGATTACTGACTCAACCAACGTGAATCCGCTATTGGTGAGCTTCATTATTCACAATTGTAATTTTAAGGTCTTGCACTTTTTGTAGTTGCTTGTCAGTTAAATAAGCATTTGCTTTTAGTTTAGAAATGGTCACCTCACTGTCATCTGGGTGATCATTTTGATACAAATCAATTTGTGTTTGTACTGTTGTCACCATTGCGGCAGCATGAGTTGTCACAGCATGTTTACGTTGTGCATTTAAGTTAGGCAAAATAATTAACATTAGTAAGCTAACAATAAATAAAACAATTGCTGCTTCAATTAATGTAAATCCACTATATTTTTTTCTAAAAAGTTTCATTTATATAATCCTCCTATGGCATGATACATCGGTAGTAGCATGCTGAGATATAAACCAATAATCGCTATGCCAATGATGCCAAAAAAAATGGGCTGCAATGTACCGATTAACCGGTCGGCTTGCTGCATTAACAGTTTAAACTGTGTTTTTGCATAATAATCTAAATATCGCGCTAATGTTTTTGGGGTATAACCTCTCATAAAATACCCAGCCAATGATTGATTAAAAAATTGCTTAGACAAAATATAACGATCGATCTGTCCACCTGCTTTTAAAAATTTTTGTGCATCTTGGGCTAAATAAACTGAAGCTGAACGACTATTTTGGCATGCAATGGCGTTAATAATATCTGGTAGCGTTAAGCCACCCGATAGCATTGAAGCTATTTGTTGACTAGCTTGATACGACACAACCGTTTTAGTCATCAAACTAATGATTGGTATTTTAGACATAACATTAAGCCTTTTTATCCAGTTCATACGACGCCAAGATCGCCAAATGATTGTTATCAGTAGCAGTGCCATCATTAATATTGCAATGGCGCGACCATCATAAACCCCTGTTTCTTGAGACGAATTTTGCCATTGATTCAATATTGGATAAAGAAAAAATTTAAGTCCTAATAGCATGGCACCTAATATTGCTAACAAGATAATCGGATAATGCATCACTTGTTTCACTTTATTTTGTTGTTGTGCAATTTGAGATAAATTTTGTCCCATTTTCACCAAAGTAGTGCTTAAATCGCCATGTTCATGAGCTAAATTCAGCTGAACCAATATGTTTTGGTTCACATACATAGACATAACACTAGGAAAAGTCTGTCCCTCATGGAGTCCATCCTTAATCGCGCTTAATTGCTGCTGCCACTTCTGATGCGCATCTTTCATAATATCAATGCTTTCACTAATGCTATACCCGGAGGCTAGCAAATCACCAAGCTCTTGAAAAAATTGCACCTGATCACTTGATTTAAAGCGACTGAAATGTTGTTCGCGTTGCTGATGTAATTTTGCCTGCCAAAAATGCTTCATCAAGAACCTCCTGCCATTGTATTGTGAAACCAGTAGCCATCGTAATATCACTGCCACAAAGCACATCAACAATCGCTGCTTGATTGCCTGATGTCATTGGTACTAATCTTTGATAAACTACCATTGTTAGTGCTGCCAACAATTGATTACGATCCACACCTAACTCTAGCAAGCGCAACACAATTTCTCGCGCTGACATGGCGTGTATCGTGCTGATAACTAGATGACCACTTAAAGCAGCCTGTACGACTGCTTTAGCCGTTTGATAATCTCGAATTTCCCCAATTAATAAAATCTCTGGACGATGTCGCAAAGCAACTTTTATTAACGCTTCGTAACCAATACCAGCTGCTTCGTTAACTTGTAACTGAACAAAGTTAGGATTTCTAATTTCTACTGGATCTTCAATCGTTAAAACTAGCTTGTTGTCGGCAATATTTTGCAACAACTGATAAAGCGTCGTTGTTTTTCCTGAACCAGTCGGTCCAGAGATGAGAAATAAACCCGACTCCGGTAAACCAAGTTGCATTTGCTCAAATTGCTTTGAAGATAGCCAATGTTGCTTATGCTGCTCAGAATAGATAAGACGCAAGACCACAGTTTCACGATTCAAAAAATCACCAACGCTGGAAACACGAATCCATACATGTGCCCCACGAAAACGACCTAGTTGTGGTCGACGTCTTTCTGAGATATTCATCTTTGCACGATATTTAATTGCAGATATTAATTTTTCTGCATCCTCATCAGAAATATTTGATTTGGACGCTAATCCACCATTCATGTGAAACTTGATGACATACTTGTTATCATCATTTGGCAAAATATAAATATCATTCACTCGTTGTTTTTTAGCTTTTTCCAACATATCATCAATCATTATGCCAAAATCTCCCCCTTCTATTTTTTTGAGCTCATAGTATCATACGTGAACAAACAATTTAACTCACAAAAAAACACTTAGTTCATGCTGCGCTAAATGTTTTTAACAAATTAATTTTTAAATTTAGAAAACCAATCATCCATGACTTTCAACCGCGCAATACGAAGATTTGGTCGACCATTTCTTGAAACACCGTGAAAACTCTCAGGCAATCTCACTAATTCAATCGGTGTATCTGTTTGTGTTTTAATCGCCATGAAATATTCTTCTGACTGGCCTAATGGCGTCCGTAGATCGTATTCACCATGAAGTAGTAAAATCGGTGTTCGTACATTTTTGGCATAAGCTAATGGTGATATTGCCCATAATTTTGAAATATTATTGTCCTGCAAATCCAATTTCAATTCAGCTTTTGAAAAATCATAACCGATGTCACTTGTACCAAACATGCTAATCCAATTAATGACCGGTCTTTGAGCAACAGCTGCTTTAAAACGTTGATCATGACCAATAATCCAAGTGGTCATATAACCACCATAGGAACCACCTGCCACAAATACATTACGCACATCAATCACATCAGAAAATTTGGATAGTGCCGCTTTAAAGCCGGTCATAACATCACGATAGTCTTGCTCTCCGTAATGTCCAATCACACTTTTCACAAAATCTTGACCGTAAGAAGTTGAGCCATGCGGATTGGTAAAAACGACATTATATCCAAGTGAAACCCACATTTGGAATTCCCAAAAGAAGGCATCAGCATAAGCCGCATGTGGTCCACCGTGAATGTACAATAATGTTGGCGCTGGTTGTCGTTGCGCATGCATAAACCAGCCATCAACCATCGAACCATCTTCCGAAGCAAATTGATATTTTTGAGCCACTACAAACGCCTCTTGTGAATCCGGTCGATACAAAATATCACCGTGCCTAGTTTCAATTTGTGAAGGTATATTGGTATAAGAAGTGATCAGCGCTTCTGACGTAAAAGACAAAATAGCGCGTTGCGTATCATCTAGTAACGTCAAAATACCATCTGTTGTCAAACGGTATAGACGGTTGTGACCATGATAAGTCGCAACGAATTCAATTTCCGTGTCATTTCGCCAAAACAATTGATGCATACTCTTTAAAAAGACTACATCACTCATCGTATCTTGCAAAGCATCAACATCAGAATCAAATATAGGCGTGAGAGTAGATCGTTTAATGTCATATAGATACACACCAAAAATTCTTGCATTAGTATACTGCCCATCATGAGCGATCAATGCAATTTTTTCACCCTTTGGATCAAAAATTCCATCCGCAGTAAGTCCATGTGGCAAATTTTGACTCACTTCAATCATTTGACCATTGACCAACAAAAATGTTCTATTACTCTCCCCAAGCCCAGCAATGTTATCAGTTTGTGTCAATAATAATTTATGATCAAATTGGTCTAATAAAGTTGTACGCGTTGTAGTATTTAGAACAACTTTTGTCAGATCTTTAGAAATATCTAAATAGGTAATACGATATTGAGTTGATTCATCAATGAGACCATATCCGTCAGCTTTATAATTTTTTTCAGTAATGCGACGTGGTATTGGTCGCTCTGATAATACTGGTATTGGCGACTGATGGCTCGTTATGGTGAGATAATAAACATGATTATTATCCGCTGTTGCTGTGTATTGGTGTACACCTGCAGCTTCGAATGTTTTTTGTTCACCAGCAACAAACAATTGCGCAACTCCATCAATTTTTTGTAGATAGGCTAATTGTCCATTCACATTTTGTGGTAGCCATGCATCTTCAGCAATCACATTCACTTGTCCATCAACCAATTGACAAACACGATGTTGTGTATCGTTTTCAACTTCACGCAACTGTGTTTGTGTAAAATAATAACGTTCACTAATCTTAATCAATTGACTTAAACTTTTAATGTTAAACAACGATTTATCTAATTTTTTCATCATTTACCTCACTTATAATTTCAAGTCTATCATAAATCGTGAACAAAAAAGAGGTTATAACGCATTTCAGTGCCATAACCTCTCATTAAATTATTGATTTAATTCCGCTAATGTCACTGTGTTTTCCAATAAAGTAGCGATTGTCATTGGCCCTACACCACCGGGCACTGGCGTAATAAAATCTGCAATACCTTGTGCTGAATCAAAGTCAACATCTCCAGTGGCTTTGCCATCAACGACGTTCATCCCCACATCAATCACGGTGGCACCTTGTTTCAAATCTTCCCCTTTAATAAAATTAGGAATACCCACACCAACGGCTACAATATCAGCAAATTTAAGCAAACGTTTCAAAACCGCGGGTTCTGTGTAGCGATGTGCAACCGTCACCGTTGCATCAGCATTATTTAATAAAGCTGACATTGGTCGCCCAAATAGTTGAGATCTACCAACAACTAAAGCCACTTTGCCTTTTATAGGAATATGATAGTAATTCAATAACGACATCACACCTTGTGGCGTCGCTGCGACAGTATACGGCTCCAAAGCATCCCCAAACAGCATACCTTGAACAGTTGCACCTAAACCGTCAGCATCTTTCTGAGGCGCAACTGCAGAAAATACCTGTCGTTCCTTGATGCCTTTAGCCAATGGACTTTGAACTAAAATTCCTGTCACATCATCATCCGCGTTTAACGATTCAACCAAAGCGATAACACTGTCCGTTGTTTCATCTGCGCCAACAGGAATATCACGTGTTTGAATACCAAGCTTGGCTGCTTTCCGAGACTTCATGCCAACATACAATTGACTACCTTCATTGTCTGGGTCGTAAATCACAGCAAGCGTGACTGGCTTATCTAGTTTTGTCACACGTTGAGCCGTTTTGTCGTTAATTATTTTGGCAACTTTGGCACCGTCAAGTAGCTCTGTCATTCAAAAATCTCCTTCAATCTTCACAATATTTTGTTATACTCATTCTATCAGATTCAAAAACAAAACGAGGCACATTATATGGATACACGTATTAGTTGGGACCAATATTTTATTGCACAGGCAGCCATTCTGTCCACACGATCAACATGCACAAGATTACACGTAGGCGCTATTATCGTGCGAGATCATCGCATAATAGCAAGTGGTTATAACGGTAGTGTTGCAGGTACACCCCATTGCACTGAGGTTGGTGATCTCATTGTCGATGGTCATTGTGTACGAGCCGTTCATGCTGAACAAAATGCGCTCATGCAAGCAGCGCAAATGGGCATTAGCGTTGACGGTGCAGAAGTTTACGTTACAGATGTACCATGCGTGCAATGTACTAAGCTCTTGCTCCAAGCAGGCATTCGTAACATTAACTTTATGCGCAATTATCATAATGATCCATTTGCTGAAGAACTATTACGTCAAAAACATGTTTCACTTAAGCAAGTACCATTTTCATCACAAACAGCCCATCAAATTGATTTAAACCAATTTATCGCGCATGAATGATAACTTTTAGTTCGTCAGAAAACCCATGCAATTCACGAACTATTTTTAAGTTTACCATATTTTTTACTTTTAGAAAACGAATAGCATTTAAAAGTATTTTTTGTTATTATTATTCAATAAAAAACCAATAACGACAAGCACTCAAGAGTTTATTACAATTTTGTAACACGTCAATACAAGCGTCAGAACAACGTTTTAAAAAGCGTACAAATTTGCTATTAAATCGCGTTTTCGTTAATATTTAAGTAATGATTTTTGAAAGGAATCACGCGTGTCAAACTATCCAAAATAGCTAAAGCGCGTACAATAAAAAACATGTCTCAAAATGAACAGCAATACTTAGATCTAGCACAAAAAATTCTCGATGAGGGTACTTTAAAAGGTGACCGTACCGGAACCGGCACACATTCACTGTTTGGCACACAAATGCGTTTTAATTTACAGGAAGGGTTTCCACTCTTAACCACAAAAAAGGTCTTTTTCGGCTTAATTAAAAGTGAACTTTTATGGTTTTTACGTGGTGACAATAACATTCGTTTTTTGCTCGAACACAATAACCATATTTGGGATGAATGGGCTTTTAAAAACTGGGTTGAATCTGATGCCTATGATGGCCCTGATATGAGCGGCTTTGGCCAACGCTCACAGCATGATGCTGAATTCAACAAAGCCTATCAGGAACAAAAAGCTATTTTTGTCGACAAAATCCTTCATGATGACGATTTTAAGGAAACGTACGGCTACATTGGTGATGTTTATGGTAAATTATGGCGTGGTTGGAAAACAAACAGCTTAACTGCCGGTGAAGACACGATTGATCAAGTCAATCGTCTTATCAATCAAATCAAAACAACCCCTGATTCTCGGCGATTAATCTTGACGGCATGGAACGCTGAAACCACACCTCAAGCACCTCTACCTTCTTGCCACGTTTTAAGTCAATTCTATGTTGCTGATGGTAAGCTTAGTTTACAACTATATCAACGCTCCGGTGACTTTTTCCTTGGTGTGCCGTTTAACATTGCTTCATACTCCCTATTGCTTCATATGGTTGCTGCCCAAACTGGCTATGAAGTCGGCGATTTTATTCATACAATTGGCGATACACATATTTATAACAACCATATTGATCAAATTAACGAGCAACTCTCACGACCAATGCACAAACTACCAAAACTCTGGCTAAATCCAGAAGTAAAGTCACTCTTTGACTACACGATGGATGACATCAAAGTTTTGGATTACGATAGCGAACCAGCTATCAAAGCACCTGTTGCCGTTTAAAAAAGCTATCCCTGATTACTGCGGGATAGCTTTTTTAATTGCTTCTTTTCAGACATACTCCAATAATCACTGTGCGTCACAACAAATGAATCAAACAAATGAATATCCATTTGTTGGCCAAGTGTTGCTAGTCGCTGACTAAAAACAATATCTGCTTTAGATGGCATGACATAACCACTCGGATGATTATGAACAATCATAAATCCCACAGCATTTGCTTTCAAAACACGTTGAAAAATTTCTCTAGGTGACGCTTGCACATGACTCACAGTACCCACAAAAACCGTTTCCCAACCAATAACGTTTAGCTGTGCATCTAAAAGCGCCAAGCACAGCTGTTCCTGAGGTAAATGCCCGATTTTTTTTTGCGCAAATGTCCCCATTTTAGTCGAATATTTTGCGTTCAGTAAAACCTGTCTTTTTTGAAAAGCAACTGCTTTTCCTATTTCAACACCGATCAATAACGCTTGATTCGCAACTTCATTATGTGAGACAAAGTCCTCAGCTGTATCATGTGTTATTTCATTTAATGTATAAGGTTCAGGAAAGTAACGTTGAAAATTACGTAGTGCATGGTTTTCATCTTGGCCAAATAGTCTGTAAAATTGTTTAATTTTATTAGTAATCATGTTGTTTGCCTCTACAACATAATACGTTAGTACAGTCTCTTTCTCCCAAAATGTAATGCACTTAATGACAAAATGGCAGACAACACAATCAACACAACATCAACCCTAAACGTCCAAATCGTGCCTGAATGCGTTGCTACGACCAAGTCGCGAGCATCGTCCGCGTGCTTTTGAAAAGTTGCAATAATGCCGGCAGCTAAGGCAATACCAATGGCCGCAGAGTAATTATTAGTTGCTGAAAAAATTGAATTACCGGCACTCTGGAAATTCACTGGCACCTGACTAATTGTGAAAGTCATGTTATTTCCAAACCAAAAACCAGCACCAATTTGAATGACCATAAAGCCAAGTGTTAACCAAGTCAAACTAATCGGCAAGAATGCCATCAAAACAGTCCCTATCAACATTAATATCAAGCCGGTAATGATTGGCACACGCGCACCAAAGCGATCATATAGCCTACCTGACAAAATAGCCATCAGCGCATATCCCAGTGCCCCAGGTAGTAATGCCAATCCTGCTACTTGCGAGTTTTGCAATAATACAATCTGTAAAACCATTGGCACCGCATAATTAAACGTTAAATTAACAACCTGCGTTGTAAATGAAGCTGCCATACCAAAACGAAAAGTTTTATATTTAAAAATTGCCGGATTAATCAGTGGGTTAGCAATTCGCTTTGCGTGAAATAGATACCCCACTAACCCAACTATCATCGCCACAATCATGCTCAAACTCAAAGTATTGATCAATCCATGAGTGCTCGTTCGTTCGATAACAGAAATACCCGCCACAAAAAAAATACTCAGGAGTAGCCAACCGATTAAATCTAGCTTCTCTTTTTTTAATGGTGCAACCTGTTGAATGGTCCACCAACCTAATACGAGTGAAAAAAGTTGAATCGGTAGCACTACCCAAAATACCATATGCCAACCGTAATTTTGTGTTAAAAACCCACCAAATGCTGGTCCAATGGCTGGGGCAAACGAGATAATCAATGACCCCAATCCAACCATCGTTCCGCGCTTTTTCTCTGGTACTTGTTCAAAAATCACGTTATACATTAAAGGAAAACCAACGCCACCGCCAATGCCTTGTAACAGACGCCCAAATAATGTCCAGCCAAAATCGCCACTAATAGCATTAATTAACACACCAATTAAAGAAATAATAGTTGCAGTGATAAATTGACTGCGGTTAGTAAAATTTTTCTTTAACCATGGTGATAAGATAACCACCATGCTGGTCAGTAAAATAACACCAGACGTCAACCACTGCACGACATTAGACGTGACATTAAATTCTGTCATTAATATCGGGAAACTAACATTTAATGCTGTTTCTAACATAATATCAGTAAACCCTAAAATTCCAATTGCCAAAACGCTAAAAACTAAGCGTAATGATAATTTTTCACTTTGCATACTCTTCTCTCACTTTACTTACAAAATACAACGAACCCGTTAATACTGTTAAATCAGCGTCAGATTGTCTGAGGGCTGTTTGCCAGTTTACTGCCGTGCCCACTGGATATTTTTTGGCAGTTGCTTCAATATTCAAACTATGTCTACCATTTGGTCCAGTAAACGGCACTAAGGTAATGGCAAAACGATTCTGCGCTAAAATTTCAGAAAAAGAATCAGTCACATTTTTATCCATTAAACTACCAATAATTAAGTGAATCTTACCCGTTGGATAAGAATTGATTAGTGCTTTGTACAAGGCATGTAGCCCTTGCGCATTATGAGCACCGTCAATCATTAGGCTTTTATTCAGCAACTCAAACCGTGCGGGAAATCGCGTTGACGCCAAACCATGAATGATGGCAGAATTTGGAATACGTTTATCAAAAGCACGTACAGCCGCGACCGCAGTAGCTGTATTCACAATTTGATACTCTCCGGGTAATCCAGGTTTAAACTCGCCCAATTGGCCGACTATAACATTCGTAGCATGTTCTTTAATAACAGATAGCGCTTCACTAGAAATTTGACCAATAACCACAGGCATGTTCTTGTGAATAATACCTGCCTTTTGACGGGCAATATCAGCAATAGTCGGACCCAATAGGGCTTGATGATCTAAACCAACGCTTGTAATGACAGCCACACGGGCATTTGGCATTACATTGGTCGAGTCAAGCAAACCACCGATACCAACTTCAATCACTAGCGCATCAAGGTCTTGTCGCGCAAAAAAAGTAAACATAATAGCTGTCAAAACTTCGAATTCAGTCGGAATATCCGGTGCCAACTCACAATCTAGGTCAATTAAAATGTCCGCGACATCTTGAGTGACCGATAACAAATCCTCTGATGCAATCATTTTATTATCAATTTGAATTCGCTCCCGAAAATCGGTGATGAACGGTGAAATAAACAAACCCGTATGAAGTCCGGCAGATTGTAATATGTTGCTGGACATCGTAGCAACTGAACCTTTTCCGTTAGTTCCTGTAACATGAATCGCTGGTGGCAGAATCTTTTCTGGATTGCCCAAACGATCAAGTAAGGCGTGCATGCGTTCTAGTGACTCCTTTTGCCCGCCTTTTGGGCGACTATGAATATAGGCAATGGCTTCTGCAACTGTTCTCATGTCTTCCTCCATCAAAGATATTCTTACACCCATTATAATCTCATATCATTTTAAAAAATAAAAGCCGTCCATTTTGTTTGGACGGTTTCATCGTGTTTATTTCTCTTACTATTTACTCGAGCAACGGCATTTTAGCCTTTTTCACGAACGGTAAATTCTCGGCGATTCCCGCCGCTATTACGGCGGCTCTCATTTGAACGACCATCACGACGCTTGTAATCACCAAAGCGACGTTCACTTGTACCACGGCGATCATTACTACGATCACCATTGCCACGTCGATTGCGATTACCACGATAGCCACCACCACGATTACCATCACGGCGACCGCCACCATTGCGTGAACCACCGCCCTTACGTCGTGGTAATGGACGTTCGCGTGTGATTTCTACTGGTGTGTTTTGCTTTTCTAAGTCAGCTGCACTAGATAACAAGGCTGCCGCTAATTGTTCAGCAGAATATTGTGCAGTCAAAGCATTAACTTGATCTTGAATTTCTGCGACATCAGTTGACTGAATTAACTTTGCGACTTCTCCAGCGGCATTATTAATTTTACCAACACGAGCCTGTTGTAATGTTGCAGGCTCGAGAGGCGTCATACGTTTTTTAGTCAAATCTTCAACTGCACGTAGATAATCCATTTCATTTGGTGCTACAAATGTCACTGATACACCCTTAGCACCCGCGCGGCCCGTACGGCCAATGCGGTGCACATAACTTTCAGGATCTTGTGGAATATCGAAGTTATAGACGTGAGAAACATCCTTAACATCAAGGCCACGAGCTGCGACATCTGTTGCCACCAAAATATTGATTTCATGTGATTTAAACTGAGCCAAAACACGTGAACGCATTTGTTGCGTTAAATCACCATGTAAGCCAGCAGCATGATAACCACGAGCTTCTAAACCACGAGCTAATTCTTCCACGCGACGCTTTGTGCGACCAAACACAATGGCCAATTTTGGTGCTTGCACATCAAAAATACGAGTCATCGTATCAAATTTTTCATTTTCACGCATCCGTACAAAGTATTGATCAACCAAATCAGTTGTCAATTCTTTAGCTTCAATTTGAATATGCTCTGGGTTAGTCATGAACTTAACACCAATACGCTTAATAGCAGGTGGCATTGTAGCTGAGAATAACAACGTCTGACGCTCGGCTGGTGTCTTATCAATAATTGATTCAATATCATCCAAGAATCCCATGTTCAACATTTCATCGGCTTCGTCTAGAACAAGTGTACGAACGTGATCCAATCTAACTGTTTTGCGGTTAATGTGGTCTAGCAAACGACCCGGTGTACCAACAAGTATTTGTGGATGTGACTTCAAATTTTGAATTTGACGGCGAATGTCAGCGCCACCAAACACAACTTGTACATCAACATGCTTATCATGTCCAAGCTTTTTTAATTCTTCTGCCGTTTGGATTGCCAATTCACGTGTTGGTGAAACAATCAAAGCTTGAATGTTTTTATTCTCTAAATCAATATGTTCCAAAATTGGCAAACCAAAAGCAGCTGTTTTACCAGTTCCCGTTTGCGCTTGTCCAATGACATCACGTCCTGATAATGTCAACGGAATTGTTTTTTCTTGGATTGGTGTCGCTTCGACATAACCATGTGTTTTAATGGCATCTAAAATATCTTGTGACAAACCTAATTCGCTAAATTTCAAAATTTTTCTCCTTGCACCTATTGTGCGTA
Organism: Leuconostoc pseudomesenteroides KCTC 3652; assembly: GCF_014634745.1. GTDB lineage: Bacteria > Bacillota > Bacilli > Lactobacillales > Lactobacillaceae > Leuconostoc > Leuconostoc pseudomesenteroides. The sequence goes on from NZ_BMBP01000001.1 coordinate 456,071, forward strand.
AGCCATTCACTTTACAGGAATGGCAGTCATTTGTGTAAATATTTTTTTGGCTAGTGGCTGGAAACTATGTGATTTGTAATACTGATTACTCAATAGCACAACAGCATTCTGTCCATTTTTTGACAAAATTACAGTTGGTTCATAACCTGGTAATATGCCATGTGCGGTCATATATTTTGGAAAATGATACATCCCCGCAGCATAACTTTCACCAAGCTTAGTTCGCCATAACTGTGCCGGACTGTCTATCAGCTTTTTGTTAATCATCAAATAATAATAGCGATACAGGTTACCTGTTGTCATTGCAACGTTACCAGTTCCTGTTTCACGATGATAGGCAACATTGTCATCACTATACGGCTTATCATATGAATCATCATAACCAATCGCACGATTAGCGGACGTTTTGAACATATCATATTGCACTGCATTTAAATGGTAGTGACGATCAAACATTTGTTCAAACAATTCCGTATAAGTTTTATGTGTCACCTTCATCAATATGCCAGCCAACAAGCGATAGTTAACCGCCTGATATGACCAGCCATAACCAACACCCGGCTCACCAATAACAACCGCATGATCCGCAGAAAAATCAATATTATCCGCTTCTGATTCAAAAGTTACTGGCTGTATATGTTGACTTAACCCGCTAGTCATTGTTATCAAATCACTTATTGTAATTCTATCCGAATTAGCAACATTAGGGTAAAACTGACTCAGCTTTGTATCAAAAGATAGCTTACCTGCTTCAATTTCTTTCATAACTAGTGTTGCTGTTAATCCTTTTTGAACTGATGCAATTTGAAACAATGTTTTGGCGTCATTAACACGTTTCGTTTTAGCATCGGCGTAACCATAGCCTTTTTGTAAAATAATTTTATTGTTATGCACAATTAATGCAGTTCCAATATAGTGCGCCTGCTTTAACTGGTTATCAGCATCTTTAGCCAACGCAACTTTAGGCACGACGTTGGTACTTAACATGGCGACATTGTTAACGCTGAAGTCATCATTTTTAATTGGCTTCAATTTAACAGATGATTCTTTGAGTTTTAAGGGCCAAAAAGTACCTAATAACAAGCTCAGTAAAAAAATTACAAGCACCCATTTCCTTCGCTTAATGTTTCGACTTTGCTTTCGTTGCATAAGTGTGTCCCCGACACATTAAATTATTTTACTAATGCGTTAACAACGTTTTCAAGATGAATACCGTGACTTGCTTTGAGCAAAATCACGTCCCCGTTTTCACCTAACGTCTGTAAATCTGTGATTAATTCGGCTAACTGATCTGTTTCATATTGGTGCAAGTGCGTTGAATCAAAGCGCTGTTGCAAAATGGGATAAAGATACATCCCCATAAATTTTCCAACCAAGTAAACGCCATCAACATCCGCCTCTATCACCGTTTTTGCCAGACCAGCGTGCAATTTTTGCGTTTGCTCGCCTAATTCTAACATGTCTCCTAGCACAATGTACCGATGTGTACTAGGAATCATTTTCAGTGTTGCCAAAACGGCAGCTACAGCAGTTGGATTTGAATTATAAACATCGCTAATCAAAGTCACGCCGTGAGCTGTCGTGAGCGTTTCAGTACGATTTTTAGTCAAATCAAAATGTTTTAGTGCCTTTGCGGCGTCTTTTGTGTCAATATGTAATAAGATACCCGCTGAAATCGCTGCGAGCGCATTCATTATATTATACCGACCTCTCAGCGGAATAGCAAATCGAGTATCATCGAATGTGAAAGAAGTTTCAGCTTTATTTTCATCGATATCACTGATTTTCTTTCCAAAATGAACAACCGATTGATTAATAGCAGCTGTTGTCAACAAAGGTTCATCAAAAGGTATAATTAATGTGCCGTCAGCTTTTAGTCCTTGGGTGATTTCCAATTTTGCCTTAGCAATATTGGCACGCGTTTTGAAAAATTCAATATGCGCCTCGCCAATCATCGTGATAATCGCGACATCTGGCAATGTCAATTCCGACAAAACAGACAGTTGCCCAAACCGATCCATACCCAATTCAACAACGAGCACTTCAGTGTCTTCTGGCATCGTCAAAAGTGTTAGCGGTACACCGATTTCATTATTGAAGTTTTCGGGTGTTTTGAAAGTTTTATACCTCGTGGCAAAAACTGCAGCAGCCATATCTTTGGTGGTCGTTTTACCATTAGAGCCTGTGATTGCTACAACCTTGGGGTTAATATCTTGTCGTCGATATCGCGCCAACTTTTGCAGAGCCGTTAAAGTATCAGGCACTATCACGGCAGCAATAGTTGATGGTATTTGGTGTTGATTGTCAGCAAGTACAGCTACTGCGCCATGATTTAATGCTTGTTCGATGTAATCATGTCCATCGTTTTGTGCTACTAATGCCACAAATAAATCACCAGGTTTAACTTGACGCGAGTCAAAAGAAACACCGCTAACAACCACATCTCCAAATTGAACAGGTGCTTGTAAAATTTGTCCTATTTTTGATACCGAATAATTCATGCTAATCCTTTCGAAATACAGTTATGCTTTCCACATGGGACGTTTGTGGAAATTGGTCAACTGGTAGTATGGAGCCATCAATGTGATAACCTCGTCGAATGATTTCAACAGCATCTCTCGCAAGTGTTACAGGATTGCAACTAATATATACAAATCGATTTGGTCCCATATCAACTGTTGCTTCAATTAATTCAGCAGTTAACCCACGCCGAGGCGGATCAACAAATACAACATCCGGTTTTAATCTTTCTTGTTGCCAGCGTTTAAACTGCTCAGGCGCATCAGCTAAAATGTATGTCGCGTTGGTAATCTGATTATTAACCAAATTCAACTGTGCATCAGCAACCGCACCAGGCACAACCTCAACACCAATCACCTTTTTAACACGATTAGCCACACTAATACCAATAGTGCCAATGCCCGAATACGCATCAATAACAATATCATTCGCTTGTAATTCAGCTTTTTGAGCTGCTAAATCGTATAATATTTCAGTCATTTGCGGGTTAACTTGATAGAAAGAATTAGGACCAATAATAAAATCATACCCTAACAACGTATCATGAATGGCATCTTCGCCCCATAGAGTCCTGTTATTAGGACTCAACAACACATACTCACGTTTTGGACTATAATTTAATCGCAAGCTTTTTAATTCAGGTAATTGTGTGTGTATTTCATTAACAATTTCCGATTCATTAGGCAAAGTTGGCACGTCAGAAACTAAAACCACCATTAATTCATGTGAATAATAACCTCTCCGAACCATAATATAACGGATTGCACCTTGCTGCGTATCTGGATCAAAGGCTGAAATTTGATATTTTTCCAAAATATCTCTAACGATTACAATTGCTTGATCAATTGCTTGGTCATTGACAAAATAATCTGTCATGGGCACTAATTCATGACTACCACGGCGATAAAATCCACTGGTTAATTTTTCATTTTGCCACTTCACCGGTACAATCGTCTTATTACGGTAATACGTTGGCTTTCGCATTCCAACAGTTGGTGCAACAGTCACTGTTAGACCTTGTTTGGCAAATAATTTTTGAATTTGCTTTTGTTTCAAAACCAATTGTGCTTCATATTTTAAATTGACCAGAGGTGCTGTACCAGCTTCAATCAAGTATTGACGGTGATTATTTTGTCTGGCATCGGAAGATACTATCCGCTCAATGACTTTTGCATAACCCGAAAATTTATCCACCTGTGTGACACATAGACGAATTTTCTCATTGGGAATAGCATCAGCAATATATAAAGGATAGTGTTCGGTTACGTGAACAATACCCATGCCATCAATACGAATGTCATCCACAACTGCCGTTATTTCCTGCCCTAATTTAACCGGTAAAATTGTACGTGCGATAGTTCTGCCCTCATACATAAAAAACGCTCACCAAGGTGAACGTTTTTGAATGAACAATTACTTGTCTTCGTTGTTCTTGAAACCAAATCCAGCAAACTTTTTGTTGAACTTGTCGACTGCACCATCGGCTTGAGTAAACTTTTGCTTACCAGTATAAAATGGGTGTGAGTCTGATGTAATATCCATACGGATTGATGGATACTCTTTACCTTCAAATTCAGTTGTTGTATCAGATGTCACAGTAGAAGCTGACAAGAACTTCTTACCTGTTGAAGCATCGACGAACACAACTGCGTGATAATCTGGGTGAATTTCTGCTTGCATGATTCGTTTCTCCTTAGCGCCCTAAGTCTCGTGACCTAGAGTCAGTTATTAACTAGATAATTGTATCAAAATTTCTATTAACATGCAACTGTTTAAGGCATCAAATTAATCAAATCAATCCCTTCAATTGTCACATCAGCGCCCAAATGGCTTAACTTTTCTTGAATGCGATCATAACCACGCAAAATATGATCCGCATCATTAATGACAGTTTCGCCTTCTGCCATAATAGCAGCAATAACAAGTGCTGCCCCTGCTCGAATTTCTGCTGCCTGAACGCTCGTTCCTAATAGACGTGGTGATTGATTGATTTTGATTTGTCCAGGAACAGCTGAATCAATATCGCCACCCATTCGACGTAGTTCAGCGATATGCTTCACTCGTTTGGGGTAAATCGTATCGACAATTGTACTTTCGCCTTTGGCTAACAATAGCAACGGTGTAATTGGCTGTTGCAGGTCAGTCGCAAAACCAGGATAAGGCATTGTCTTAATAGCCACAGGCTTTAATTCATCAGACTTATAAACATGAATGGCATCTTCACCAATATCTAAGTTAACGCCCATTTCAATCAGTTTAGACGTATATGATTCTAAATGTTCTGGAATGACGTTTTTAATCGTTACGCCGTCACCGAATGCAGCAGCCATACTCATATACGTGCCAGCCTCAATCCGATCCGGAATAACCGTATGTGTGTTTCGCGCTTTCAAACTAGGTACGCCAGCAATACGAATTGTATCGGTTCCAGCACCACGAATACTAGCACCCATGTTATTTAAGAATGTTACGATATCGATAATTTCAGGCTCACGTGCAGCATTTTCAATGATCGTCTGCCCTTTAGCACGCACGGCTGCCAAGATAATATTAATTGTTGCACCCACAGAAACTGTATCCAGAGCGACACGCGCACCAATCAAGCCATGGCTGGTAGCGTCTATGTGAATAATATCGTTGACTTCAGTCACCGTCGCTCCCAACGCCTCAAATCCTTTGATGTGTTGGTCAATTGGACGTCGTCCTAAATTATCACCACCAGGGAAAGTTACTGTCGCACGACCAAAACGGCCTAGTAAGGCGCCCATAAAATAGTATGAGGCCCGCAACGACTTAATTGCACCGCTTGGTAAATCACTTTCAGTAATATGTGTTGGGTCAATTGTCAATTCACCATTTTCAAACGTTGAACTGACATTCATTGCTTGCAAAATTAGCTGCAAATTCTTGACATCCAAAATTTGTGGCACTGTATCAAATTTAACTGGTGTATCAGCTAAAATTGCCGCTGGAATCAGTGCTACTGTTGAATTTTTAGCGCCACCAATAGTGACTTCACCACGTAAACGATGGCCGCCTTGTACGATTATTTTTGCCATGAAATTATCCTGTAACTTTATAGTCTGCATTCAATTATAACGTGTTTTCAAGCACAACTCAAATTAAATTAGAAAAATAATCAACGAATCGTCACATTAAATTGCGATTGTAATCCGCTTATAACGCTTTCAAAATCAGCATTAACCTCAGCCTCAACAAGCGTTTCATCATTATCTTGATACGTCAGAGTATAAGCCAAAGACTTCTTGTTTTCTGGTAAATTATTACCTGTATATTCATCAAATAATGTCACATCAACTAAATGATGCCCAGCAGTTTTGTGAATGGTATCTTCAATTTCAGCTGATGAAACCTGGCTGTCTACTAGCAGCGCTATGTCTCGGCTCATTTGAGGAAAGCGTGAAATAGGCCGATAAGAGACACTCGAATGGACATTTTTCAACACAGCAAAAATATTCAACTCGAAACCGAACACTGGTGACAATTTTTGCGCTTTCGTCAAACGCGGATGAATTTGTCCTACAAATCCCAAGTATTCTGTGCCCGCATAGACATCGGCTGTTTGGCCAGGATGCATATTAAGATGGCGACTTGTTGCTTGATAACTGACGTCACTTACACCAATCTGTTGTAAGTAACTTTCAACCACACCCTTCATATCATAGAAATCAACTGCTTTTGCCTGTTTACCCTTTTGCCAAGTTGATTCAAGACGACTACCCGTTAATACCCCAGCCACATGTTCAATTTCTGCTGGCTGCTGATCTTCTTGTTTGGCAATAAAAACACGTCCTTGCTCATATAGCGCAATATCATGAACAGCGTGTGCTGCATTATAAACAACATCATCTAAAAGACCAGCCAATAAATTTTGTCGTGCAGTTGTTCGATCCGAGCTCATTGGATAGTCAAGTGTCACGACGCTGTCTGCCGAATTTTCAGCAAATAGTTGTGCCTTGTTGGGTGTCGTTAAGACATAGGAAATGGCCTGATTTAATCCCAATGATTCCAAAATACGTCGAGTCCCTCTGATTTGACGTTGCAGCAAGCTCAACTTACCTGGCGTTGTTGGACCATACGGTAATGTCAATGGCAAATTATCATAACCAAATAGTCTTGCCACTTCTTCAATCAAATCTGCTTCGATACTGATATCTGGTCTCCGCGCAGGAACATCAACTAAAATCTGATCACCATTAATCTGATATGTGAATGCTAATTGATCAAAATAACCTGCAATTGCAGCCACATCAAGAGATGTGCCCAATATTTGATTAACCCGTTTAGCAGTTAATGAAAGATGCACGGCTTCACGTTGCTGATTAGCCGCTTCGATACGACCACGTGCCACCTGACCATCAGCTAAATCATCTGCCAAACTTGCAGCATGATCTAAAGCAGTGAACGTATTGTCCCAGTTAACACCACGTTCAAATCGTGCCGAAGCTTCTGAATGCAAATTATGTCGACGTGCTGTGGCGCGAATAAGACTTGGATTAAAAATAGCACCTTCAATCACAATATTTTTGGTGTTGGCATCAACTTCTGAACTAGTGCCACCCATAACACCGGCTAACATTAAACCATCTTGTCCGCTGGCAATGACAATATCTTTTCCAGATCGAAGTGCCCGATTTTGACCGTCTAATGTGACCAAAGACTCATTATCATTGGCAAGACGAACATGAATATCTTTGTGTGATAACTTGTCCAAATCAAAGGCATGTAGGGGTTGTCCATACATTAACATCATATAGTTGGTAATATCAACTATATTATTGATTGGCCTCATGCCTGCGTTCCACAACTTTTTTTGTAACCACAGCGGTGAATCCTTCACCGTAACTTGATTTACAACCCGCAATGCGTATTTTGGTGCCAAAGACGGGTCATCAATCTGAATCGATATCTGGCTATCGGCCGGTGTTTCATATTCAATTAATTCAAAGTCGGGTTCTTGAACCTTCACCTGTCGCATTGCGCCAAACTCATATGCTGTTCCGATCATTGAAAGCATATCAGAGCGATTTGGTGTTAGGTCCGTATCTAAGACTGGTTCATTCATCCCCAAAGCCGCAATTGCGTCATCGCCAGGTTTTACACCATCATCTGGTCCAAAAACATAAATACCGGCCTCAAAATCTTTAGGTGCAATCTTGTTATCAAATCCTATTTCTTGTAACGCAACCAACATGCCATAAGACATTTGTCCTCGTAATGACACTGCAGAAAGCGTCACTAATTCGCCACTACCATGATTGATAATATGGGCACCAACTTTGGCCAAAATAACAAATTGACCGGCAGCGACATTGGGCGCTCCAGTAACAATTTGAATCGGTTCAGATTCACCAGCATCAATCTGTGTAATAACCATATGATCTGAATCTGGATGTGGGTTAACGCTCAAAACCTTTGCCACAACCAAACCATCTTGTTGTCGCGCAATAGTGGTATAGCTATCAATTTCAACACTTGTACGCGCAACTTGCTCAGCCAGTTGATTAACAGCAACCTCATCCAAAGCAAGCGGCTCATCCAAATATTCATTTAACCAAGCTAAACTCGTTTTCATGATTAATTCCCCTTCCGATTAAATTGTGACAAAAACCGAACATCATTCAGATAGAATTGTCGAATATCATCTACACCATACTTCAACATTGCAAGTCGATCCGGTCCCAATCCAAAGGCAAACCCTGAATATTTTTCAGGATCAACACCGTCCATGCGTAATACATTGGGATGCGTCATACCCGCTCCCAAAACTTCAATCCATTTAATATCTTCTGGTTTTGTATCAGGTGTCACCTCATCCCAGGAAACATCGACTTCAACAGACGGTTCCGTAAATGGAAAGTATGATGGGCGCATCCGAATTTGATGCTTTTCGCCGAACAATTCCTGCATAACGGATAATAAAGTGCCCTTTAAGTCTGCCATAGTAATATTTTCACCAACAACCATGCCTTCAACTTGATGGAATTGGTGCGAATGTGTGGCATCATCAGTATCACGACGGTAAACTTTTCCCGGTGCAATCATTTTAAGAGGCCCCTTAGAAAAATCATGTTTCTCTAATGAACGTGACTGAACAGGTGAGGTCTGCGTGCGAAGCAAAATTTCTGGCGTAATATAAAATGTATCCTGCATGTCACGGGCTGGATGATCTTTAGGCAAGTTTTCTCTTTCGAAATTATACTCATCCGTCTCAACTTCTGGTGAATCAACTGTATCATCAATTACTTGAAAGCCAAGACCCAAAAAATGTTGCTCAATTTCATCAATAATCTGTTGTAATACGTGCGGTTGACCAATTAGTGCTTTGGTGCCTGGCATTGTGACGTCAATTTTTTCTGCTTCCAACTGCTTGGACAAAGCTGCTTCTGCCTCAGCAGCTTTTTTTTCGGCCAATAATTCAGTAATCGTTTGCCGAACATCATTGCCAATTTCACCGACTGCTTTACGATTTTCAGCAGCGACATCCTTCATGCCCTTCAATAAAGCAGTCAACTCACCTTTTTTGCCCAATAATTTAACACGCAATTGTTCAATATCGGCATCTTGTGAATTAATACGTGAAACAGCAGATTGTTTCAGCTGTTTTAAATCATCAATTAAACTCATCATTTTTCCTTTCTAACAAAAAATCCCATGTTATCTCAAAAAAGATAACATGGGACGTCAAATAAACGCGGTACCACCCAAATTTCTGAACATCGCCAGCTTTGGTGTCCGTAACGTGGACTAGCGTTGGCGATTAAGCCATTACTCCTGACTGAAATTCATCATTAGCTACCCACGGTCTTCCACTATTCACCGCTCGCTATTGGCGCTTAATCATTACTAGGTCATTCATCGCAATCTTACTATGTCTATTGTATCAAACTTCTGTCATGCTGTCAGGCACTTCGAGTTTTGCAACATTATTGAATTTATCAGCCCATTCGTGAACTGCTTTCATCATTGGTCGCATCGCTTCGCCAGCCTCAGTCAATTTGTATTCAATCAAATTAGAATCTTCATAAGTTTGACGAATCACTAAATGCGCTGCTTCTAGTTCTTTTAAACGCTCGACCAAAACGCGGTCTGAGCAAGCTGGAATAGCACGTGAAATTTCTAAAAACCGCTTTGGACCACTGACCAGTAACGTTTCAATAATCATTCCGTTCCATTTACGACCAAGAATTTCGAATGTTTTTGTAAAATTTTGACATAAAAGATTTTCTGTATGTTCTGCCAACTTTGCCATAATTATTCCTCCAGGCTCTTGTGTTCATTCTAACACAATCTTATACTATTGACAAAAAGTAAGCTAATTAACAGGGAAACGTGGTTGCCCCCCTGATAAGACTCTGACAATATCTTCCGCTGCTTTAATGGCAACATTATCCATTGCTTCTTGCGAAATCATGGCGACATGTGGCGTCACAAATGCATTGGGTAATTGTAGTAATGGATTATCAGCACTAATTGGTTCATGTTCGACAACGTCCAAACCAGCGCCAGCAATCACATCATTTTTCAGGGCATCAATCAATGCTGCTTCGTCAATCAATGCACCCCGCCCAATATTAACTAGCACCGCTGAAGATTTCATCTTTGAAAAAACATCTGCGTTAATCATGTGCGTCGTTTCTGGTGTTGCTGGTAACGCGGTCACAATAAAGTCAGATTGTTCATAAATTTCGTCTAGCGTGGCCATCCGACCGTTCACTACCTCATGTGAATGTCTTGCGTAAGCTAAAACATTCACATCAAAACCAGTTAACAATCGATCGATATTTTGACCAATGTGCCCAAAACCAATAATTCCTACTGTTTTGCCTGATATTTCCTGGCCATTATGCGCTGATAAGTATGCGGCATTTGTTGCATCTGTGAGTAATTCACGACGCTGGTAATACAGGCGACCAGCCATCAACATGTGCATGATAGCCGTCTCGGCAACAGCGGTAGCATTTGCACCAGGTGTATTTGTCACGACAATATCATGCTTGGCGGCAGCAGCCAAATCAACGTTATCATAACCGACACCGTGTCGTGCAATCACTTTCAAATTAGGCATCTTAGCCATCAATGATTCACCAAAAGGGTGCATCATTATCAGAATACCATCAACGTCTGTGTGCGACAAAAAGTCATCGTCACTCGCCTGATCGCTAATAATAACCTCGAAACCCTTTTCTTCCAAATATTTAACCGCTTTTTTTGCTGTTAAATTCGCAACCAAAACTTTTTTCATTAGAATAATTCTCCTGTAAATGGTATTTTCGGTGTTTGCTCAAAATTATATGTTTTTAAAGTTTCTGCTGCTGTCACATAAGCCGTTAAAGACTCAGATAACATCAAATTAACAGGAAACTGTAGCTCATTGACGACCACTATTGGCTTTTTAGCAACCCAAGCCATTCCTTGTTCAAAGGCCGTACCGGAATCAGCATCATTATCTCGATAATCAATCACTGATACAATAATATCAGCTGCCATGACATTGGTAACGTCTCTTTGAAACACTTCCGCCGCCCAAGGGGCACTAAATTCCGGATTTTCGGTTTTTTGATTCTGTCGTGGTGAGTAATAATCTTTAACCGTTGGATTAGCATCTAACGCAGATTCAATACGTTTGGCACGGTCAATTTGTTCGTCTGAAAAAAAAGGTGCTGCAAGATAAATCTGAGGCATGGGTAAACTCCTTAGTGTAAATTATTAAATGCGCCTGGCATTAATTGTGCAATGTTAGTTTCAATTTCTTGCCCTTGATCATTAATTAGCCAAATTGGCATGTCGGGTTCAAAAAACTCTACCATTACCTGCCTGCAAGCGCCGCATGGTGCAATTGGTTCGTCTGTCTTTCCAGAAATGACAAGACCATGAAAATGACGATGACCAGCTGCAATAGCTGTGAATATGGCAGTTCTTTCAGCGCAGTTAGTTAAGCCAAATGACACGTTCTCAATATTAACACCTTTGAAAATTTCACCATTTTCACCCAACAAAGCAGCGCCAACTGGAAAATGTGAATATGGGGTATAAGTATCATTTAACGCCGCATTGGCAACATCAGCAAGTGTGCTTGGTACAGTCATAATTTTTCTCTCCTAACTGTTATTTTAACAAAAAAACAGCCCGTTGGACCGTTTATTTTCACTTGGATAGCAGTGTTTCTAATTCAGATAGTCGTGTCTCAAAGACTGCAAAAGCTTGCTTCAAGTATTCAGCTTGACTCATGTCGACACCTGCTTTTTGAATAATATTCAACGCATAATCTGAATTACCCGACTTTAAATAGTTTTTATAATCTTGAGCACCGTTGCCATTCAAAATACGTTCTGCCAGTGTGGTTGCAGCAGCTTCGCCAGTAGCATACTGATAAACGTAGAAATTATAATAAAAATGAGGAATACGAGACCATTCATAAGCAATAGCTTCATCAGGAAAAAGATCTGGTCCATAGAACTTTTGATTCAACTCAGCATAATAATCACTCATAACTTCAGCTGTTAAAGCAGTCCCATTAGCACTTTGTTCGTGGATCCACTGTTCAAATTCCGCAAACTGAGTTTGGCGAAATACCGTTCCCTTAAAGCCGTCTAAGTATTGGTTTAAAACATACGCACGAAACTTAGGATCACTGTTTGTTTCCAGCAAATAGTCCGTCAACAATCCTTCATTAGTTGTTGAGGCAATTTCTGCCAAAAAAATAGGATAATCGCCATAATGATACTCTTGGTTATGCCGTGTTAAATAAGAGTGAACGGAATGTCCCATTTCATGAACCAAGGTATAAACATTATTCAAATTATTTTGCCAATTCAACAAAATGAATGGTTTAGTGTCATAAGCACCACTTGAATAGGCACCAGTACGCTTACCTTTATTCTCGACAACATCAATCCATCGCTCATCAAACGCCTTTTGAACAATCGCGACATAATCTTCCCCCAACGGCGCCAATGCTGATAAGACAATCTGTTGCGCCTTTTCATAGGTGACATCAAAATCGATTTCATCAACCAAAGGCACGTACAAGTCATAAGAATGTACATCATCAACACCCAGTATTTTCTTACGCAACGCAACAAATCGATGTAATAATGGTAAGTTTTCATCCACAGTTGTCGTTAGTGTTTGAAAAACACTTTCAGGAATATTGTTTCCTGAAACAGCAGCTTGGCGGGCTGAATCATAGTGGCGAGCCTTAGCCAAAAAATTGTGCCCCTTTACATGAGCAGATAAGGTTGAGGCAAACGTATTTTGTAATCCAATATAACTATCATATAGGGTTGTAAAAGCTTCTTGACGTAAATTCCGGTTCTGTGATTCCAACAGAAGTGAGTATAAACCATTTGTCAGTGGCACCACTTCTCCAGTTTCAGTATGAACATTGCCGAATGTAATATCAGAATTGTCAAGTGCACCAAATGTTTGCTCGGACGCACCAAAAATGTCACTCGCACCTGCTAAGAGCGCTTCTTGATCGGCAGGCAACGTATGAGGCTTTTGAGCAAGTAAAACATCAAAAAAATGCTGATACTTGGTTAACTTATCTGTGGCAAGATATTTTGCCAATGTCTCATCAGGAATAGCTAAGACTTCTGGTTGAAAGAATGACGTTGCTGCACTCAACTCCGCATATAAACTCTGAACCTGCGCATTATAAGCCGCATATTTAGGATTAGTAGTGTCTTGATCAAAAATCTGATGTGCATACACATAGACTTTTTCAAATTCTCGTTCAGCTGCAAGATCTGCTTCTAATGCAGCCAACAATGCAGTGGCAGATTCACCAACATGACCAATATATTGGCTTAATTGTTTTGCTGCAGATTGAACTGACTTGAATGCCACTTCAAACGCATCATCTGACTCAAAAATGGTGGTGAGATCCCATGTTAAATTTTCAGGAACTTCGGAACGTAATATTTGTTGTGCCATAATTATAAACGTGCGGAACGCCGCACTCTCCTTATCATTCAATACTAATCATTTTATCATATTCGCAGTAAATGATGTTACTTTGCGTTCAACCATTTGGGTAATCGCCGAATTAAAATATAACCACCTTGCTGTAAAATAAAATTTTGCTTTTCCAAGCTGGAGAATATTTGCTGTAACTGAACTATTTTGAAATCATCATCACCCAAGAAGTACTGAAGTAATATTTGGCTTAATTTCTGTTTTTTGATGACATGTTGTAAACCAATTTTTTCTAACAATAACACGACCAATAATCTGAAATGCCAATTCGCAATATTCAAACCAAACGTGCACCCTTGAAATATCCATTCGGGCGCATCAGGTAGTCGTCGATTATGTTGATATAAGTGATTAATTAAAAATTTATCAACACGCTGTTGCATAAGTAGACTGTGGACTTTGTAACGTTGCTTATTCACATCAAGTTGATAAGTCGGTAATTGCAGTGATTTTATAAACAGGTCACGATGCCTTTTCTCAGTGTATTTTACACGTGAAAAATCAGCTTTGATAAAATGATGACGGTGGACAAACGTTTTGTCATTAGACAAATAAAAAACAAGCTGTCGTGCAGTCATAAACTTTAGAATGGTTTTTTGACTTAGATTACGATTATAATAAGTCTCACCTAAAATCCAAAGAACTTTGATTTGACAGGATTGGTAGCCTGCATTGCGTTGCATTAACCTTTTTTGAGATATTGGGCTGCATTGATATTCGATTGCTAATTTTTGCTTTCCACGGGTCAGCAAAATATCAGGACGTTGCTGTATACTTGCAATTACAGCTTCAATTTCAACATGTCCGAATTGTTGCAAATACTGTGCTAACTGCATTTTGCCCGACAAATGGGCTGTCGTTTCATTTTCAGTTAGTGTTTGGCAAAGCGTGCCTGAATAATGGGCAAAATGTTTTTGCTTAACATCACCAACTTTTAACATCACAGGCTCACGACAACCAGGACAAAAATACGATTGATCTTTTTGTCCATCTTTAGCCAAAATGTATTTTTGACGCTGGTTATAGGCTACAATCATAAAAAAGCACCTCCAATCATATCATACGATTTGGAAGTGTTTTTGTTTTATTGCAATTTTTTTTGCGCCCAGTTGCTGAACCAAGTCAGTAATGTAATGATGATCAGGTACATGATAGCCACAATTGCCCATACACGGAAACCTTGTGAATTACGTGCAACAATTAGGGAACCGGTTTGGGTCAATTCTAACAAGCCAATCGCTGACAAAATTGAAGTATCCTTCAATGTAATAATGAATTGATTAATGAAACTTGGCACCATAATTTTTAAGCCTTGTGGCATAATTACTCGCCGCATCGCTGTTCGATAAGGTAGTCCCAACGATCGTGCTGCCTCCATTTGACCAGCTTCCACCGCTTCAAAGCCACCACGGACAAAAGCACCCGTATAAGCGCCTTCGTTGAGAACTAATGTCAACACACCGGCAGTGAAAGCAGGAATTTTGGCGCCAATCACACCAGGCAAACCGATATAAATAAAGAATGCCAACACCATGAGTGGTAAGCCACGGAAAATATATATAATCATCGTCGACACACCACGCACAAATTTATTTTGACTAACACCCATTACACCTAATACAACACCCCAAATTGAAGCTAAAATAATGCCAAGGAATGTGAGCGTAATCGTTTGCCATAAACCTTTCAAAAAGGCACTTTTATTTGCCTTTAATATGCCCCAAATAGAAAAATTATCCTTTTTTGCCCCTGTAAAGGTAGATTGGTTGGCACCTAAATATTTTGCAACGATTTTGTCATACGTGCCATCTTTCTTAATAGCTGCAAATCCACGGTTGAATGCCGATAACAGCGCTTGGTTCTCACCCTTTTTAACAAAAAATCCATACCAACCAGCGTTTCCTGGATGGTCGGCGTTCATAACTTTCAGCTTAACCCCGTTTTTGATAGCATACTGAATGACCGGCATGTCCTCAAATGTTGCAGCAGAATTGCCTACCGCAACATCATTGTACATTGTGTCTGTATCATTAAAGTATTTAACATTAAACCCATACTTAGTTTGCAACGATTTACCATATTCCGAAGCCGCCGTACCGGTTTTTAACGCAACCGTTTTGCCTTTTAAGTCCTTTAACGACTTAATTTTGCTACCTTTTTTAACAATCCAAGCCACACCCGTTTTGTAGTACGGCGTTGAATGATCATAAACAGCCTTTCGCTCTTCCGTAATCGCCATGCCAGCAATGATGCCGTCAGCCTGCTCATTTGCAACAAGTTGTGCTGCCGAAGTAAAGCTCATTAGTTTTAACGTATAAGTGAAATGTTCTCGTTTAGCAATTTCTTTCAAAATATCTTGATCGATACCCACATACTGATTATTTTTATCCTGAAAATCAAACGGTGGATAAGTTGCATCAGTTGAAATTGTATAATCAGGCTCATCCGCATAAACCAAATGATTTCCAGCTGTAAAGCCAAACATAATAATTATTGACAGTATTGTCAACAAACCGACAAGTATACCTTTTTTAAACATTTTTTCTCCCCAAAAAAGGTGGCGCTATGGCCACCTGTCATTCATACATCACGCTTAAGCATGCGTGACTTTACTCAAAAATTCTTGTAGACGTTCATTCTTTGGTGCATCAAATACTTGATCCGGCGTTCCTGATTCTTGAATTTTACCTGATTCAAAGAAAACAACACGATCAGCTACTTGCTTAGCAAATCCCATTTCATGGGTCACAATAATCATTGTCATTCCTGACTCTGCCAAATTCTTCATAACATCAAGTACATCGCCAACCATTTCAGGATCAAGCGCAGAAGTTGGTTCATCAAACAGCATAATATCAGGTGTCATTGCTAATGCGCGTGCAATCGCGATACGTTGCTTTTGACCACCGGATAAAGAGCTAACTGGCATGTCCGCTTTATCCGATAAACCAACAGTTTCAAGTAACTCACGTGCCTTTTTTTCGGCTGCAACTTTGTCTAATTTTTTGAGTTCAACAGGTGCTAACATGATATTTTCTAGCACAGTGTAATTATTAAACAAGTTGAAGTTTTGAAATACCATGCCAATGTTTTCGCGAACCTTGTTGATATCCGTATTTTTGTCTGAAATATCATAGCCATCAACAATGATTGTCCCATTATCAGGCGTTTCTAACTGATTCAACATGCGCAAAAACGTTGATTTTCCTGATCCTGATGGTCCAATCATAACAACAACTTCGTTTTCAGCAATATCTAATGAAATATCGCGTAAAACATGATTTTCTCCATAGGATTTATTAACTTTATCAACATGCACTTTTACTTGTGCTTCGCTCATGAACGCGTCCTCTTTTCTACCCAATTACTAAACCATGTCAGTAATGTAATTACAACCAAGTATATCACAGCAATAATCGCCCATACACGAAATCCCTGTGAATTACGAGAGACAATTAAAGTCCCTGTTTGTGTTAATTCCAAAATACCGATTGCCGACAAAATCGATGTATCTTTCAATGTGATGATAAATTGATTAATAAAACTCGGTACCATAATTTTGAGACCTTGTGGCATAATCACTTTATACATTGACTTACCATAAGTAAATCCGAGACTTCGTGCTGCCTCCATTTGTCCCTTGTCAACAGCTTCAAAACCACCTCGCACAAAAGCACCTGTATAAGCACCCTCATTTAAAATCAGTGTAATGACACCAGCCGTAAACGCAGGGATTTTAGTGCCGATTACGCCCGGCAGTCCAATATAAATAAAGAATGCCAACACCATTAACGGCATACCACGGAAGATGTAAATAATTGTAGTAGAGACACCCCTAATGACACTGTTTTGACTAACGCCCATGATACCAAGTAAAACACCCCAAAGCGAAGCAAAAATAATACCAAACAAGGTTAACAGGATTGTTTGCCACAATCCTTTCATAAAGGCGTTTTCATTAGACTTTAAAATACCAAACACTGAGCTATTATCTGATTTACTGCCAGTGAACTCTGAAGCTGGGGCACCTAAATATTTGTTGACAATTTTTTGATAAGTGCCATCTTTCTTAATTGCAGCGAATCCTTTGTTAAAGGCAGCCAACAATTGTGCATTATCACCCTTTTTGACCGCAAAACCGTACCATCCAGCCTCGTAAGGGTTCGTTGGGTTCATAACTTTTAGCTTCGTACCATTTTTAATGGTATACTGCAAAACCGGCAAATCTCCAAAAGTAGCTTGTGAGTTGCCATTAATCACATCATTATAAAGCGTATCAGAATCACTAAAATAAGTGACCTTAAAGCCATATTTTTTCTGGATTGATAGCGCATAATCAGCACCAGCTGTTCCGGTTTTAATCGCAACAGTTTTACCTTTCAAATCTTTTAACGACTTGATAGTTGAGCCTTTTTTAACTGCCCAAGCAATCCCAGACTTATAGTAAGGGGTTCCAAAATCAAAAACCTGTTTACGCTCGTCGGTAATTGACATACCCGCAATCACTGCATCTGCTTGTCCAGATGTTACTGATTGCGTAGCAGCATTAAAACTCATTGGCTTAAGCGTGTAAGTAAATCCCTCACGTTTGGCAATTGTTTTCAAAATTTCTTGATCAATACCTGTATATTGATTATTTTTATCTTGAAAATCAAACGGCGGGTATGTCGCATCGGTTGTGATAATGTAGTTCGGCTGTGCGGCATCAACCTTTGTAATACCCATCATCATTGTGACAGTTGCTAAAAAAGCAACACAAAACATCCATATCTTTTTCATAATACTCCAGTATAGCAAAAAAGCTGACGAGCGTACAATATCATGTCAGTTTTCTTAACATATTTCATTTATTATTAATAACTGTCACCATTACTAATTGAATTTTTAACAATGACATAGTCAACACGTTTAAGATCTGCTAATTCACGACCACCAGCATACGAAATTGATGATTGCAAATCTTCTTTCATTTCGCGTAGCGTGGTATCAACACTACCACGATAAGGGACTAGCAATTTTTTACCTTCAACATGCTTGTATTCACCCTTCTGAAATTGTGAAGCAGAACCGAAATACA
Organism: Leuconostoc pseudomesenteroides KCTC 3652; assembly: GCF_014634745.1. Taxonomy (GTDB): domain Bacteria; phylum Bacillota; class Bacilli; order Lactobacillales; family Lactobacillaceae; genus Leuconostoc; species Leuconostoc pseudomesenteroides. The sequence continues at coordinate 474,669 of NZ_BMBP01000001.1, forward strand.
TCTTAAATTTATCACCATTCATTTCGACTACTTCACCAGGTGTTTCGTCATGACCAGCAAATAGTGAACCAATCATGCACATTGTCGCACCAAATCGAATGGATTTAGCTATGTCACCATTATGACGAATACCACCATCGGTGATAATTGGCTTTTTTGCTGCCTTAGCGCATAAACGCAGCGCCGCTAACTGCCAACCGCCAGTCCCAAAGCCAGTTTTCAACTTGGTAATACAAGCTTTTCCAGGTCCTACGCCAACTTTAGTGGCATCAGCACCGGCATTTTCCAGATCTCGAACAGCTTCAGGTGTTGCCAAATTACCAGCAATCACAAAACTATCTGGCAAAGTTTTTTTGATATACTTCACCATGTCGATAACCGGTGCAGCGTGCCCGTGCGCAACATCAACTGTGATAAACTCAGGGACTAAACCGGCTGATTTAAGATCATCAATAAATTGGTACTCTTCCGGTTTTATGCCAACTGAAATAGAGGCAATTAACTGATCAGATTGCATATTTTTAACAAAATCTAATCGCTTAGCTGGTTCAAAACGATGCATCACATAAAAATAGCCATTGACTGCTAGATGTCTTGCTAACGGTTCATCAATAACCGTTTGCATATTAGCAGGCACAACTGGTAATTTAAAGGTATATCGTCCCAATTTAACCGATGTGTCTGCCTGGGAACGTGATTCAAGTATGCCCAAATTGGGAATTAGCTGCACATCTTCATAATCAAAAACTGTATTAAAATCCATTATAGTTATCCTTTTCCTAAACTCCAATGACTATTATACAGGCTTTCAAGCCGGAATCGTGACTAATCTATGAACAAAAGACGAAATAAAATGTAAAATAAATAAAATTGTTCGTCTTTAGATTGTTTCACCACAAATTCCTGCAAAAAAAAATCGCATTGTTGCGATCGATTTTTGAAGCCATATTTATGGGTGAATTGGCACTTTAATATCACCAGCAATAATTTTCTTTTGTGCTGACTGAACTGCTGACCAAACACTGCTAGAAGCAGAATCTTTGGATAGGCTGACACCCTTTTCTTTCAACCCATAGGTAATTGTTTTTCCCCCAGGGAACTTGTCATTTTTGGCTTTCGTTGCAACGTCTTCAACCGCACTATCAACACGCTTTACTGCTGACACTAATGTGAAGTTAGATGACTTACCATCTTTATCCTTGTAGTTACCATCGGTCTTTTGATCACGATCAACACCGATGACCCAGATTTTTTTGTCCGAACTTGCACTCTCTTTTTGGTTTTCTGCCTTAGCTTCTGCAAAAACACCATTTCCAGCGCCACCAGCTGCTTGGAAAATAACATCAGCACCATTAGCAGTCATTGACGCCGCAATTGTCTTGCCTTTAGCAGCATCAGTAAATGAATCAGTATACTGTGTTAATACTTTGATATTAGCGTTTGTTGCCTTAACACCAGCTTTAAAGCCGGCCTCAAATGTGTCGATAACATCACCATGAATACCACCGACAAAACCAACTGTGCCACTCTTTGATTGCTTGGCTGCGGCAACGCCGGCCAAGTATGATGATTGTTCAGTTTTGAATGTCAATGAAGCAACATTTTTCTTAGCAATCACTGCGTCAATGATTGCAAAATTTGTTTTAGGATTAGCCTTGGCAACACTTGTTACAGCCGGTGCAGCCGCGAACCCGACACCATAAACTAACTTATAGCCACCTTTAACGGCTGTTTGCAAATTAGTCTTGATATCTGAGGTATCCGTACTCTGAAAATAATTGTAGCCGCCTTTTCCTTGCTTCAAATCATTGGCTTTTCCATACGCTTGCAACCCTTCCCAAGCTGACTGGTTAAATGATCGATCATCTATACCACCACCATCTGTGACCAAAGCCACAGCATAGCCAGAGCTTTTCTTTGTTGAGTGTTGAGTTGCTGCGTAGATACCACCCGCAATAACGACGACTGCCGCCGCACCAATACCAATTTTTGCTGAACGTTGCATGTTTTTCTTCTCCCAAAAGTTAATACCTACATTATCCGACTTTACGCCGGATTTTAGGTTAAAATTTGGTTAAAAATGTATATAATTACCGAATAATGCCATCTTTTTTATAATAAAGTTCGTATTTTAGCCAGCTTTCAGAAAAATGGTTCGGATTTTGGTATAATATCGCTATGACTTACTTCATCACGCACACAATTGAACCCTGGATGCCACTAGGTGCTTTAAAAGCAAAATCAGATTATGCTCAGATTGCTCAGACACAAGGCTGGACAATTTTACCTATTGCCCGTTATAACGATGTTCGTTTTGACGATGAAACGCGACAGAACCATATTAAAAATTGGCTTAACACTGTCAAAGCAGATGATACTGTGATTCATCAATTTCCTAGCTACATGAGTTGTCACTTTGAACAACAATGGGTACAAGAAATCAATAAACGTTCCGCACGCAGTATTGTTTTAATCCACGATATTGAACCACTGCGTTTGGTCAAAACCGATGCTTGGGAATTGTCTGTTTTAAAGCAGTACAATACTATTATCGTTCATTCAGAGGCCATGGCTAACGCCCTTAGACGTATGAGCGTCAACTCAACCTTCATTATTCAACCTTTATTTGATTATCTTGGGGAAGTCCACAATTTAGCTTCATATAGCCACCTCATTAATTTTGCTGGTACTTTTCAAAAATCACCTTGGCTAAAAGATTACGACGGGCCAGAAATCAACTTATTTGGTTCTGTGCCTAAAAAATGGCGTGATTTTGTTTTCCCTAATCAGGTTAGTTACCATGGTAATTTTGACCCGGATGATATTTTAAACCAGCTCACATCCGGATTTGGTTTGATATGGGATAATGATTTTGAAGATAAGACATATCAAAGCTACACTAAATACAACGCACCACACAAAGCAAGTCTTTATCTCAGAGCAGGATTGCCATTGATTGCTTGGCAACAAAGTGCGCTTGCAGCTATTATCAAACAATATGATATTGGCTTGACCATCAATAAATTAACTGATCTGAAGAAAATTGATGACATATCTCTTGATCAATACCACACATGGCAAAAGAACATTTATCCCATCGCTTCTCAACTGGCTCAAGGTTTTTTTACCAAACAAACATTGATGATGATTCAAAATAAAAGCTTTAATCAAAAATTTGATTAAAGCTTTTATACTATCCAACAACAGCGTCGCTATCAGCTTGCTTTTCTTCATCCAAAAGCGCCTTATCAAACACTTTGAAGAATGGAATCCAAATTAATAGATCCAAAAGAATCAAAACGATTTGCAGCACCGCCCCAGAAATACTTGAGGTTGCCAAGAAACCAGAAATCACTGGTGGCATTGTCCATGGTACAGGTGTACCTGTTGTACGTGCGACTAATCCTGATGACATCGCAAAATATGAAATCAAGACATTCATCACTGGCACAATCAGGAACGGTACGATTAAGTAAACGTTCAATACAACTGGCAAACCAAACATTGTCGGCTCGTTAATGTTAAAGATACCCGGCACTAACGTCAGTGGTCGCATTGCTTTGTTTTGCTTTGATTTTGCAAAAATAGCGAGTGCGATAATCAAACCTAATGTCGCACCACCACCACCAATGTAGACAAAATTATCCATAAATGGTTGTGTAATAACTTCTGGTAGTGCTTTACCTGCTTTGGCTGCATCAACGTTTTCTTGCATCAATTGCAAGAAGATAGGTGACATAATAGCACCAACTAAGTTACCACCGTGAATACCGATAAACCAGAATAGTGAGACAAGTACTGCTACTACGATCGCACCAATTAATGAACCACCGAACGCTTTTAGCGGATCTCCCAAAATCATTTGTAAGATATTATGAATAGAGACCAAGCCAGTTGCTTGGAATAGCGCATAAAGCAACGCCCAGAGCAAAATAATCACAAATCCAGGAATTAATGCCGCAAATGAGTGTCCGACGGCTGGTGGTACTGAATCAGGCATTTTGATGGTAATGTTATGATTTAAGAACCAAGCATAAATGGCTGCTGACACCAGTCCAATAATAATCGCTGCAAACATACCGTTAGCGTTTGTTGCCGAATATGCAATTCCTTGATCGGCAATTGCGACTTTAGCACCCCACGCTTGGTTGCCGTTAGCACCATTTAAATATGGTGTCGAAACGAAATAACCACCTAGGGCTAATACACCTGCTGAAATACCATCAGCCTTTGGTGATAACAACTTGGCATAATTGGAAGCGATACCAACGACTGAAACGATACCGACTAAGTAAAACGTACCGTAAATGATTTTCACCAACCAATTTAAGACACCATTAGCAGTAATCCATGTCACCCACATATCATTAGGGGTTGGAAAATTACGAATAATCATCGCCAAAGATCCAACCAAAATGAGTGGCATTGCCAAAGCGATACCATCACGAATAGCATTCAGTGCCTTAATAGACGATAGTTTCGCGCCAATCGGCACCAAATTTTTCTGTAACCAATCTGTTATTCTCTGCATGAAAGTCTCCTCCACTTCATGTTGGATGCAATGAAAGAATCTGTGAAGCGTCATTTTTTACTTCATGAGTGGCATCCATTTAAGTTGTGCTTCGTCTTTATCTTATCATGTAAACGCTTTCATGTCACGGTTTAAATCACTTTTGTGATGAAATTCTTTGAAAAAATAACTAGACCAAAAAGAGGATAAGCACCATTCAATGTGGTGTTTATCCTCTTTTTGGTCTAGACCGATTTACATTTGTGAAGTCATTATTTTTGATACATTTGTCTGTACTTTGTTCAAATATTGGGCTTGATCGGCCTCAGATTGTTCATATTTAACGTCATCAATTGTTTGATCGGCTACATTTAGTGAGTCGCTCATCAACGCTGTTGCTTGAGCGTATAATTCATAATTCTTTGCTAATGACTTATGCACACCCAAAATACGAATTGGGGCTTGTGCTGCGTTCAAACGAGCAGCATTCTCGTGATAACTCGTCACTGCGTCTTCAAACTCGGCTTTAATTTCAGCGAATTCTGCTGCAGGAATGTCAGTTACCTTGTTCTCTTGTTTCGCATCATCCAATTTAGTAAAAAATGGTGCCACGCGATCAGCTGTTTCCTGAGTTGCTGTTAAAACTTGTTGCAAAGTTTGTACATAAACTTGTGCTTGTTTGGGATTAAATTTTGCCAATGTTCTCTTATCCTTTTTTGAAAATTGTTCGTTGAACCAATTTTACCAGTTCCACAATCACAATGATACTAATTCCCGCAACTAACACAATTGCCCATTGATAAGTGTCCAAATGCGAAACATGGAACAAGGGGTTCAAAGGTGGAATCACAACAACAGCTGCCATGACTACAAGTGATCCTAATAATGCCCAGTTGAACATCTTATTTCTAAAGGCCTGTGGTCCAAACATTGAACCATAAACTGATTTAACGTTAATCGCGTTAAACATTTGCATCAATCCGAGTGTCATAAATGCCATAGTCAAAGCATCTTGGTGAGCCAGATGGCTCTCCGCATGAACGGGTGCTGCCAAAGCAAAACCATACACACTCAACACAATAACCGCTTGCAAAATACCTTGCCAAATAATAGCAGGACCAACGCCACCAGACAAGAAACTAGCACCACGACCACGAGGACTGCGTTTCATCACACCCTTTTCTGCTGGTTCAATACCTAAGGCAATCGCTGGCAAAGTATCGGTTACCAAGTTAATCCACAGAATCATAATTGGTGCTAAAATATTCCAACCCAAAAGCGTCATCACAAAAATTGAAATCACTTCCGCTAAGTTAGAAGCTAACAAATACTGTAATGCTTTTTGAATGTTAGCAAAGACCTTACGACCTTCCTCAACAGCATGTACAATCGTTGCAAAGTTGTCATCGGCCAAAACCATATCAGAAGCACCTTTAGAAACTTCTGTTCCAGTAATACCCATTGCAATACCGATATCAGCAGCTTTCAAAGCCGGCGCATCATTAACACCATCACCAGTCATCGCGACAACTTTGCCTTTTTTCTGCCAAGCATTGACAATTTTAACTTTGTGTTCTGGCGCAACACGAGCATAGACATTATAACGAGTGACATTTTCTGCAAATTCAGCTTCACTCATCGCGTCAATATCAGAACCGGAAATGACGGCAGTATCAATGTCTTTCTCATCCAAAATACCTAAACGAATCGCAATCGCTGCAGCTGTATCACGATGGTCACCCGTGATCATCATTGGTCGAATACCAGCAGCTTTTGCTTCGGCAACAGCCTGTGCAACTTCTGGTCTCTCTGGGTCAATCATGCCTACAAAACCAGTAAATACCAAATCATTTTCAACAACTTGTGTCGTCATCTCAGTAGGCATTTCATCAACTAATTTGTAAGCAAATCCTAACACACGTAACGCTTGCGTTGCTAGCTCAGAATTAATTCCCAGCAGCTTAGCACGAATATCATCACTCAAATCAACAATTTGACCGGACATTTCAATTCGTGTGGCACGCTTTAATAATTCATCAGGCGCACCTTTGACCGTAATAATATAACCATTCGGAGCCGGATGAACCGTTGACATCAACTTACGTTCTGAATCAAAGGGTAATTCTGCAACACGTGGCATCTCGTTAAATAACTTGTCAATATCACGATCATGCTTTTCATTAAAGGCAATTAACGCCGTTTCAGTTGGATCACCAACTAAACCGTTTTCTGTACGCTTTGTATCGTTGTTTAATGCCAAAATATCAGCTAATCTGGCATACGTATCAGTCAATTCTCCGGTATTGTCAGCGTCCGAAATTTCAGCATCAACCACCAGCTTTTCGACTGTCATTTTGTTCTGAGTTAACGTTCCTGTTTTATCAGAACCAATAATATCAGTTGAGCCCAACGTTTCAACGGCTGGCAACTTACGAACGAGGGCATGACGTGAGGCCATGCGTGTGGTACCTAATGCTAATGTGATTGTCACAATAGCTGGCAAACCTTCTGGAATAGCGGCAACCGCCAAAGAAATGGATGTTAACAGCATGTCAATGATCGTCTCTCGACCGCGCAACAAACCAACAATAAACGTTACCACAGCAATGCCTAAAATCAAGTATGTCAAAACTTGACCTAGCTTGACCAAATTCGCTTGCAATGGTGTTTTGGTTTCATCAGCCGCCTCTAACATGCCGGCAATATGCCCAATTTCAGTTTGCATTCCCGTACCTGTTACAACACCAACACCACGACCGTAGGTCACGTTAGTATTCATGAATCCAAGGTTGGTACGATCACCCAACGGCAAATCACTATCTGCTAGTGTATCTGCAATTTTATCAACCGGTACTGATTCACCCGTCAATGAGGCTTCTTCAATTTGAAGAGAGGCAGATTCAATCAAACGTAAATCAGCTGGCACAATGTCACCAGCCTCCAGACGGACAACATCACCCACAACCAAATCTGTTGATTTCACAGACATTTCCTTGCCATCACGAATGACGTTTGCATTAGGTGTCGACATTTCTTTCAACGCATTGATGGCATCTTCGGCCTTGGCTTCTTGGAAAACACCAAAAACAGCGTTGATAATGACAATGGCCAAAATGAAGATGGCGTCAACCAGTTCACCAGTAAACGCCGCCACAATTGCAGCGGCCAACAAGATAGCAATCATCAAATCCTTAAATTGGTTGATGAATTTCTGAACTAAACTGGTTGATTTTGCTTCGTTCAACTGGTTAGGACCGTTTTTTTCAAAACGTGCCTTGGCCTCTTGACCTGTCAAACCGACTTTTGCATCAGTTTTTAATGCTACCAAAACATCCGTACTGTCTTGGTTATATAACGGCTTATCTGCCATCGAAATTCTCCTTATACGCTTGAGGTTAAGCTAAGACTAACAAAATGAAAAGACCCATGCAAACGCAAATAAACGTTTACATGAGTCTCACTGTTTAATGCTGAACCGGCGCATAGCGCGATATAAAACATTGCTGTTTTGCTTTGACGATTCAGCCACGAACATTTCGTCAGTTACTCCCTCAGAAATTAACTTATACATATAGTATAACAAATTTTTTGGAAAAATGTTGTTTAATTTATGCCCACTCGATGCTAAAAAGCACCACCGCCGCCACCACCAGCACCACCTGATGAACCGCCAGAGAAACTGCCACCGCCACCACTCACGTTACTACTTGATTGGAAGGCACCATCTTGATTGATACTAGTGACAAAACCATCACTCCAGTCGCTACCATACAAATAATACGGTACAAATAACAATGTATTATCAGTATTCCAATCCATGTCTTTAGCCCAGATTTTCATTTGATTAGCAACATTCTTAGCTTCCCCAAAGATGACTGCATAAGCTAAAATTTTATCCCACAATTGAACGTCTAGCACCTGCTTGTCTTGTAAGTGAGCAATATCATGTAACATCTTTTTAAATCCTTGCCACTGCCATTGTTCCTGCATACCGTCTGGTACAGTGAAGAAAATCGTTTTTTGAGTAGCTGTCAATAATAACGTTACAAGCGCTACGACGCTCTCAATCACAATAATGGCCCAGATACTCGACACTTGTGTTTGGTCAGCAATAATGCCTAACACAACTGCTGAAATCACTGATAATACAATTAAGCCACCCAACGCCATCGTTTTGGTATCAGTCGCTTTTTGCGTAGCAATTTTGTCAATAATACGTGTCTGTTGCTCTGCTTTGGCTAATGCTTGCTTGAAAGCGCCAATTCGTTTTCTAATACTTTTTGAAACTGGTGATTGTTTCTTTTTAAAATCACCGTGACGGACTAAATCACGATTTTGGCCAAAAATCATTCTCACAAAAGATAATTCAAATGGTTGCAAGCCATTTTCATCAGTCACTTGATAAGTAATCTCATCTGGTCGCTTCATGTCTTGATAAGTCATTGTTATTTTATGACGGGCCACTAAATCCAGCAACGTTGCCACGACAATTTTGGCATCATCAGTTTTTTCTGCTAATCGCTCAGAAATTAATGCCGGCCCAAGATCATTTGGTAAATCAAAGATATGGACCGGTTCACCAGTAGTACCGCTTTTTTGATTTGCCAAATTTTGTTGATAACGCACTTTTTTGCTTTGCCAAAATACGATAAACAGAACTATCACAAACAGAATTGGTGAAACCAAGAAAGCAATAATCATCATCCAAAAAACAAATCGGTTATGTTTAACCACAATCGCTGCTTCTTGCTGGCTAATCAGTTTCGCACGTTTGCCAGAGCGACGTAATTGATTAAGCGGTGTCTGATCGCTGTCAAAATACATGTGAATTTCTAATGATTCATCTGCTGGAACAGTATCACTCATCGCAATCACTTCACCTTGTGACTTATCCAGCTTAACATCCCCTTTTGCCCGGCTGTGTACCCAAGCTTTTAGCTGCTTAGGTGATTTTTTAGGCAATTTAACAATCAATTTTGCCTTATCTAAATCAACATCCCAGTCAGAAATTGGTCGCCAATTAATTTCAGCGACGTCATCCCAATTTGTGATCAACCCTTTTAAAACATACTGATAAGTGACCACTAACTTATCATTCTCTCGAACTGGATAATACACTTTTTCTTTAACTGCGTTTGACGTTTTTGTTTCAACATAACCGGTTTGCGCCGCACCTTGTCTTGGCTGAATGACTGTCGGCGCTTGACCGTTCACCGCAACTTTGATCGATTTTAAGCCACCCCAGGTCAGTGCTGACGCTTTTTTACCTGCTGCCAAACCCTCTCGCATAACCACGCCATGCATATCATCATCAAACGAATAACTCACCTGCTTAGTCACATTAGCGTCACCATTAGGCTGAATTGCAACCGTTTGCTGCCAATTAGTTATCTCATAATCATCATCTGCTGAAACCTGTTGTATGCCAATCATAGCAAACAACACCGTCAGTATTAAAAATCGCCACTTCATCTCATTCTCCCCTAATTCTTTGTTCCCATTATATCAAAAAAGGCATTCACCATTAGGAAAATTAGATAATTAAAGGTTTTATTGCCTAAAATAATGTCAAAGTGCTAAAGTGGAAAGATACGCAACGATTATTTAGGGAGACAATAATGCTTACAACAAAACACCCCATTCACGAACGATTGCCGATTGGCTTACTACTAGCAATGAATTCTGGATTTGTTGACGCTTACACATTTCAATATCATGAGTCACGTTTTGCTAGTTTACAAACAGGTAACCTCATTCAGGCTGGATTCAATTTAGCCCATGGACGTTTTGGCGCCAGCATGATTTTTATTTGGCCAATTCTTTTTTTCACTATTGGTGCCGCTTGCAATACAATTCTGAAAAAGCAATGGCCTGAAGGACGTTTGTCCCTCCAACAGCACAGTATTTTACTTGAATTTATTGGTATTACGGCCATCGTTGCCATGCACCAGTACTTGAGCAGTACATTTTTCATTGCTTTTTTGTCTTTCTTTCTAGCCATTCAACTTGATTCTTTTCCTAAATTGCAAGGTCTTCCGTTCACAAGCGTCATGTCAACAGGCAATTTGCGTAGTGTTGGTACTAACATCACTAATTTTTTCTACACTAGGGACAAACAATTTTTGAGCAATACTTTTCATTTTCTTTGGCTCGTTCTAGCGTTTCTGTTTGGCGCTTTCATTTCAGGGCTATTGGCTCAGGCACTAGGCACTTACGCCCTATTTGGTGCCAGTTTAATCGTATTGATTGTCTTTGGCTTACTATTCAAAAAATAAAAACTGTTGACATTAGTTTGAATGGGATGTAATATTATCTATAACGATTTTTAGAATGAAACGAATTGAACAGGAAAGTAACAGTTTATCAAAGCCAAGAAAGCTAACGGGTGATGTAAGTTAGCGTGCGTGCGATTGTGAAAATGACCTGTG
>NZ_BMBP01000002.1 GCF_014634745.1 Leuconostoc pseudomesenteroides KCTC 3652
TTCATTCAGATATGGGGTCACAATACACGAGTGCTGAATTTAATATTAAATGTCAAAATTATGGCTTGAAACATTCATATTCACTCAAAGGACATCCATACGATAATGGCCGTATGGAAGCATTTCATTCAATATTGAAACGTGAAGAAGTGTATTTGAAGGCATACAAAACATTAACGCAAGTCCAAGCAGCCATTGGTTGGTATATCAATTTTTATAATCGCAATCGTATCTCAAATGTTGCCTAAGTAACTGAATAAAAATAGTCCAACTTATTGACTTCTGAGCAACAAGCACAATCTCAAACATACGGAGATGTGCTTTTTTTTAACAAAGAATTAGCATCTAGGGTACAAGATTTAGTTTCAAAATCAATTGAGCTAACTTTTGCGTATCGAGATTTAGATTTGCTGATAAAGGGAACTGATCGCAATACTGAAAGCGGGTTAAACAAAATTGAAGAACAGTTGTATCAAGCTAAACGACAATTGAGAGAAAAAAATTTTTAAAATCAGTTTTTTGTTACTGATGTCACATTGCAAAATATATAAATATGATATATTATTGTTTGTATGTTAAATATCAGTTTGTATTAAATGAGATTAAACTAATTTAAGTGAATTATTTAGGAGGTTCGGCTTTTTATGCAATTAAAACTCAAAAAAGGTGACGAAATTAGAATTATATCCCCAAGTTCCTCAATGGAACGTGTTGGTGGCTTTGAGGAAAATTTAATTGCCAAACAGAGATTAGAAAATTTAGGATTTAAAGTAACCTTTGGAAAACACATTCTTGAAAATGATGAATTTTTCTCCAGTAGCATAGCATCAAGAGTTTCAGATTTCCATGATGCATTCAGTGACAAAAATGTTAAGGCAATTATGACCACTATTGGTGGTTTTAATTCTAATGAATTATTAACACATATTGATTGGGACATTGTTCGCTCAAATCCTAAAATGTTTTTTGGATATTCTGACACCACCAGTTTGCATAATGCAATTCGCGCCATGACACATCAAATTACATATTATGGTCCATGCTATTCTTCATTCAAAATGGATGAATTGCAAGAATATCAAACGACAGAATGGTTAAAGGCATCTTTAAATGACTCTTTTAAATTAGAGCCTAGTGATGTTTGGACTAGTGATTTGTGGTTTGACACTACTTTACCACGACATCCTTTGGTTAACAAATGGAAAGCGTATAATTCAGGAGAAGCTACTGGTATATCAACTGGAGGAAACATTCAGACATATTGTTTACAAGCAGGAACGCCATTTTTTCCGGAAACAGAAGATCCTATTGTTTTCATCGAGCAAGCAGAGGGTGGAGAACCACTAGAATTTTCACGGGAGTTGGCTCAAATCTTACAAGTACATACCGATATAAAAGCACTCGTAATAGGAAGATTTCCTACTGTCAATGCAATGAATGAAGAGAAACTGCATTCAGTTTTAGATAAATTTTCAATTTTAAAGAAGATACCAGTCATATATGATTTAGATTTTGGGCATACTCAACCAATTTTTACAGTTCCATTGGGACAAAGTATCAAAGTGAATGCGACTAACAGTAGCAAAATTGAGGTTATTGTGCAAGAAAATTAGATTCTTTAAAGAACACTTTTTTGGTACTTGATAATGAATATAAAAAAGCACAGGTAAGGTACTGTGCTTTTTTTATGGAAAGCTATTTATTAGTTTCAATAATCGAATATATAATTTAGTGCTTATTATTGTGCTTTTCAGTACGTTAAAAAATAAAATAATAAGCAATATTGTGAAATGGTAAACTTGTTATAGGGGATTAATGCCCAACTTTACTAATCAAAACAAAGGAGTATGTATGTGTTATGAATGATGAAACACCAAAAAAACGAAAGCGCCAACCACATATAAATGAAAATCAACGTCATATGATTGAATACTTGTGGAACATTGAGAAAATGACGCAAGCAGATATAGCAAGACGTTTAGGCTATACACCGTCATCAATACTACGTGAGTTACATCGTGGTAACACGCTAGATTTTTCAAATTTAGACAGACGTACATTGTTGAATATGGATATACACGCACGTATCAAGTATTCAGCACAGCGTGGCCAATATCTTGCGTTAAAACATCGTAGTAAAATGGGTACAGGTTCAAGATTGACACCTGAATTAAAAGAAATCATTGAAACATGGGTTAATGTTGAACATTGGACACCTGAACAAATCGCTGGTAATGTACAAGATGTTGATGTGTCGGCATCAGTGATTAGATTGTGGGCTAGAAAAGGTTTAATTGATATTCGCAAACATAAGTATCATCGACAAAATGGTACACCAAAAGAAAGAGCTGTTGCACAAACCAGACGTGCTAAAGAACGTGAAATAGCTAGGCTCCGTGAACAATTAAAAAATGACGGAGAATTAGTCCGTCATTCAATATTTGATCGCTCACAGGTTGTGGAAAGTCGTAAACAGTTTGGTCATTGGGAAATTGATTTGGTTTTACCAGCCGAAATGAATAATCAACGCTATCAAGATACAACTGCCATTATGACGTTTACTGAACGTAAAACTCGGTTTACTGCCTTAGTATTAGTCCGCAGTAAGAAATCTGTTGATATGATTGGTGCATTTAAACTGTTTTATGAACGTTATGGTAAAGCTGTGCGTACTATAACAGCAGACAACGGTTCTGAATTTATCTCATGGGACTTTTTAGAATATGTTCAAAAAGAGCTTAAAATCAAGCTATACTATGCCACACCGTCATCACCACAACAACGTGGTTCCAATGAAAATCGAAATCGTAAGCTACGTGATTGGTATCCTAAAGGAACTTCATTTAAAGATGTTAAACAACGACAATTAGATGAAGTAGCTTCAAAAATGAATGCCATGCCATTAAGACAGGCATTGGACGGCAAAAGACCTATGGTAGTCTTTGAACAGGAATATAAAGCCATGCAACGTTACCGCAGAGCTTATGAAAAGCGTAAACAGCGAATGCTTGAAGAACGTCAAAATGATGAAAAATAAGCCATAAAAACTGTTAATAAAAATAATGAACTTTAGACACTAGATGTGTCTTTTTTTGTTGTGCTTAAAATAAAACTATTTGAAAACGGTTTAATCGGTTGAAATATTTGATATAATAGTGAGTAATTCAATTGCTAAAAGCCTTTGTATAAACGTTCAAAAAGCGTGGAGGTTCAATTTACTTTTAAACCAAATCATGATATTCTAGAAAAAGTTGTGCTCTGATTTAAAAATAATCTTCGTTAGTTTTACATACATGTTACCAGTAGTTTACCAATATATTAAACATGTGGTTTTCAACTTGACCGGAGTCTGTAGAATAATAAGCATAAGGTTTGATATAGGAGTTGAAATACTTCTGTAACATACCTTGTGCTTATATTTTTGTCAAAAAGGCTTAATTTATTAAGAAAGACTAAAAAATACAAATAAGCACAAAAAAAAGACCAGCCAGTGGCTAGTCGATTATGTACTTTGAAAACTAGATATAAAAAATGATTACTATAAAATAATGTCTCGACAACCTTATTCAAAAATCAAATTTACGTAACTAATCTTCAATAAGATAATTGTAAAGTATTTTGTAAATTATAGCAATCATGGTTGGCTTTTTGTAAGCTAACTCGGAGCCTCTAAAAGAGTGTAGAGAGAACAGTCTAGGATAGTTACGAGAATCAATGTAACTTGTTACTCCGTTAAAAAAAATCTCAGTACCGATGCGATGTGTGCATACTGTGGCAAGTATGTTACACCAAAGGTTCTGCAGTCGTGAAAACAACAAAAGTGTGAGAGACTATACGTGTACAGAGATATAGTCAATATGTATTGTTGAATAGCGTGCCAAGTGATTAGAATATCATCTGAATTTGAGTTATACTGAAAAAGTAGAAATCAAAAATTAAGAGAGCTGTTGTTATGGAAGAAGAACCTGATCTAGATTTGTGTTTGAAAATTTTGACTGAAACGTATTCAGTCGAAGTTTTATTGCGAAAAGCAATTTCTGCACTTTCAGCCGATGAAGAATTTATTAGTATCATTGCAATGCAGAAAATTCTTATTGGCGTATCCCATGAAAAGAAAAATAATGATGATTCATTAAGTATTAATTCGCTTGATTTTGGTGATTTGCTCAACATACTAGAAAAGAACTTTTATGACATAAGGTCTGCTGACATTTTTTCCCAAATGGAAAATGATTTAGATAATTTGAATTCGTATAAGGAACAAATTTCTCGACTGAAACATGAACAAACAGTTTGGGATGTAATTAAACATTTTGTGATTGAAAAAGTCGATGACAAGTATGTCGAACTGTCAATGGTGGGTACACAGTTAGATACAGTTTACGAGTTTAGAAATAAAGCTGCTCATTTTCGACTGATGAATAATTCTGCTTATGATAAGGTTTTGAAAGCTGTAAGCCATATAAAGAAAATGATTGTTTTAAAAAGTACAAGTCAACCAGAAAATTTTGTTGACTTACAGGAAAGCCTCAAAATCTATCAAAGCTCTCTGGCTGGTGCATTAGGCAGTATGCAAGATGTCAGTCGGATTATTCAACCACAAATTGACGCGTATAGAAATGCTTTCAAAGATTTGAATATTGCTATGCAACCTCAATTTAACGATATGAAAAACATAGCGTCTCTAGTAAACGCTACTATTCCGCAGAATTTAAATATGGTAGTAAATCCGTTGAATAATCATACGTCTAGCTATAAATCAATACATCGACCTACAGACACAAAATCAGATTAAGTTTCCAGAACAAGGCAAGAATGGTTAAAATATTACTTTGTATCATTACATTTTATAAGTATATAATTTCAAATGATGTAGTTAAGTTTAAGTTGTGAAGCAAAAACAGAAAATATCTGTTTTTGCTTTTTATTATGAATTAAGAAAGTAGAGAATTTATATTATGGTTAATAAGTTTGGTAGTTTATCACTACAAGGAAAAAGTATCGGAAAGCTCACATTTGCTGGGCGAAACTTAGTTGGTGCTAATGCTGATGTGGCAGTGGCAATGTTGAATGTGAATAACACATTGAATACTGAAAACGTCACACCACAGGCTGGCTTTGATTTTAGTATAGCTTTTGGTACACCGCTAAAATTGATCGATGCAAAAATTATTGCTGGTACTGCTCGCAGTAACCAAAGAAATGGTGCTCGTGTTGCCACTAAGACAGGTACTTTGTTGCCTATGTCTGACACAGCAACAGACACTTTACCAGAAGAAGATTATGATGCCGTATTCGTATCAGGTAAAGACAAAACAGTTCACGGTCGTGTTCGTAGTGCTGATGCCTTTGATAGTCATGATTTAGTCTTGTTTAGGGTTACACCTAATTATAAAACTGACAATCGTGGCGAAGTGGTACGTGATGATTACGATGAGCCGATGATTTCTAATTATCAATTCAACTTTATCCAACAAAGCAAGTCAGGAGATGTTGGCAATGATGATAACATTGTCCGTATTTTGGTTGACTCAGCAGAAAGTGAACGCTTGCAAGCTGGTTTGAAGCCGGGTGACAAGTTAGTGCCACAAGGTTTGAAGTTTGCATTTGCTGGTAATGATGCCACTGATTGGACAGTGTATGCTGACACATTGGTAGTGGTCGAGGAAAGGACACAAGAAAAGCCAACATCTTCACAAAACAAGACGATTAATAGCAAGGCGAGCACAGCAAAAGATTAGTAATTTCATATTACAATAAAACTTTTCAATATCGGCCAAGAATGGTGTGAAGTTATTATAAGCGTTTTTTCAATTATTTCTTTATTTATATATTTTAATTTATTTTATATTATATTATTAAAACTCTAGATACGGGATCAGAAGTAAATATAATGAGAAGAAATCACATTTAATACCCATTATATAACTATAGTGTTATAATACATTTACATTATATTTATAAGATATTGGAGAGAAATATGCCATCTTCATCAAAAAAAATAAAATATACATTCACAATTAGAATACACAAAGATGTTACCAAATATACCGATATTATTAAACCGGACATACTATCTTCTCCTGAATGGGCTCAATACACTAAAACAAATATTGACTCAAAATACGGTACAGGGAAAATTTTTTTATCTCCTGCCCAACCTAATACTCCAGAATGGAAGGGATTACTTGCAACATTGTCTAAAAATGTTGCCCAAGCATCTGATAACGTTTATTCAAAAGCATTAATCATTTTTAGGCTAAAAAATTCACATACCCATCGGTTTGCCAGCATTTCAATTGGCTATGGCGACTCTATCATTGACAGAAAAACGGTTGTTAATGATTTCGGGAAAGTGGTTGCAGCTAAAACGATTAAAGACGATAAAATGCGTGCTGTTGATACTACGGAAATAAGTGATGTTATTTTGCAGTCTAGTAGGCAAATAGTAGGAGCGAAAATTAATGGAACAAGGTCTATTTTAGGGAGTCGCTCGGAATTTCCAAGAAGTATTCGTGGTACAATCAAAAACGGCTCAACCGAAATTGAATTAGTTGGTAATAATGATTCGCTAAAAGTGACTAGATTCATGAGTCTCGATGAGATTGCAGGTGATTTAGATTTTTATGTTGAAGCTTATGAAAATAAAAATCTACCGCAAGCTGAATGGTCCACGCGTTTTAGCGAAGTTAAGGATGCTACTTTAAAAAATACTTTGTTTTTAGAATTTGCTAATTCTGTACTAGAAGGAAATGATTTTGCAATTGCATGGCCATATTTGACGGAGGACGCTGATTACAAAATTACTGGTATTCAAAAAAATGATGAAATTATACAAGGTGACTTGGCTACAGCTTACAAAGATGCGATAGGAAAAAAAGCATACACTTCGAAGCAGTTAGTAGATAAATTTCATAGAGATAGTTTAATTAATGTTAACGTCAATCAAGTTTTGATGAGTGTTAAAATAGTCAAATCATTAATTGGCGATTTAGTTTTCCAAAATGAGAGGTATTTATTATTTAATGGCACTTGGTTTTTGGTTTCATCTAACTTCTTTAAAGATATCAAAGATGAATTTGACAACGTGGTAATTTCCTGTCTACCATTTATCCCTACAAAGAATGGTGAATCTGAAGAAAATTATAATGGAATGCTTAACATTTCTCTCAATCGTAATAATTTTCCATGTAGAGAAATTCATCCAGATTTGTTTAGAGACCCTACTTTTGCCCCTTCTGGTGTTGAGCCTGCTGATCTAGTGACTGAAAATTTAGAATTTATTTATATTAAAAAAGGCACATCTTCTGCAAATTTAAGTCATCTATTTTTGCAAGGGCAGGTAGCGGCTAGTCTCATATCTGCTAATATAGATATGAGAAAGTTTGTTGCAAAAAAAGGTTTCGGATCACATTGGCTAAATGATACGACTCGGAAAAATGACATTAAAATAGTTTTTGGAATCATTAAAAAGAATCATGATTTACCTTTTTTCTCTATGATTAGTTTTGTTGAGGTCATTAGAAATATTAAAAACATGGATTTTCAGGTTCAACTGGCTTGGATTGATGGGCAATGAAGATTATAATGTCCATATGGGTTATTTATAAACAAACAATTCTTTCAGAATTACTCTGTATTTCTAAAAACTAGTATTATAAAAACTAGAATTAGAGCTTGCTGGATGTGCAAAAAGTGGGTTATTATTTACAATAAGCAATAGAACGCGCATATTCGAAAAAAAATAATTCTTATCAGAATTTAATAGAAAGATCAAAGACTGGTTAAACAATCGGTCTTTTTTGGTTGTTACAATGGCACAGAAAATGATTTATTTTAGCTTTATGTTTGGGGTTTGGCTCGTTTATGTTGGGTCTATGTTCCCTATATTTTTGCTCGTTATGAGTTTGGGTCAATCACTAGATGTCGCTATGATAATTGCTAGTGTCGTGACCTTTTTATTTATTATCGTTCAAAGAACCTTTAGAGGTTTACATTTAATCAATCAATTACAAAAGAATATTTGAGAGAAAGGATAAGCGCTAAAGAATAGCGCTTTTTTATTTAAACATCATGGAAAATTCAAAAATATATAAGTTGTACAAGTCAGGTAAGTTGTGGGTAATTAGTGCTGTGGCAGTGGCTGGCGTTGCTGTGAGTGCTAATACCACGCAAGTAAGCGCTGATACCGTTTCAAACGCTGACACACAAGCAGTGAAAACCACTGATACTAAGCAAGATGACAAGCAAGTGCAATTGACTGCTTCATCAACTGATACGGCTACGGACAAAGCGACAACTGATGATGCCACTAAATCTGCGACTGTTTCTTCAACTGCTGAAAAAAGCACAGTGCCAACAACGGCTGGTACTAGTGTGTCACAAGACCAAGCAAAAGATGCGGTCGATAAGGCACAAGATACAGTTAAGAATGATGCGGACACAGCTTCAAAGGCTGGCGTTGATGTGACAACTGGTAAAACAACTGATGTCACTATCAATGATGACAACGCTTCATCAAAAACAAATGAAGTCTTATCTGATTTGAATAAGCAAGACCAAGCGGTTAAAGATGCCACGGCAAAGCAACAAGCAAATGATCAAGCCTATGATAAGGCAACTAGCGACCAGAAAGATGCCACAACAAAAGGGAAAGCTGATATCGACAAGTCAACTGCTGATTTAGATAAAGAAGTTGACAATGCCAAACAGGCAGGAATTGATGTCAGTGTTGAAGTGTCAAAGACTGCTCCAGAATACAAATCGTTGAAAGGACTTGAAGGACAAGATTTGTTAGACGCAATGGCTTATAACATTGACTTGTACAATGAAGCAATCGCATATGGTGTGGCAACTCAAAATCAAGATGCACAAACTTTGGCTAACTTGACGGCTGAATATCAAAAACAATTCGCTGATTATCAAGCCAAAAAGGCAGCCGTTGATAAGGCAAATGCTGATAAAAAAGCAGCCTATGATAAGGCTGTTGCCGAGTTTGAAAAGGCTGTTAATACCGAAATTAGTATGAGTGCTAAGACACAAACGGACGCTTCAAGCGGTCAATACAAAACCTTTATGACTTCTACTGTTAATCAAAAGACAGGCGAATTTACACTCGAACATGATATGAATGACGGTGTGCATGTGATTGGTCATGGTGTTTTGAAAGGTAAGGTTAATTGGAAAGTCGTTGCCAATGGTGACGGTTCAGAAACAATCACCGTTTCATCAATTGAGTTGTACTCATACACCTATACGAACTATTATCAAAACTCGGCTGTTAATCAAAACATTAACTTTCACGTTTATGATTTGAATGGTAAGGAATTATTCTCTGTTTATCATGACGGCAATACTACTTTTACTAAGAACATCAACTCAACGACTGCAATTAACAAGACGTTTACTTTGGCACCTAATGCGACAAGTTCGGCTATCCAATTCCTAACAGTTGATGATAACTGGATATGGAATACTCATGGTCAAGTTGATTGGCAGATTAAAAATACTAATGTCGCACCAAAATCACCTGACTATGAACAAGAGCCAACGGCACCAGTTGCCCCAAAGGTAAGTGTTCATAATATTACTGTAGCAGACATGCCAACGGCTGGTAAGCCACAGGTACAAAAAGTTGATGTGCATTATTACAACATCAAGAAGACACCTAAGGTTGAAAAGACGGCAACACCTGCAACACCAAAAACAGTTGAAACGGCAAGCATTTTGCCAACGACACACGCTAATGAAAATCAAAGTGGCGTATTGTTGAGTGCATTGGCTGGTTTAGCTAGTCTTGGTTTGGCTTTTGGTATCTCTAAAAAAGGTAAAAAGCAAAACTAATCTAAAAATTGATCTCGTGACGTTATCACATAATATAACCAAATGGGGTGTGAAGCCCAATCAATAAAATTGTTAGGAGACAATAAATATGTTGCAAAAACAACTTTTAATCGCAGGTTCAGTGCTTGGTGCGTTAGCATTAGGTCATCAAGCGGTCAACGCTGATACTGTGCCAACAACTGATACTAGTAAAGCGCAATCAGTACAAACCACATTACCTACTGTTAAAGCAGTAGTTTTAAATGCCACAGATGTCACAACGAGTGATGCCAGTTCAACCGTAGATGACGGCACAACAGTTGACAATGGTGATGTGCCAAATGATGACGGCACGAACACAGATAATGGTGGTGGTTCTGCACCAAATGATGATGGCACGAATACGGATAATGGCGGTGGCTCTTCATCTAACGATGACGGTACAAATACTGATAATGGCGATGGTTCTTCATCAAATGATGACGGTACAAACACTGATAATGGCGGTAGTTCTAATTCATCGGATAATGGTGGTGGTTCAAGCTCATCAGATAACGGTGGTAGTTCTTCATCGAGTGATAATGGTGGTTCTTCATCAAGCAATAATAATGGCGGTTCAAGTTCATCGGATAATGGTAGCACCTCTCATGTTGTGCCTGTAACACCTGATAACAATGGTAATGTTGTCAACGTACCAACGCAAGTCGCTAGTGATGCTGATGTATCAAATGCTGTGAAAGCCTATAATCAAGCACTCGCAGACAATGGCAAAGATGCTTCGAATGCCAAAGTTAAGCAAGCAAAAGAAAACTTGGATAAAGCAATTGACAAAGCCTTGCCCAAAACACATGCGATAGAAAAATCATCAATGGGTGGTAGTGGTATCTTAGCATTGGCAACGTCTGGTTTAGTTGCTTTGGGTGGTTTGATTTACAAGCGTAAGCATCTATAAGACAACAAAAAAGCCACTGTTGCCAGTGACTTCAATGGTTAGGTTGAATATTGATAACTTTAATTTTGCTTACTTTTATGTAATGCCCCTAACCAACAGTTAGTATAGCACATAATGACATTGAATTTAAATAAGCCACTGTTACCAGTGACTTGGTTAGGTAGAGTGAATGTTTTTAATTTAGAAAACACATAGTTATTTTATGTAAATTAAAATCTCTACCTGACAATTTATTAGTATAGCACAACAAAGGAAGGGGGTGAAACATGCATGGTCTCCCAAAACTCAAAGTGCATTTTGAGTCACAAAGAAACAAAAAAATGCCGATCAATTTAGTTAAAAAATTTCATTATTAAACATAAAAATAGATTCATTCCAGACTAAACTACCTAAATATTTCAAGATAGTATATAATAACTATGTTATGACATATTAAGGAGAATATGATGAGAGATATAATGGCTTTATGTAAAGTCTATATGATTAATATAATGAGTAATAAGTTTGCCTTTGTGTATAATTTGTTACTTCCGATTATTTACTTTATTTATAAGAATGTAAATCTCTCTTCTGCCACAAATCATTTTAATACTACCACAGCTGAAGCACTTGGAAATTTTTGGGCTTACATCATATTTGTGACTATACTCAACAATGTTGTTGTGTCCTTAATTGTTCAACGAGAACAAGGGTTTTATAAACAAATGTTGTTTGTGGTAGGGTCTAAAATAAAAGTTGTTACTGCAATATTTCTCGTTCAATTAGCCATAATTTGTTTAGAGATTAGTGTATTTAATGTTGTGGTGATGATAATCATACATCAAGTCAGTTTTAAGTTGCTTTTGGCAGGAGTAGCTGTTGCACTGTTATCAGCCTTACCAGTGACGCTAGTAGGTAGTATTTTATTCATATTCAGAATTAAGATTGAATCCGTTAACATACTTCTTGGCATAATATTATTTGGATTATTTTTTATCATATCAGTGCCAACATCTTATTCATTTACTGGTCTGTTTAATCTGTTTAATCCGTTGAGTTTTGTGACTGAAATGTCAATACAAATACAAAACATGATGTTTAATATTGGGGTAGTTAGTGCTGGAATTTGGATTCAAATGGCTATTGTCAGTGTTTGCTATGCAATCATCGGCATTTATTCTATCTCCAAATTCTCTGTAAATGCGATTGCAGATAGAGTGTAAGGAGCAAAACCATGGAAATTAAAAATTATTCTGTGACATTTGGTAATCGTCAGCTTTCGACTAATTTAGATGTCTCTTTTTCAACAAGTAAAATGAATATTGTTATGGGTGCTAATGGAGCTGGTAAAAGTACGTTATTAGACTTTGTAGCTGGAGTAGGGCCCAAAGGAGCTGTTGGTGAAAAAGTAGGAATTCCTTCTTACAAAAAAATCGCCTATCAACTACAACAAGTTCATTTTTTTCCGACTTTGACTGTTGCACAAACCGTTGAATTTTATACTACACTGACCGACAAAGCAAAAACAAAAATGTATGAAAATGCGCAAACGGTGAGGAAAAATTTATTGGACCCAATTTGGGACACTAGAATGGGACAATTATCTGGTGGTGAGCGACAAATTGTTTTAACCTACGGGCAGTGTTTATTAGATAAAGAGGTTTACATTTTTGATGAACCAACAAGTGGCGTTGATGAAACTAATGCGCCTGTTATCTTGAGTATGATCAATGATCTCGTTATCAATGAACACAAAATTGTCATTATGACTTCTCACCATTCTGATCAATTAAAACAATTTGATCTTAATTTGATAACGTTGTAATTTTTTGAAACATGGCAACATGTTTTTTTATTGATGAATTTACGAAAGGGGGTGTGAAATGCGTGGTCTCCCAAAACTCAAAGTGAATTTTGAGTATGAAAAAAAGCAAAAGGAAAAAGCAGTTAGAATACCTAAAGCTCATACAATGAATTTAGGTAAGGTACGTAAGATAGTTCTATTATTTTTCATAGGGCTTTTTATTTACTTTAGTTATGTATTGGTACTTGCTAATGCAATTGCTCAAAAGAATAAAACGTTGCGTGCAACGGTCACAACTTTGAGCAAAAAATTGGATAAAGCCAGTGCTGGTACAACCAGTTACAATCCTGTTGTCGGACAATATCTTGCCAATTTCTTGACACTTTATTATTCATCATCAGATAGTAATGCTGATAGTCGTTCCCAAAAATTAAGGCAATATTTGGCAAGTAATATCACACTACCTAACAATTTAGGTAATTCCAAAATGAAGTTAGATAGTGCTAAATTAAATGGCATCTTCACTGTGGATAGTGTCAAAACAGCACAGTATAGCTTAGTGGTTGAAGCGGACGGCAAACACAGTGATATGACGGTTAATGTACCGTATGCGCAGGAAAATGAAAAACTAACCGTGATAGGTTTTCCTTATGTGGCTAACACGATTGATAGTGTTGGACACATAGGGACTGCAAGATTTGATAAAACTGGTAAGACAATTAACGATAGTGAAGTCACGGCAAAAGTCGTTAAATTTACCAAACAATTTGCACAAAAATATGTATCATCTTCAACTAAAGATATGTCAATGTTAATGTCTGACCCTGTAGGGTTAAATGGGGCTGTTGATCTTTTGACGTTAGAGGATAGTAGTATCAAAGTAACAGGCACAAGTGAAAAGCCAGTTGTGACAGCGACAATGACAGTTCAAGTACATGGTACAAACATTATGCAAGTACAGACGATTAGGTTAGATTTGAAAAAGCAATCATCAACCTATTTTGTGACTAAATTTGTACAAGCATAGAAAGGAGTATTATGGATATTTATAACGCTTTGAAGCCTGTGTTGCTTGGTGCGGTTGTGATTATCTCTGGTGGGCGAGCAATTGCTCATTACGGTAAAAGCGAAACCAAACAAATGTGGGTAGCGATTTTGATTGGCGCTTTGGTTTATTTCTTCGTCAACGGACCAGCCAATACATTAAATGCCTTTTCTGGTTTGATGAATACAGTTTTGAATTATATTCAAGGGCTAGGGGGTTAAAGTGTATGTACAATTACAGACGAGTTTACACGAATTCGGCTAAGTTCAAAACGATTTATGGCGATTTCAAGTTACCAGTTTTTATTGATACTCGAATTGCTGGAGTTTTGGCAATCACAACAGTGATCGATGCCGTGATTATTTTTGTGTTCAAACTTTATACTGTGAACAATGGAGCTTTAACATGGGGGTTTGCTTTATTGGTTGGTACTTTAGTTGGCGTTTATCAATTAGACAAGCTACTCAAAGTTGATGATTTACCATTTGAAACAACGCTAAAATATGCTTTAACACATTATTGGCGTTATTGGTTTCAAAAGAAACAGTTGTATCAGGATAAACATTTGAACAGTAATAATAAACGGTATCAAATTCTATAGTCTTTAAAAAGCATGTGTGAAAGCATGTTTTTATCATGTTATCGTCAATTGAAAGATAGGACAGTGCTGGGGCAGTTCCAGTAGGTAACAAAAATATATTTAAAATAAATTGCATTAAATGTTTAACAATGTTAATATATAATAAACAATGTTAAAGAAAGGCTTGCTTATGGATTGGTTTTTAAAACTAGAACGTGAAGATCAAGAGTTCGTTAAACAATTAGTCAAGGCTTCAGGTTCCTTAAAAGAATTAGCCAAAATATATCAGGTTAGTTATCCAACGGTACGTGTCCGATTGAATAAAATTATTCAACATATTGATTTAATTGAACAACAGGGCAAAAGTTCGTTTGAAACTAAAATAATGGAAATGGTGATTAATGATGAATTGCCATTAAATTTAGCCAAAAAGATTCTTGCAGATTATCAGGAGGAAAAAGATGAGTGAATTTATGGGTGTTTTTTATGGCTGTTTAGTAGCTGGTGGTTTGTATTTACTGGATCGTTTCCTTCCAAAATGGTTTGGTGCTTTACCAGGTATAGCCTATTTTATTTTTATGATTTGGTTAATGATTTACAAAAATGGTCATAACATTTTAGGGTTATTTACAGTTTTAATCGTCGGCGAAGCAATCATTAATAGTATTTGGATAGAAAGTATCGAAAGTAGAAAAAAGAAAACTCAAAAAGAGTTGGATAAAATGAAAGCCAAAGATTTGAGTTAATTTAATAATAAGTATCAAAAACGGCATGTCTTGTATTGGCAGGCTTTTTTTGTTGCAAATCAAAATGGAAAGGTTGGTGTGATAGAATGGATATATTAACAACACGATATGAGAGAATAGATATGTCTGAAAAACCAAAAAAAATTGAGAAAAAGAATGTATTGTATCTAGTCATTGCAGGCTTACTCATAGTCATCATAATTATGAGTTTTTATATTCATACTTTGCGCAATCGGAGCACAACAACTATTGTGACCGCTCCGACAAAGACCAGCAGTAGTGTGTCAAGCGCATCGAGTTCATCTACTAGCAAATATGTTGAGGGTAAAGATTACACTGTTAAATACTCAAATGACGGTATTGTTGCTAAGTCAAGTATTGATGAAGCACTTTCTAATGTAGGTTTAAATAATTTTGACGATGATATGGATAAAGATAGTGGCAATTATGCCAAATTTGAACTTTATTTTAATAAAAGTAAAAATGTGATTGTTGAAAAGTTGTACGAGAATGGCTATCAGAATAATGAGCCAACCGTGATAATAGCTTATGATTTATCTACTAAAAAGCAAATAGAGGGTCATATCGGTAGGCTTTATTATGATAATATGCCATTGGTCTATACATGGACAAATAATACTGTTCAATAATTTTTTTAGTGTTTGCAAATACAGCAAGCACTTTTTATTTTGAAAGGAAAGCACATGTTAATAAAATTTTGTCGGAAGCTAATTATTTTGGCTTCTTTTTTGTTTGTTCTAGGTTTTGCACAAACGCAAGTATTCGCAGATGATACTAGTAATTCGAGTAGTTCCGTGATGTCTGATGATACTACTAAGGCAATTGATGATGCTTCAAAGCAAGCCGAAAAAGCTGTTGAGGAAGTAACCAATGATGCGGAAAAAAAATCTGGTGACACATCTTCCGCAAGTGACTATTCAGACGACTTGATTAAAAGTAATTTAGAAAAGAGAAAAATGGACTGGGTAAACAGTCATATTTTGCAAAACTATAAGTTTTATCATCAAGATAGTTCATTAACAGATGTTTCTTCTGGTGCGGCACATATTGTAACTGATCTGTTCACAGCTATTAACTTAAATATTGTTTATCCATTATTTGATAAGGGGTTATCAACGATGTTTGATTTAACGAATATTACTGATGGAATTAATGATGTTTTGGGTAGTGTGGGGCAATACTCACAAAAAGCTTGGCAAAGTGATGCAATAAAAAGTTTGTTGTACCTAGCCTTTGGGGCTGGACTAGTTTGGACGTTTGCTAAAAGTATTAAAAGTGGTGGCGGTTTAAAATCAATTCTCACAATAATTGTTATTGCGGTTATCGGTTCGGCTTGGGTTAGTGGTGGTAGCACAGTGTTAAGAACAATCAATACGTTGACTTCTAATGCGCAAACAGCCGTGTTTGTGGCGACAAGTGATATTGATGATAGCGGTTATACCTCAACTGGCGATGATTTTCAACGTACTCTAAGATACGCATATTTTACAAAAGCCGTTGAACGACCATTTTTGTTGGGAAATTATGGTGTTGCCACTATGTCAGATGCAGAAAAAAACAACGATAAAATGGGCAACCCTTATCGTTTAATCGGCGGTAATGTTGACGATACGACGCTTTCAGAATTTGCTGGTAAAAATGTTTATATTAAGAAGAAAGGCGGACAAGAATGGTATCAAGTCGCAATCGCATTTATGTCTCCAGTGATGTCGGTTGCCTATGGTATACCTTTACTAATGGTTGGTTTGGCTAATCTATTAGTTCAATTAGGGGCTATTTTACTGTATTATTTAGCGCCTTTTACAATTATGATTTCACTTCTTCCAAAATTTGCGAATAGTGCTTTGAAAACGGCAATGGGTGCGCTTGGGTTACTCTTTGCTAAGGTCGGGCTACTATTTGGCATCATGTTTATTACTTGGGTTGGCAATGTTACTGATACAGTAGTGCCACCAGTTGATAGTGCTAGTTCAATGTTGAACTCAATTGTTTATATTGTTTTGATGATTCTACTTTGGAAAAACAAAAGTTGGTTAGTACAAACGATTACTGGTTCAAGTGTTGCCAACAATGCTATGAACAAAATTAGTATGACAAGAGCAGGGCGTAAGGCATTGGGTACAGCAGGCGAAATGCGTGACAGTGCTAATCGCATGTATCAAGGTGCTCGTAATGGCATCAAACGTGGTAAAGACATGAAAGACAACTATAAAGACAAGCATAGTGATGAGTTTGATGATGATGCACTGCGTGATGAAATTGAACAGGAAGAACAAGCAAAGCGTAAGCAAGCTCGTAAAGACTACCTTTCAAAAGATATGGCAAAACATCAAGCACAAGTCAAAAAAGACCGTGCTAGTCGTTTGAAGAATGCAATGCCAAACCAAGATACATCAGATACTTCGCAGACAAAAGATGATGGTGTGCCTGATAATACAGGGACGCATAGGGCAATCGCTGATGAAGTGACTTTGCCACGTTATCAACGGTCAAAGGAATTAAAACAAGTACCTGATACACCTGACAGCGCCACAGAGCCAAAAGGTCGTCCTTCAAGTAAAAGTTATGAAACTGGTTCTAAAGAGGCACAGACAAGACGTGAGGCACGTTCAAAGGTATTGAAGTCAAAAGATGATACCACACATTTTAATCAACGCTTACAAGCAGATAATGAACAGCGTAAACAAAATAAACAAGATTTAGATAAGGAGTTGCGATGAAAAGACTTCTGAAAGGCTATTTAATAGCTATTCTATCCCTTGTTTTTTTAATTATTGTCATTATTGGTATGTTTGCTGGTAACAGTGATCAGTGTCAATCAACGACAAGTGATGCCAATATCACAACTAGTGCTGATAAAGAAGCGGTTGCTAAGTCTTTGCATGACAACCTTAAAA
This sequence comes from Leuconostoc pseudomesenteroides KCTC 3652, assembly GCF_014634745.1. GTDB lineage: Bacteria > Bacillota > Bacilli > Lactobacillales > Lactobacillaceae > Leuconostoc > Leuconostoc pseudomesenteroides. The sequence goes on from NZ_BMBP01000002.1 coordinate 17,847, forward strand.
AGATATCAGGTGTGACCGAAGCTGGTATTGCTGGATATTTAGGCAATACACAACATGAGAGTGGCTTTAATTCTAGCGTGATACAATCAAATGCGCCTTACAGTGAAAGTCAAGCAATGAACCCTAAAGTAAGTGGTTACGCTTTTGGTCTTAATCAATGGGACAATTCGAGGCGTGTTGAGTTAATCAATTATGCTAAGTCAAAAAATAAGCCGTGGACTGATGCAAGCGTGCAGTATGATTTTGCGCTTAATCATGATGGCACAAACTCTGACTTATTAAAGAAAGGTCTGAAAATGACTAACATTGATGATGCCACAGAATTTTTAAGAGCTAGTTGGGAACGTGGTGGCGCTGGGACAACAGCTACAAGACAAAGCTATGCTCGTTCTTGGTATGCTAAGTTTTCCAATGGTTCATCAGATACAGCCGTTGATACTGCCACAACTGGTGCAGAAACAACTCAAAATACTGATAACACAACTAATAATTCCAGTGGTTGCTCAACTAATGTGGCACAAGGTATGGGAACTAGTGGTGCGCCAGTTAAAGAAATTCCTAGTGCTTATAAAAGCAAAATCAAGGACACGAACTTTACCGCTACTTCATCATCAAATACTTATCCATTCGGACAATGTACTTGGTATACCTATAACCGTATGCAAGAATTAGGCACACCAGTAGAAAATGGTTTAGGTAATGGCGCTGATTGGGGTAAGAACGCTAAAGCAAAAGGTTACAAAACTGATAGTCAGCCACATGTTGGGTGGGCGGTTAGTTTCTCACAAGGCGCAGACGGTGCCGACCCGACTTACGGACACGTCGCCGTAGTTGAAGCGATCAGTGATGACGGTAAACATTTCTTAGTTAGTGAATGTAATGTTGTGGCATCAGGGACTGGTACAGTGAGTTTCCGTGAATTAACGGCTGGTCAAGGTGTGACCTTTATTCAAGGTAAATAATCGAAAGGAGTTAGTATGAAAAATAGCCGTTTAATCATTTTTGCTAGTCTGGTTTTAGCTGGTATTCTTGTGACACAATTCAATCAAATACCAAACTTAGATAAGCAATTTGTACAAGCTAAAGCTGATTTAAAGCAAGCAAAATTAAGTCATAAAAAATCAGAAACAATCGTATCTAGTCCACAATTACAACAATCAACAGTGAGTGATAGCACTAATCAAGTCACTAAGTTTGTCAAAATATTTAGTAACCAACCGACTTCAACTTATCCTGATAGTTTGAAAGGGTTGGCTTCACAAAAAGTGATTAACGAACTCACGCAAACTTTTGCGCCTAGTGTGACATTTAGTGACAAGGCACATTATGATGTACCACTTGTAGGGTTAAAAAATGCTTGGGGGTCTGATTTAGAATACTTGGTTATTGCTAAGAGTGATGCGCAAAGTGTGGCTTATACAGTCACTTATGATGCTGATGCAAAGCAAGTCACTGATATGTCACGGCTAACCTTAAAAGGAGCATTCGATAATGAAAAATAAAATCTTACTTAGCATTATGGGTTTGCTTTTGGTTGGTCTTGGCATCACAATGTCAATCACAAATCATAAACGGTCACAAATAGCAGATGTTAGAAAGGAAGTGTCGCAAGTGGCTAAAACACAAAAGCATGTCACGACACAAAATGATAACTTGCAAACGACCTACAATGCAAATGATGCGACAGCTAAAAGCAAGCTACTAGAATTTGCAAAGGCTTATTATACGTTTAGTAGTCAATCAGATTATGATAAGCGATTTAATCAAGTATCAGATATTTTAAGTCTATCTAATGACCAAAAAAATCAATTATTTGATAGCGGACTTGATGCCACAGGTGGGTCACGAATTGATAATTTAGGGCTAACCAGTCAATATCAGACAGCCACAGGCTATACCAGTGATTTAGATAACCAAACAATTGAAAGCCTAGCAACTGTCGTTGTCAAAACGAGTGGTACAGCGCAAAAAGCAATCAATCAAACAGTCCTAATACATGGCTGGTTCGATATTAAAAGTCAAAAATTAACGTCAATTAAGATCAATCAAATTTCAATCCATTAGAAAAAGCTAGTCCATAAAGGCTAGCTTTTTAATTAAAACTTTTCAGCGAAAGTTACAAATTGCTTTGCACTATCAGCCAAGAACTTTTTTGTATCTTCATTGGTAATCTGGCCATTCTCATCTGCTAGGTTAGCAACGTTACCGATATATAACTCTGGTTGTTGCATTGTTGGCATGTCAAGGAAAACAAGAGATTGACGTAAAATGTGATGAGCCAACACACCAGCAATACCACTAACTGATTGTGAAGCAACCAATGCAGGCTTACCACCCCAAACACTTTGTCCCCAAGGACGTGAAGCAATGTCCAATGCGTTTTTCAATGCAGCCGGAATGCTACGATTATGTTCTGGTGTAACGAAGATGAAAGCATCTTGAGCCGCAACTGTCTCACGGAACTTCACATAAGATTCAGGAGAATTTTCATCTAAATCTTGATTGTACAATGGTAACTCACTGATATTTAAATAAGTTACTTCTGCATCAGCTGGCAAACCAGCAACTAAAGCGTCAGCGACACCTTTTGAATATGAATTCTTACGAATTGAACCAACAATAATACCAAACTTAGTCATGATTAAAAGACCTCTTTCTATTTACTAAAAGTAAGTGTAACTCATTTCTTATGATTTGACAAGTACTTTTGAATGAAAAGACATTAGTTGTCTATGAAAAATTAAACAAGGAGAACAACAAGTGAAACATTATATCAAAGGCGGTAATGACACTAAAAAAGAAAATAAGAAGCAATTACCCAAACCAATTTTAATTATTGTCAATAAAGTATTACCAGTCATTGTGTTACTAGTGGCTGGTTTTTTATTTATTCCATACGCATCAATGAATTTTCAAAATAATGCTGTGGATCATATCAATAAGAATAATGAAGCAGTGATGTTTTACAGTTCAACGTGTTCACATTGTCGAAAGGTCTATCCTAAAATCTTTTGGCACAATGTTTTGAATTTTAAAAACGCTGACAAGCAAATTCAAACAATCAATGTTCAAAACCCTAATAACAAGCATTACATTAGTGATTTTTCAATTCAAGAAACACCAACATTTATGAAACCAAATAACCCAGATATTCGGGTCGTTTCAACTGATGTACAAGTCATTAACGAATTTTCAGAAAGGTAGGATAGGTATGGCAAAGAATGTCAATGTAAAGTACGAAAACCCAGTTGTGCAGTATCAAGATAATTTACTACTGACAACAATTGGTGATGTGTGGGCTTATTATCAGTTGAAACCTTTTCAAATCAATGTCGCCAATGCACAAGACAAAAACAATTTTAAAGAAACCTTTGTTGACGTGTTTGAGCGGTTACAAAAATATGATGATGTTGATTTGAAGTTGATTCCAGTTGATATGGATTTGGCAGGGCGTATTCAAGGCACTAGTCCTGATTGGGCGAAAGATATATCAGATGTGGCGCAATACTATATGGGTCAAGAAGAAGTCGATATTTTGGAAAGTGAATTTAAACCAGCTATTCGTGATGAATTTTATGTTGGGGTTAAGTTGAAAAATACCAGTGTTGGCGACGACTTAAAAGACAAATTTCAGTTTGCGACCGACCTTATTTTAAGACGTTTAGCAGAAACCATGCGTTATCAGGTCAAGTTTGATGACAAATTCTTTGAACGCTATCAAACCATGAATGATGATGTACTTGGTATTTTGCGACCGTTAGACGCCACTAAGATGTCCGAAGAAAAGTTAATCAATATGTTGGGGTCAACGTATCATCATCAGGGCATAAAAGATTTCTCGAATATGCGTGATACTGCTTTTGACTTAGCAAAATTGGGCATTGTGAAGCGTGAAACACAGGAAGAAACAGACTACATTAGCCACTTGGTTTTGAATTTGCCTGATAGATTAGACAATTTAGCGCTTATTCCTGAATTACAATCGTTTAAATTCCCTGTTGAAGTTCATTTTAAAATCAACTTTCCACAACGTGACGGTTTCAAGGGAATGAAGCAAGAGACCAGAAGTTCAAAAGGGAAGTATAAAGATGAACTAGAAGATGCGTTACTTAGTGATGACGATAGTTCAAAGCGTTCTCGTACTAATTATGCTTTAGCACAAGATTTGGCTGATGTTATGGATAGTAAAGATGCCTTTATGCAGTGGTTACTTGTATTAGTGGTTCGTGATGATAATGTTGAGGGTCTCAAAACAAAAATACGTGAAGTGAAGACAAGGTTATCAACTGTTAATCGTGACATAGAGGTCTTTCAACCTAGCTTTAATCAAGAGTTATTGTTATATCAAAATTTACCAGCGACTAATTTAGGGGTATTTAAACGTTGGCGACAATTTACGAATGCGCCAGCACTTGCCCAGTTGATGTTTGGCACTAGTCATGAACTCGGTTCTCGAACAGGTTTTTATATCGGACGTGTCTTAGATACCAACCGTTATTTTACTATTGATAGTGCGGTGGCATCTTCAAGAACATTGTTGTTAATCAACCCAGTGATTGCTAACAAAGGTATTGCTGGAGCAAAAACCGATAGTCCCCATATAGCGATCACTGGCGATACAGGACAAGGAAAGTCTTTTTTAGTTAAAATTCTTTTGAATTACCTTGCAATGTTTGATGTGAAGCTACTCTATGTTGACCCAAAACAAGAAGTGAGACGTTGGTTTAAAGCATCACTTGAAAATAATGATAACCCGTTTTTCACTAAGCTCATGAACTCGTTTCATTATGTGACTTTGAATGCCAATGATAGTGATAATCGTGGTGTCCTTGACCCAATGCTCACGTTGAATAGTCAGAGTACAGTTGATGAAATACCTAGTGTCTTGACGTTAGTTAAAGAAATGTTGGTACAGGTTCGCTCAATCTCACAAGATATGGAACTTGATACGGCTCTAACAAATGCGATTAAACAAGTCTGTAACCAACGCTTAGCTGGCGAACAAATTGGTACAATGGCGATTATTGAAATTCTAAAAGCTGGCAATGAGAAGTCACAACAGTTAGCGAATTATTATGAGAGTGTTATTCCTGATAGTATGTTAAAACTTGCTTTTAGTGACGGACAAACGGATAGTATCGAATTTAATAATCAACGGACAATTTTAGAAGTGACTGGTTTAGACTTGCCACATGCTGAACAAGAAGTACGTAGTTATACTGAAACGCAAAAATATTCGGTATCAATTATGTTGGCATTAGGTAAGTATTTAGAGAAGTTTGGACGTGAAGACACGAAACGGTTTAGTGCTGAAATTATTGATGAAGCGTGGATATTTAACGCTTCGCCTGCTGGTCGTAAAGTCTTGGACGGCATCAAGCGTTTGGGTCGTTCTGAAAACAATATGTTGATTTACTCTACTCAAAGAGTTGGTGATGTCAATGATGAAAAGAGTAATGGTCAATACGGACAAATATTTGCCTTTGATAGCGCTGATGATAGTGAACGTGAAAACATATTGCGACACTTTGGTTTGCCAGTCAATAAATCAAATATGGATATGTTAAGAGACTTAAAAAAAGGTCAATGTGTGTTTAGAGATATTTATGGTCGTGTTGGTAAGGTGGTTATTCATTCGCTATTTGAAGAATGGACGAAAGCCTTTAAGACAGTTGATAAGAATGCTGGTGCAGAGCTTGAAGCTAAGTATGGATAAGAAAGTAGGAAATAATAATGAATATTGTATTTTTAGTGATTGTTGGGGTTGGCATTTTATATGTGTATTTTAAACATGATGCCGAATTGAAGAAATTAGATCAGTTGGCACAAGATATTTATAAGACAAAAGACTTGGCAATTACCATGCCACAAGCTAGTGATTTGTCAAAAGATATTCAAGAAACAACTGGTGTGATTACTGGAAACACAGTGACGGCTTTTGATAAAAAGCAAGTTACTTTGAATATTGAAGCGAGTGATTATACAATCACAGTGATTTTGGATAAAAAGCGAGATGTCGTGCGGTTTGATGTTAAGAATAGGGGAAAATTTGATGACTAAAGTTGATTTTACAATGGCAGATTTACAGCCTATGTCTTTGGGTTATCAAGAAGGACAAGATGTAACCAGAGAAGTTCTACACAGAGCAGAAAAAGCTTATCAGTATTTTCATAATAAGTATTTAGAATTAGTGGCATCTGGTGTTGATAAAGAATTGCGAGATCTTTTGATTTTTCATGATGCTTCACTGGAAGACTTTGTTGGTAGAGTGAGACAGGTTGTTAAGTCAGGTTATTATTATGACAGTATGGGTGTGTTTAGTGTTTATTTGGAATATAACGATACTTATGCTGAATTAAGAGATTACTTGAATAGTCGGGGGTCAATTGATGTCTAGTGTTTTTAAAAAATATCGCATGACACGAAAAAATGTGTTGCTGTTAGCTCAAGCGATTATCAATGTTCATGGAAAAATTACTTGGCAAAATTATGCAAGTGATAGTCCTTATCCAGACCAGCACAGTCTTACCTTAAATGAGATTAAGGGCAGTCCTGAAAAGTTAGAACAATTTAGAAATGAGTTTTCGCATCAAATGTATAGTAATGTTATCAATGATGAGATGCAAAGATTGGAACATGATATTTAATTAATAGCTAATAAACAGAAAGTTTATCAATGAAAAAAATAACAACCACAATTTTATGGTGTTATTTTTCATATCTATTTTGTAATCGACATGTCCATGCTTGTGACTTGTATTTCATCACTTTTGGCACGGCTGTTGTTGACGCCTATTTTAACTACTAGATTATATCTAATATTCAAAATCAAAGGTTTTCGAGATTGAATCGTATATCCTAGCAGGTAAACATGTGGTCTTTTTAATTTTTCAACATACAAACTGTCATCATCAAAATTGCTCCAGTCAATGCTTTGGTTTTTGTCCGTCTCATTTTTCAAAGCATTTCTGGCTAGTGTAAACATTTCTTCTTTTTGTTGATTACCTGATAATTTATTTATCTTATCAGATAATATGATGTGGTTTGTAGATGAATTATAAAATGGAATTTTATGTGAATTGTCAGAAACGATGATACCTATTATTCCCGCTACAACTACGAATATGCCAATAAAACTGATGATGAAAACTCTTTTGCGCATTTTATGCTCCTTATAGTTCATGAAAGCCAATTCTTTCACCATAGCCCATGTTTTTTTTGAACAGTTTTTGCAAGGCTTAATGTATAATTAAAACAATTGGATTGATTAGGAGATATAAAAATGGGAAAAGCAAAATTGTTTGGTACGATTGGCAAAATGGCACTTGGAGCAGTAGCACCAGATGTATTGGAGCAAGGAACTAAAATCGTTAATGATCAATTAGAGAAAAGGAAAGACTATCTTAAAATACCCGATGTAAAATTATTAGATGTTGAAAAAGCAACAGCGGTAATAGATAAGTATAACTTTAATCACTCTGAAGTACCGGTGAAGGCAGATTTACATTATGCTGATGCATTGCCAAATACTATTGTAAAAATGGAACCAAAGGGAAATACCTCTGTGGCTCCAAACACTTTTGTGAAATTGTATTACATCGATGAACAAACACTTATTGATAGTCAACTTTTGGCTCAAGAAGCAGAAAGTAAAAAAGCATTAAAAAAGCAAAAGACACAGGATCAAATTCATAATGTTTTAGAAACCACTTCAAGTGTTTCTGCTAATATTGGAAAAAAATTACACTTAAAAAAAGACAAAAAGGATAATGATTAAGTATAAGAAGAGGTTAGTATATGAAATATAAAACAATTAAATACAGTGATCAGTATTTAGCAAAGACTTTATTTAAAAGGACTTTGCTTTTTGTTTGGTCTTTAGTCACAGTTTGCTTTGGTTCTTGGTATTTGAATATTTTTCAATCGCTGATGCAAGAACAATATAGTTGGTGGTATTTGTCGCCTATTGTTTTAAGTATTGTGTTGACTGTTTTGTTTGGTTGGGGTGTGTTTTGGTTTTACAAGAATTATGCACCAGAACATTCCGACTTTTTTTCAAAGTACCTGAAAACAGTTGAATTGCGCCAGATGATAAGCTTGTTGATTGTCTCTAAAGGGTTCTTTGATACCGCTAGTGATGAGAATGGGACATTTATAGCTTATTTTCCAAAATTGAAATTAAAGGTACTACACAAAATAGGTCAACTTATTTTACAAGAGCCAGTAGACGGTCGGAAATATATGGAAAGTTTTTCTAAAAATGAGTTTGATAATGTTGTTGAAACAGCATTACTTGCTGATAGACAAACAACTGAATTTAGTAAGAATAAAATGGTTAGTACCTTTGCTTTTGACCCAATTAAATTTAGACGACAGTTAAAAGAATTGAAACCTAAAAAAGGGTTATTGCAAATTTCAAAAGGTATTGATTGGAAGTATGATACTTTCTACAATGCTTTAATATCAGGTAATGTTGGTACTGGCAAGTCGTATACCATGTTTGCGATTATCGGGCAATTGTTACAAATTACTAAGTATGTCGATATTATTGACCCAAAACGGTCTGATTTGGCTAGTTTGAAATATGTTGATGAATTAAAGGGACGTGTTCATAGTACGGCATCTGAAATTAACAATGCCGTGATTAAGTATTATCAGTTAATGATGAAGCGTGCAGAACGTATGGAAGAATTAAAGGCATCAGGTCACATTGGCACTTATAAGGAATTTAGTTTTGAACCTTGCTTTTTAATCTTTGATGAGTTTGGTGCGTTTGTTGAAATGAATGATCGATTAGCTTATGACGACCCAATTAAAGCAAGCTATGATACAGCAATGTCTAATTTGAATGAGATAGCTATGCTGGGACGTGAACTTGGTTTTTATATTTTGATTGGTATGCAGAGACCTGATGCAGGTTCTTTGCCAATGGCAGTACGAAACCAATTGAATATGCGTATTAACATGGGAGTGCCAACACCAGAAATTGAAAAAATGGTATTCCCTGATAATGAAAAACAATTGCGTCCTTTGTCATCACATTTGAAAGGGTGGGGCTTTATTAAGATTGGAGACAGTCAGGTTAGATCATTTTTTGCACCAGAAGTACCAAAAGATTTTAATTTACATGAATACATGTGTGAGAATATCGCAATAAGAGAAAGTCAGGGAAAATAATGGCAGATGATATTATGGCACTTGAGCGAACTAGATTAAGTTTAGTTAATGGTTCAAGAAATATGGCGTTGATGCTGGATAAGTTGCGTTCGGTTGATGCCAACGAAATGGCTAACATTAGAAATATCGTTAAGAATATTGATGTTGAGAGTGGCGCAATTGAAAATGAAAAGGCACTACGGCTTATTGAAGAAATAAGAGATGTTGATGTTTTTGGTTTTACACAGGATATTGTCGATTTGATGAAGCATATTGAAAGTTCACAAGAACAGTTAGATGCGTATATCAAAGAGTTTAGAAAATTGGTCTAAAGCAAGTTTACTTGTGAAATTTAAAAAGTTACGTGATGAAATAGGCGTTTAAAGGACTTTGTGAAAGGTTTTGAAAATGACCTATTTTTTAGTACCTATAAACGTTGATATACCGTTACTTTGTATAGCCAGTCTTATGTAAACTTTGATTGGTCTAGTCAAAAAAGGAGTTAAGAATGATGAAATACCACGCCAGAAGTCCAACACTTAGCATCTGTGTTTGGCTTTGCTGTTAATTAAATATTTGTAGTTTAAAAAGAAAAAGTAGGTAAAAAATTATGGCTTTAGAAGTTAAAAAAATTCAATCTTTGTCCGCTCAATCAATTGAAGATTTGAAGGCAATTGAAAAGATAGGTGGACTTGAACACCTTGCTCAACTAAGTGATGAACTTAAAAAAGCAATGGCAGATGAAGAACAGCTACGTGCTGTTAGTCCAATGCTGCCACCTTACTTTGCTGAACTACGCAAGAACTTAGGTTTCTTGCTTGGTACGGCTAAGTCCTTGCAAACACACGGTGTCAATCGTACAAAAGATATTCAAGGTTTGCTCGATCAATTGTCACATATCAAGTAAGTAACTATTGTTAAAGCTCTAGTCTTTTACAGCAAATGTCCTGTAAGAGACCAGGGCTTTATGTACATAGTGACTTTATTATTGGCGTGGCTCGTAGCGACCAGCGAAGAGACAGTGCCACGCCCTGCCCTAGCGTAGCATTGGGGCTGGGTGCGTGGTCGCGGTTAAGCACACACGACCAGTGTGTGTCAGCGACTGGCACATGCGCCAAAAATAAAGTCACCAAAAAAACTTTAACCCCCAGTTACTAACAGGGGGGTTAAACCGGTAAAAACGCTGAAAGCGTCAACCCAATATGGGGAACAAACGCCGATATGAAGCCATTTAGAACAAAGAACAAAAATTGCGGGTTGAAACCACTAAAACCGCAATTTTGAGAAAGGAAAGCCGACATGATAACGATTAACAATGAACCAAAAGCATATACACCTATATTTCTAGGGACAACACAACATAGCTTACGGTTATCGTTGGGAATACTTATCATGGTTGGTATGAAGTTGAATGATGAAATTATTGAGACTTATAACGTAACCGTATCAGCTATTGAATTGGGTCAATTACCTAATATCGGTAGTAAAATTGCGATTGATGAAATTACTGGTAGTGAGTTATCGGGTTTCAAAGCAAAAATTAGGCAGTCTGATGAAAAAATACAAAACACTGTTTCTACTGAACTAGAAAACTTAATTGAGTTAAAAAACGTTGGTCAATACCAACTATTGAAAGGACAAAAAGATATGACACAAGAATTAAACGTACCAGAACTATCAAACAATAATTTGATATTGATGCGACAACTACTTGAAGTAACACAATCAGAGCTAGCCAAAAAAATTGGTGTGAGTGAGAGAACAGTTTGGGGTATAGAGAACGGAACTCAAAAAATATCAGATAAGTTTGTTGATAAATTGCTGTTGGTCTATCCAGAATTAGCTGAAAGTATTGAGGTTCAATTTGACTGGGTTTCTCTAACGTTCCCAGATTTAACTTCAAAGCAAGTGATTGATGATGTGTTGCGATTGCAGGAAAATCTGTTTTTAGAACGTCCTACATCTCAAAACTTTTATACTCGTGAAATGGCATTTGCTGGCGAAAAAAATATTTACATACAAGACTTTGCACCAGTGAAAAACCCAGAAACACAAGCTATGGATCAAAAATTTGGGACAACGCTTTATTTAACTGGTAAAGGCACACGATTATTTGAAAAAGCTTTGCTAGAGCAAAACATGAATTGGCGTGATTTCTTTGAAAAGGCAAGATTATATCGGGGACATCTCACTCGATTAGATATTGCGATAAACGATAAATGGGGTCTGCTAAACATGAATGACCTTGTTAAGGCTGTTCAAGAAAAACGTTTTTGGAGTAAATCAAAATCTTATGCGGTTCATGGCAACGTTGATGACGGCTGGACGGTTGATTTTGGTAAGTCACCTTTTGTTATTCGTGCTTATGACAAACACAAAGAACAAGCAAATAAAGGCTATGACACTGATGTAAAAACTCGTGTGGAATTAGAATTACATCAGGATAAAGCAGAGTATGTACTTGATGAGTGGCTTAATCATGATAAGAAATTGGTGGATATAACCTTTGATATTTTGTATACCTATTTGTGGTTTACTAATGAGCCGATAGATGCACAAAAGCTAAAATCAGATAAAGTGCGTGAAGTGATTGAGCAAACAGTTGAGCCGATGCCTGCTTGGTCTTTGCTGACAGCTTTAGGAAATCGAATGAAATTTGTTAGACAACCTAAAAAACAAAGTGTGGAACGTATTGAAAAATGGGTTTTACAGTCGGTTGTGCCTAGTCTGGCAGTGTTAAAGAAAACAGGACACTGGCATGAAATTATTGAAGCGATCAATAGTGTTGAGTTGTCGGCAGAACATCAAAAATTGGTAGAAGCTAATTTGGTCAACGCAATTACAAATGCAAAAAGTGTTTTGCATCAAGGTAATATCAATTTCGATAAGGAAAAGGAAAAGTATGATGAAGAAACAGCAGAATTTGAGAAAAAAGCCAACCTACCATTTTGAGAAAAGTTTGGCAAAAATAAGTCAGTGGTTTAACTGGTTTGACGGTTTAGTTAAATGGGTGTTTAAGCCATATTTAGGTTGGTTAGGTCTAGAATGCTTTACGTTCATAGTTCTGATGCTATCACAATCTATGGATAAATCATTCAATCGTTCATTAGTTCGTGAAGCACCAAATACGTTTGCGCATCTTCCAGCAAACTATATGGCATCGTGGCTTAATATGATGAATATATTGATGCTGTCATTATTGATACTACCGTTAATACCAGTATTCATTAGTAATGTTTGGTATCTATTTAAATATTTTAGAAAGGGGCATGACAATGTATAAAGCAGTAGGCTGGAATTCACAGAATGAGTACATGGTAGGCAATACGCTAGCAGATGTGATGCGCAAGTTACAAAAAGAGTACCCAGCACCTAGACGTACTTATAGAGGTATGAGTACCCAACAAATTTATAGTGAACCATTAAGAATTATAATTGTAAAAGAGGGTTATATGTGAGAAATATGACTTTACTTATGAAAATTTAAGTGACTGAATTATATTCAAAATTATTTGTTGAAATTCACTTTTTGGTTCGCGATAAATTAAATTCACTGGACGTTGAAAAGTCGAGTCAAGATTAGTGTACGGTATTGTTCCGTCAATTAATTTTTTGGAGATAATTGTCTTCCCAAATCCTTGTTTGAGGAGTGCAATTATCATATCTGTATTAGTAATTGTTATTGATTTTTGTGGTAATTCATTTTGTGTGAAGTATCTTTTTAAATGTTCATATGTACTGGCACCTGGTTCTCGGAGCAACCAGTAATCGCCATTGCCAGCTAAGACCAATTTATCCATAGCAATTGGAACAACTGACAAACTCGAATCAAGTACAGGTTGTTCTACGAATGCAAAGTCAAACAAACCTTGTGAGACCTTCGAAATTAAATCACTAGAATTTCTCATTTCAAACGTCATTCGTACTGAAAGATTTGAAAACTCAGGAATGATTTTTGGAAGTATTGTTAATGCTGAAAAATGAGATGCACCAACTATCAGACTATTATGTTCAGCACTGTTTCTAAAAAAATCTTGGGTTTGTTGCCACTCAAGTAAAATTTTTTGAGCTCGAGGATAGAACAAATCAGCTTCCTCTGTCGCCTGAACAATAGCCTTTTTACCGCGTATAAAAAGCTCAGTTTTTAATTCTTGCTCTAGATTTTTGATGTGAGTAGATACACTGGGCTGGCTAATAAATAGCTTTTCTGCTGCATCAGTAAAACTAAGTGTTTGGTACACTGCGATAAAAGTTCGAATGTATTGCAGCATAATAATAGACTCCTAAATGGAAAATATAATAAAAGGGCTGGTTTAAAACTAATTTATTTGGGCGTGCCAAGCTTTTTCCCACGCTTGGGTTGCTTGTTGTACAGCATCCCATGGTGCTGAAATTGGTGGAGAATATGATAAATCTAGGTCGCTTATTTCACTAACTGTCATTTGATTGAAAATAGCTGTTGAAAAAATATCTGAACGCTTTGCAATTTCAGCTCCAAAAGAACCAATTAATTGTGCTCCTAATAGTTTGCCAGTATTGAAATCTCCAGTTATTCGAATTGCTATTTTCGTTGCTCCAGGAATATACGACTTGTGATCGTCAACAAAACTTGTTGTACTGAAGGGGACATAACCTGCTTTTAAAGCTTCTGTTGGCAATAGTCCGGTACGAACTGCAACTTGGTCAAATGCTTTAATTACTTGACTACCAACTACACCCTTAAAAGGGGCCGATATTCCGACTGCGTGAGCTCCAGCTACACGTCCTTGTTTGTGAGAAGTTGTACCCAACGGCAAATATGTCGTACCAAGTAGTCGATGTTTTGTCATCACTAGGTCTCCTGAAGCGTAAATATTGGTCAAGTTTGTTTGCATATATTCATTTACAATGACAGCATCATTGTCTGCAATTTTCGCACCAGCTTTTTTTAATAATCCACTATTTGGATGTACTCCTGTGACGAGTAATACCATGTCAAATTCAAATATTTCTTTATGCTTAGTGATGACCGTTTTATCTGCTTGAATTTGAGTAACTTCGGAACTTGTCATGACCTGAATGCCATTTTCTTCTAACGTTCTATGCAAGATACGACTCATTTCCGGCTCCATTGTTGGTAGTATTTCTTCTCCTCGTTGGAATATTGTCACAAAAAATCCACGTTTTGCCAGTGCTTCAGATACTTCAATTCCAATATAACCTGCCCCAATAATGGCAACTTTTCTTGGTTTTGTATCTAAAATTTTTTTCTCAATGTGAAAAAAATCCGACATATTATGCAAAACAAGCGCATGTTCGTTACCCGTAATATGACTAACAGATGGTAATGCTCCAGTACCAACAATTAACTTGTCATATTGAAATACGCCTTTGTTGGTCATGACTAGTTGTTCTTTGGGGCGTATTGTTTCTGCTCTGGTGGATAAATGAATTTTTATCCCGCTTGTTTCAAGTTCAGACAATGTACGGTGACGTAATTTTTCCCAACTAGTGACTTCACCACTTAATGCATATGGAAAACCACAAATAGATAAGTTTGGATAGTTATCATCTAATAATAATGTCACATCTGCAGTATGAGACAACTCTTTTGCGCGAAGTGCTGCAGAAATTCCTGCATCACTACCACCAATAATCAGTATGTTAGTCTTAATAGACATTGTATAATCTCCTTTGATTACTATTAGTCTAACATACTATAAAATTTGTTTTAATAATCAAATATAGTTTTATTATCAGGTCTATTAATTAAAAGTACTAACGAAGAGAAAATTTTATTAGTAATTGATTGAAAAAAAGAAGGGACAAAAAATATGTCAAAAAAAATATGGTTAAATTCAGAACAATTAGAACTGTATATTAAGCAGTTAGAACGGTTTAGAGACTTATATAGTCAACTAGACCAAACACTAGAAAGTGATAGACTAGGCTTTCAATTCAAAGCTGGTGCGCCTAACTTTCAAACAACCTTAAGCGTATCAATGCAATTACAAGCTAAAATTAGACAAGCACAATCTCAAACATACGGAGATGTGCTTTTTTTTAACAAAGAATTAGCATCTAGGGTACAAGATTTGGTTTCAAAATCAATTGAGTTAACCTTTGCGTATCGTGATTTAGACTTGCTGATTAAGGGAACTGATCGCAACACTGAAAGTGGGTTGAATAAGATTGAAGAACAGTTGCATCAAGCAAAAAGGCAACTTGCCGAAAAACATTAATAGTTTTTATGCTTGGAATCAAACTCGTTTTTGTTGTACACTGATTTTATGTTTAAAAAAAGAATTAGACTCAATACATCAAAGTTGTCAGTAGTATTATATGGCGCACTTATAGGTTTTTTAACAGGAATAGTTGTTAGCGTTTTTCGATGGACAATTGAAAAATTGCTTCAATTCGTGCAAGCGTTGTATGTAGATATCTCACATGGCAATATAACGGTAATATTTTTTTTGATGATAGCCAATTTTATAGGCTTTTTAATTGTTGCATGGATGTTAAACAAAGAACCTAATATATCCGGTTCCGGCATTCCACAGGTTGAAGGTCTATTATTAGGTGAACTAAAAATAAACTGGTGGTCGACATTGTGGCGAAAATTTATATCAGGAATTTTGGCTATTGGTAGTGGTTTGATGCTGGGGCGGGAAGGTCCCTCAATTCAACTGGGTGCATCAATTGGTCAGGGTGTAGCATCATATAAACATCTTAGTCATAATCAATCGAAAGGGCTTATAGCCAGTGGTGCCGCTGCTGGTTTATCAGCTGCATTCAATGCACCTTTAGCCGGCGTTATGTTTGTATTGGAAGAAGTCTATCACAGTATTTCTCCCTTTGTCTGGGTTGGTGCATTGACAGGCGCAAGCGTTTCGGATTTTGTCTCTACGGTTTTGTTTGGCCAAACACCAGTTTTATCTGTTGGCCACTTAAGTGTTTTCCCGGTACAGTTATATGGCTTATTGTTGGTATTTGGTATTATATTAGGTTTATTTGGCTTTTTATATCAAAAAATTTTACTATTCAGTTTAAATTGTTACAGTAAAATTAAGGTCCCTAAATATTTATACGGTATGGTGCCGTTTACTTTGGTGATACCAATTGGAATCTTATGGCCAAATCTTTTAGGTGGGGGCAATAATTTAATTTTGTCGCTGAAAGAAACACCTATGACAATGAAAATGATCATCGTAATTTTGTTAGTTCGATTTGTTTTCTCAATGATTAGTTATGGTTCCGGTCTGCCAGGAGGCATCTTTTTACCTATTTTGACTTTAGGTGCACTAAGTGGCGCATTAATGGCTCATATATTTGTCTATGTACATCTCATGAGTGCAAATTATGCTTTAAACTTTATTGTGATCGGTATGGCCGGTTATTTCGCATGCATTGGTAAAGCACCATTTACTGCAATTATTCTTATTTTTGAGATGGTGGGGAGTGTGACCCACATTTTACCTTTAGCACTTGTAAGTTTAGTAGCCTACTTAGTAGTTGATCTTTTAAATGGTGCACCAATATATGAATCTTTACTAGAACGTTTGTTAAAAAGAAAACCAGTGCATCTAACGATGTCTTCCATGACAACCACGGAAGTGACAGTTCTTGCTGGTGGTATCTTAGAAGATCAACAAATAAGAGATTTGCAACTGGGTTCCAATAGTTTGATTACACTGGTCAAGAGATCTGAACATGTACTGATTCCAAAGGGCGATTTAGTATTACGAGCTGGTGATATTATTTATATTAGAGCGAGTCAAAATGACACACGACTGATAAGAAATCAAATAAACGTCAAGAATTGAAAAACGACTCTGAAAAATTTTCCAGAGTCGTTTTTATTTAACTTCAAAAACAAAATCTTCATTATGCTTAATACTTTAATATATTGTGTTTTAAAAAATAAAATAATAAGCAACATTGTGAAATGTTAAACTTGTTATAAGGGGTAAATACCTAGACTAAAATAATCATAATTAAGGAGCAAATATGTTTTATGAGTGATGAAACAACACAAAAACGCAAACGACAACCACGGTTGAATGAGAACCAACGTCACATGATAGAATATTTATGGAATATTGAGAAAATGACACAAGCAGATATCGCAAGACGTTTAGGCTATACACCGTCATCAATATTACGTGAATTGCACCGTGGCAATACGCTTGATTTCTCACATTTAGATAGACGAACACTGTTGAATATGGACATACACGCACGTATCAAGTATTCGGCACAGCGTGGACAATATATTGCTTTGAAAAAGCGCAGTAAAATGGGTACTGGTCTCAAACTGACACCAGAATTAAAAGAAATCATTGAAACCTGGGTCAATGTTGAGCATTGGACGCCAGAGCAAATTGCTGGTAATGTGCAAGATGTTGATGTGTCCGCATCTGTTATTAGGTTATGGTCTCGGCAAGGCCTTATCAATATTCGTAAACAGAAATATCATCGTCAAAATGGGACACCCAAAGAAAGAGCTGTTGCGCAAACTAAACGTGATAAGGAACGTGAAATTGCACGTTTGCGTGAGCAACTAAAAAATGACGGAGAATTAGTCCGCCATTCAATATTTGATCGTTCACAAGTTGTGGAAAGTCGTAAACAGTTTGGTCATTGGGAAATTGATTTAGTGTTGCCAGCTAAAATGAATAATCAGCGTTATCAAGATACCACAGCAATTATGACACTGACTGAACGCAAAACTCGGTTTACTGCCTTAATATTAGTCCGTAGTAAGAAGTCCAATGATATGATAAATGCCTTTAAGTTGTTTTATGAACGATATGGCAAAGCCGTACGGACTATCACAGCCGATAATGGTTCTGAATTTATTTCATGGGACTTTTTAGAGTACGTCCAGAAACAACTAAAAATCAAGTTATATTATGCGACACCGTCATCACCACAGCAACGTGGATCCAATGAAAATCGAAATCGTAAGTTACGTGATTGGTATCCTAAAGGCACTTCTTTTAAAGACGTGAAGCAACGACAATTAGATGAAGTGGCTTCAAAAATGAATGCGATGCCACTTAGACAAGCTCTGAATGGAAAAAGACCAATGGTAGTCTTTGCACAAGAATATAAAGCGATGCAACGTTATCGTAGAGCTTATGAAAAACGTAAACAGCGAATGCTTGAAGAACGCCAAAATGATGAAAAATAAGCCGTAAAAGCTGGTAATAAAAATAATGAACTTTAGACACTAGATGTGTCTTTTTTTATTGTGCTTAAAATATAAATATTTGAAACGGTTTTATTGGCTGAAACATTTGATATAATAGTGAGTAATTAGATTGCTAAAAGCCTTTGTATAGACGTTCTAAAAGCGTGGACGGTCCGTTTACTTTTAAACACAATCATGTTATTCTTGATGAAGTTGTGCCTTACTTAAAAAATAATCGTCGTTTATTTTACACAGAAGTTACTGGTAGATTACCAGAACATTAAACATGTGGTGTTTGGGTTGACATCCGCCAGACATTCGTTAGTTAACATAATATATATTATCGAAAGTTGGATATCAAGGGCAGATGTCAATAGAATTTCTCTATCTGTAAAGGTTTGTTAAAATGTCTGTCACATTCTGTAATTTGTTATGTAAATGAAATGAATTTAGCGTATAGCTATTCAGAAAGTATACACTTCTTACATGAAATTTTCCAATGCTAGAACATGCCATAAACAGTGGCTTTTAGCGCTATTTCACATAGTCATTCCGATTTGTATGTCGTTATTATGACACAAAAAAAAGACTAATCACTAGTCTTTGTGTGAGCCTATTTAACTTTTAAGCGTTTCTTAACTTATATCATCAATATTAACCTTGACATCTTTATCATCATCTATATCTGTCAAATTAACATCTTTTAAGGCATTGATTTCTTCGGCTAACTTCTGCTCATATTTCTTGATTTTCTGCTTGATGTATCGTTCTTTATAGCGTTCCATACTACGATATTCTTTATTAAAACGCTCATAAGGCGTTGAGCCTTGCAGTGCAATACGCATCGGCTTACGGTTGATTTTATCAGCGATCACTTCTAAATCTTTTTGCTTGATGGTTCTAAAGGTTGTTTTCTTCGGGATAAAGACACGTAGCTCACGGTTCTTATATTCGTTTGTCCCCCTTTCCTGTGGTGAAGAGGGTGTTGCGTAGTATATTTTTGTCTTATATTCTTGTTGTACAACTTCTAAGAAGTCCCATGACATGAACTCAATACCATTATCGGCTGTGATTGTGCGTACCCATTTGCCATAATTTTTATAGAAGTATCTAAAGCCTTTAATGACATCAAATGACTGTTTACTATCAATCTTAACCAGTACATAAAATCGTGTTTTTCGTTCTACCAATGTTAAAATAGCGCTTTTATCGTTAATTTCGCCATTCTTACCCTTTGCTGGAAGAACTAAATCAATTTCCCAATGACCGAATTGTCGGCGAGTATTTATCTTTGGTGGTCGCTCATAGATTGAATGACGGACTAGAATACCCTGTGACTTTAATTGAGAACGCAACCTATCAATCTCACGCTGTTTTTGATACTGCGTTTTAATTTTAACTTTTTCTGCATCTGTATTGTTGGCTCGTTTTCGGTAATAAGGGCGCAAATAGATTTTACCCTGTCTCGCCCAATTTCTAATCGTTGATGCCGAGACTTCAATATCTGATACATGCGCTTCAGCGATTTGTTCGGGTGTCCAATGTTCAACATTGACCCAATGCTCAATCAGCTCTTTTAATTCATCTGTCAATAATTTTGAACCATTACCACGTCTCACACTTCTTTGAGTGGCGATAAATTGACCACGTAAGGCAGAATACTTGATACGTGAATGAATTTCAAGATTATACAATTGACGTTTACTTAAATTACTAAAATCAAAGATATTGCCTTGTTTTAATTCTCTAGAAATAGCCGACTGCGAGCGATTAAGTTTTCTAGCAATTTCAGACTGCGTTAGTTTTTCATCATTCCACATGTGTTCAATCAAATGTCTATCATTTTCATGAATACGTGGATATTTTATCTGGTCTGTTGGTTTTTTTTTGGTCATATATTTTAATTCTTACTCCTATAATTAGTTATGTGAATAAGATAATATTAGCATACTTTATCTATGCGCGTGAGTTGTTAAATGGGCATTTAAAAATGTAAACCTTTTCACATAATAGCTGACTAATTATAAAAAATTGAAATCATCAAGCAAATTATTAACATCTGCTAGTTCTTCATAATATTCAGTGAACCCGCGTGTGTCTAAACGCATACGTTCAAGTTCTGGTAATATATTGTTTTTTACAAACTTATATTGAACATGATTATATAGTAAAAGACGCATTGCACTAAAAATATGCTTTGCGTCTTTTTAACTAACCCTATTACCACTCATTACAATTACATAAGATGAGTACCCTTGTCGACGTATATTATATCTCCAACGACACCACTTGCGATTGGACTTAACAAAAAACTAGCCGTGTTGCCAACCTCATCAATCGTGACACCTACTCCATCAACAGAACGTTCATCTGACATTTGAATTAAACTACTGTGATCTTTAACACCAGTAACAGCTAGGGTTTTAATTGCACCTGCAGAAATGGCATTAACTCGAATTTTTTTATCAGCCAAATCACGTGCTAAATAGCGAACAGCTGATTCTAGCCCAGCTTTAGCTACCCCCATCATGTTATAGTTTGGAATAGCTCTTTCAGATCCCATGTACGAAAGTGTTACAATCGATCCATTTTCGTTCATAATATCATAACCATACTTTGCGGTCGCAATTAAGGAATATACACTAATATTTTGAGCAGTTGAAAAACTTTCTAGTGTTGAATCAGTTAATTTATTAGCTAAATCATTTTTTTCAGCGTAGGCAATTGCATGTACAATTCCGTCTACTTTCCCTACCGTTTGATAAATTTTTTCAAATGCGATTTGTATATTTTCCGGAGTAGAAACATCACATTCTACTTTCAATACAGACTCATCTACAAATCGATCTAAACTACGTTTCATACGATCATTTTGATAAGTTAAAATGACCTGTCCACCCTGATTTTGAATAGCTTGCATACAACCAAATGCAAGACTACTTTTATTTGCCACACCCATAACAATTATTTTCTTGTTGTCTAAAATTCCCATTACCATTTTCTTCCTTTACGAGATTTTTCAAGTATAATTATAGACTATCCATCATTTAAAATGAATTGTCAAGTTTTAAGAATAGGTTATAAAAAATATTCTAATCTAAATAGTCCAACTTATTGACTTCTGAGCATCATGAAACGATTTGTATTATTTGTCATGTACGCTGTTTGCTTTCTTAATGTCTAAGTACTGTTTAGCTTTTGAAAATGCCACTAAGACTAAACCACTATTGGTATTTACTTATTCAGAGACAACGACTAAATAGTCTATAAGTCGATTAAAGCCAAGTCCAACGTTCGCAACACTGGCGTTAATTTTTTTTGAATCAATTAATACAAACAAAACATTAAGTTTGTGACTAAATCAAAAGCTATGCTATAATAAAGATATAGAAAAGAGCCGTAGCGCTAACTACGACTCCTAGCAAACCCGTTTCGACGGTGGCTAAGTTATAGTCAAGTTAATGACCATTCACTCGTCAAAGTTAAGAATGGTCATTTTTTTGTGCTGTTTTTGATCAACACAACAACTAAAGTAATTAGTGTTAGGATAAACATCCCAAAGCTAATCATTAGTTGTAGCGCATCCGATACGGACACTAGGCATCTCCTTTCCTAGAATCTGGGCTTCTAGCTGTTACACCATAAGCACCACCTCCATTCGGGATAGCCACCATCTTAACTTGTTTGCTGTAACAAGTATATCATACCTGAAAATTACAATTGGTCTGAATCCTAATCGCTGGTAAAATTTAAAAATCGACTAACGAAATAAGTCTTGCAAATACTTTGTACACTCTTGTAAAGCTTATTTCTGAGCAGTAAATATTGTCTAACATTATTTAGGATAATGTTCGCTGTGCTTGTACTAAAAATTCGTTGATTAGTATAAGCAATACTGCATATAAAGGTAATTCTATTTTGGCAATCTAGACATCCTTGAATAATCAATCAACATGACAAAGCCAAAACTTATTTTTTCAACCACGACTGCAACTCATCAAAATTTGTATTTGTGACGACAAAGCGAGGGACACCTTGTAAAATGTTTGGTAAATCATTGCTAACAATGCCGGGTTCCAGTAAAAAAATTCCCTGCATACCATGCCTATACATATATTGAGTTAGTGTAACATTCTGACTCCCATAGGGATAGGCAAAAACTGTCGGTGTGATGCCGAGTTGATTTTTGATCTTGTTATATGACTTTTTATAATCAGAAATGATTGACTTTTTAGATATAGAAGATGTCGATAAAATTGGTTTATTATCCTCTTGATAATGTAAATCATTTGTGTGCAATCCAACAGTCACTTCTGGATGATTAGACAACTTAGATATTTCTTGCCATGTAGCTAACTGTTCCCCGTCCAAATTACTACCGACTCTACCGGTAATCACAAATATTGTAAATGGTAATCTTAAATCATACAATGTCGGCGCAGCATTTCGGGGTAATGTAGTATCAATATCATCGAAAGTCAATACGACATGCTTTCCAGAAATTGTATTTTCATGACTGTGTTTAATGAACTCATCCATTGACCACACACTGATATGATGTGATTTCAGCCATTTCATTTGATGCATAAATATTGTTTGATCAACATTATATTGCTGTAACTGAGGGTTTTTGGACACATCTTGTGCAAATTCTACAGCAGCATTTTTCTTAAGAATTCGATGGTAGGCCAACACTAGAACACCATCCTTAACGTTGCTATTAGTTTTAGCGAAATTTTTATAACTGTAATCTACTTTTCGTTCAATTTGTTGCTGTTTATTACCCTGTTGAACACCGAAATATATCATCATAAAAGAAATGAATAACATTACCAATATAAATAACAGAATTATTAATCTATACCTTTTCATCATTGATTTTCACCTGATACTGATTTAAAAACGCTGCTATCGCTGGAAACGAAGTAATTATTAAACAAACCATAATAATTTGCATACCATGATTAACCCCATTCGTATTTATGCCAAGTAATAAATTCAAAACAACAAAACTATCTGAGTAGACATGAAGTTGCGCGACAAACGCCAAAATAACGATAGTAAGGACAATAATCCACGCAAAGAGTGTTAAAATACCTGCTAAAATGTTACCTGAAAAATGTTTATGTCGAATAATTAGTTTTTTATTCATTTATTTACCTCGATCTGGACTTGTCCATGACCCTTTTCGTCTGTGTAAAGTACATACAATGATTTGAGACGCAATGGCAGTAATCAGCGCCGTCGTCCAATAAAAAGTGCTATAAAATGGGATTTCAAAAACATCGTGCAGAGACAATTGAGAATGTCTTTTGTCTTGAATAATGCCTTGACAAATCATAATAGAAAATAGCGCAATGTAAATTAATATAATCACGCCTGGCAACGAAAAAGTCTGGGTACCTATGGTCATGATAATATATTGAAAAAAAGTAATCAAAGCTAACCAAGCCCAAATGTGGCTAAATAACATATCAAACAGCAAAAATTTTTGTTTAACATCTTCATTGTGATAGACCCACTTTGCATTTTTAAAAAAAACTTCTAGACCACCTACCGACCATCTGATGCGTTGTTTAAAGTAGCCACTAAACGTCTCGGGTACAAGAATGTACGTTAATGCTAAAGGCGTGTAATGTATCAGCCATTTTTTGCGACGTAAGCGCCATGTCATATCAATATCTTCTGTAACGGCCGTCTTATCGAATCCGCCAACATCGCTTAATGCTTCACTACGATATAGTGCGATAACACCTGCGACGGTCATTATGCCACCAAATAAACTATCTTGTGCACGCTTTATACGATCTATAATGCCAACGTATTCTAACGTTTGTAATCTGCCTAATATCGTTGTTCGATTACGGACTACCGGCTTTCCTGTCACAGCTCCAACATTATCACTATCAAATTTTTTCAACATTTGATGCAATGCATTCGGATTCAGTAGCGCGTCAGCATCTGTGACCAGCACATATTCTGATTCAACGTAGCTCATTGCTTCATTCAAAGCTTGAGCTTTACCCATGTTATTTGGTAATTCTAATAATTTAATTGGCACTTCGGGTGTATTATGCAATAACCACTTCTTAACAACCGAGACGGTAAAATCGTTACTCTTATCATCAACAACAATAATGTTATAATTCGTATAATTTAATGCTACTAGCGATTTTAATGTGTCAATGA
Source organism: Leuconostoc pseudomesenteroides KCTC 3652 (assembly GCF_014634745.1). GTDB lineage: Bacteria > Bacillota > Bacilli > Lactobacillales > Lactobacillaceae > Leuconostoc > Leuconostoc pseudomesenteroides. Next base: position 42,364 of record NZ_BMBP01000002.1, read on the forward strand.
CAGTGTGCTCTTCATTAAAGGTTGGCAATAAAATTGTCACACTTGCGTTAAGCAACGAATCATATTTTGAATCATAAGTGTGAAATTGGTTACCAGATATCCAAGAACCTAAAATCCAAATTAAAGTCATTATGATTGGATAGTAAGTCGTATAGAATTGTAAAATGTTTGAAACGATTATCATAATGTTATGCTTTCCTAGTATTGGACAACTTTGACAAAATTTTTTCTACAATAAAAGACAATATTGTGGCCGAAATAAATGAACATATCACAATTAACGGTCCCCACACCAAACGATTATTAGTACTAGGAACCATCAATTTGAAATCATGGTAAATTATGCTGTCTGTGAGATCTGAAAACAAGTATATCGTGAGTGTCATGCCAGATATTTTTGTTAATATTTTATATTTCCGATGTTTTTCTCGCTTAAATGGCAAACGAAGAAACAAGAGAAACAGTATAATTGCAACTATAAAAGGCTGATACCCCATATAATCATTTTCTGATGTCCATTGAAAAATTTTGCCGTAATTATTATTTACAGCAATCAGAGATATAACACTAAATATCATTATTGACCAGAATAATAATTGTTTGAGCGGTATTTTTTGAATTTTAGAAAAATATGTTTTAAAGTAGACACCAAAATAGTAATATCCTATCGGATAAGCCGCGGTCCACCAATCAGGCATGATTTTTCCAAAAACGTTAAATAATGACGGTAAGAAAAACAAGATTACAGAAATTATCAAAATATAAAGATGATACTGTTCGTTAGATTGATAATGCCAAGCGGCATTTAGTAGAGGTATCAGCAGGTATAAGCCAATATACATTTCTACATACCACGCATAACTATCAGTTGAAAAATCTAACATACCATACAATGCATCTGAGAACGATATTTTACTACCAAGAATTAAGGTATGCCCTATCCAATCAATTATTGACACAATGACATACAGCAAAAGTGTTCGCCAAATTTTAACGATGTAACTGCTAGAAAGAAACTTGTCTCCCATCAAGAAACCCGTAGCCATAATGAACAACGGGACCGCTGTAATAAATATGGCCCTCAGAAACACATCAATTGTTGGTATCCATCCTGTGACACTAATATCATAAAATCCAGAATTCAACAAAAAATGTACAGAAACCACTGAAAATATGGCAAAAACTTTAATCACGTCAATTTGATATAGCCGTTTTCTCAAGTTATTCTCCTAAAATTACGCTCACAAAAACAATACTTCCCATTATAGGTATAAAAAGTAGCAAAAACACTCTCATATTATTGATTCAAAATAAAAAAAATAATAATCTTTTGGTGTATAAGTTTGCTAGTTGAGATTACTCAAAGTATAAAAGAGTTATAATATTAGCTATGGAACCCGATTACTTCGAAAAGCTAACAATTGAATTAAAACGTCACCCTCATCATATAATTGAGTTAAAGCAATGGCTTTTTGTAACCATAAATACGGCTAAATCAATCATTGATAATTCAAATAAATCCCAACTTATTTATTTAAAAAATTTTTTCAGTTGCACAAAAACGAGTGAAATACAACAGGTGTTTGACACAATACAAGGTAAATTTGGTGATAAATACTTTTCAGAAAAGAATAGTTCAAATTATCAATACCTTTGTTCTCTAGTGGCAAATTTTCCAGCAACAGCGCTAACGGATGTGGAACATGAATTAATCAGTAGTTTTGTTAAAATAGACAAATACTTGTTATATGAGAATCTATAATTCCAAAACCAATTCACTAGTCAATTAAAGAACTAATTCTCCCCACAATTTTTCACTTGAAAATTTGCATACTTTTTTATCTCACATCCCCTAATAAAGGTAAACTTACATATTGATATGAACTGAACACTGTATAAACTGTCAATTCAAATATTAATTAAAACTTCAATGTCACAGCAATAAAATAATATGCTATGCTTTTGTTAAAGACAAAAATAAAAAGGAAACGAAGTCCCATGACACTCATTGATGAATTACAAATAATAGGCAAAGATAGCGCGCCCCACAGTGGGAAAACAATTTATTTAGCAGCTGGTTGGTTTAATCCGATTCAAGAAAAACTTTTAAAAGAAGCTTATGCTGCGCTATTGCACAATCAAACAGTGGCTCATGTCCATGTCCCCTTGTTACATCAATACGAAGGTTCCAATCCGATTGTCAATGGCGAGTTCAATCCCGACCAAGAATGGGCAACAGCTACTTTTGATGATGATGTTAGCGCAATTGATAATGCTGATGTCGTAGTTGCTTTACTCGATGCAAGTGATCAAGATACCGGAACAATTTGGGAAATGGGTTACGCCTATGCAAGCCATAAGCCTGTAGTTGTATTAGCAGTTGGTGATACATTTCAATATCCTATCAATCTTATGCCTGCTCAAGGGGCAATCCATCATCTCGCCAATAATAATTTAGAAACGTTTGATTTCTATGAAATCAACAAGCGTTTTTATGTTGGTAAGACGATTTAAAAATTTTATTCTCCTTGTGGCAATTTACTTAAAAAAAAGACAGAAATATCCATTTTTGGATAGTTCTGTCTTTTTAATTCAACACCATCACATAATTTTTATAACTTGTCAGGTTGATAATTGTTAATAGACGATTCAGTTTTGGTTTCAATTTCAAATAATGGTCGATGTTTGACCTCTGTAAAGATTTTACCAATATAAATGCCGATAACAGATATAGCTACCAAGTTAATACCACCTAACAGCCAAATTGAAATCATCAAAGATGACCAACCTGCTTCTGTATTACCAATCATTTTTTCAAATATTGTGTACATAATTTCAATACCAGCAACACTGGTAACAAACATTCCTAGACCAAATAGTAATCGAATCGGCTGAACACTAAAACTTGTAATACCATCAATTGCAAAACTCAACATTTTTTTCAATGGATATTTTGATGTTCCCGCTTGTCGCTTACCACGTTCATAAAAGACTTTGTCCGTTTGAAATCCTAACAAAGGTACCATCGCACGTAAAAATACATTTCGTTCTGGTAATTTTAGAAGTGCTTTAACAGCAGTTTGACTCATTAATCTAAAATCTGCATGGTTAGGAATCATGTCGACGCCTAAGAAAGTACACATTTTATAAAATGCTAATGCTGAATTTCTTTTGAACCAAGTATCATCTGCTCTACTTGACCTGACACCATATACAATTTCACTACCCTCATTGTATTTAACAATCATTTCTCTAATGACATTCGGATTGTCCTGCAAATCAGCATCGAGTGTTATGAGAATGTCCGCTAATTTGATTCCTTCAAACATTCCTGCTAATAAAGCCGACTGATGACCAAAGTTTCTAGAAAGTTTGACACCAATCAAATCCGAATTTATCAGTTTCTGGTCCTGAATAACTTGCCATGTGCCATCTTCAGAACCATCATCTACAACAAGAATAAAACTATCATGACTGATTAGATCTTCACTTACTAAATCTAATTTTATTTGTTTTAGTTTAGATAAAGTGATTTGTAAGACTTCTTGCTCGTTATAGGCTGGTAAAACAAGTCCCAAACGAGGTGTTTTTGATCGTGATAACATATTCAAAGTGCTCCTTTCTTATTGATATATATTTGATAAATCATATAATGTTGAACTTTGTGATTGACCACCCATTTGTTGTCCTGAGGAACTTTGATTTGATGTGCTAGAACTATATGTGACCGTAGTACCATTCTTTTTAACCCAAGTTAGTATTTTACTAATTTGACCACTCGAGGTCTTACTATTGTTGCCCATCACGAAGTATTTCAGTTGTCCCGACTTGACTAGCTTTTTGAATTCAGAAAGTGACATAGTTGGATCTGTTCCGTGATAACCACCTAATGCCATGACTGCTTTACCGGACTTGATAATATATCCAGATGCCGAGTTAGAATCAGTTGTGGCAAACAAATATTTGGCATTACCTTGGTGCTTCTTGGTATAACTCAATAATTGACTATTGACTTCTCCACCCATATCACTGCCACCAGTTTGGCTTAGAAGTGACGGACTGGCGGCTGGTATTGCTGCAGAATTATGCGACAATGTTGGTGTTAATGACCACCAGCTTGCCATTAGTAGAATGCTAATTGCCGATAAAATAATTTTTATTTTGCTATTGATGTGTCTAGGCAATAGCCACCAAATAGACAAGCCAATTGCTACAATAATCATAGCAATGCTGATAATTTGGTAATACGACCATACATAGTACGCTTGCAGTAGGAGAGTTGTTAATACGGCCACACCAACGACTATTCGTACAATCATTGATTCTTTATTGCTTTGAGCAGACATTTTCACAACTGCTGCCACGCCAATTGCTGTTAATGCAGCAATCGCAGGGGCCAACATAATTGTGTAATATGGATGAAAGAAGCTAGCAACTGAGAAGAAGCCATAGACTGGAACGAACCAACCTGCCCAGAGCAGAACCTCAGATTGTTCCTCAGAGACATAGTACCACTTAGCCCCACGCTTTCTAAATCCAAACCAACCAGCAATAAGTCCGAGAATTGCAAGTGGCAGATACCAACCAATTTGTGAACCCAAATCTGATTGGAAAAGCCTAAATGGTCCAGCTGATCCAATAGCAAATGCACTGTTACCACCACTCTGTCCACCTTGTGGCTTTCCAGTCATTTTAACTGCTTGACTAGGTGCCTTGCTTTTAGTCTGTTTGGTATTTTTATTTGCGGATTGATTTGGTGGCGTACCAGTGGGGGCTTTCCCACCACTGGGTTTTCCTGTCGGCGCTTTACCAGCCATTTTACCAGTTGGCGCTGAACCACTTGGCTTTTTACCACTCGGAGTACCGTTACTTTTTTGAGTGCCTTTTGATTTTTTAGTATTTCCCATACCAGGGAAAGCACCGCCGGTTCCTGTTGATTGTCCTAATAATCTTTCGGTCCCGTTATATCCAAACGCTAGTTCCATTAATGAGTTTGTTTGTGAGCTACCAATATATGGCCGACTAGATTGGTCAACCGAATCGACTGCTAATGGGTAAGCTACTGTAAAAATCGATAAGGAAGCCATACCAACAACTAACCAAGCAATTTTCTTTTTCCATGGTAGTTTGATTGCTACCCAATAATAAACAAGCATTGCTGGTAAGATCATGAAAGCTTGTAACATTTTAATGTTAAAGCCTACACCAATCAAGCCAAAACTGACAATGACTAGCCAAATATTTTTCTTAGCAACTGCTTTTTGTAAAATATATACAGCTAAAAGCAAGAAAAATACTAGTATAGCATCCATATTATTCGTACGGCTATTAGCAACCACCGTTGGCGTCAGTGTCAGAATTAACGCCCCGACTCGTCCGGCCCATAAACCAAATTTTGGTGCTAATAACTGATACATTAAGTAAACAGATCCTATACCCGCCAAGACACTTGGTAAAACAACTGACCAACCGTGTATACCAAATATTTTAGCTGATATAGCCATTAGCCATAATGCGACTGGTGGTTTGTCAACAGTAATAAATCCTGCTGGATCAAACGCGCCGTACCAAAAATTCGACCAACTTTTTGTCATTGAGGTAATCGCTGCTGTGTAGTAGCTATTAGCACTACCAGCGTTCCATATACCCCAACCATACAGAAAGGCACTTAGTATCAAAATACCAACTAAACACCAATCTGTTTTATTTACTTTTTTTAATCGCAAAATGCGTACCTCCTTTTGACATATCATTATTCTAATATCGCTTCAGTAGATATAAGTTAAATATAAATAAAATGAACATTAAAGCATTAGTCTGATCTCATTATCATAGAACAAAAAACTCATTAAACAGCATGCGATATATTTACAACTAAAAAAGCAACAATGATTTTTTAATCATTGTTGCTTTTCTATTGCATTACGTTAAAAATTTTTGTAAAAAGCAATAAGTGTCCCTTGATCAGCAGACCTAAAACCAAACTTTTCATAAAAATGCCTGACATCAGGCGCCTCTTCCGTCAATAACACTTTTTGCCTAACATTTGGATACATGTTCAAAACACGATTCATTAATTCTGTGCCAACCTGTTGACTTTGAAATTTTGGGTCAACTAGAATATCTTGTATAAAAATAATTGTCTCTCCATCCCCCACAACGCGAACTAATCCGACTAATTGATTATATGCCCACGCACTGACAACCATTAATGAATTTGCAACAGCAGCCAAAAGATTTACACGAGTGTTAGTATAGGCAAACCAACCGACACTATTGTACAGTTTGGTTAAATCATTTTCTGCGATTGTTTGATTGATTTGATAATTGATCATTTTTTGCTCCTAATTAAAGATAGTAATCATTTAATTAGACGCTTTTTTTGATAAAGTAGCATTTTAATCCTCTTGTTCTTTTCATACTACCACAGTATGATGCTTTGGCAAAATAAAAAAGCAACTTCGAGGGCGAAATTACTTTTTAAGATTAAAAACTATACTTATTATCGTTATTGTCTTTAATATATCTCGACGTCATACCTTGTGCTTCTAAGTACTCACGGAATGGCACTAAATCCTGTGCTTCATATTTTTCCTTGTAGGCCTCAACAACTGATTCGCTATACAAATTAGTGTCTAACTTTAGGGTTTCAACAGGAATAGGACGATCTTTGGTGATTTTTGCATCGACCACAACGACGCGGCCTTGATTGTAATAATCAAGTGCTTCTTTCATTACCCGATCAATGTCTTCAATTCGGCTAACGGTTAAACCAACAGCACCCTGTGCTTCGGCAATTTTGGCATAGTCAACATCCGTGAAGTCAACGCCAAAGTTATACGTATTCGTGTCTTCATACTTATTTTTGATAAATCCGTATTCTGTATTAGTAAATACAACGTTAATGACTGGTAACTTATAGCGCACGTTGGTAACAACATCTGGATAGGTCATTGAAAACGCCCCGTCTCCCATCAAATTCCACACTTGACGGTCCGGATAAGTGTTTTTGGCACCAATCCCACCTGGCAACCCAATCCCCATTGTGGCAAACAACGGTGATGTCCGCCACATATTTTTGTCTGTCATATGCAAATGACGCACGGACATTTGCGTAACATTACCGACATCAATTGAGAAAATAGCATCATCTGCTGCGTATTTATTGATAGCATTATAAACTTGATAGGCCTGTAAATCACCTTCAGTTTTTTGCTCAAGTTTATTCATATAGTCACGCCAATTTTTGACGTTAGCCACGTTCGCCTGCCACCATGGTGAATCGTTTATGGGTGATACTTTAGCTAAAATGGCGGCAATCGCTTCACCCGCATCTCCTAGAATAGCGACGTCATTTTGATGACGCTTACCCAACATTGCTGGGTTATTGTCAATTTGTATGAACTTATTCACGTTCCGGAAAGTGCCTTCAACTTCGGAGAATGGGAAGTTTGTACCAACAAACAGGACAGTATCAGCTTCAAGAATAGCTTCGTTAGCTGGCTTCCAACCAACACGGAAAGTGGAGCCAGTGAAACCTTCAAAATCCCAATCAAATGTTTCAAAGTTTTTACCTGTTGTAATAATTGGTGCTTTCATCTTACGAGATAGCGCTTGGACTGCTGCCCCATGACCCATCGTACCAATACCAGCATAAATCACTGGACGCTTAGCTTGGTTAAGAATGTCGACAGCAGCAGTAATATCGGATTCATCAACTGGTGCGGACTTATATTCTTTATAAGTTAAGCCAGACGAATAAAGTGGCGTCGAATAAAGTGAATCAGCATCAATTTCGGTAAAGCCAAAATCAGCCGGTACTTCTAGTACAGCTACCCCACGTTTGGCAATTGCCGTCCGAATAGCATCATCAACAAGATGTGGCAACTGTTCTGCGGTTGCGACACGACGATTATAAACAGCAATATTGTCATACATTGGATTCTGATTTAATTCTTGAAACGAATCCATATTTAACTCACGTACTGGTTTGGAACCTAAAATAGCCAACACTGGGATATTATCCATTGCCGCGTCATAAAGACCATTTATTAAATGCGTTGCACCTGGACCGCCAGACCCAACGGCCACACCCAATTTACCACCGAACTTCCATTGCATAACAGCTGCCATAGCGCCAACTTCTTCATGTTTGACCTGCAGAAATTTGATTTTATTTTCCGGATCGCCCATCGCATTCATCAACCCGCTCAAAGTACCTGATGGAATACCGTACATCGTGTGAACGCCCCATCCTGACATAACTTTTAAGGCTGCTAATCCGGCCGAAATTTTATTATCTGACATGCTACTATTTTCCTCCTAAACATGAAAGTGTTGTAAGCGCTTTCATTTCGATAAATAAAATTATATACGAATTTACAATTAATATCAAGCGTTTTCATGATTTATTCACTTGTGCTCATTGCTTTGGTATCAAATGATTTAGCTTGTTTTATGATTATAGCTTCACAAAGTTTAACAGATTAGCTTTTTAAATAGATTTTACTAATAATGATTTGTCTAAGCAAATATGTTCATATAGGCTAGCACGACAGAACAGATTGTCAAACCAAAAATATCTAAATTATTCTAAAATGTGTTTTAGCTAAAAGTAAAACATTCACATTGCATAGTCACTAATAAAAAAATAACCGATGAATCGACAAACGACGATAACGGTTATTTTTTAACAAACTTTTTATTTTAGTATTCGCCCCAATATTTAGACATTGTTTGTTTACCAACGCCTGGGTTGAAACTATTAGTTGGATCATTTTTCTTATAGTGCTTGATTAAGGCCGGCGCTGCCAAATATAGATGACCAACATTGTGTTCGGCTGGATAAACAGCGTGACGCTCATCCAAAATTTTAAGCATCTCTTTTTTAAGTTCATGCGCATCGACGCCAGGTTTTAGAATATAATCTTGGTGCATGACGTGATCAAGTAAGTGACCATAATAAATTTTGTGTTCTATTTTGTCTTCAATCTCTTTAGGCAAATGCTCGAACCACTTATAATCATTACTTGCCAACGCGATATCTAGTGGCAAAATGTCAATACTATCCTGTTTTAATTCTTGATAACGAATCGCAACACCAGCTGTTACGTAGCGGTGAGTTGCCGCTTTACTGGTCTCATTGGCATCGGCTTCAAAGTAGTCGCCACTTGCCTTGTCAAAATAAGATTTGAGATATTCTCGCGCTTCTTCAATACCATTACCAGCCATTTTCAATTGTAGGTAATGGTCGTACTTTTCGTAATAATCATCTATTCGTTTTGGCATTTGATTAGGAAATAAATTACTTAATGTTTGAAGCAAGCGATCTGGGAAATAAGGCTTGAAAAACGGAATGTGCTTCAAAAAGCGTTCGCCCCAAGCTTTTAGCGCAAACATCTGGGGCAAATGACCCGTTCCAATTTTCTCAATCACGATTAGCGAGTCTTTACCATATTTCTTGGCCAATTTATAAGCATTTTTATGCATATATTCACCAGAAACAGGCAATTCTTTGAATGTCGTCATAATATGGCGACGAATATCTTCCAACTCATCGGGATTATTCGTTCCAATGTAAAACATTTGTGTTTTTTTATCCATTGGGAATGTATCTAAGCGGACAGCCAATGCCGCAACGTGACCGGACGATCCAGATACTTCATACAGTTCTTTAGGATTTGCATTGTATCGAATAGGCTTATCAGATTCAACGTCACGCACAACCTGTTCATGATGGAACATTGAACCATGATGTTCAGTAGCTGGTACTTGATTCAAATCAAAATTGCGGTTCTGCAAATTAGTAATAATCTCTTCGGGCGTTTTGCCCAAATCAATACCTAAATGGTTAACTAAGTGCATTTCGTCATGTTCATCAATCCAAACATACAATGATAGCTCTGTATAAGCTGGACCTCTTCTGATCAAAGCACCACCAGAATTGTTGTTAATACCACCAATGACCGATGCGCCCAAATTAGATGAGCCAATGACTGAATGTGGTTCACGTTTAAGTGGTCGCAATTCATTTTCTAAGTGAAATAGTGTCGTACCGGGGAATGCAAGTACCTGTTCCCCATTATTGATTAACTGTAAATCTTTAATTTTCATGCCGTTCACAACAACAGCAGAACGGTCATAACCCGGGGCTGGTACGGAACCCTCAGTCAAACTAGTGTTGGCTGCTTGCATAATAATGATAATATTGTTGTCATGCAAAACATTAAGCACGCGCCACATTGCCATTAAAGTGGTTGGAAATACTACTGCAACTGCATCGCCCTTACCTGAGCGGTACCCTTTCCTAAAACGTAAAGATTTTGCTTTGTTAGTAATAACATTTTTTTTACCAACAACACTGACTAGTTCTTCGACTAAGTCCATATTAACTTCTCCCCTCTATAACGTTTGTAAAAAACGTTTTAATCATTACGCTTTTAATGATACGCTTTTTTTGATATTTTGGTTAATAAAACAATTAAATCTCATTTCAAAGCGTATCCTTGCAAATAAAAAAAGTATCAAAACCTTTAAAATTCTGATACTCACCTATTGATATACGAAATTATTTGACCAACAATACATCAGCGTCTGCCCGTTCTGAAACATAGCGCGCCGTCGAACCAATAAACATTCGAGTTAACAAAGTCGTACCTGTTTTACCCATTACAATCAAATCAGGTTTGAATTTTTCCATGACTTCATTAACAAGTATAAATCGCGCATCACCCTTAAAAACGTGCGTATCATACAAAACATCACTTTCTGCCAAAACACCGGCTGCCTTCGCAACATTTTCATTGGCTAACTTAGTCAAACTGTCAGTCATCGATGCATAAAAAACTTGGCTGCCGTCGTGATAGGCAACAGTAGAATACTGAATGACACTAATTACTTCTACTTTTGCACCATATTTTTTGGCTAAACTCGCACTATATGCTACTGCACGCATGGCCGCGTCACTACCATCAGTAGCAACAACGATTGTCTTCATCATTTGTTTCTCCTTTCTACCTTGGTTTGCAGTGGTTTCATGTCGTTGTGACTAATTTAAAACAACCCACTCGGGGATGATGATCCAACCAAAACAGTCAAATAGTACCATCTTTGTCATCAATCAATTAACTTTATGCACGAAGCATGACGATTAATCTTTCAGTACAAACAACGAGCAAGTTGTTAATTAAATTAGAAATTGAGTCGAAAGTTATCAACAAAATTCTGATATTAACTTTCTCTATCACCATTATACAATTATTTATATAATAATGGAAGCGTTTACACTATCATAGCCAGTGTTTTAATGATATGATTAATAAACTAATCATTGACATTCTGAGTTACGCAGTTCTACTTTTTTTCTGCTGTAGGAAAAACATAATAAATATTATCATAGCAATCATTATTATCATGAGCAAAAAGTTTCGCATGCCTTGCTCAATTTTCCAAGAACCAAACAAAGCAGCTACCGTGGTCCCAGCAGCGCCCATAAACATTTGGCTGGCTTGCAAAATAGCATTTGCATCGTTTTGATCATTAATTTGAACATCTGCGATTGCAGCTGTCATACCCGTACTAAAAGCCATACTCCGACCGATCGTGAAAATAGTATAGGAAAGAATAACCATTAATAAATTCAGGTTGTTCGTGACGAAATACATAAACAATACGGACAGCGTAAAAATAGAATTACCCGTGATAAGTAATTTTTTGGGGCCAATTTTATCATATAATGACCCAAATAATGGCGACAAAAATGCCCCTACTAAAGTGCCAGGGAGTAACGAAAATCCTGCTAATAGACTTGACGTATGATGAATTGTCTGCAAGTAGTTTGGAATTAACAAACCAAGGCCCAAATTAGCAAACATATATAACGTCACAGGAATCAGTAATAATGTAAAAGATTTTAGTTTAAATAACCTGATGTTTAAAAATGTTTTTTCACTTCTCAGAGAACGATAAATAAAGAGTAAAAGTGTGATAGCTGTAATGCTTAGCGTTACAGGGTTAATCATACCGCTCTCAAATTGATTAATCGTCAAAATACCTGAGATTAAAGCTATGCTGAGTAGGATAAAAGCAATCAGGTCGAATGACGGCGTTTGATGATTCGCAGTTTTTTTAGGTATCGTAAACCATCCAAGGCATAAGGACACCACCGGAATAATTAGTAGTGTGATGAAAATAGAACGCCAACCCAAACTGCTAATTAAAGCACCACCATAACTAGGTCCAAATGAGGGTGCTAAACTAATGACCATCGATCCAATTCCCATCCAAACACCTATTTTATGCCTTGGTATTAGCATCAGGATTAAGTTGAACATTAAAGGCATCGCAATTCCTGCGGAAATGCCTTCTAAAACTCTTCCTAATAGTAAAATACCTAAATTAGTTGCCAAACCAGCGAATAAAGAACCAATAACAAAAAGCAAATTAGCCAAAATCCACATCAACCTCACGCCAAATCTTTTCGTTAAATAGGCGCTTATTGTCATTGTTACGGTTACGGCCAACAAATAGGCAGTCGTTATCCATTGAATATTATTCAAAGATGTGTGAAAAATTGCTGTTAGTTCCGGAAAAGTAACATTCATCGCGGTTTCCACCATAATACCGCCGGCCGCTAAAATAGCAACCGCAATAATGCTTAATTTATTTTTGTTATTGATCATCATGACCATCCCAACTTATTTTTGATACATGCTTTAAAAATGACACAATGACATCTCTTTCCCCGTCTGAATAGCCATTAAGTACATAACTATCATGACTTTGGATGATAGTTTTAATCACATCACTAATATCAAATCCCTTTGTCGTCAAAAAAATTTCTTTTACTCGCTTATCTTTTGCTGATTCACGGCGTACAATAAAATTTTTGGCTACCATACGGTCAATTAATAGCGTAACAGTTGAACTTTTGATATTAAATTCTTGCTCAATTTCTCTTTGATTAACTGTTTTTTTACCAGATGATAATCTCAAGAAATCAATCATTGCCATTTGTGCTGCAGTCAAATCATACCGCCGCGCCACGCTATCCAGAGCATTATTCAGAGCATAATAAGCCTCTTTTAACAGTTTTCCCATATTTTCAGTCATAAATAGATTTCCTTTTTAGATAGTTAGCTAACTAATTAAATATAGCAAAAGAAATATTATTTTGCAAATTATAATTTGGGGTTATTTAAAAACCGTTTACCTTGAATTGTGTGGTAAACGGTTTTTCTTTTAATTGTTCATTACTAAATAATAATTGATTAACTCAGTTCTGCGAGTACAACATCTCGCGCTACTTTCAAATGTCGTAGTGCGTCGACTGTTTGTTCCTCAGTTCTTGTCTTCAAGCCACAGTCCGGATTAACCCAGAATTGTTTCGCATCAATTACTTTTAATCCTCGTCGAATGTTTTCTTCAATTTCAGTCGTTGTGGGAATCCTTGGTGAATGAATATCATAAACACCCAAACCAATCTGTTTGTCATATTTAGCATTTTCAAAAGCAGCAATGATTTCGCCGTGTGAACGTGATGTTTCAATCGAAATCACATCAGCATCTAAGTTTGATATTGTGTCGATAATATCTTCAAAGTCTGAATAACACATGTGTGTATGAATCTGTGTTTCATCTTGAACACCTGTTGTCGTAATTTTAAATGAATAAACAGCTTCATTCAAATAATCTTGCCAATGACGTTTTTTTAGCGGTAATCCCTCACGTAATGCGGGTTCATCGACTTGAATAATCTTAATGCCAGCCCTTTCCAAATTAATGACTTCCTGTCTCAACGCCAAAGCAATTTGATTCTGAACTGTCGCGCGTGGCACATCATCTCTTACAAATGACCAATTAACAATGGTCAAGGGTGCAGTAATCATGCCCTTCACCGGTTTATCTGTTTGTTCTTGTGCAAAAGTCGATTCAGCAACCGTAATTGGTTCTAAATAATCAACATCCCCATAAATAACTGGTGGTCTAACACCTCGTGAGCCATAAGACTGCACCCATCCGTTTTGCGTGGCAAAAAAGCCAGCTAACTTTTGACCAAAGTATTCCACCATATCGGTCCGTTCAAATTCACCATGCACCAAGACATCTAGCCCAAGTTTTTCTTGTAGTTCGATCCAACGTTTTGTTTCTGCTTTAACAAAGTCTTGATACTCCAAATCAGATATTTCCTTTTTACGCCATGCGGCACGCTTTGCCCGCACAACGGCAGTTTGGGGAAATGAGCCAATAGTTGTCGTGGGTAAAAGCGGCAAATTTAAAATATCATCTTGTTTTTTTGAACGGATAGCATATTGTGATTGACGTTCAAATCGTTGTTTGGATAAATTCTTTATTGCCGCTTGAACATTGACATTGTTACGAGCCTCTGAATCTTTTAGCACTTTCAAAGCACGTTTGTTGTCCTCAAAAGTATCAACATCTTGGTTGCCATTTAAAGCATTTGTAAGTGTGACTAATTCCTGAAGCTTTTCATCAGCAAATGCTAAACCGCCAAATAACGCGGCGCTTGCTGCTGTTTCGTATTTTTTTGTGATTGGGACGTGGAGCAAAGAATTGCTGGGTTGTAACCACAAATTTGGCGCCAAAGATTGCAATGTTTTCGCTAAGTCAAGTTTTTCTTGCAAATTAGCTGTCCATATATTGTGACCATCGACTATACCTGCGGCTAATATCTTATTCTCAGGGAAACCATACTGTTGAATGCTTTTTAAATTCTCGTCATTGCCATGCACAAAGTCCAGACCAATCGCCTGTACTGGCAAATCCACCACAGCTTGATAAGTGTCGAGTGAATCAAAGTACGTTTGTAATTCAATATTTAGCTTGGGTGCAATCTCGTGTAAATAAGCTGTCACACGCTGATAAGGCGCAATAGCTGAATCGTCGTCAATTTTGACCAAACTCGGTTCGTCCAATTGAACCCACTGAACACCTGCTTCCTGTAGTTCTTGAAAAACCTGACCATAAAGTGGTAATATTTGATCCAAAAGTCGATTGATATCTTCTGGTGATGATACATATTCACCGTTAAGTTTACCAAGCTTTATTAGCGTGACTGGCCCCAGAATAACTGGTTTACCGTTGATATTTAATTCTTCTTTTGCCTCTTGCCAATAGCGTAACCAACGATTATCTAAAAGGCGTGGTTTAGTATTGTCAAATTCGGGAACAGTGTAATGGTAGTTAATATTAAACCATTTTGTCATATCCGCCGCCACATTTTCCTTATTACCACGAGCAACAGCATAATATTCTGATAGCGTTAGCGGACGGTCATAACTACCAAAACGTGTTGGAATGAGATTAAATGCCGCGATAGTGTCCAAAACATGATCATAATCTGAGTTGTCAGCAACCGGAATGATATCTAATCCAAATGCGCGTTGCTTTTTTAAATTATTAAGTCTTAATGACTTAGCAGTTTCATGGAATTTTTGATCATCAATTTCACCACGCCAATAGGCTTCTAATAACTTTTTCCATTCTCTATGTTCACCTAAGCGGGGATACCCTAAATTTGAAGATTTTACAATATTGCTCATGTCTTACTCCTGTATTTTGTATTGTTTACTAAATGTGATTTTTTAAACAGCGTATCTTTTATTTTTGCACTGAATATAGTCGTTTATTTTTGGTAACATCGTTGTCAAAATGTCTGCTTGATTCATTGCATAAAGGTGAATGCCATCTACCCCATGATCTAATAAATCATAAATCTGTTCCATAGCATAAGCCATGCCAGCTTGTCGAAGTGCCTCTGGATTGTCTTGATATTTATGCACGATTTTAGCTAGTTTGGCTGGTAAAGAGGAACCAATCATGTAAGTTAGCTTTTCAACCTGTTTTTGACTAATAATAGGCAAAATGCCCGCTGATACTGGAATCTGAATGTAATTATTTTTTAGCTCTTCTTGCATTTTGTAAAAAGCATGATTATCAAAAAACAATTGTGAAATGAGAAATTGACTGCCTGCACTAATTTTTTCTCTCACACCACCGACACTGATTCCAGTAATTGGATTATCAACATGTCCCTCGGGATAAACTGCAGCACCAATGCTAAAATCGTTTTCTTTTTTTATATCCGTAATGAGATCTTTTGCAAATGGATAGCAACTATTATCATAATCCGATGACGGCAAGTCGCCCCGAACCGCCAAAATATTTTCAATTCCAGCGGCTTTCATCTCACTCAAATTCTGATGCAAAGTTGCTGGTGTTTGGTTAATGCCAGTTAAATGGTGAAGCGCCGTTACACCAAAGTGATTTTGGATGTAGCTGGCAATTTGTTGTGTGCGTTCATGATTTGCACTGCCCCCGGCACCGTATGTAACACTAATAAAGTCAACTCCCGCTTGTCTTGGATTCAATTCCTCTAGTGTTTGAAAAAGTGAGGTCACACTTTCTTCCTGGTGCGGTGGATAAACTTCAAACGATAAAACCGGAACAGGTTTTGTTTTGTAAATTTGATTAATTTTCGTCATAATTTTTCCTTTTAATTAAACTAACTGTCTGTTCAATTAAAAAGACATGACTGCATCCACTGCCCCACTACCATTCAGATAAACAGCCGTTGTCATTTTGTTAGCATGTAAGTAATATATTTTTTGAAAATTAACTCGCATATTGATTTACCTAGTATTGATTAGAAATTAAAAAAAATCCCATAATCTTCACCTAACAGGCAAAGATTATGGGACGATTGAATCGCGTTACCACCCAAATTCTGCCAAGCATTACTGCTTGACACTTAACAGGTACATCTGATGAGATACCCTGACGCGTTAACGGGCGCACCCGAGTAGCATTTACTAAGAGCTCATACTACTTACGACTCCAAGACCATTTTCAACTTCGTTGTAATACCAACTTTCACCAAACGTTGGTTCTCTTTAATCACACAGTAAGTTTACTTATCTCTTCAATGTCTCATCTATTTGTAATCACTATACTCTTATTATCATTTTATTGCAATACCATATTTGACTAATTTTCTTGAATAATCCGTTTCACTTACGATTATTATTTTCAGAAAACGTCATGCAAGTTAAAGAAAATAGTGCCGTCTTTTGCAATATTTTTCAAGAATGGTATTATATTATTTATATCTAACAGAAAAAAAGGAGTTTACATGCGAATTGATACATCAAAATATCCAGAAGGTGACGAGGCAATTTCATCTGACAGAATTAAACGACTCAAACTACTCAGTCGATTAGCAACATTGATGTGCATAGCAATGTATATATCCTATATTCCTCAAATCATGAGTAATTTTTCAGGACATCCAGTTGGTTTTTTGCAACCCTTTGTAGCCATGATTAACGCGTCTTTGTGGACCGGTTATGGTTGGAACAAAACCTATAAAGACTGGCCAGTAATTATTGCTAATGTCCCCGGCATCTTTTTTGGCTTAGTAACTGTCATCACAATTTACATTCATTAAAAAACGCTACTTTTTCAAAAAAATGAAAAAGTAGCGTTTTAATTCCGAAAATATTAATGATTTTTCGGCGTCCATACTTTACGCTCACTGTCATCTGGATAATAATGACCATTTGGAATGGACTGTAACTCAATTAAAGTACCCCAAGGCGCAAGAACGTATACACTGCCGTTGCCTTTTGTATCCTCATATTTTGAATTACCATGAATTTCTGATAGTGGCCTAGCACCCGCTTGTTGGGCCTTATTTAAGGCATTTTCAATATCAGCTACAAATATTGAAATATGATTGATACCAAGATCTTGTAAGCCAACGGGTTTACTTTGACTATTCGCTTGCATTTCAAACAATTCAAGACCTGGTCCTTGTTGCCCAATAACCAACATCCTTTGTCTGACAATTTTGGTTGTCTCATCAATACCCAGTTGACGTGCTGTTGTTTCACCTGTTCTAGGTTGGTCATCATGAGATAAACCATCATAAGCTATTTTAGCATTGAAAGCAGCCTTGAAAAATTGGGTCGCTTCATCAATACTTGGCACTGTTATCCCTATGTGATTAATACCCAATATATTTTTATCGTTTTGCAATAGATAACCTCCGTAAACGAATGATACTGAAATAGTGGTACTAGACATTAAAGGTATTCTATCACTTTGGTGATAGGTTGTAATGCTATTTGTTTACCGGTCAATTATTTTATTGTTATGAACAATTTCAATAAAATTTTCAATCATCTGGTTTCCTTGAGGTGTTCCAATTGACTCAGGATGGAATTGTAGTCCGAATATCGGTAATGATTCGTGTTGAATCGCCATTATTTCGTTATCGTCTGTCGATAGTCCAGTAACGATAAAATGTTCTGGGACATGATGTGCATCCAAGACTAACGAATGATATCGCATGACTTTCAATATTTTCCCACCATATAAGTCCGAATGATGGACAGTGACCATATTTGAGGTTTTACCATGTTTGATGACACTAGCTTTTTTCACTTTGCCACCAAAAACTTCTCCGATAGCCTGATGGCCTAAACATATACCTAACATTGGTTTTTTATCAGCAAAGTGACGAATCATGTTTTCCATCTCACCAGCCTGATTGGGTTGTCCAGGACCTGGGGAAAAAATAATCCCATTGGCACGGTTAGCAATCGTATAAAGTCGTTCATCATCATTTCTCAGGACAACTAATGAAGTTTTAGTGCCAATAATTTGTGCTAGATTATAGGTAAACGAGTCATAATTATCTACTAATAAAATCATCTGTTCACTCCCACGCTTAGTAATGCCTTAGCTTTATTCAATGTTTCTTGATATTCATTTTCTGCCACAGAGTCATACACAATTCCAGCACCTGCTTGAACATATCCTTTTTTATTTTTAACAATCATTGTGCGGATTGCTATTGCAAAATCCATTTGGTTGTCGCGAGATAAATACCCAATTGCCCCCGCATAAACACCGCGACTGACAGATTCCATTTCATAAATGCGCTGTAGTGCCCGTACTTTAGGTGCTCCGCTGACTGTTCCAGCTGGTAGAGTCGCTTTCAACGCAGAAATTGCAGGCGTATGTTCATTTAATTTACCACTAACCTCAGAGACCAAATGCATAATGTAACGATACTTTTGAATTTCAAGCAGTGTGGTCACTTGTACACTACCAAATTGAGATACTTTTCCAAGGTCATTACGACCAAGGTCAACTAACATACGATGTTCAGCCAGTTCTTTTTCATTATTTTTTAGCTCTTGGGCAATTGCAATATCTTCCTCAACCGTTTGTCCTCTTTTTCTAGTCCCAGCAATCGGATTAGTCGTTACTGTTTCACCACGGACCGTGACCAAACTTTCAGGAGATGAACCAATGATTTGATAGTCACCATAATCCATATAGTACATGTATGGCGATGGATTAGTGCGTCGTAATTGCCTATAAAAATCAAACGGCTTATCATCAAACGCAAAGCTAAATCTTTGAGAGGGCACCATTTGAAACATATCACCGTCTTGAATTAGCTCTTTTGTATGGTTAACAATCGCTTCGAACTGATCTGGCGTTAAGTTTGATTTTGGTTTTAAATCGTGTAATTGCACAGGTACGAGTTCATCAGCGATTGGTAGTTTTAACTTATTTTCGATAGCCATACTGATTTCATTTAAATTGCCACGGCCTGAATAAACGTTATCAACGACGATTTGAATTTTTTCCAACTGATGGTCAAAAATAATAAACGTTTCATATAGAAACAAATGACTATCTGGCATACCTAAATCGTTTTCAGGCAGATTGTTTAATTTTTCATACGTGGCTATCATATCAAATCCTACGTAACCAATAGCGCCTCCTTGAAAAGGCAATTCGTCCAGGCATTCATCTTCCGTAACCACCAAATCTTGTAAAGCCATTAATGGATCATTATGCTCAGTCGTTTGCCCATCAATTGTCACTGAATGACCCACCGTGCTAAACTCATGTACCGGATCAACTGCAATAATTGAATAACGAGATTTTTCACTATCAGTCGGTACTGACTCTAGTAGAAAGCTGTGTTCACCGCGCAAACGAAAATAGGCGCTAATAACGGTTAAAGTGTCTGCATCAATCGTTTTGATTTGTCGCATTGCGTGCTCCTTTCATTTTTTGAATAAATTCAATTAAGTATATCGTGGCATCATCAGGATGCTCTTCGATTATCCTAACAAGTGCTGAACCAACTATAATCGCATCTGCAGAGGAAAATAATTTAGCTTGATCATAGGTAGTAATACCAAATCCCACCGCAACTGGAATATCTGTCAATTCCTTTATGCTAGTGACAATTTTGTCTGCTTCGTTAGACAATTCATTTTGTGACCCAGTTATTCCTAAAGAACTAACGACATAGATAAATCCGGAAGCATGTGACACAATTTTAGCCAATCGATTACCGGATTGTAATGTCACAAGTTGAATAAATGCACGTCCGTATTGTTGCGCAATATTTAGAAATACCTCTTGTTCTTCTAAAGGCATATCTGGCATAATAATGCCCTGAATATTCAAAGACTTCATCTTACTCAAAAATTTTTCATAACCATATTTAAAAACAGGATTGGTATATGTCAAGAACACCAAAGGTACATTGGTATGCTTACGAACCTCAGTCATTAATCTGAACACGTCCTCTGTTGTTGTGCCCTTTGCAAGTACTTTTTGATCAGCATTCATTATTGTTGGCCCATCGGCGCTAGGATCACTGAAAGCTATGCCAACTTCAATTAAATCCGCTCCAGCATTTGCCATATCAACTATATATTTAGCACTTTTTTCAAAATCAGGATATCCGGCTACGGTAAATCCAATAAAAGCATTTTTATGTTTTAACGCTTGTATAATGTCATTCATTTATTACTCCTTGCTATACGCACCAACTCTCGCATCTTTTCTAAGTTTTTTATACCATTAACCTCTGATCCTGAACTAATATCAACTGTTTTGGGATTCAATAAAGAGATTGCTCTCTGTAAATTATGCGTTGTTAAACCGCCAGCCAGAAAATCTAAAGGGTCATCAGGTTTAAATTTGCGCCAATCAAATATTTTCCCTGTGCCTGCGCCTTCATCAATCATACGGTTTTTCGCGCATGTTTTAAATTGAAAGTCTGGCTTCATAACCTTAATAACTGGCAGACCCGAACTTTGAATTTCATCAACCTGTTGCTCAGTTTCTTGACCATGGAGCTGAGCTACTTGAATAATATCCTTGTACGCGAGAATTTCACTGGTGTTTTGGTTAGAAAATACGCCCACTAAGGGGATATCTATATTCAACGTATTTCGCATTTTTTGGGCTAATTCAAAAGTTACCGAACGATGCCGATTTGGAACCAGGATAATACCAGCTAAATCTGGTTTAACTTCATTTAAATAATCAACATCTTGTAAACGAAAGTTGCCACATAACTTAATTCGTGTCATTCATCACCTCTTAATTGATTAATCTTTGCTATTTTATTCGTAGCACGCATGAAAGTTTCACCAACTAAAATACCATTCACGCCATTCTGTTCCAAAACCTCGACATCTGTCCGGGTTTTGATTCCTGACTCAGAAATAAAGAGTACATCAGCAGGCACTAACTGGCGTAAACGAATTGTATTATTAAAATCTACAGTAAAGTTTTTTAAATTTCGGTTATTAACACCAATAATTCGTGCCTTTGCGTTTACTGCTCGTTTAATTTCTTCATCATTATGTGCCTCAACAATAGCGGAAAGCCCTAATTTATTTGCTAAAGACAGATATGACCCTAATTCGTCATCAGTTAGAATTGCAACAATTAACAAAATAATTTGCGCCCCTGCCGCTTTAGCTTCATAAATCATATAAGGATCAATGATAAAATCTTTGCGAAGTGTTGGTATATTATTTTTCGCTGCGACATTTTTCAAAATATCAAGAGAACCTTTAAAGTAAGTTTCTTCAGTCAAAACACTGATTGCATCCACACCGGCTTTTTCGTATTCATCAGCAATTTGTTGATAATCGAACGCTTCAGGAGACACAATTTGTCCCTTTGAGGGTGAGGCTTGTTTAATTTCGGCGATTACAGAAATTTTGTCACTATACAAATTATTTTCAAAAGAAAACGTATTGGAATTTGGTAGACTCTTAACCTCTTTTTTCAAATCAACAAGTGTTTTTTTTGTTTGTCGCTTTAACATATTTTGTCGTGAAGCACTAACTAAATTATCTAATATCATGTAGTGGCCGCCTTAGTCGTTTGTTGTAGTAATTCTAATTGTCTTAATGCTTTTCCACTATCCAATATGTGTTCAGCCAATTGAATTGCCTCGTCAATTGTTGCTGCTTTTTGAGCTATCAATAATGCTAACGCAGCATTTAAAATCACGACGTCTTTCATTGGTCCCGAGATAATGCCAGATAAAATATTGCGAGTAATTTGAGCATTTTCAACAGGTGTACCACCACGCAAAGTTTGAATTGATACAAAATCAAAGCCATACTCTGTCGGGTTAAAAGTTTTTTCTTTTATTTGACCATCAGCTAATACGACCAAATCTGTTTTCGTCGTTAAAGTGACTTCATCCAATCCGTCCTGCCCATGAACTAATATCGCTTTTTTGACACCTAACTCGGAAAAAACTTTTGCCAACGGAACTAAGAGTTTTTTTGAATATACCCCAATCAACATTGTTTGGGGTCGTGCGGGATTTGTCAGTGGTCCTAGAATATTAAATATTGTACGAAAACCTAGGGACTTTCGAATTGCACCCACATACTTCATAGCTGGATGATATGAACGAGCAAATAAAAAAGTTTGCCCGGCGTGAGATAGAACATCAGTGGCCTGTTGAGGTTTCAAATCAATTGCAACATTCAATGCCTCTAAGGCATCGGCTGTCCCTGACTTAGAACTGGCAGCACGATTACCATGTTTCACAACTGGCACACCAGCTGCAGCGACTATGAAACTGGCAGTTGTCGAAATATTAAATGTGCCCGACAAATCACCACCAGTACCAACAATATCGATTGCGTCAAAAGCCGGCTCAATTTTAGTTGCATGTGCTATCATGGCTTTTGCAGAACCAACAATTTCAGAAACTGATTCTTTCTTGATTGCTAATCCCATTAAATAGGCAGAAATTTCTGGATCAGAAACTTTTCCGTCCATAATATCATTCATAACCTGAAACGCATCTTCAGAACTCAAGTCTTGCGATTTGATTAATTTTGACAACGCTTTTTGAATATTACTCATGAATGTCCACTCCCTTGTATCGCGCAATAGCAGCAACATCTTTATCACCACGTCCACTCAAATTAACCATAATTTGTTGATCTTTTCTCATTTTTGGCGCGATTTTCATTGCATACGCCACAGCGTGCGCACTCTCAATTGCCGCAATAATACCCTCCTTTTTGGCAATATATTCAAATGCCTCTACTGCTTCCTCATCTGTAATTGGCACGTATTTTGCCCGATTAATATCTTTTAAATAAGCGTGTTCCGGTCCAATCCCTGGGTAATCTAATCCCGCTGAAATGCTATATACAGGATCAATTTGACCATCAGCAGACTGCAAAAATTGTGATTTCATACCATGAAAAATCCCAGTTGTTCCAAGTGCCATTGTCGCTGCTGTTTGCTGAGTATTAACACCTTTACCAGCAGCTTCAATACCTATTAATTCAACCTCCGGATCATCAATAAATTTGGCAAATGCCCCAATCGCATTCGATCCTCCGCCAACTGCGGCGAGAACTGCATCTGGTAATCGCCCCGTCTGCTCTAAGAATTGGCTTCTAGCTTCCTCACTAATAATTGACTGGAAATATTTGACCATTTCTGGAAATGGATGTGGTCCAACGGCCGAACCGAGTACGTAAAATGTATCATCAATTCTTTTAGTCCAATCTTGAAATGTAGCATTGACTGCATCTTTTAAAACTTGTGTTCCCGTTGTAACGGCATGAACTTTAGCGCCAAGCAATTCCATACGATATACATTTAATGCTTGTCGTTCGGTATCTTCTTTACCCATAAATATTTCAGCTTCCATACCAAACAAAGCAGCAGCTGTGGCTGTTGCCACCCCATGTTGTCCAGCACCTGTTTCAGCAATTAATCTCGTTTTACCCATTCGTTTTGCAATTAATGCTTGACCTAAAACATTGTTGATTTTGTGTGCGCCCGTGTGATTTAAATCTTCTCTTTTTAAATAAATTTGTGCACCGCCCAAATCTTTAGACATATTTCTTGCATAATACAACATAGATGGTCGATTTGCATAGTTGTCAAATAAGTCTTTCAATTCGTGATTAAAAATTGGATCCTCTTTATATTTATTAAAGGCTTCTGTGACCTCATTAATTGCAGGCATTAATAATTCCGGAACAAATTGTCCACCATATTCACCGTAGTATCCTTTTTTTGTCATTCTTTTCCTCTTTTCTTTAAGCAAACAAAAAACCGCCCTGAAAAATTTGCTTTTGCAAAAATTTCAGGACGGTTTCCCGCGGTGCCACCTGATTTCGTCCAAATCAAATGGTACTTAAAAAACCACTCGAATTAAAACGCGTCTCAACAGTTATCTAACAATAACCTGATCACTGACGTAGATCTCACGTTTGGCAGTACTAAAGATTTCTCTTGTTCAACCAACCCTCAATGGTCCATTTGCCATGTTGCGTTCGGCCCTACTTCCAGTAACAAGGGCTCCCTGTACGTGCACACATGGTTTGATCTCCATCTCAACGGTTTATGACGTTTTTTAGATTAAATACATTGTAAATCTTTTATTAGAATTATGCAACACTTTTATAATGTTCCATATTTTTGTCATGCTTTACTTCTAAGCATACGTCGATATTTGTCCAATTCTGTCACGACCAAAACAATCAAACCTGTTATCAAAATAATAACCCAATGTTGCCATGAAAGATCTGACGTTGAGAAAACACCTTGCATGAAAGGGACATAAGTGAAAATAATTTGTAAGAAAATCATCGCGCCAATCGCGCCAAATGCCATAGGGTTTGTCCAAAATGATCGGCTAAGTGCTGGCGCAGCGGTACGAATATTAAACAGATAAAAAATCTTTCCAAAAATAATAACGTTAACCGCCATAGTACTGGCCACGGCAAAACCAGTCATACTGTCTAAGTATTCAAATACTGCGAGTGCAACGGCAGCAATAATAACACTAACATATACCATTTGAAATACATCATATCGACTCATTAATTTATCTGATGTTTTACGTGGCGGACGGGACATTAAACCGGGTTCCGCGGGTTCAAATATAAAGACCAACTGTAATGTCAGCGCAGAAACCATGTTAATCCATAGAAGTTGCGTGGCTGTTAACGGCATTGGTTGTTGTAACAAAATGCTGAACACAACAATCAATCCCTCAGCAAAACTTGTTGGCAATAGATACAAGATCGTTTTACGAATGTTGTCGTACAAACGGCGCCCCTGAGCAATCGCTGTTTTAATGGTTGAAAAATCATCATTAGCCAAAACCATGTCTGCTGAATCTTTGGCAACATCGGTGCCTTTGACACCCATCGCAACACCAATGTCAGCCCGCTTTAATGCGGGTGCATCGTTAACGCCATCACCCGTCATGGCTGTCACTAGTCCATTTGCCTGATATGCCGCAACAATGCGCAATTTATCTTGTGGCGTTGTTCTAGCAAAAACATCATACTTTGTCACGACACTAGCCAACATGTCATCAGTCATTGCTTCAACTTCAGATCCTGTAATGGTTTGAATATTGTTAGCCAATCCTAACTGCTGCCCAATTGCTTTAGCTGTGTCAGGGCTGTCACCAGTAATCATTTTAACGTGAATACCTGCTTGACGCATATCCTTTATAGCATCAATAACTTCTGGCCGTGGCGGATCAATAATTGCGGCTAACCCCAAGAACGTGATACCACTAGCTTTTAAGCTTTCGTGTGTCACTTCATTAACATCATCTGCAACATCAGCATAACCGACGGCAATGACTCTTTTACCAGATTGCGCAAATTTTGCTGCTAAATCAGACCAATATTTTCTTCGGAATGTCGTACTATTCTCTGCTAAATCAAATAATTTGTCAGGGGATCCTTTAATTGCAATAAAGCGATGCTGCTGTTGATTTTCAGATAAGCGTGCCATATAACGATAATCTGAATCAAAAGGAATACGGTCAATTTCATTTAATTTTGGTTCTTTTGGACCAAAAGCTTTATAGTACGCGGATAAAAATGCTGCATCGGTTGGCTCACCATTAATTTCCCACGCACCATTTTCTTCCGTAAGGAAAGTATCATTAGCCTGCTGACCCATAGTCAGAAACATCTCTAGCTTGCTGATTTTTTTAGCATCAACCACTCGCCCATCGATTTGAATATCGCCCTCTGGTGCATAGCCTGTTCCAGTGACCGTATAATGTTTTTCATCAATGACAATATCTTGGATAGTCATTTCATTTTTGGTCAGTGTACCTGTTTTGTCAGAAGCAATAATATCAACGGCACCAAGCGTTTCAGCTGCTGGTAATGTCTTAACAATTGCATGCTTTTTAGTTAACTTTTGCACGCCTGTCGCCAAAATAATTGAGGTTGCCGCCGGCAGTCCCTCAGGCATTGAACCAACAATCATTGCGATAATCGCCATTACTAAAGTTGGCAAATCATAAATATTAAGCGCCCACCCCAATACAAACATAACTGCAGCTACGGCAATGATGAGCCATGAAATGCCACGCCCTAGGGCATCTAACTCTTTGGTCAATGGTGACTTGTTACCTGAAACATCAGCCACACTCTGAGAAATTTGACCAATTTGTGTATCAACGCCTGTTGCAACAACAATACCAGTTGCACTACCATTAGTGACAGCCGTCGAAGCATAAGCCATATTACTACGCTCAGCTAGAGGTACAGATGCTGCTAAAATTTGTTCATTTTTTAAAACAGAGTCTGCTTCCCCTGTCAACGAAGATTCCTGAATACGTAAATTATCAACGTCAATAAGACGCAGATCAGCTGGGACGTTGTCGCCAGCTTCCAAATAAACTAAATCGCCCAAGACCAATTCACGAGCAGGAACATCAAAACGGTCACTATTTCTTATAACAGTTGCCTCAACCGACAACATATTTTTTATTTTATCAAGTGCCTAGTTAGTCAGTTTCCCACGCATATGCGCCGCTACTCCCGCAAGGGTGTGAAATCAAAATGAACGAACTGTTAATTGTCTTTAAATTTTATCATGTCATTTTTTTTATTGCAAATTTAATGCACGTCGATCACAAGTTTTGTATTGCGTACTCGCAAACTAGCACCAACAAAAATACATCTACTTTTCATCACTCGGAGTTACCTTAGTGTTGTACGTTTTTTCAATAAAGTGTTTGATTTCAGTCACGAGTTCAATCACTGATGGTGAGGCTACTTTACTTTTGTTGGTGACTAACACAATTTTTCGGCTGGCTGGCTTTTCAAAGGGAATTATTGCTATGTTTCCAGGATTCTTTTGCAATGCCAATTTTGGTAATATACCCAACCCAATACCTGCTTCAACCATTGCAATAATCGACTGATCATCAATTGAAAAATTGATGGCATTTGGCTCGACACGATAATAATCTAAAATTAGCTTTGTGTCTCTGTCATAATCAACTTTCTGTAAAATAAACTTGTGATTCACGATATCTTGTTCTGTCATAGTTTGGCCATTCTTTGGTACAAACCCTTCTGGTGTCACACAATAAATTGGATCTTCTAAGAGTGGTATGACGTCAAGATTTTCACTGACGGGCAACGTTGTAAAGCCGACGTCCAATTCCCCAGATTTGATATATTGCGTAATTTCTTCAAAACTACCTTGCACAATTGAAATATCTATTTCTGGGTATTTTTTGGAAAACACGCCTAAAATGTGAGGTAACCAATTAATGCAGACACTACTAAAAGCGCCAATTTTGATTGAACCTGATTGTAGTCCTTTAATGTCATCACTAATTTGCATTAGCGTCGCCTCATCCGACAGTAATTGCTGAATGTATGGCAGCACTTGACTACCTTCAGAGGTCAAAGTCATGCCCGAACGGCTTCTCAAAAAAAGCGGAAACCCTAACTGCTCTTCCAGTTGATTGATAGAGTGACTAACGGCGCTCGGTGTTACATTTAACAGTTGTGAGGCGTGAAAAAAAGACCCATAACGCACTACCGAAACAAAGACGTGATAAGAAAAGGTTGACATGATACACTCCTTAGAATACTTTTTTTCATGTAAAATTGAAAAAGTTTAATTTTATTAATTATACAAGATACTTTAATATATAACATAGTGATTGGGGGAAAATAAATTGGCACAAACTAACAAATTATCACGTACATTATCTGGTCGTCATATCAACATGATTGCCCTGGGCGGTACAATCGGCACTGGTCTATTTTTGGGCGCTGGTGATTCAATTCAAAAAGCTGGACCATCTATTATCTTAATCTATATGATCAGCGGTTTTTTTATTTTTTCAATGATGCGGGCACTGGGTGAACTCTTGCTATCCGATCAAAATCAAACGGTTTTTATTGGTTTTATGAAAAAATATTTGGGTAATCGCGTGGGATTCGTTATGGGATGGACCTACTGGTTAGGTTGGACCATTATTGCCATGGCAGAATTAACAGCGATTGGCAAGTACATGCAATTTTGGTTACCACAATCACCAGCTTGGTTGTGGGAATTGATATTTCTTGTCATTTTGTATAGCATGAATATTTTCGCAGTTAAGGCTTTCGGTGAAACAGAATTTTGGTTTGCTCTGATAAAAATAATTGCCATTTTATCAATGATTGGTATTGGCATATTTATGGTTGTTTTTCATATTCATAGTGAAGTAGGCACAACTAAATTATCAACTTTATGGGTGCATGGCTTAGTAGCTAATCATGGTAACAGCATATTGTCGGCTTTTCAGATGGCATTTTTCGCATTTTTAGGTGTTGAATTTGTTGGCATAACGGCCGCAGAGACGAAAAACCCGCTTAAAACAATACCAAAATCTATCAACACCATCATTATTCGAATTCTCATTTTCTACGTGGGTGCTTTACTCGCTATTATGACAATTCAACCATGGACCAATTACACTGCAAGCATGTCACCCTTTGTTCAAGTTTTTTCAGGAATAGGTATTCCTGCAGCAGCCGGAATCATTAATTTTGTCATTTTGACAGCCGCTGCTTCGTCTCTGAATAGTGCTTTGTTCACAACTGGCCGTATGATTTTTTCTTTATCACCAAAACAAAGTTTTTTTAATCGACTGAATCAACATTTCATTCCAATGCGCGGTATCACCGTATCAGCAATTTTAGTTGCTTCTGTCATTTTAGTTAACATGATTTTCCCAAAAGATGCTTTTGGATTAGTCACAGCCACTGCGTCAGCGACATTTATTATTATCTATATTTTTCTTTTACTTACCCACATCAAGTACCGACACTCTCAGGATTTTTTGAATGGTGGCAAAAAATTTCTAATGCCGGGTGGCATATTCTCAAGTTATCTCACCATATTGTTTTTGTTGTTTGTATTTTTTATTTTATTATTTTCAAAGGCAACCATGTTAACAACTTTATTGGCAGTTTGCTGGTTCCTGATACTTTTCACAATTAGTTTTGTCAAAATAAAAAAATAATTTTCAAACAGTTACAACCGTATCGTTGACGATATTCACTTATGGCGTGATTGTTGTCTCGGTTACGAACACATAATTTACCATACACAAAAGGTGTTCGCCACAATTCTTTTCTTTGCGGCGAACACCTTTTTGCTTCTTACATTTCGATTAAAACTTTTGCTGATTGGTTACTATCCTTGGCAATCGCAAATGCTTCCCTGAAGTCGCTCGCTGGAAATATTTGCGTCACAACAGTCTGAATTGCAGGATTCTGAGACAAAATATCAAGCGCTAAATCAATCTCGTCATTAAAACGAAAACTACCTTTATAGGTTAATTCTTTCCCATTAATTGCGGAAATGTTCACCGAAATATTTTGATCAATCATCATGCCAACCTGCATAATCGTTGCACCTAAAGCCGCTGCTTTGAAAGCAGCGCTGATGGCGGGTGCAGCGCCCGAACATTCTAAAATTAAATCAAATTCATTATCTGGTAAATTATCTGTCGCAACATTAATCGTGTGATTCACTCCTAAAGCTTCAGCACGTTTTAACGGCGCGTTTAAAACATCAGATATGGTGACATTACTAGCACCTAATGCAACTGCGCCCCCGGCAGCTAACAAACCAATCGGACCAGCACCTGAAACCAAGACGCGTTTATCCTTCACACCCTCCGCCAACTTGATAGCATGCAACCCAACAGCCAATGGCTCTGCCAAAGCAGCTGATTTTAATGACAAGTTATTTGGCACGATACGAATTTGATCTGGACGAATAGCCATTTTTTCAACCATCCCGCCTTGTGTATGTGGCATATATTGCGCCGATCCTAAGTACCGCCCATTTGGCCAAATTTCAGGACGTTCTGCAAGCTGGTCCTGTTTGTCACCAAATGTCGCTGGATGAACTGTTATATTGGTCCCCGCTGGAATAGTCTTACCATCGATCGTAACTAATTCATCAAGTACCCCACTGATTTCATGTCCTGGAATCAGCGGTTCGCGAATAACTGACTGCCCCACCGAACCGTCAGCTAAATAGTGAAGATCCGAGCCACAAATGCCAATGTATTTGGGACTAAATATGACTTCTCCCGACTTCTTTTCGGGTGTGGGTAAGTCTTTCAAATCAATAGTTTCTTTGCCAGAAATAACGATTGCTTTCATCAAAAATTCTCCTTTTCTATGTAAGCGCTTACGTAATTACAAATAGAATATATACCAAGCATTAGCTATTGTCAATTAATTGAACTAGTAACCCTTTTTCTACCCCCAAAAACCATGACACCTGATGTTGTCATGGTTTTACTCAAAAATCGAGAATTTTAGTATATATGCTTTTATTTTTTCCTGATGCGCACTATTAATATCACAGCTGTCAACAATCTCGCCACCATATTTACGGTAAAATGACAAGGCATTATTTTCAGCTAATACCTCGACGTACATATCTTGGTACCCAAGTCTGCGTACATTATTTTTTGCTACTAAAAATAATTGCTCCCCAATCCTTTGTTTTTGATACTGTTGCAGTAAATAAAGTGTTGCTAAAAAAGCACAATTTTCCTCATGATATTCTCTAACCTCAATGGAACAAAATCCAACAATTTGATTTTCAACTTCAGCAACGTAAACCTGCTTTTCTTCGTCAGCTAACGTTTCTTGCCACCCAGTCTTTCGTGTTTCCGAATTTAAGTGATTTAAAAAATAACTCGAAAAAATATTGCTGTACGTCTCCTGCCATGATTTAATGTGCACGTTAGTTATAGGCAAAGCATCAATTATGTTTGCGCTTCTAATTGTTATATTTGACATGGCATCCCTTTCGTATGTTTTATATTGTGTCACAATTCTGCTACTAAAATGACCATTTTGAATTATTGCAACTCGGCATGATCACTTGTTGTTGGAGTAATAATGAGTGATTCTATACGTTGCATGTTTAATCTATACTTATTACGACCAATTTTATCAATGAATCCTTCGTCTACAAGTTGGTTATAGGTGTACAAAAGATGTCGATAACTGATGCCTAAATATTCCATAACCAGTTGATGGGGTTCACTATATTCAGAGTTATAGGCATCATTCAGCATAAAAGTCGCTAATCTTTCCTTAAATGAATACGCTTTAGCAGTCAACATCAAATCAGTACGTTTGATAATTTTATTAGCCAAATAATGATTAAATTGTTGTAAAAAAGCAACATCATTAATCAAATATTTAGTTACTATTGCTTGCGGAATTGCTAAACAAACGCTGCTTCCTAAAGATGCTACCTGCTTGTAGCTAGTAGTGACTCCGACTAACTCTAACTCACCAATCCAATCATTTCTATTCAAAAATTCTAGCAGTGTGCTCTCACCGTCATTGGATAAAAAAATGACCTTGGCTCGTCCTTGAAGTAATAATAGAAGCCTTTTTTGTGTTTGATTTTCTTCAGAACTAGTTATAATATCGCCATTCTTAAAATAATAAATTTCACTATTTTTGTACACGTCCTTTGATAAATTTTTTAAATTGTACTGTTCAATCATGGTTGATGTAATCATAATTCACCTCCCTAATGTGCGATTTAGCATATTTGGATTATATCACATTGGTTATACTAAGAATAACATCAATCATTTAGGAGAATAATCATGATTAAAAACATCATTTTTGATTTAGATGACACCTTACTAGATTTTCAACGTGGTGAATATGAAGGTGTTCGTAGTATTTTAAAAAATGCCGGTGCCCCCGATATAGAAGAAGCCTTCAAAATATATGGCCGAGTCAATGCTGCTGTTTGGCAGCAAATCGAATCTGGTGATGCAGCACAACCACTATTGAATCGCCGGTTTTCTGATACCCTAAATCAATTAAATATTAAGTCCGACGGTCAACAATTGGAGCAAATATATCGTGACCATCTTAACCATAATTTTCACGTTATTCCTGGCGCCACAAATCTATTAAAACAACTCAAATCAAATGGATTTAGACTAATTGTGGGGACAAACGGTGTTGCAAAAACACAACATGAGCGATTAGTTGGTTCAGGAATCAACAGTTATTTTGATGAAATTTTTATTTCTGAAGAAATCGGTTACCGAAAACCGGAGCCTCAATTTTTCGAAACAATCTTAGACAATAATCCTGACCGAAACATCAGCAACACTGTGATGATTGGTGATCGCCTTTCAGCCGATATTGTTGGCGCTAATGCCGTTGGTATGAAAAGTATCTGGTACAATCCCCATCAAAATCAAACCACCAGCAAATCAGCTCCCACCTACATCGCAAATGACTATCAGGATATTTTAGACTTAATATTGTGATTGCAAGCCAAAATAGTTATCGTCTATCAAAAACAGCTAGTAGCGGAACGTCTTTGCGCGTTCCACCAATAGCTGTTTTTAAATGTCAAATGAAATATTATTTGTATTATGCTCGACACTAGCCGGTGTAATTTGAACTAACTTAACAGCAGATGAATTCGCAATTTTTAAAAAGGCTTCCCCAACTGGCAATGCCATTAACGCTAGGCGAGAATTCTGTATTGCTGGTGGCAGCGCGTCAATTTCCTCTGGACTACCTAATCGATGACAAATTAGGCTCCCAAATTGTCCGATTAGTTTTGCGGATAAATCCAGTGGACTTTGTGTACTCATCATCAAATCGACACCAACTTTGCGGCCTTCACGTAAAATTGAAAAAATGCCATTGTCCGCTGCGATTACCTTGGGCAGATACCGATGTGCTTCATCAATAAAAATGACAACCGGAAATTGCTGTGGAAAGCGCTGTCGATTAAGCATCACTTCACGCGTTAAAATATCTATTAAAGTTTGGCTAAAATGTATGTCGTTTGCGTATTCAGATAAATCAATGATTAGGCTTTGTTCTGAAGCTTGGTGGGTTACAAACAAATTAATTAAATAGCCAACATCATAGTGAACAACATGATTATCACTGCTGTCTTCCGGCAATTCAGTCACCTTCATTGCGCGTAACGTCAGCCGTAATGTCTCCAAGTCAGACCAAACACGCTGTATCATGTCTTGATCATATTGCTGCCCAAGCAACGTGAAATCGGCTTTATCATCATTTCTGGGGATGACAAATTCTTCAACTAACTGATCAGCAATCAGATTGAGATCGAAGTCCTTATTAGCAATGCTCAAACGTTTGAGATTAAATTGATGACTGTCCCTTGTTCTATTAATTTTTTTATAAACTGACGGCGAGTTGAGAACATTACGTGAAATTTGCAAGCTTTCAATCGCAAGTGGTAATTTTGACAATAATTGGGGATGAGTGATATTTAACATTTTGCCAATTTCATTGGCATTCAAATGATTAATATCCAAAAAACTATCCCTTCCAAGTACAACACGTCTTGAATCTGGAATTGATTGATATTCTCCCGTTGGATCAAGAATGATTAGATTTTGGT
Source organism: Leuconostoc pseudomesenteroides KCTC 3652 (assembly GCF_014634745.1). Taxonomy (GTDB): domain Bacteria; phylum Bacillota; class Bacilli; order Lactobacillales; family Lactobacillaceae; genus Leuconostoc; species Leuconostoc pseudomesenteroides. The sequence goes on from NZ_BMBP01000002.1 coordinate 76,471, forward strand.
GAAATGTCTTCATGCCCATCATAATCGCTAGTGCCGTTGTAGACTTGCCACTACCAGTTACACCAGTAATCAAAAGATGTTGCGCCAACAAACTGTCCAATCTAACCGGTTCATATTGTTGATTAACGCGATTAAAAAATAATGTTTCAAATCTTGTTTCCACTTGTTATCCCCCTTAGTTTAAAACAAGGTAATCGTACCACTATATGCCATAAAAAAAAACAGCAAACGATTATTTTCAGAGATAGTGTAAAATAGATAACAGTACTAAGGAGTGGAGAATTAACCTATGGCTTCTGAAATCACATTAAAAACAATTGAAACACACGATTTGCAAGATTTTTGGCAAATCAGCTATGGTCCATCGGCTGACTTGAAATGGATGAGCCTAAACGGTCCGTACTTCCACGATCCAGTCCTGAATTGGGAAGATTTTTATCAGCGCTTTTATCCGGCCAACATTAATAACCCGATGGTAAAACTGATTATTTATAACGGTGAAATTGTTGGATTGGTTTCAGCGTATTGGGATGATGGTAAACTAAAACAGTGGTTAGAAGTTGGTATTGTGATTTATGACGCCAATAAATGGGGGTTGGGCATTGGTGGCGTTGCTTTAAAGCAGTGGCTTAATGAAATGTTTACGCTTTTTGATTACTTACCACATATTGGTTTCACAACATGGTCTGGTAACATCGGTATGCAAAAATTGGGTGATAAAGTGGGCATGACAAAAGAAGGTGTGATTAGAAAAGTAAGGTATTGGCATAATCAGTATTATGATTCAGTTAAGTACGGTATTTTGAGAAACGAACTATAGAGAGTGTCCGTCACCTCTTATTTTCAAGTTTACAAGCAACTTTTATTAGTTTATAATGTCATCTATTATGTATTTCAAATAAAATTTTAATTTAAGGAGATTTATTTGTGTTCAGCTTTAAATATGACGATGATGTTAGTCTATCATTGCCCTTACCAGATCAGGATTCAGAAGCATTGTACGCGCTAGTCGAAGACAGCCGTACTACCCTGTCCCAATGGTTGCCGTGGGCTGATCAGCTCCGCTCTGCAGATGATGAAAAACAGTTTCTAAAAACAACGCTAACGCACTTCGGTACGGGGGATTCTTTAAATTGTGTGATCCGTTATCGTAATCAGCCAGTTGGTATGGTCAGCTTTAATCGAATTGATAAAGCACATCAACATTCAGAAATCGGCTATTGGCTAGGCAATCAATGGCACCACAAAAACATCATGCATCGTGCCGTCACGGCTTTACTAACAATTGGCTTCACAGAATACAACCTACGCAAGATCATTATAAATGTCGACGTTAATAATGACGCTAGTAATCACGTTGCTCAAAAATTAAACTGTCATTTGGATGGTACTAAACGTGACGACATCTTATACAACAATGGTAAATTTGCAGATATGAACGAATGGTCATTATTACGTTCAGAGTGGGAAAAACACGATAAAAAAAGCAAAGAATAATTTCATTCTTTGCTTTTTTTCGTGTTTAAATCATATACTGCATATCAAAGTCTATTACGCCAAGATATTGATTTGTCGTTGGGTTCCCTACGTCTTTAAACCCCTGTTTTAAATAGAATTTATGCGCTGAGGCACGCGCTGATAAGCTGACTTGTTGATAGCCTTGCTTTTTGAAATCATCAAGTGCCCAGCGAAACAATCGTGATCCGAGTCCCTGCTGTTGATATGACATATCGACAGCAAAAGATACTAAACGCACGGTAGCGGTATTTTTTTGGTAAGTTGAAAATGTTGCCACCAACACATCAGCGACCGTAATGCCATAAAACTGATTATTTTGCTCAATCACTATTTCTTCAGGTGTAATTAATTTGCCGAGAGGCCCCCTTAAAACAGCATTTCTCAAATCAATATTTTGTTGATAAAGTTGCTTATTTGCAGTTGTAAATTTTTGAAAAAATGGTTGGTTAGTCACAGTATTAGTGCCCCGTTTCATCATTTGATGCCACCATTTTATCATACTCAACGATAAAAATAGTCACCACGATTTAATTTATCAAGAAACTCTTCAGGCGTTTTGTGTTTTTTGTAATAATAGGTTTTATCATTTTCATTAATCTCACGCGCAACCTTAGCAGGATTGCCAAAAGCGACTACATTGGCAGGAATATCTTTTGTGATGACACTGCCCGCGCCAATAACTGAATTTTCACCAATTGTGACGCCTGGTGTAATTGTGACATTAGCACCAATCCAGACATTGTCACCAATTGTAACTGGAAATGCATACTCGGCGCCTTCCTTAGTCCTTAAATCTGGATCAATGCTATGACCACCAGTATAAATGCCTGTGTAAGGTCCAATTAAAACATTGTCTCCAATGTGAATTGGTGCAGCATCAGCCAACGTCAAATTATTATTACCAAAGAAATTGTCACCAACGTGAATATTGAAACCATAATCAACTTGTAGCGGAATTTCGATAAAAATATTTTTACCCGTCTCACCTAATAAACTTTCTAAAATATCTTGACGTTTCTTTAAGTCACGATGTCTGAGCTGATTATATTCAAAAATTTTATCTCTTGCACGCATATTCAGTTCAAACAAAGCTTCATCTTGATGATATAAATCGCCTCTAATCATTCGTTGATATTGAATATCATCTTTTTCATTCATAAATTAATCGCCTTTCATCACGTCTGCTTATTGCCTTGTCGTTTCATTTCTTCACTGAACGATTTGAACCTACTTTTTTGCATAATTTTCAATCAAATCGCGTAGCTGCCTGAAATCCTTTTTAACATCATAATCATGCCGTTTTTGTGCTACGAGATAACGCATGAGTTCTTTAATGCGGTCAATGTCAGTTTCATCAGTATAATCAATCCAGTTCACATGCTCTAACCAGTCAATGTATGCATGTTTACCTTTGCCATAACTATTACCAAATAGTAAACACGGCGTACCTGTTAATACAGAAAAAACCATCGCATGCCAACGGTCGGTGATAATCATTTCTTGATGTGAAAACAACTCTAGTTCTGCGTCAAAGAGAGCTTCACGCGTAACTGGTGTTATTTTTTGTGGATCGTCTAAAACAGTATCAACACGGTCAATTGGACGTTCTGTCCCAAGCATTGTTTTGATGTTATCAATTGTACTTTGCTTAACCACTTTCTCAGAGTCGTGACGTAGCACAAACAAGGCGCCGTGACGTTTGAATTTTAGATCAACAGCATTCATATATAGCACCATGTCAGGTGTAAATATGACTGGATTATCGAAAGTTGTTTGCATGCGATGAAAACTTTGTGCATCACGTGCAACAAGCACAAGATTGGGATTCATGCGATATGCTGCTTGGCTTTTTTTCTTTTCAACCTCACCGTCCTCATTTTCTTCAAAATGGATTGACTGTGGAAATGAAATCGTCAAGTTATTGACAAAAGTTGAAAAGACTTTACGTCTCGCTTCTTCATGATTATGATACAAATTTCCCATGTTACCACCACCAGTAAAAGCAATGATATCCTTGGGCTGTAAATGTTCTTGGATGACTGGAATAGCGTAATCGTCATCTTCTTCAATAATTTCAATATATTGATATTCTGGAAATTCATTTTCGACATATCGTCGTTCTGCTAATGAAACAGCTTGATCGCCCATGTTAGTATAACTAGGCACACCAAACATATAAAATTTTGGCCGATCATTGTCAGGAATTTCGTGGACAACTGCGGTTGTATCAACATAAAAATTTGCCATTTGACTAACTACTCCTTTGATATATTATAATTTAGCATTTTGATAAGCATGAGACATTTTGCGACCATTAACAAATAGAATCGATAATATTATGCTGATGCCATTTGTTACTGCAAACACAAAGAAGACAACCGCTGTGCCTAACCACGCAATCAACTGCGGATAAATCAAACTAATGAAAAAATTAGTAATCCATGTTGTCGCGGTTGCCACGGACATGAATTGTGCTTTAACTTTTCCGGGAAACATTTCCGCCAACAACAACCAAGTGACAGGACTGACGATACCTTGATGATTCGCCAAAAACAGCGTCAATGCAATCAATACTAATGCATTTGTGACAGTTTGAGAGAATATAGTCGATTTCAGAATAGCACCTAACAATGCCAAAAAGACTACGTTACCAATTAAACCGATAATCAATATCCGATGATGATTAGTTTTTTCAATCATTCGAGTACCAAAAATACTTGCAATCACAGACACAACACCGATTAAGATATTTGCATAAAGTGATCCCCCTTCACCCATACCAACTTTTTCAAGTAAAATAGTGCCATAATACATGACCGTATTAACACCTGAAATTTGCTGAATTAATGCTATTACAATACCAGTAATTAACAGGTACAGTAATGTTTTATTTTGCAGTGCGCGCGACCAGCTAAATTCCTGGTCATCTGATTCTTCAATCGCTTCAGTTTCACTTTTAATAAGTGAATTTGTATTCTTAAATCCCAAACGACGGAACAACTGTCTGGCGCGATTGAAACGTCGCTTGAATAATAGCCATTGGGGGCTACCGCTAATACGAAATGAATTAATCCATAAAATCACAGATGGGACGGCCGCCGATAGAACCATCACACGCCAGATAGGTCCCCAATCACCCCAAATATTGCCTAAAATGGCATTAACAACAAAGGCACAAAGTTGCCCAAGAACAATAAAAATAGCATTTTTGTTAACATTTGCACTTCGTAAGTTATCCGGCGAAATTTCTGCCAAATACATTGGTGACAAACTCGATGCAGCACCAACTGCAATACCGAGAACAAACCGAAAGATTGACATAGACCAAAAATTTATAGCCGCTGCACACAGTACAGTTGCCACCGTAAAAATAATCGCAATCAATCGCAACGTTTTTTTACGACCAAATTTGTCAGCTACTTTACCACACCCTAGTGCACCAATACAGGCACCGATTACTAGTGAACTTGAAACAATGCCTTGTAATGATGGTGTTAGATTTAGTTGGTCTGATCGACTCATAAAAGCTAAGGCACCGTTGATCACACCAGTATCATAACCAAATAGGAAGCCACCTAAGGAAATAACATAAACACAATAATTCAAAAAATTAAGTTTAACTTTTTTATTTGTTTTGTTTTGCATACTTATCAATTCTGTCCTTTATTTGTTTTCGCTTTTTCCTATCTAACCACTTTAATAACAGCGAGATGTCAAAAAGTGTTTATAAAAAAGCCTCATTTGTATGAAACAAATTAAAGACTTAGTTACTCATTTATTCGAATTAAGCTTAATCCGCCTTTTTGTAATCAGCGTTTTTAGGATTATGGTCAAAGACATTTTCTTTGTCAGTTGACTCAGGATCATCCTTCTTGTTTTGTGATTTAACATCAATTTTTTCTTCTTCAGACATACAAATATTCTCCATTCATCCAGTTTGAAATCAATAATTCTTGTAACAGGTGACTGAATAATTAGCGGTGATCGCGTTCACGGCCATTTATTAAGTCACCAAAACAATTCGTGTTTCAAATAAAACTCATGTCTCCTTCCACTTGTATTAGCGATTACATTAATAATACCACTTTGGTTAAATAAGCAATAAAATAAGGCTCAAAAATTGGTTTAACAATTTTCGAGCCTCTGTAAATCTGTTGGTTTAATTTCAATCCGAATAGTGTTGTAAAATTGACACAATTCGTTGACTGGCTTTACCATCGCCGTATGGATTCTTGGCAATTGCCATTTTCTGATAAAGGACATTATCAGTCAGTAATGCTAACATATTGGATAAGACAACGGATTTATCTGTACCAATCACTTTCAACGTTCCCGCATCAACCCCTTCAGGCCGCTCTGTGGCATCACGTAACACCAAAACTGGTTTATTTAATGAAGGCGCCTCTTCTTGTACACCACCCGAATCAGTCATCACAAAATAGCTTCGTGACATTAGATTGTGAAAATCAACAACATTCAGAGGGTCAATTAAATGCACTTGAGAATTATTATCAAAAACATCATGAGCCAAGGTTTGAACGGCTGGGCTTAAATGAACTGGGTAAATCACATCCACATCAGGACGTAATTGCGTCAGTTCATTAACAGCTTGGAAAACATTAGCCATTGGTTGTCCCTGATTTTCACGACGATGCATCGTTAATAAAATTATTTTATGATCTGATGGGATTTGGGATAAGACATCGTGGTTATAGCTTTTGTCAATCGTATATTGCATGGCATCAATGACAGTATTACCCGTCACAGCAATTTTAGACGATTGAATGCCTTCTTTTAACAGGTTTTCTTCACTCAAAGTTGTTGGCGCAAAATAAATATCTGACAAACGATCTGTGAGTTGTCGATTCATTTCTTCAGGATAAGGCGAATATTTATCCCATGTTCTTAGGCCGGCCTCGACGTGCGCAATAGGTATTTGGTGATAAAACGCACTCAAACTAGCTGCCATTGTTGACGTTGTGTCCCCATGGACTAAAACAAAATCTGGTTTTTCTTGGTCGATTACCACATCTAAGCGAGACAAAATTTTAGTTGTAATCGTCGTCAATGTTTGGTTTTTTTCCATAATGTCGAGATTATGGTCTGCATGCAGATCAAACAAATCCAAAACTTGATCTAACATTTCTCGATGTTGTCCAGTCACAACAACAATTGAGCTCATACCAGATGTCTTTTCGATTTCTTTGATAACTGGTGCCATTTTGATTGCCTCTGGTCGCGTGCCAAAGACGGACATAACTTTAATCATTTAATCCTCCTAAGATTGAAAGAACTGTGAGTGTTGCGTCGTAATAATGCAAATCTGCCATTGAATCAGATAATATGATTTTCTGATTCTTAAATAAAATATCGTAGCCATAGTCGTGATTAACAGAGGCTGCATAATAAATCGGTGCGTTGAAACTAGCCATCGTTTGACTATTTAAGGATTTACCCTTTAACGTATATCCAGCGCTAATGGTACTTTGTTTTTTGAAAAAATTCATGAGCTTAGTCAGTACCTTTTTTGCTTGCTTATCCGACGAATCGGCCAACATCATCGGTACTCGACAAGCATTGGCAGAATAATCTCCGTCATTTGCACCCGCAACGCTATTGGCTTTAGCAGGTTTTGCTTTTGAATGGCTCACTACCGCAAAGTCCGGTAACAAACCGCTCTGGTTCCTAGCACTTAAATCAGACAAATATTGCAACATGTTGGTATTGACTGTCTGCCAAGTTGAATCTTTGGTCACTTCGTGTAAATTGTCAAATACACTCGGCATGACATCGGAAGTTCTCATGATTTGATAATAATCAGAAGATTTAGTTACCCAGCTTCCTGTTGTTAAAAATTTATCTTTCTGGTTGTATTCATATTTCAAGATATCATCAGCTATCTTTTTTGCTAAGTTACGGTACTTTGAAGCAGATTGTGGCCATGTTTTAGCGGCCGTTAATAATGATTGCGCAATATATAAATCGCCATCAGTTGCTGATTGGTCGGAGCCCACCCACTTTTGAGATTTGTTATATTGTTGTTGCCAAGACATTAAGTAGGTTTTTTCAGCCTTATTATTATCAGTTTTTACTGTAATACGATTTTCCAAATAATAGGCTAGTAATCGTTCAAATTGCGATTGTTTCGCCCAACCTTTTTGGCCCGCTTTAGCGATAATTTGCATGCCATAACCTTGTCCCTCCGACAAAGCTACCGGTTTCTTTTTGTTTTTAATCGTATTAATCAAGTCTTGTTTTGAATTATACTTGACAATAAATTGATGTTGCCAATCCTGATATGCTTTGTATTTCACGTCTGTTTCGTGATTTATTCTTAATGCAATTAGGACACCAATATAAGCCAAAATAATTAAAAGGCTTAATATAACTGGATACTTGTTGGATTTCATTTTGATAACCTCCTACTTGATTAATCTTCAAATCGCTTTGTTTTAACCCAACGTGTGCCATTCCTTTTAAATATCTTATCCATCAAAACCTGTAATACAGCGTGTACAGAAACAATAATAAACAGTTGCGAATATGTGAAATATGATGCCAAAGCAATTCGAACTGATTTAGCCGTAGTCTGACCAAATTGCGAAGCCAAAGCAATACTGATTTGTAACATATACAGTAGGATCATCAAAAGCCAATTAAAAACGAGCACTTGTGATATCTGCGTATTGCCTTGTGTAAATGTAAATGGCATTTGCGTGTTGGGATCAAACCAACTCCAAATCATAAATCCAAAATTAACCAAAAAAATGATGTCTGATAGAATGACTGCCGAATTAAAGATAAAAAATGTCGATGTAAAGTAGAATGTTTCAAACTTAACGCGCCAATTACTCTTGTTAAACAAATTTTTAAAGTTATCAAGAACGACTTGATAGTTACCTTTTGCCCATCGAAGGCGTTGAAAATAATAATCTTTAAGATGCTCTGGTTCTTGCTGAAAGGCTTCAGAGTTGTATGCAAGAGCAATTAGTTTACCACTTTGCATAATTTTAAACGAAATATCGGTGTCTTCTGTTAAAGCACCGTCACTCCAACCACCAATGCTGTCAACAAAATCACGTTGAATAATAAAATTGGTTCCTGGAATTCGACCAATTTTAAACATGTGCCACATAGCAATGTGTTGAATACGTTGGCTGACCATAATTTCTTGATTAATGAAGCGAGTTAAGTAATTTTGATCAGCATTTCTAGTTTTATTACGTCCGAATACGGCCATATACCGGTCCGGATTTTCCAGTGCTTTTTGAACTAGGAAGTATAATGCATTTTTTTCTGGCATGGCATCTGCATCATAAACGGCAATAAATTCACCGCGGGCAATTTTGAGAGAATCGTTCAAAACCCCGGCCTTACCACCTGTACCCGTTCGCTCAATTATTTTGTAGTTGCGTCCTGCGTGCTGCTCATCGGCGAAAGCCTGACGCATGCGATCTGCTGTGTGGTCCGTGGAATTGTCTGAGTATAGTAACAATTCAACTTTATCTTTTGGATAATTAAGTGCTAACAATGCTCGTGTTGTATTTTCAATCACGATTTCTTCGTTATGCGCAGGTACGACAACTGTTATAAGTGGATAGCGTGACAACGCTGGTGTCTCGATAATACGATGGCTATTTTTAAACCAAAAATGAATTGCCCCACTTAACATGACAAATGAAATGAACAGTGACAACCAAATTAACATCAAAGTCACAATCATCAATAGCTGATTAATCGTTTGCATTCAAGTCACCTCTGGCCTTTAACTCGCGCAAATGCAAATTCACTTTCGTGGTCTCAACACGATCATAAATAATCCACATGAAGTACAATAAAACTAACATTATAATGAAAAAGATAATGCTCACAGCAATTGAAAAGAAATAAAAAAAGTTAATCATATCATGTCTCCTGTTAATGCTTTTGCATATATTCAACGATAATGTCTGTCTCCATTTGACGGTAAAGTTTGTTCATAGCTAAATCTAAACTAGAATATTTATCAATATTTTTTTCATTAATATGCATTGTCGCCGTTTTAAATTGTGGTTTAAACCCGTCAACCATGATTGTTGCTAATTGGTCGTTGACATTATTATTCAGTTGCATTAAATTGGTTTCCGACACAGTATGCGAAATAATCAAAAATGTGGCATTGTCAACGTAATAAATTGATTCACCCGGCAAACGATCTTGTTTTAAAATAGTTTGAATAGCTGATAGTATTTCAGCATACTCAGATGCATGAAACTGTTTATATTGTTCATGATGCGACCATTGAACAGCCGTTACATCAATCCAAACCTCTAATTTATTTTGTTTTTGAATAAACTCAGCTGATTTTGAAAAAGTATTGCTGGCGGTGTGCAAGGTTTGGAAGTTGACGGCTGGATCATAATGTTCAACGTAAGCCTCAATGTTGGCACGATTCGTTGCAATCCAGCCCAAATCACCGATAAAATGACGACCTAAAATGGTGACAAAACTTAATATTGGATATGCAGCTATCACAACAATTCGGGTAAAATTAGAAATTAATGGATACCCAATTGTCAGTGTAAATATACCTGCTGCTAAAATCAGTACCACCATCCAAGACAATAAAACACTGGGGATGAAGAGACCTGAAGCAACGGCCAATAGAATCAGTGCCGCCATTGCAACAGTGATGTTATTAGTGCTCATATCGGCCAAAAGCATAAAACTCACTATGGTCATAGCGATTAAAAAAATCGTTAATGTCCCAAATCTAATCATTTTTATTCGTTTCATCACATGCTCCAGTCAATCCGTCGTATCTGTATATAATAGTTTTAATCGCGTTATATATTACTGAAAACATTATATAATATATACGATATATGGTCAATAATCTTATTTAAAAAGGAAACAAAAAACACATATTGTGCATTCAAAGGTACAATATGTGTTTTTTATTTAGAATATTATTTCGTTTTGTGTTGCTGTAATACCAAAATATCTTTTATCACATCACTAATGTTGACGCTCTTCATGCGATCATATGCTGTCGTTTCTATTTCGGAATAAATACCATTGAGTGTTTGTTGGATATTGCCACCAACAATACAGTCTGGATTAGTTTTTGGATCAATATGTAATAAATTATGGTCAATACTAATCGCAATATAGACATCATACAGACTGATTTCTGATGGTAACTTGGCTAACATCGGTGTTACCGCGCCCTGTCTTGTGGTAATAAACCCACTTTCTCGTAACTCACTCATTAAATTTCGGACAACACTAGCGTTGGCACCAATGCTGGCCGCAATCATTTTACTAGATAAATCGCCATCCCGATAAATATCCAGGAAAGCTAAGATGTGTATTGCATCACTTAATTTATATGAAAATCGCATCAGCTGACCTCACTTCCTTCCTAATAAGTATCGCATAAAAAATGACATAACACAGGTTGTTATGTCATTTTTTCTAGACAACTTGCTAATTATCTGATAATCTCTTTCACTGCTTCAGATAAAGGCGTCAAATCATGTCCCAAAATTTGAGGCAAGTCATCACTAGGGTGTGCTAATGAGCCATCATCAATGGGTGTTTGAAATGATGTTACCATAAGTGCTGTGTCATGATCTAAACCATTTTTTTCTAATTGTGACGTATACTCACTTTCAGAAACTTGCTGAATGCTAGATGACGCATTGAAAGCGCTCTTAACTGTCTCACCAAGTGTTGCAAAGTTAATCGAAGGACCAGATAATTCGTAAATTTCTCGTTCAGCACCATTAGCTAAGACGTTCGCTGCAGCTTCTGCATATTCACGTTCTAATGCCCACCCTACTTTTTTGTCTGCCCAATAATAAGCAGAAGCATCACTAGCAGCAGCTTGCAAAAAACTCGTTTCATTTTCTAAATACCAGTTGTTTCGCAAAAATGCGTGCGATAATTTGGCCGACACAATGGCTTGTTCCGTCCCACGGTGGTCTTGCGCTAAGAAATTCTCAGATTCGTCAGCATGCGGAAAACTAGTATAAACAACAAATGACACATGATTAGTTGCTAAAGCATTGACAACATTTTGATGTTGTACTAACCGTGGCACTTCTCCACCCGGCTGCGACGAAATAAATAACACCCGATCAATACCCGACAGCGCTTTCGTCATAGCTGATTCGCTATCATAAGATGCCTCACGTACTTCGATATCCTTGAAAGCTTGTTTAGCCTTTTCTGCGTTCCGCGCGATTAGTACAATGTCTTTTTTATCAACAAGCGTTAGTAAGTGTGACACAGCTGCGCGGCCAAATCGACCAGTAGCAGCAGTAATTGCATATTTAACCATGATAAATTCCTTTCGTAATAAAAAAGTTTATAATTTATTATAACACAACTTGTTGTTTTTAAAACAACAAGTTATTAAAAAACAAAAAAAGACCATAATGGTCTTTAATATGATCTATCTAATATTCTGGTAACCACTTCAAATCTGCAACCGCTGCCTTAGCATCAGTCACGCCTTGTGCGATGCCTTCATCAATGGCAACTTGCGCTACGGCAACAGCAACAATTTCTGAAAATTCATCCAGATGAGAAACAGGTGGCAAAACAGCCGTACTATCGTCTGTTAAAGTGTCAGCTAATGCGTGCGCAGCTGCTGAAATCATGCCCTGCGACAATACTTTTGCACGTGCTGCAATCGCGCCTAATCCCAAACCTGGATAAACTAAAGCGTTATTGCCTTGCCCGATTTGGTAAGTTACACCCTCAAAAGTCACGTCAGCGGCTGGAATACCAGTTGCAATTAATGCTTTACCTTGACTCCATTTGATCAAATCTTGTGCACTTGCTTCAGCGAGCTTGGTTGGGTTAGATAATGGGAAAATAATTGGTCGATCAACATAGCTAGTCATTTCACGAACAATTTCTTCGGTGAAAGTCCCTGGTTGGGTTGACGTGCCCACCAAAATGGTTGGCTTAATTGTTTTAATCACCGCAGTGAGATTGGTGAGTTCGTCAGCATTAGTAAATTCTGAGCGCGAACGAGCAAATGGTTGTTGCGCAGGCGTCAAGGTATCATCATCATCAAACAACAATCCTTGCTTATCAACCATGTAGAAGTGCTTGCGGGCTTCGTCTTCACTCAATCCTTGTTTAACCATTTCAGTATAAACTTGGTTTGCAATCCCAGCGCCCGCTGATCCGGCCCCAAAAGTGACATAAGTTTGATCAGTTAGTTTTTTGCCTGTCAGCTTCATTGCCCCCAAAACACCTGACAAAACGATAATGCCTGTGCCTTGAACATCATCATTAAATGTTAGAATTTTATCTTGGTATTGTTTCAAAATACGTGCTGCATTTGAACGTCCAAAGTCTTCCCAGTGCAAATAAACATTTGGAAATGCGGATTCAATTTCATCAACAAATTTTGCAATGAAATCATCGTACTTTGAACCACGAACACGTTCATGCTGATTTCCTAAGTATAGTGGATCGTAAAGCAATTTTTGATTGTTTGTACCAGCATCAATCACAATTGGCAACACATTTTCTGGATTGATACCAGCTGCAGCAGTGTATACCATCAACTTGCCGACTGAAATATCAACGCCGTTAACGCCCCAATCGCCAATACCTAAAATACCTTCAGCGTCGGTGACAACAACTAATTTAATATCTCGGCCATTTGCTGCACCAAGTAAAGTTTCTTTAATCGCTTCAGGATGGTTGACATCCAAAAATGCTGCCTCTTGTGGATCAACATAATTTTCCGAATAATTCTCGATTGACTCAGCAATTGTTGGATCGTAAACAATTGGCATAAATTCAACAACATGCTGCGAAAAAACTTTGTAAAACAACACGCGATTCGTGTCAAAAATTTGCATTAAAAATTTGCGTTTTTCAATATCTGATGTCTTAGTTTGATATTGTGCGTATACCTGCGCAGCTTGTTGTGCAATTGTCTGAACAACCGGTGGCAATTGACCAACAATATGATATTGTTGACGTTCTGCCTGTGTAAAGGCTGTACCTTTATTTTTAAAAGCATCATTTAAAATATTTGTCATGTCCTGATCTCCTTTTCACTTTATACGCGGATGTGTCATGTCAGCTGGCACAACCCATTTATCAAAATCCGCGGCCGTAATTTTACCAGAAGCAATTGCCGCTTCACGCAGTGTAGTTCCCTCTTTTTGTGCTTTTTGAGCGATATGTGCTGATGTTTCATAACCAATATGCGGTGATAATGCCGTAACAGTCATTAACGACTGATCCACTAAAGCCTTCATTCTATCTGGATTAATGGTCAACCCAGCTACTAATTTATCGTCCCATGATTGAATACTTTCCTGTAACAGACTCACAGAATCAAGATACGTTGCAATGATGACAGGCTTATAGACGTTCATTTCAAAGTTACCTTGTGATGCGGCAAAGTTAATTGTGGCATCATGTCCAAACACGGTAGCAGCAACCATTGTTAGCGCTTCAATTTGTGTAGGATTTACTTTACCAGGCATAATAGAAGAACCCGGCTCATTGGCTGGAATATTAAATTCACCATATCCGGCACGAGGTCCTGACGCCAAAAAACGAATATCATTTCCGATTTTGACTAGGTCAGCACTCAACGTTTTTAAGACTGAGTGAACCATATTGAGACCGGAATGTTCAGCCATGCCTTGAAATTTATTCGGTGCATTCACAAAGGAAACGCCGTAAAGTTCAGCAAGCTTTTTAACGACTTCAACATCATAATCTGGCGCCGTATTTAATCCTGTCCCTACCGCTGTTCCCCCAATGGGCAATTCAAGCAATGTTGGTAAATTTAATTCTAAATAATCGATGTTATGCTGGATACCCGATGCCCAGCCAGAAATTTCTTGTCCGACAGTCATCGGTGTTGCATCTTGTAAATGTGTGCGACCAATTTTAATGACATCTTTATAGTCCTGCGCTTTCTGATCAAATGTTGCTTTGACATGTTTGAGAATGGGCAACAATTTGACAGTCTCCAAGAACGCGGCAATCGCCATTGCAGTAGGAAATGTATCATTTGAACTTTGCGAATGATTGATGTCATCGTTTGGTAGTAAAGGCAAATCCGGTTGTATTTTAGCGGCCAGATGCGCAATGACCTCATTCACGTTCATATTAGTTTGCGTGCCCGACCCTGTTTGATAAACGACTAATGGAAATTGATCTTGGTATTTACCCGTCAATAATTCGTCGACAGTCTTAACAATCAAATCAGCTTTGGCTTGTGATAATTCACCAAGCTTAGCATTCGTTAAAGCAGCTGCCTTTTTGATGTGCAAAATTGCCTTAATGACTGGATATGGCATTCGCCCACCGATTTTAAAATTTTCGTGTGACCGTTGTGTTTGTGGTCCCCACAAGACATCATTTGGAACCTTAACTGGACCAATGGCGTCTTCTTCAATATGATATGCCATGCTAAATCCCCCTTTTTATTTTATTGTAACCGTTTTACTAAATAACAATGTTACGTTTTTTTTCATTTTTTAAAAAAATTTGTGATTTAATTTTTTGAACATCATCAAAAGTGAACAAACTAGCGTTATGCTTACTGCAATTATAGAACTTTCTGACTTTTTAGGTGTTGCAGACGTTTGTGGTAGTTGCTCCTTAAAATTGTTTTGGTCAATCGGTGATTGAAGAGTTGGCCTTTCAAAATCGTTTTTGACAATTTTTTTGTTGCTAATTTTAGTTTCTGTTTTGGTTAATTTAGCAGGATCTGGTACATCAACTTTTGTCTTAATGTAGATCGGCTCTGGTACGTCAACTGCCCAACCATGCGCCTCAGGTACATCAACCGCTGTCTTCACATAAACTGGTTCTGGCACGTCAACTGCCCAACCATGTGCTTCCGGTACATCAACAGCTGTCTTCTCGTAAACTGGTTCTGGTACATCAACCGCCCAACCATGTGCCTCGGGTACGTCAA
The DNA here is from genome assembly GCF_014634745.1 of Leuconostoc pseudomesenteroides KCTC 3652. Taxonomy (GTDB): domain Bacteria; phylum Bacillota; class Bacilli; order Lactobacillales; family Lactobacillaceae; genus Leuconostoc; species Leuconostoc pseudomesenteroides. Next base: position 91,940 of record NZ_BMBP01000002.1, read on the forward strand.
CGGCTGTCTTCACATAAACTGGTTCCGGTACGTCAACTGCCCAACCATGCGCCTCGGGTACGTCAACAGCTGTTTTCTCGTAAACTGGTTCTGGTACATCAACCGCCCAACCATGCGCCTCGGGTACGTCAACGGCTGTCTTCACATAGACTGGTTCTGGCACATCAACCGCCCAGCCGTGCGCCTCGGGTACATCAACTGCTGTCTTCACGTAGACTGGCTCGGGTACATCAACCGCCCAGCCATGCGCCTCGGGTACGTCAACGGCTGTCTTCACATAGACTGGTTCTGGCACATCAACTGCCCAGCCATGCGCCTCGGGTACATCAACTGCTGTCTTCACGTAGACTGGTTCTGGTACGTCAACTGCCCAACCATGTGCCTCGGGTACATCAACGGCTGTCTTAATTTGAACTTGAGCATAAACAATCTTCGTCTCAATGTTTGCTGCGTTTAACTGAACATGATTATCTGTAATCGCGTCTGGTTCCGCTGTCTTGACATAATAATCACTAATACTTGGTTCACCATTATTTCCCAAATCATCATTATCGGTTTGCCAATCGCTATATTCAACCGCTGACACTTCACCGGCGTTATTCACATGGTAAGTGGCTGTTCGGGTATACGTCACTTGATATGTCTTATCGGCTAATAACTGCTTGCCTTGTTCGTCCACATAGTGAATCGTCTTTGTAATGACCTTTTCCAAACTGGCTTTATCTGTCCCATCTGGTTGCTTAGGATCATTTGGTATCTTCGGATCAATGATCGTCCCAGGATTGCCTGGATTATATGGCGTGTTCACAATTGTCCAGCTACTTAATCCTGGTGTCTCTGGACGCTCATAAGGCGCATAAACGTATCGTACTAATGTAGAGGGAACAAATTTATTACTCAAACTAAAGTTTGCATTACCGCCATTTTTGTGTGCGCTGATCAACCCAGGATCATTAGGATCAGATACTAAGAGTGTGTAGTGGTAAATTTGTCCAACAGTTTGGTAAACAAATGGTCGCCCATTGTCATCAAATTGATTCTGTCCATCTTTAGATTTTAACCAGTAGAAATTACCTTGATTAAAGGCTCTAACAGCTTCATCTAATGACGTGGTTGGTTGATTTAAGTTTGCAACATAAGATTTTGAGTCGCCGTTCTCATTTTGAATCACGCGCCAAACAGCAAATGCATAAGCACCATGGGCATCTTGCCGGATATTTTTTGTATCAATCTTACCGTTTATAAAATCATTGAAGCCATCGTTTAGTTGTGATTCAGTATAGGCTTTACTTTGTTCGGATACCTCACCTGTTTCTGCACCAATCGTTTTAACGTAATAATAACCTGGGAAGTCAAGTGGCTTGCCGTCAATGACATTAGTTGTATGATAAGCATCAATTTTAGTTACTGCTGGAGTAATGACTGGTTCTGTCAAATCGGCATAAATTTCATTTCCATTTTCATCTTTTTGTTTCGTGTCGACTGAAAAATGAACTTCTTGTTCAGTTTGTTTTGGTAGCGTCATCTCTATTCTATGAGGTAATGATATAAACGATATTACACCGTGACTATTAATTGCATATCTAAATTCATTATCAAATGCAAAATCAAGCGCTACACCTTGATCAGAAGTTTCCGAATTGTTAATGACATATGTCTTCATCAGTTGGTTTTTAGTATTAATTTGTTGTAATACAATGCTTTTCAAGTCTTTGCTAATTCCGACATATAGATGCTTAGTCGCCGGATTTGAATTAAATTGCATCCCATTATATCCTTGGATATCTGAAAAAACGCGGTACGCATTTCCATTTGAGTCCTGAATTTGGATGGGATAATCATTAATCTTATTTGGTGATATTGTCGTAACGGCTTGTTTTTGTTCCGGCGTTAATGGGGCAGGTACAATAGTTGTCTCTGAGTTGTCAGTAGCTGCATTTTTATCAGGTTCGTCAGTTTTTGATAACTTATCTGGCTCCGAAGCATCAGTTATTTGTCCACGTTCAGTATTGCCATCATTATTCTGTGTGCCAGTTTCTGTATCTTGGGCGTTAGTTAGCGACTCATCAGCCATTTTGTTTTTAGTTGTGTCACTAGTGTCATTTACTATCTCGCTGTCGTCACTAATCGGAGATGTACCCTGAGATGGCATGTTTGCGCTCGTCTCACTAGACTGAAAACTACTATTTTGAGTTACCTTGTCTTGTTTTAAAGACTGATTAGAGTCCGGATTATCACTGACATTTTTGTTTACTGTCAAACAATCATTGCTGCTCACAGTGTCAGCATGGGCAATATTGCTGTTTAACACCACTGTGCCTCCCATGAATCCGATAGAAAGTCCAGCTACGATCCATAGCTTTCCTGCCTTAAACATCTTGAATCTTTTACTTAATAGTTGTCGCTTGTCCTTCATTGCTCACAATCCCCTTTTTTCTTTATTACAGTTGGTATTATCTCCCCATAATATTTATTTTCGGTCATCAATTCTTCAATAGATTGATAGACAATTATTCACAAATACTTGCTATCGTTGAGTGTAGTAGTTGTTTAATAGATTAACTTAAGGAAATAAATTATGAATCGTAATTTAAAAGTTATGCAGACAAAACGGAAGATTTTTTTAGCAATCATTAACTTGTCACGTGATACCCCGATTAACAAAATTAAAAATACTGATTTAGCAACCATGACTGATTTGAATCGCGCCACCATTAAAAAATATATTCAGCCTGATGCAACACCTGATGCTTTTTTTGAAGAATTTCAAAAGGAATTACTTGAGAGAGTCCACTTAGCTTATCAAATTGGTCCAGAGAAATGGTATGATCCCAACATTTATTCACATTCTCAAATGCTCAACCAATTGCGCGTTCTGTTTGATTTTCAAAACGAACTACGTCAGTTGTTTATATACTGTGGCCATACAGCCGCCTATTTCTTTCACCAGCTAAAATTAGGAATACAGAGTCGGGACTTCACAATTTATCGTATTGAACAGCAATCAGAACACGTTCCTGGACTATCATATATTTCAGAGCGACAAGCAGTCTTCTTCAAAAATGAACTATTCGCTTTAATCTGCACTTGGATTACAAGCGAGAATCCAGAAACACCCGAGGAATTTATCAAAGTTATTGAAAACTTGTGGGCTAATCAGATGGTTTGGCCATAATTGAGTGAAGTTATTACCATTTAAAAATCACCGAAAATTTAAAACAGCAACATCATTATATTTTTTCCATTAACCTGTACTAAATATAACTAATGCCGAAGTCAACTAATTTTTTTGACTTCGGTTTTTTAATTAAAAAAGAAAAAAATGAATTCTATATAAAATTTAATTTTTATCGTTAAAAGCATTGTGCATCAACTAGCGTACATTAATTTTCTACTTTAATTGATCTACCCCAAAATGTAAGCGCTTGCATTTTTGAAATAGACGTTTTATAATCAACGTAACTTGGAACGTTCCATTTATTTCATTTTTAATATTTGTAAATCAGTACAAAACGACACGTTCCAAAAAGGAGAAAAGTATGCAAACAGAAAAATGGTGGCAAAAGGCTGTCGTTTACCAAGTCTATCCCAAAAGTTTTCAAGACAGTAACCATGATGGTATCGGGGACATCCGCGGTATCATTCAACGATTAGATTACATTAAACAGTTAGGCGTTGATGTGATTTGGCTTAATCCCATTTACAAGTCCCCTGACATTGACGGTGGCTATGATATTTCTGATTATCAAGATATTAATCCAACCTTTGGTTCAATGGCTGACTTTGACGAACTATTATCAAAAGCCCATGCAATGGGATTGAAAATCATCATGGATTTAGTTGTCAATCACAGTTCATCACAACATGACTGGTTTCAAAAAAGCCTAGCTTCTGCAGAACCAGACAATGATTACCGTGATTATTATGTTTGGCGCGATCCAGTTGATGGTCACGAACCCAACAATTGGGGATCTTTCTTTTCTGGTCCTGCTTGGACTTACGATGAGCAATCAGGTCAATATTATCTCCACCTTTTTGCCAAAGAACAGCCCGATCTCAACTGGGATAATCCTAAAGTTCGCCATTCCATTTTTAACATGATGAATTGGTGGGCTGCCAAAGGTATTGACGGTTTTAGAATGGATGTCATTTCCCTTATTTCAAAACCTGATGGCTTACCCGACGCACCAATCACCGGTGATTCAATATTTGGTAATCCAGGACCTGTGGTGTCTAATGGCCCTCGCGTTCATCAATATATCCGTGAAATGAACAATAAAGTTCTTTCCAAACATGATTGGATGACTGTTGGTGAGACAACGGGTATGAGTGTCAACGATGCTAAAAAGTATGCCAATATTGATGGTTCTGAACTAGATATGCTATTTCAATTTGAACATGTCGGATACGATGGCGATACGAATGCGGCTCAGGGTCATTTTTCTGGCTATACGCCAAAGTTAAAGGACATTAGGGACAGCATTGTCAAATGGCAAACAGCTTTTGATGGTACCGGATGGACTAGCCTCTACTGGAGTAACCATGATCAACCAAGAGCAGTTTCTTGGTTTGGAAACAAAGCACCTGAATATAGAGAATTGTCAGCAAAAATGTTAGCAGCATTACTTCATTTTCTGCAAGGAACACCCTATATTTATCAAGGTGAAGAGCTAGGTATGACCAATAATGATGCATTTCAATCTATTACGCAATACCGTGATGTCGAAACATTAAATCTCTATCGACAAACAGTTGAACAAAAAAAATTGACATCGTCAAAAGAAATGTTAGATTATTTGCGTATTCATTCTCGCGATAACGCCCGCACCCCAATGCAATGGGACACATGTTCAAATGCCGGCTTCTCTGATAGCACACCTTGGTTAGAAACTAACCCTAATTATCAAGCCATCAATGCCAAAGCAGCACTCGACAATCCTGATTCAATATTCTATTTCTATCAAAAGTTGATCAAACTTCGGCACCAACTACCAGTCATTACTGATGGTACGTTCAAGCTTTTGCCTGACAATGAGCAGGATGATCACATTTTTGCTTACACCAGAACCAATTCTGAAACGACTTTATTGATTATTGCCAATTTCACATCTGACACCATCACTAGAAATTATGATGTTCCCAAAGCCGCTCAATTATTGATTCAAAATTATACAGACGACCAAGAAACAACTATCCGTCCGTATGAAGTTAAAGTTTATCAATATCCCACTAAATCCCTAAAAAAATGAGTAATAAAGAAGGTTAAACGTATGGCAAGTAATGCAATTGTTACGCAAAAAAATGGTAAATTACCTTGGAATGAACGGCTAAGCTATGGTATTAGTGATTTTGCTTGTAGCTTTAGTTTTAATTTAGTCGGCACCTATTTAATGTACTTTTACACTGACGTATTCGGTATTACAGCAAGTGCTGTCGGAACGTTAATGTTAGTCGCACGTGTGATTGATGCTATTGACGGCCCTATTTGGGGAATATTAATTGACCACACTCATACTAAGTGGGGAAAGAGCAGACCTTTTTTCTTATGGTTTAACGCTCCCTTTACCTTTTTCTCCATACTCTGTTTCACAACTCCTGACTTGCCAATGACTTGGAAAATTGTCTGGGCTTATGTCACTTATATTGGCGTGGATGTCTTATATTCAGCGATCAATATTCCATTAACGTCAATTTTGCCAAGCATGACCACCGATCCAGATGAGCGTGTGTTGTTATCGACAATTCGATCTCTATTTTCCAATTTTGGCGGTACATTAATTTCTGTTATTGCTTTACCACTTGTCGCATTAATTGGCGGTAAAGATGAAAGCAAAGGCTTTTTCTGGGTGGCCGTTTTAGGCGCCTCAGTCTTCTTTGTCTTATATCTGATTGCATTTTTCAACTTACGCGAACATGTTCAAACGCGTTCATCGCAGAAGCCTCTGCCTGTAAAGCAATCAATCAAAGCGTTGAAAAACAACTGGCCATGGCTAATTGTTGTCATGGAAATATTTATTTATTGGATTGGTATGAGTGCTAAGGGTCAAGTGACAATGTACTTCTTCAAGTACAACTTAGACGCACCTGGATTAATTCCTCTAGCTTTGTTCTTCAACGCTGCCGGTATCGTGTCAGTCTTCCTTACCCCCTTAGTGGTAGGTAAATTAGGCAAGAAAAAGACCATGTTAGCAGGACTAATGATTGGAATTGTAGGTCAAGCAATTCTAGGACTTGGTGCACACATGCTAAACATCCCCATTGTCATTATTGGTATTATTGTTGGTAATTTCGGAAACGGGTTCGTTGGTGCACTACCAGCTGTCTTGTTATCTGATGCGGTGGATTACGGTGAATGGAAAAATGGTGTTCGTGCCGAAGGAATAGTCACTTCAGCATCGAGCTTTACGGCAAAGTTTGGCATGGGATTAGGTGGTGCTATAACAGGCTGGTTGCTAGCATTAGGAAATTATGTCCCCAATAAAACACAGGTGCAGACTTGACCAGCATTATACAAACGTGCGCCACCAATAATTTTCTTAATTTCTGAAAGATCAGCGTCTTCCAAAACAATAAATGGATCACTGCCGCCGAGTTCAAGAGAACTCTGCTTCATGTTCTTACCAGCTTCTGCGGCAATCAATTGTCCAGCACGCTCTGACCCTGTCAACGCTACACCCTGAACACGATCGTCTGCAATAATATTATTCACTTGATCATAGTCAACGTAAAGATTAGTAAAGGCACCGTCTGGTACACCTGCTTCGCTAACAACTTTTTCAAAGGCGCCAGCTGCCATTGGCGTGTTACTTGCATGCTTCAATAACATGGGATTACCTGCCATGAAGTTAGGCGCAAAGACACGCATAATTTGATAGTATGGGAAGTTCCAAGGCTCAACTGTCATCAAGACACCAGTTGGTCTTGAAATGGTTTGGGCTGGTCCGATTGATGATTCAATTGGCTCTGGTTTCAAAAATTCCGCTGCATTTTTGGCATAATAGCGTGCAATTGATACACAAATTGCAACTTCACCTTGCGCTTCTACGAAACGTTTTCCCATTTCAAGAGTTAAGACTTTGGCTAACTCATCTGTTTTTTCTTCAATTAAGTCAGCAACTTTATTCAACGCTGCAGCACGACTCTCAACAGGATCATTACGCCATTTTTTATACAGTGCGTGACCCTTGGCAATTGCGTTTTCGACATAGGCATCATCATGATTGTCATATGTTTTAATCACTTCATCTGTAAATGGATTAACTGTTTGATAGCTCATTTTATTCGACCTTTCGTTTGATACAGAGTGAGTATAACTAACAACATCATTACTATAACACCGTTCAAATTATTACAAAAGTATTTAACTTGTGATTTTATATGCAAATAATATGTAATATTTTTCACAAAAAAACATGACCATCAATTGATCATGCTGACTATTCAACCCTAGCTATATAAGCTAGGGTTTGCTGATAACATTTTTTTGCTTCTTTTGTTTGATAATTAAATTGATATTCATGTGTGATGGATTCATTGGAATGGTTAAAAAATTGACTCGTCACCAGAACCCCTAGTTGTTTTAACTTTTTTTCAAACGCTAAACCTTGGTCTTGAAAAGAATAAGCATTCCCATCTGTAATGTAAGTTGGTGGAAATTCACCTGTCAGGTGATCAACTAAGGAAGCTTGCTTTATCTCAACAGACTTTTGCCATTGGCGTGTTCCTAATTCACTCCAAGCAACTGAATGAACAAACCACTTTAAGAGTAATGAATCACTTTTTTGATCTAATACTTGCTTAAGATTGACTGGGCCACAATAGGAAATCGCGCCTTTAACAGCATCTTTTGGGATAGCTGTTTGAAATTTCATACGCTTGGCGTAGCTTTTATTCGTTGCTAACGCTGCATATTGCAAGGCAATTTGTGCACCAGCCGAATCACCACCAACAATTATTTTTGATGTATTCAAATTTGATTGGCTTTTTAGATAATTTATCGCGTCATTTAACTGATATAGTTGGCTTGGATAAGTCGCAGTGGGCGCCAACTGATAGTTAATAGCAATGACTGTTAATTTGGCGTCAGCAGCGATTTTTGTGGCAAATTCCTTCATGCCACTTTTGTCACCACCCACATACCCACCACCGTGAACCCAGACAAGTGTTGCTTTAGAGTTTGTTACATTTTTAGGTCGATAAATATCTAAAGTGTTTTTTTGATAATAGGACGGATAAACGACATTACTGGTCACCGTTACATTTTTAGAAGCCGACTGAAAAGCACTTTTATCCGTAATCGTTACTGGCCCATCAAACATACGTTTAATCAAATATGCACTTGGTCTTGGAGACAAACTGAATGCTAACAAAGTTGTCAATATTATGACTAATAAGGAAACAACCAACCAGAAAAGCCACCTTCTAATTCTTCGCCACATGAACCATTCCCCTATTCATATCTCGTTCTTTTAAGTTACTATTACTTTTATCATATCATGTATATGAACACAAAAAAACAAACCCGTGAGGGTTTGGAAAGGTTTAATGATCATGCTATTAACAAACACCACTATCTGAATCTATTAATGTCCTAAACTCCAACCACCATCAATTGGCACTACTGCACCATTGATATAATCAGCTTGTGGACTAGTTAAAAATAAGGTGAGATCAGCTACTTCTTGTGGTGTCGCCCAGCGTTTTGCAGGTGTTTGTTCAGCCACTTGCTTCGCCATAGCACCATCACCCGCAAAGTCTGCCGCATTCATCGGCGTATTGATAGCTCCTGGAGCAATCGCGTTGACGTGAATACCCTTTTTTGCATAGTCAAATGCCAATTGCTTGGTGTAACCAATGATAGCGTGTTTGCTTGTTGTATAGGCCGCGCCGCCTCCACCAGCAGAAAATCCTGCGATTGACGCCATATTCACAATGTGACCACTACCTCTTGCAATCATACCTGGCAACACTGCATTAGTTGTAATAAACATGGGCGTAACATTCACGTCTAAAACCTGTTGCCAATTCTCTAAATTGATTTCTAAACTAGGTTGATAATCGTCTAAAATACCTGCCGTATTGACTAAAACATCAATGCTGGCGTTCTCTGTAATAGCAGTGAGCAAATCAATCAACGCGTCATGATGGCTGATATCGAGTTGATAAGTTGTAAGCCTCTCATGCTGAGCATCTATAACTTGTTGATCGATTGCAAACACATTCGCACCATTTGCCAAATAACTCATCATCTGAGAAAAACCGATGCCAGAAGCGGCACCGGTAATCAAAATATTCTTATTTGTATATGTCTTAGCCATTATTTACTCAAATCAACTATTTTACTAAGTGAAAAAATAATAATACCACCCACGATTAATGAAACAAGTTCGCCGGGTACTAGACTAATGTAATACGCCAACCATTGTGCGAAAAGGCCACCTTTCGACCCAGAGGCAAAAGCACCACTTGCGCCAATGCTGAAAGCAAACGTAAATTCCGCAGCCAAAATGGCCATGCCGATAGTGGATACCACAGCCGAACTAATAATAATTTTTACAATCGCACTTTTTACTTTTTTTGTAAACAAATAAGTGACAGTAGTCATAATCACGGTTCCTAAAGTGCCAAATACCCAATCAATCCAACCCAAAGGTGAGACCAAATTAGCGATTAATACACCTAATCCAAGCGCTAATACATAACGCTTGTTCCAAGCTGATAAATGATTCAGCCCTTCAGATAGGCGTAACTGAACTGGACCAAATCCTATTGGTGCAACAACGATAGTAATCGCTGCATACAAAGCAGCGACAATTGCTACCATAGTAATGTTGCGCGTACGGCTTGATTCTGAAACTGTCATAGATTTTTGCATTGATAATTCTCCTAGTTTTGATGAGCGGGATGGTAGATGAACCGCTGTTTTCATTGTCACGTTGATGCCTATGTTTTATCAACGATCAGTGAGTGTCTTGATTAATTCGTACTTTCATCCATAAAATCTTTAAGTTGCTTTGAACGACTTGGGTGGCGCAACTTTCTCAGGGCTTTGGCCTCGATTTGGCGAATACGTTCACGTGTTACACCAAATACACGACCTACCTCTTCCAACGTACGCGTACGCCCATCTTCCAATCCAAAGCGCAAACGTAACACGTTTTCTTCTCTATCAGTTAGTGTGTCCAAAACTGACTCCAACTGCTCACGCAACATTTCGTAAGCAGCTGAATCAGCAGGTGAAACGGCTTCATTGTCCTCAATGAAATCGCCCAAGTGCGAATCATCCTCTTCACCGATAGGTGTCTCAAGTGAAACAGGCTCTTGCGCAATTTTCAGAATTTCACGAACCTTGTCGGCCGTCAAATCCATTTCGGCACCAATTTCTTCCGGTAGCGGTTCACGCCCAAGGTCCTGCAATAATTGACGCTGAATACGAATCAATTTATTAATTGTTTCGACCATGTGAACTGGAATACGAATTGTACGTGCCTGATCAGCAATAGCACGTGTAATAGCCTGGCGAATCCACCATGTGGCATAAGTTGAGAATTTGAAACCTTTGGTGTAATCAAATTTGTCAACGGCTTTCATCAAACCCATGTTACCTTCTTGAATTAAATCCAAGAATTGCATACCACGACCGACATACCGCTTAGCAATCGACACAACCAAACGCAAGTTAGCTTCGGCTAATTCTTGTTTGGCTTCAACATCGCCATTTTCAATTCGCTTGGCAATTTCTATTTCTTCGTCGCCTTTCAAGAGGTTAACGCGCCCGATTTCCTTGAGGTACATACGAACAGGGTCGTTAATTTTGATACCAGCTGGCGTTTCTTCTGCTTCGGCTAACTCCTCTGCTGATGGTTTATTTTGTTTTGCTTTCAACACTTCTGGTGCTGGGTCACCATTGTCATCAACAATTGCAATGCCCGCATCTTCAACCTTTTCCATCAAACGTTCGATGTTTTCTTCATCTAAATTGAATGGCTCTGCCAAACGTTTTGATAAATCAGCATAAGTAATTGACTTAGCAGTCTTAAACTCAGCAATTAATGCTTTTGTAGCCTTGTCATATTCTGGATTTTTAAGTGGACCAGATTTTTTGGCTGACTTTGGCTTTGAGGCTTTTCCTGCCGCAGCTGCTTGTTCGGGTGTCTTACCTTGTGCTAAAGCCAATAATTCAGCTTTTTTAGCGCGACTATTGTAAGCAATATTGTTTTCATCTAGGTATGCTTTGATATCTAAAATTTTGCTTGAACTTGAAACAGTTGTCATGCTTAACTCCTTTTTACACTAAAAGTGCGTTCCATTACTGTTGTTGCTTCTTAATATTAATCAATTCCGTTGTCAATTGTACTAACTTCGTGTCGTCATGTTGTTGCTTTGCAACGTTAATTTGTCGTTGCAATTCATCAATCCTCGACATTTGTGGGGCATCATTGATGATTAAACGTAAGTAATCGCTAACCGCTTCGTCTTTAACTTCTAAATCACCAAACAAACGATCGATTGCCATTATTTTTTGGTTCAACTCTGGTTTTTGCAAAAAATCCATAAATTTTGCAATGTCGAAACTACCAATATGATCTCGCTGATAAACTTCAGCTAACATCATTAATAGCTGATAATCTGAATGAACAAACGCAAAACCGGCAGTAGATTTAACACGACGCATCACTTGTGGGTCTTTAATCATTGCCATAATTAAGGCACGCTCGGCCAACTCCACTTTGGAAACCGTATTTTTAAACTGTGGATTAGCCTCATAAAGTTGATCATAATAGTTATCTTGTGGTGGCTCACCATAGAAATCATCCCTAGTCGTCAAACGTTGTGATTGCGCCTGTGGTTGGTTGGATTTCTGCTGAAGTGTTTGCGTCAATTGCGCTTGTAACGCTTCCTTAGAAGTGCCGAACTCTTTAGAAATTCGAGTTAACTGTAAATCCTGCTCCACTGGTGTAGCGCGGTTCAATATGATCATCACTTCTTTTAAAAATTGCAAATATTGCGCTTGATTGCTCAAGTTTTTGTCACGTTTAGCATCATCAACCAAAAATTCAATCGGTGTTTGGATATTTTGTGTCAATGACTGTGCTAACTGGGGTAAGCCTAATTTAATCCGCACTTCATCTGGATCAAGGTTATCAGGTAAATGAACAACGCCAATTTCAAGTGATTTTGCATTGTTCGTAATCAACTCAATCGAGCGTCGTGCAGCCGTCTGACCAGCATCATCCCCGTCATAAACCAGTAAAATGCGTTTGGCAACTTTTGCTAATTGGTGGACATGATCACTAGTTAGCGCAGTTCCCATAGTCGCAACACCAACTTTTTGATCAGCCATGTCAGCAGAAATAACGTCCATGAAGCCTTCAAATATCATCGCTGTGCCAGTTTGTCTGATGATATTTTTCGCACGATCAAAATTATATAGGATTCGCCCTTTCGTAAAAAAAGGACTTTCAGGACTATTCATGTATTTAATTGAATTGTCTTTATCCAGCGCGCGACCAGAAAATCCAACCACTTGGCCGCGCTCAGTTTTAATTGGCCAGACGATTCGACCAGCAAAACGGTCACGCTGTTCGCCAGAACTATTGGTGAGAAATAATTCCGAGGCTGACAAGAGTGCTGGCGCTAAATTCTGATTTTGTGCGTAACTCAGTAACAAATTATCATCAGGTACAAAACCAATGCCAAATGTCTTAATAATATCATCTGTCAAATGGCGTTTGTCGTGAAGATATTGAAGTGCAGCTTCTCCTGAGGTCGTATTAAGTAGCGTGTGTTGATACAATCTCTGTGCATCATTGTGCAATTGATAAATTGCTTGAGTCGTCGCATCAACTGGGTGCGTCGCCGTCGCTGAAATACTACTGTCAATCGGCATGTCAACACTCTCAGCCAAAAACAGGATAGCCTCTGGATAAGATAGCCCTTCTTTTTCCATAATAAAGGAAAAAACAGAACCGGAACGACCGCAAGAAAAACAATTAAAAACTTGTTTGTTTTCCTCAACAAAAAGTGATGGATGCTTGTCTTCGTGGAATGGACACGAACCATTCCATTGACGTCCTTTTTTGGCGAGCGGCGTGTACTGACCAATAACATCAACAATATTTACTTTCGACCGTACTTCATCAATGAATGATTGCGGAATTCTACTCGCCATGCACACCCCTTTCCAAACAATAAAAGTCGCAAACGACGTCGTTTGCGACCTAATCTTCGTATATAAAATTATACGTTCAATATTTTAATTTGTCAAGCCCTTTTATTTTTATTAAATCGCTTTATAGCAACGTTTTAAGCATATCAGGATTTCAAATTTCGTATATTATGTTAACTTGATGTGCATGTTCAGACATCACAACTAAATCGCCTTTTAATGGATTAAAGCCCCGCTCAACATTTTCAACACTGGCGTAGAAACTTTTTGAATCAATTAAAAAAACACGTCACGCTTTTCGTTGCTATAATCATATTCAGTTGTGATTGCGTTTCCCATCAGCAACCTACAAAAATAATTGTGTATAATTCATTATACGAACATACGTTCGCTTAAACAAGCGAATAAAACATTAAATTTGTGACAAAATCAAAAGCTATGCTATAATAAAGACATAAAAAAGATCCGTAGCGCTAACTACGACTCCTAGCAAACCCGTTGAAGACGGTGGCTAAGTTTAATAATCTCTAATGATCATCTGCCTGCCAAAGCTAAGATGGTCATTTTTTTGTGCTGTTTTTGATCAACACAACAACTAAAGTAATTAACGCTAGGATAAACATCCCAAAGCTAATCATCAGCTGTAAAGTATCCGATACGGACACCAGGCATCTCCATTCCTAGAATCTGGGTTTACAGTTTTAACACCATAAGCACCACCTCCACTCAGGATAGCCACCATCTTAACTTGTTTGCCATAATTAGTATAACATACCCTAAAAGAGCAATTGGTCTAAAACTTAAACGCTTGTGAAATTTTAAAACACGGGCATTAAAATAAGGCTTCCAAAGACTTTGTGAAATTTTTTTTGGAGGCCTTATTTTTTTATACCTGTGAAACGTTGAAATAGCGTTACTTATGATAGCGTGCATTATGTTAACTTAAATTGGTATAGATTCTTTAGTGTCTTTTGATGATTAACCTAATCAACTGAATAATAAAGAGATATTGAATACATATGTCCAGCGCTTTATACCAAAAAAGCACAAAATTGTAACAGTTAGTTCAAATGAACTAGACCAAATTAAACATTGGATCAATGTAAGACCAAGGAAAATACTCAATTGGGAGTCATTACAAAAGTTTTTTAGCAGTTCGTAGTGTTCGGTCAATTCTTAAAATCTACCATTTCTTAAGTTTTTTTATATTCAAGAAAGTAATAGTTTAATTTGTTTTTTAGCTCTTTGTGAAACATCAGTAGAAAGTATCTTACTTACATCTATGTCAATTATTTCTCCTTCCTCGTTCAATGTAAAACATTCTTCTTTATGCTTTGCTAGTTCCATTGAAATTGTTCGATCAAATCCAATTTTCTGCAACTCAATAATGGTGCTATCATAAGTACCGTATTCCAAATAATTTTGCCACTGTGAGTCATCCTGGTTAGTCAGTTTTAAATAGTTAATAACATAATTTTTGACTTTAAACTTCAGAATATTTTCGACGTCTTTTAGTAAACTATTTATAACGTGATTAACATGATTGACATTACTTATTGAAATACTACTGAATTTGTGGGATCTCCGTTTATTGAAATTCTTATTCCATTACTTTCATGATAAACTATTGTGCTCTTAATCATGAAATTTAAAGGCTTCGATTGAATCCATTCAGACATTAGAACAGAATAATAACCTAAACGGTTTTCATTTCCAAGATATCGACCATCTTCTTCTGCATGCCAATTGTAATTCGTGCTTAAAATATCAAGAATTTTTCTACAAGACTTAGCAGAATAATCAGTATCAAATATAAAAGGGTCGTCTAAATTGTAAACTTTTTCCTGATACACGGGTCTTATAGTAGTCGATAACATTAATGCATCTTCTGGAATATTGAAATCGAGCATCTTTTTACGTAATTTCTTCGAATCATTATTTTTTTGATTAAAATTTTCTATTAGTTGTGATGGAACATTTTTTTTAAGCTGATAGGTAAGTACAGTTGCGTAATCTGCGATTTCTCTTTTATTTTTTGCAGACATTTGCTTATTTGTCATTTCTTTATTTTCTAAAACATTTCCTATATTCTGGTAGAAATTTTTTTGTCCAGATAAAATTTGGCTTTTTATTTCAGGAAGATTTCTAAAATTAAGTAGTCTCTCGGTTTTTGAGCCCAAATCTAAACGAATTACAAACAGGTTTCCATATAGTTCTCTTGCTAACCTACCTGCCCTTCCAGCTAAATTGCGAAAATCCAATTCATTTAAGTTTGCCAAACCGATTTTGTCACTTAAAATAAATAGGTTCTTAGCCGGTAAGTTGACGCCCTGCAAAAGCGTTGAGGTAGTAAACAAATACTTTATTTTACCTCGTTTAAATAGCTCCTCAATTTGCTTGCGCAACTCCTGTGGCAATGCGCCAAAATGGAATGCAATTCCTCTTTCAATTAGATTTGCTAGAAAATATTCACTGTGAATGTTTTCTTTAATATATTTAGATAATTCCAAAAGTTCTTTATCATTGCTAATAGTAATTTTACGTGAAAACTTTTCTGCAATTTCCACTGTGTAACGAACAGAATTGCAATAAATGATCGACTGATCTTCTTTATTCATTTTCATTAAAAAATCATCAAAACTATGAATATTCAATTCTCGTTCATCGTACTCAATATCTTGAACAAAGTCATAATAAATTCGATACTTGTTGGATGTAAAATCAACAAAAAACTTATTTTGCACAACACTTACATCCAAAATACTTTTAGACTCGTCAGTTGAATTGCCCACTAACTCCAAAAAAACTTCCGGATTAGGAACATTTGGTGAAGCAAAATATAATTTAATACTTTTCTGTTCAGCTAACGTTATAGCATGATAAAAAGTAGCTGAGCGTTCATCACTAGAAACAATGTTTTGAGCTTCGTCAATTATCATTGTTGAAATAGTAGGATTATTCTTATTAGCAAAATATGAAAGTAGTCGTTCCGGCGTTAAAACAAAAATGAAACGCTTATCTTTGAACAGTGCTGGAATATCAGAATTAGTCACTATTTTATAATTATTGTCCTTGATGTTAAACTCAATATCTTCTTTCACTTGGGTAATTAGAGCTCTGGTCGGTACTAGAAAAACTATATTTTCGCTTGAATTTTTTTCCTTGATAATCCAATTTACAAATTCGGAGAAAAGAAAAGATTTGCCAAAAGAAGTTCCGGCTGAAAAGCTGTAATGATTAGAATTTACGAGTTCCAAAAAGGTTTCGTATTGAGAGTCAGTAAAAAAGCGGCCTTCATGTGATGTTTGTTGAAACGTTTTCTTCAAAATCTTATCTAATTCAACTTCCTTATTATCAAAACCAATTCCTTCCTTTTCTAATAATTTTAGAGAAGGAAAATTTCCAATTTTTATCATCGTGTTTTGTGCAAAAAATTGGTAAATCTCATTACCTTGGTATTCGTCAAACAATGTTGAAACAATTTTTAAAGCAATATTTCTATTCAAGGGTGTGTCGGACCTTGACAGAATATCAGAAAAACGTAAAATATCTAAGAATTCCTTTTGTGTCAATTGTAAAGGATTGCTATTAAACAAGAATACGCCGTAATTAAATTGAATTTTTTTAAGTAACTTGTAGAGATATCCATCTTCAAGAGCTTTGTTATTAAGCTCTTGTATAATTGTGTGTCCATTCATTCCGTTATCCCCTTTGTAAGGTTCGTTCGGGTTTGTTTAAGATCAAAAAAAGGCATGAGATATACATAGAAATTATTACCAATTAGGTTATTGTCGGTAATTTGTTTTTCAATTGTTCCAATTTTAGATTGTATATACTCCATAATTGTATTCTTCAACCATTTTTCATAACCATCTTCACTAATACCAGGTCCATCATAATTTTTAATTTCAAAACCGATAAAAATCCCGAACGCATCTGAAACTTTTAATTTTACAACAGATTCTGTTGGGTACAACAAAGAATATATAAGATTTTTATCCTCTGGCTCAATGAATTCGTTTTCTATTTGCGAACTAATTAAACTTTTTTCAAATTCTTTTCCTGATTGATGTTCCGCTATTGATTCGAAGGCCTTTTTAAAACCTTCAATTAGCCGAGTATACATTTTTGCTTCTCCAAAAATGAGATGATATTTATCCGATTCTGGTAATTTATAATAGTGGATACCGTCAGACTTCTTTGTATAATCACCTGGTGTGGTTTTAAGTGACATTTTGGAAAGAATTTGTGGCGCGCGCATTTGTCCTTCCAAAAAGGTGTATAAAAATAATTCTCCTAACTCGCCTGTATTGCTAGAATATGCGCGAAATGTTTGTCGCGCTTCCTTAGAAAGCCTGGCAAATTCCTGATTATTTACATATTTGTTAACTTTCAATCGAGTCAAAGCAAAATCATTTACTACTTCCATAAGTTTCTCTTGAATGGACAACACGTCGAAATCGCGTCCATTTATTCGTGGTATGAATGTCTGCAAATGTGTGCTATCCACTCTTTCTTTAAACAAAATAATGTCATCTAATCTTTCAAAACTGTTAACTGCATTAATTGTACTTTTCGCCACTTTTACCATCAAAATATACCGTTTTCTTTTTTATATTGTCTGTTTTATTTTAAACTCAGCTGCTCCTGGCGATTAAGAATCCAAATTCCGGATTCGGCCTAAAAATAGAAATCAAACAGCTAATTAGTGTGAATTTTGTATACATTAAAAAATCGGTGATGTTTTATTAAACTATGAGCCGCATCAAAAAAAATACTGTCAGAAACTATACTGACATTAGAGAAATAACTTTTGGTCAAAAACACGTTTTAAAACAGTTGTAGCATAAAGAGGAAAATAAGACTATTATGGGAATTTAAATTACTTTACTGAATAAACCCTATCTTAAAACTCGGTGTTTGCTACAAAGATTATTTCTATAATCCTTAATACCCTGAAGTAATGCTACTGCGATTTCTCTATTATCGTGTTCTAATTTTGACTGTATTTTGTAAGATTCTTTGATGTGACGGTATAAAATTCGCCTTAGTTTTTTTTGATTAGAAATAGTGTATACACCACCAGAAACGAGGACTACAGGTAGTAATACCGCAGTAACAACACTTGTGATTCCCAAAGCAGCTCCACCTATACCAAATCCCGCTAATGCAGTCATAATTTCCGCACCGCTCATGCCTGAAAATGCATAAAAAACAGCCCCTACTCCAATAGCCCCTACTCCCGTACCACTCAACAATGCTGCCGCAATCTCATCAGGAAAGGTCTTTGAATACTTTGTATTGTGCTTGTTTTCTATTAAAAATATTGCCTCAGCCAGAAGTAACTCAAATTCTTCTACTTCTCGATGTTTTATCAAAATATGCCTCCAATTGTAACAACTTTTTTAGTATACAATAATATTAACATTTTTTCTTATGGTAAATTAATATTATTAATTTAATTTTCTAACTACACCCTTGAAATCTCAGAGAATATAAAAGTTCTGTATTTAATAGTTCTGAGATTTAATGGTTTTTTAAAGTCAAATTTAAGTCAAAGACATTAATTTATCCGCTCTCATCTTGCTCAGAAATCAATAAATTGGATTATTTTTATTCAATTACTTAGACAATATTTGAGATTTGGTTGAGATTATAAAAATTAATTTAACAACCAATGGCTGCTTGGATTTCAGTTAATGTTTCGTATGTCTTCCCATAAACCTCCTCACGCTTTAACATTGAATGAAACGCTTCGATACGGCCATTATCGTATGGATGTGCTTTGAGTGAATATGGATGTTTCAAACCATAATTTTGACATTTGATATTAAATTCAGAACTGGTGTATTGTGTATCCGGATGAATAATTAGTGGCTTTTGATCCTTATCTAACGCTATCTGTTAGGCATTTGTGGCTAGTTCGTTCATTATATCGCCAATTTTATACCTTAATATTTTTCTCTTCTCAGGATCCAAAACGGTCGCTTAGTAAAACCACCTGTGGTTAGTCAACTTAATATAAGTGATATTTTTTTGCCAAACACAACTCAAATCATGCAAATGTCTAATAAGATTGAGCCTTTGATTGACAGTCACAACAGTGTTGGGTTTGCGAAAACGCTTTTGTATGCGTGATCTAATTCCTAATTCGCGCATCAATTTGTGTGTCATATACTCAGATACTTTCGGATCGTCGGTTTGTTGATTATAAGCAGCCATACGACAATAACCATAAAATTGAAAGGTTTTCCAAACGTCTAAAATACAAGGGTTTAGGGATTCTCTACGCTTTGTTCTCGCACTGTAAGATGGCATACTGTTTAAATTTTAAAATTTGTGATACAAATTCATATTTTGTTGGATGGCCTGTCTAGTTAGCTGTTGCAGTTTTCAGATGCTAATTATTCGATATTTTTATTTTCTGTACTTTGCAATATTAATGACGAATCTGCTTCAGAAATATAAGGTGTTTTAATTGATTTTATTTAACAGTTTTGTTGTAAAGTCATGAATCATAGCTGTTCATCTAATATACTTGACATCTATTTCTCCTGTTTTATGTCACTATGACTCTATTACAAAAAACTGTGATCGATATACGAACAAGGCTAAGTGACATCCGTTTACAGTGAAGCACCTTTCCAATTGGCAGGTTGCTGCTAAGTCAAAGTGTGTAACCACTCACTAACTCTTGATATAACAGATGATTTGACTTTATAACACTCCTTTACTAAAGTAGGATTTTTAAATAATTATTATCTGCAATATTCGATATTGTACTAAAAATTCGATCTCAACCTTAAGCGGATATACTAAACCCATTTATGATATGCCAAACTTATTTGGCATTATGAGTTTTTTTACAGTGCATCAAAAGTTATGAAATTAATTCCAGTTGATTACATTAGAGACTTTTACCAAATATGATGAAACAAAAAAAGTAGGCATATCAGTATATTTTGTACAATTCATATTCACCAGAAGAACGTGGCAGTAATGAAACTTTGAATCGGTATATCCGACATTTTATACCAAAAGAAAAATAGGAACAATCAGTCACAAAGAATTAAATCAAATCAATAATTGAATAAATGCCAAACCAATGAAAACGCTCTACTGGCAATCACAACGAAAGGTATTTCAGAAACGGGCACTGTTCGGATGTTTGTTGTAGTCTACCATAAATCAAAAAGGCGAATTATCTAAGTCGAGAATAATCTTCACATTTAATTTTGGCAAGTTTTTTGTATAAAAGCAGGATTTGTTGGCAAGTTATTATCGTAATAGAAAATTATTGCGAATTTTATCTAAGCTAGATCTGTTGCTACTATAAAAATCATAATCAAAAAAATTATCAACGAGTAATATTTTTATAACCGTATTAGAAATGCAGTTAAGGGTATTTTTATAAATGCTTGTTATATTTATTAATTTTATAAAACTGACTGGTTTTTTTGGATTGAATCATAGTAATCACTATTATTATTCAATGAGTTCTTATAATATGGAACTTGTATTACCCTGCAGATTCTTGGATCAAATAATGGTGCATCAAAGTTCTCACTCTGATTCACAAATCGCCCGCAAATTGTTGGACTCCAATAATCTTTATTATCCGGCCATAAAACTGCATTCATCTCTGTTGATCCATGCTTGAACACTCGCATATACTGTAAAGCCCCTGCACTTGTCGTTTCAAGATCATGTTTAAAATGAGCACTAAGTAGTATGTCCCGCATCACCTTTATTGGTTCATTCCCCCATTCCCATTCAGTCGAGGAACTATTTCTTCGACGTTTGTATAATTCACTACGGACCTTGTTTGCTTCATCCTTTGTTCCAGTAACAATCAGTTGAGCGTTGTCAAAATATTTTTGGTCAGCTACAAATGTGCATAGCAAAGGATCGGGATGATAATAGTGGACTGATTTTTCTTTAATGTTCTGAATTGCGTGAGATGGTGTAGTCATTGCTTGAGATCTAATTCGCCAAGCTTCAAATCGACTATTCTTCCAAGAGTATCCAGCTAAAATTATTTCAATATCTTTTAAACCGCAATCATTATTAGGAAAATAGATATGAATTTTTGACACCAAACTAGAAATTTCATTGAGTAGCTGCCCTTTTAATTCTGTAATGTCTTGGTATCTAGACTGACTTTGTCTACTTGTTTGAACAGTACTGATTGCCTGATTAATTAACGTATATGCTATATCAGTCGTTCCCGAAAATGAAATCAGACAGTCACCACGTGGTAAACTAAATAATTTCCTACATTCATCAAATCGCATTTCACCACCACTCAAACGACTGTCTGTAATTAAACTTATCGCCTGCCCAGAACTAGTGCTTGAAAGCCAACAAATATTAATCGTCATAATTATTTCTCCTCATATATAACTAACTATTTCAAGTTTCAGTGTAATAGTTATCGAGGATTATTATAATCGATGAAGAAAGCATAACACAACATAAAATATTTTTAAGACTTGTAAGTATCATTACTTATCTTTTAAGAAAAGAATACCTTCTAATCATTTACTTGAATCTTATACTTAAGAAATAAAATATATTGCGGATTAATTATTTTATGAATCTTAAATATATAAGTTTAGACTTTTTTAGTATCTCACTCAAATTTTCAATGTTGAATTTTTCTAGGAGCATCTCACAGCAATTTTGGTCAATAACCTTAAGTGTAAATTTTTTGAAAGTATGCGAGTTAGCTTAATCGCAGTAAATACTGCTGGTAGGTTATGATAAGGGCTGCCTTGCCATTTACATATCATTTTATGTCATAGTAACTTCACTCTACCTTTCCCTTGATATTTGTGACTCATATTCTTCTTGAGCTCTTTCTTGTTCAACTTTCTTTTGGTTTCTTAAGAATTGACGTTCTGCGTTTGTCTCAGCACTGATGTCCTGCCACCACAAGCGACTAATTTTATTAAACGAACCACCCCTCACTGGCATCTGATCACCTATGTGATTTAAATTTGGGTTTACATTGTTGATCAACGGCTTGGAGGCCAATTTTTTTTCCTGAGGGCTAGATCCGTTTTTAGTTTTATCTACATTATTCCCTTCGTCGCGTTGTTTAGCCTGACTTAACAATTCCGACATTTGTTGGTCAATATCATTTATTGACGTGTCTTCAATTTGTGCTAAATGTTTATACAGTTGGTTTGCTAAGCGTTTTCTTAATTCATCTTCCTTATTCTCAGACCACTTGCGTTGCCCCTTATGCATCACACCTTGGTCTTCAATATTAATGGCATCATATTCTTGTGCCAACGACTTAAAACCCTCATATTCGGGTTTAAGCTCTTTTTCAAATAAATCGTCTAAAAGTTGATTTGTTAATTGATTTGCTTTTGCCATCTTGCCTTTTCCAGCTGTTAAATGGGCGTTACCAACTTGCCACCGCCCTTTCATGTCTTGAGGTAAAACATCATAAATTTGCTTGATGGCTTTAGCATGACGATCATTTAATAGGTTGTCAGGCGCTGCCTCAACGATTCCTTTTTTAAAGCCACCAACACCTTTTAATATTTCCTGATGACGCCTTAATTCCTGTGATGACATTAATTGTTTTCTAAACTGTCGCTTGGCTTGTTCAATCAGTTCTAAAGGTATAACACCTATTGGCTGCCCTTTATACTTACCTTCTTGCTTGATCATCTCAGTCCGCGTTTCTTGGCTTTTTTTAGCAAACCAAAGATGCATGTTTAGGTGGTCAGTATCCTGATGAATCACACCAAACCAAACAACATCATTTTCATCTTCTCCCAAAGGTAAATTAAATCCTTTGTTGATTAGCGTCTTAGCAACCTCTTGTTCTGCATGCTTCAATTTATTTTGGTCTATCATACGAGTTTCGGGATCATAGAGATTGTTTTTAACTAACCAATCACCTCTGATTGAAAAAGCGAGTTCATGGATATTATTGCCATTTTTTTGAGCCTCATCCAAGTTTTTTCTCAATACAGAAATATCATTGATTATCATAATTTAGTTTATCGCTACCAAATATTGGATGCGTTTCTGTTACCGCAGAATTGCGGTTAGCGTCTCCTGGCTTTCTAAATTGTTCCTTTAAATCAAGGAGATCAGTTATGGACTCATTATTGAGATCACTTGTCTTTTCCGAATTATTAGCTTAATCAACTAGGTCTGAGTATTTTTGTCCCTTAATATCTGCTGTACTAGACGTGACAAACTGCGCTGGTAAATTGACCATTGCCGTCTTTTTTTCACCCAGGGCAAATGCAGCAATTTCACCAGTCTTCGCCATTTTGCAATTCCTCCATAATCTCTTCTAAACTATCAAAATCTTGTTCATAATCAATTGTCAAACGGCGGGCTGTTCTGGAGGACATGTTCAGCATTTGAGCAATTTGCATGTAGGATTGTTGATAGTTATTAAACAGAATTAAACTGATTTGGGCCAAATAGTAAGTTCGGTTATCGCGTTCATGTTGACTGTCGGCCATCTCACTAACTTGCGTCGGATGATGCCAATTAAACTCATCAAGTTGCGCTAGATACTTTGTTAGTTGTTCTTTTCTTTTATTAGGCTTTTTAATCTTCATCGAGTTGTCCTCCGGTTTGATGATATTTTTTGATTAACTGCTTATCCCGACTCCGAATTTGTTTATATTCTTCATAAGATTGTGCCAATTCATTGTTTGGACTGAGTTCTGTTGGTGCACCAAATTGCTTTTTGATATTCAACAACTGCGTTCATATTCTTGGAAATCAGTGTTTGTTGTGCCGAAATTTTGGCATCACTTTCGCTAACTTCAAGTTCCTTTTGGCTGGCAAATGTTAGCGTATTTGATTTAGATACTTTGTCACGATTGATGATGAATTTGCCGCTTGCAGTATTACTGTTTGCGTTAGTTTTCTTTGCACTTGAACTATCAGCAACTATGCTACTTGGCGCTTCGACTGTGGCAGTATTGATGCTTTTATCATGAGCTGTTAGTGTTACAGCATTGAAGTTATGACTCAGGTTTTTAAATTGAACCACGACTGTATTATTCGAAGTTGGTACGACACGACCTGTCACTTGACTACCACCATGATCAGTCATAGCAGTGAATTTAATTTTGCTAATATCAACCAAATCTTGATCAGAAACAGCACTGCCAGAGATTGTATAATGCAGTTCCAAAACACCATTATTTTTATTAAAAACACTTTTTGTCAGACTAGCAGTTTTGTTCAAAGTGCCAAATGACACTGGCGTATTTAACTCCGTACTAGGCAAATTTGAAGGTCGAGGTGTAATATTAACCATCACGGTTGTACTAAAAGCTATCAGGATAAACAGACTAAATATTGCAATTAAATTGCGCCGCTGATTTTCCAAAAACCAAGTACCGAATCGACTAAATCTTTGAAAGATATTTCTAAATTTATCAGCTATTGTGATTATTGCAGTCATCGTCCTACCCCTCCACATACTCAAATGCATTGCTATTAAAGTCAGGATATGGTGGCAAATCCTTATCTGTCACTTCACTAATTTTACTGTCAGCAATCTGTGTTTGAACAGCAGAATTTTTCGATGAGTGATTAGATTTATAGATGCGGAATTGTGTCACTTGATTTTGTATAGCATAAATTTTTTGACCTGTATTTTTATCGGTGTAATTGTGATTGCGCATCACAAATTCAACCTCTACTACTTGGCCAACATCAGTCACATAATCACGAATCAATTCTGCCGTTTTGTTAAAAGCAACGTAATCAATGTAAGTGGCTTTGCCATCTTTTAAATCATTAATGGCTAATTTGAAGTAGGCAATTTTAGTTTCATTTTCACCTCTTACGGTGAAGTTTAAGTCACGAACTAAACGTCCTACGTGGTGATTAATTTGCATAATAATTTCTCCTTTTTTGATCCAGTAAATTAACAATCGGTGTCAATTGTTTGGCTAAATAGTCTTGGATATTATTTGGTAGTTTAAACACAGGGATTTGGTTACCAGCTTCAGAATAATGAATGCCTTTCAGGACTGTACAACCGACATAATGATTACCTAAGCAATCGTCAAACAACTCACCTTTGACTTTCATTTCAGTTGATTTTAAGCAGACAAAGGCTTGTTTTTTTGTTGGTTGAACGATATTATTTTTCAATTTCCTAACGAGAATGACGACGTATTTGGTTTGTTGTAGTTCTTGTAAACTTTTCTCATCCAACAGCGTTAATTGTCTGACTTTCATAATCTCTCCCTTTCGGTCTTGCAGCTTCATGAAATGGTAAGTGATAGCATTCCATGAATTTTTTTATAGCCTTAAATGGTTGATAAGAGGTACGGTATAACCTCACTGCGCCATCACTTTCTAATTCTTGATTTTCAATTGCTTTGATCACTTTTCGGCTGAGTTCACCTGATGAGTTAGCTACAAAAAGTATGTCTGAGTTGAAAAAGTCTACTGCAATAAATACGTTGTATTGGTTTGCCATTATATCTCTCCTCTCTCCAATTTAAAGTTAAAAGCCTGATACCGATTGACTTGTTGTGATCGCAATTTTCAAACGATTTTCAAGGCCATTAGCAAAATAATTACCGTATTGGCTAATATCAACCAAGTGACCTCGCATATACTCCAATTACTTACCACCAATCTTTGTCAGAAATAATTTGATGCTGTCATCACCTTGTAATTGCTTTTGCAAAGTCAAAATAGAATTATTTTTTTCAAGTTCGGTTATCAAAAAGTGATATCCACGATCAAGAGCGCGTACGACAATTTCTGCTTGTTGGGGTTCATTCAAAAGTAAATCAGGAATCAAACCTTGGACTACACTTCTTAATTCAAGATTTTTTTGAATGATTTTGCCGATTGCGATAAATGACTGTTGAGATTTTTTTGAATGATTATTATTAGTGACTTCATCCTCATCAAAAGAAGGGGTTTTAGTATTACTAAATTCAGTATTATTTAACTCAGTATTATTAGTGTCGTAAAACAAGACTTCCGGTAGTCGCATTTTGAGACTTCCTTGTTATCAGTAATATCTGTTACGCTTTCTGTGATTTTTCTAACCTCTAAATTTCCAGCATATATACGATTCGGCTTATTCAATCCCTGTCGTTATTCTTCTAATAGACCATATTCGTGTAACTCTTTTTTAATACGAATTACTTTATCTTTTCCAACATTAAGATCATGAGCTAATTTTTCATTAGGATAGTAAAGATAAACATCACCCTTAGAATCAATCCATTCGTTTGAAATTGATAAATTAAATCGATTGCGTAAAAGGCTGTAAGCCAGTTTAGCTTCAGGCTTTAGACATTTGTAAAATGGATTCAATAACAGTGCTTTTGGTACACGGTAAAAACGCTCACTGGTTTCTACCTGTTTTAGACTAATTCTTTCCATCAAGCTCTCCTATTCTCTCTTTCAGACGCTGGTACAACATGCGGTCTGCGTAACTAACTGTTTCTGTATCATATTTTTCTACAATCACCATGATGTCATTAATAGATAAATAGAGCCCTTGTGATAAACGATTAACCTCAAAGGCATACAAATTAGTTCGATCATATTCGATGCGGAAAAGACCGTTTTCTGACAAATCCGTCAACTTGGATAACTGACGTAATGATATTCCCAGCTCTTCTCGTCTTTTACACATAAATTCACCAACACTCATACATAAAAATCTTCCAATAGCACAAATTTGTGTTACCAATCTAAAACGTTTCAATAACGTGCTAATGAACAAAAATAAATTGAACAAAAAAGCACCATATCATGAAGTAGTTTAGAAACATTGTCATATCAAGGCTTATAACCCTTAAAAATAAAAATATTCTACTTCATAATATGGTGTGCAACTTGATGTGCAACGAAACATGTCAACCCAAAATAGAAAATTTGTATTCTTTTTGGCGGTTACTTTTGAATTTTATGCCTGTTTATATCTGATCTGGTGCGGTTTCTAGACTTTATTATATCTTATGATATTTGTCTTAAGGCTTATTTTTGATCACGTGCTCAATTACATTTAATCCTACTTTCCTGTTTTTATCTTTGCGTTCATCTGATACTACACTGCTACTAAAAACTTAATTGTTTTCTTACTATGTTTAGCAACGTTAGACTAGTATTTTGAGTCACAGGGATTCATTTGGGCAAGTAAGAGTAATTTACAAGAAAAAACATGGCATACATCAAAAATTAATTTATTATTTGTTATAGTCTTCTGGTGATAGAAACTATTAACACTTGATTTTTACATTTTGACCTTTTAATTAGCCAGTCGCTCTTGTTTAATATACATAGTCAAAATCTATTGAGTTGCCACTTCCTCGATTGATTTTATCACTAGAAATTGTGTGGCTGTGTGTTTGGATTATTGTCAGGCAAATCTACTCGTCGATTAACCACATCAGTATTTTATCATCCACAAAAATCGCTAACTTTCTTAATTGATAAGTTAGCGACTTTCTCCTTTTGACCAACATTCTTGACCAACTGATCTAGTGATAGTCTTTAAAACATTTGATACAAAGTACATTGAAATGAGTCGTAGCGCCACCTATGACTCCTAGCAAAACAGTTTTATACGGCGTCTATACTAATTAATCCTACGATCATTAGCTCTGTCAAAAGTTAAGAGTAGTCATTTTTTGTTGTTTTTGTTTATCATCTCAACAACTAATCCGACCAGCATTAAGACCTAGATCCAAAGCCGATCATTAGCTGCTGTAAACTATCTGATGTGGCACTAGTCAGCACTTTTCTTAGAGTCTCGGCCTCTATCTGTTACACCATAAGCACCATTTTCATCTAGGATAGCCACCGTATTAACTTGTTTGCTGTAGCTAGAGTATCAGGCCAAAATCTAGCAATTGGTATAAAGCCCAAACACTTGTGCGATTTAAAAAAAGGGTAGTAAAATAAGAATCAGACTTCCATGGACTTTGTGGTCGCCCTACTTGTTTCATCCCTAAAATGTTGATATAGCGTTAGTCTGTATAACCATTATTGAGAAAATATTCCTGCATTGCAATAGATGTATTAGTTTGATAATGATTCATGAGTTCAATTGGCGAACCTTCAAAAAGAACTTTTCCGCCATTATCCCCCGCGCTCGGACCCATATCAATCACCCAGTCAGCTTGACCGATAAACCGCAAGTTGTGTTCCACCACAATTATAGTCACTTGACGTTTCACAATTAGTTTTTTTAACAAATTGATGATTTGTTGAATATTTGATTCATGTAAACCACTTGTTGGTTCGTCAAGCACAATGGTAGTACTATTGTTGTGCAGTAGATTCTTTGCTAATTTGAGCCGTTGTAATTCGCCACCTGAAAGTGTATTTAGCGCTTGACCTATATTTAGATAGGAAAGCCCACACTCTTGAAGTATCGTTGTTACATTAGAAAATTCAGGAAAAACGTTGGCGAATTTGGCCACAGAAAAATTTAACACTTCGTGAATATTAAATCCTTTCACACTCAAAGATAAAGTCTTGCTTGAATAACGAGTCCCATGGCAAGCCTCACAAACCGAAATTTCGTCACCCAGATACGCCAGATCCAATTTCACAAAACCTAGACCCTTACATACTGTGCAAGCGCCTTTACCATTATATGAAAACAATGATTGAGAAGAACCAGTGATTTGTGAAAACAATTTTCTCAATTGATCAAATTCATCTAAATAAGTTAGAATGTTCGACCTACTGCTTGTATGAATTGGTTTTTGATCTAATACTGTGACGGCATCCTGTGATTTAATAAAGGCATGTAACAATGAACTTTTACCCGAACCAGCTGGCCCAGATACTACTGTCAGCGCCTTTTGAGGTATGTCAACACTCACATCGACTAAGTTGTGAATATTTAAATGATGCAAACTAACAAAATTTTCTTTCAGTAAACTTTGATTGTTCACCAGACCAGGATTGCTAAGGGCTTTACCGGTTACAGTTCCGCTGGTAAGTAATTCCTGATACGTACCCACGAATGTTAGATAGCCACCATTTTCACCAGCCTCTTCACCTAAATTAATAACATTATCTGCCTTTTTGATAACGTCTGGATCATGATCAACAATAACGACTGTATTACCTTTCTGAGCAAGTAATTTAAAAATTTTGTTGATACCGATTAAATCGTGTGGGTGTAATCCTACACTTGGTTCGTCGAATATGTATAGTACCCCTGATAAAGCGCTATTAAGATGGTTAGACAATTTAATTCTTTGCCCTTCACCACCAGAAAGTGCACTTGTACGGCGATCTAAACTTAAATAAGAAAGTCCAACCGTTATTAAATTGTCAATTTTTAAATTCAAATCTTTTAGTACAGACTCGATATCCGTATCAACGATTTTCCCCAACCATTTTTTAAGATCAATAAGCGGCAACGCACTGCATTCGGCAATTGTTTTACCATTAAGAATAGCTGTACGAGCTGCTTCATTAAGTCTCGTGCCGTGACATGTCGGACAAGTAATTGTTTGAGTAATGGCGCCAATCTCTTTACTGTATTTGCCATCTTCCTGGTGAAAAAAAGATTTTTTTATACGTGGTATGAGGCCTAGATATTTGGCTGTTTTATGCCATGATTTTGTTGGATGGTCAGGCGTCTGTTCTTCGCCATATAAAAATAATTGGAACGTATCTCTTGACCAATCTTTCAACGGTAGCGCATTGTCAAAAAATCCGGATTCGGTATAACGTGTTAAGCGCCAGCCACCAGGTTGAAAAGTTGGGAACTGAATGGCGCCTTCATTTAAGGATAAATTGGTATTCAAAAGTTTATCGTTATTGATTTCTTGAATATAACCCAATCCTTGGCAATCAAGACACATACCAGATGGGTTATTATAATGAATAAGCCATTGAATATCCTATAAATGGTTGTGCTTTTCTAGAAAATAATAAACGCAGCGCTGTATAAATTTCTGTGAATGTACCAACAGTAGAGCGCGCATTGCCACTGATATTTTTTTGATTAACAACAACGGAGAAAGGCAAATTTTGAATCGTATCAACATTTGGTTTATCATATTTTGGAAGTAGTTGTTGTAGATAGGCACTATAATTTTTGTTTATTTCTCTTTGGCTTTCTGATGCTAGTGTATCAAATACTAACGACGACTTTCCTGATCCAGAAACGCCAGTTATCACCGTTACCTGATTAATTGGAATCTCAACATCTATATTTTTTAAATTATTCGTTTTGGCACCTTTAACAACAATTTTATTTTGTGCCATTACTTAACCTTCTTTCTCGAAGCTCTGACACAAATTTCTCAGACAACTGCGCAAATAGTTGCTGTTCTTCATTTGTTAAACTAGCTTGAGCGTCCACAAGTAATTCATTGTGTTTATTATCTGTTTCTGTCAAAAATTTTTGACCCTTTTCCGTTAAATCCGTAATCATTTCACGTCTATCGAGTAGATCGGGTTTTTGACTAATGTAGCCTAAAGTATGCAATCCCGCCAAATTTTTAGAAAGTTTCGATTTGGATATCCCCAAATGCTTGCTAAGTTCTTTTGGTAAGTAAGCTTTTATCCTCAAAAGGCTCAAAATATCATATTGTAACCAACTCACTGCTTCAGGATTCACTAGGTTCCTTTCAGCCACTAATTCGCATTGTAACTCTGAGAGTATTTTTTTTAATTTGTTATCCATAATCATCCTTTCAAAAAGCATATAGTTTCTAAATAGAAACTATATGCTTTTTGAAATTATAAATCAAGCTATTGTGACATTAACGATACAAGTTACTGCTGATGTTGTTACAAATGGCTCACACTACACGAGTGCTGAATTTAAATATTTAAATGACAAAATGCTTCACTCAAAAGGCGTCGTTAAGACACTGGACGTATGTCATTAACCCAATCTTTATGGCTACTGAGTACAGATAGTTCGTTCAGAAAAGTTTGACGAAAGTTTTCAATACCATGTCCTTTTGCTTTAGAAAAAGCTTGTTCGCCAGCAATATTGAGATAACTAAGTGAAAATAAACTACTCGTCCAGGCATCGTAACCAGCACCCAGTAAAGTGGCCATTAAAGCACCGACTATATCACCAGTCCCCACAAAGCGATCCAACAAAGACACACCATTATTAAGTTTGACACATTGATTACCTTTAACGACAATATCTATTGGGCCTGTGGCAACAAACACCGTTTCTGGCTGTTGCTTAGCTACCATCTTTAAGGCGTGAATTAGTTCAAAGACTGTATTGTCTTGGTTGTCCTGTTCTGATCTATCTATTCCACGAGCGGACGTAGGCAATCCAACAATCCGTCGCATCTCAGAACTATTTCCTTTAATAATAGCAGGATGCGTACTGATTATCTCATTTCCTAAATCTAATCTTTGTTGGGTAATACCATAGCCAACCATGTCAACCACTGTTGGTTTTTTCGTTTGATAAGCCAGTTGACTGGCTAATTTCAAATTTTTTTCATGGGTTTCACTCATACGCCCCATATTCAAAAATAAAGCATCTGTTGTCTGGAATAAAGAACGAAATTCTCGACTGTCGCCACTCATAATTGGTTTCCCACCAATGTATAGAATGCTATTTGCAACTGTCTCGATAGTGATGTCATTTGTTATACAATGAATGAGTGGTGAATTTTTTAAAGGTAAAATACTATCAAAGGTCTTTATATCTATTTTTTCCATGTTTCAACCTACAAATAAAAGGCGAATTTTCCGAACAGCCTTAATTTTCAATAAATTAGCAATGACAAAGTAAGCAATAACAGCACCGATAATTGTTGCACCAATAAAACGTGGCGTATACACGAACCAATACATATTCTGCTGTTGTCCTGTGTACCAAATCATTACAGGATAAGAAATCAATGATCCAATAATGCCAGTTCCTAAAAATTCTCCAAGCATAGACCAATAAATGCTTTGTCCATATTTGTATAGTAATCCTGCACCAGCAGCACCAAAAACAGCCCCTGTTAAAGCAAGTGGTGGAATACCCAAAATTAGCATTCTGATGATACCAGT
This sequence comes from Leuconostoc pseudomesenteroides KCTC 3652, assembly GCF_014634745.1. Taxonomy (GTDB): domain Bacteria; phylum Bacillota; class Bacilli; order Lactobacillales; family Lactobacillaceae; genus Leuconostoc; species Leuconostoc pseudomesenteroides. The sequence goes on from NZ_BMBP01000002.1 coordinate 124,137, forward strand.
CACAAATGCCATAACAACTGCATAAAGTGGCCCTAAAAAGACGCCAGCTATAATGTTCATAACACTTGACATTGGAGCCATACCCTCTATTCTAAAAATTGGTGACAATATCACGTCCAAACCAATCATGACGGCTACTATTGTTAATCTTTGAATACCTACATTTTTATTCATTTTTGTCTCCTGCATATTTGTAATGCCTATGTGAGGTTCAATATTTTGTGATCGTTTTTTCTTTTGAATCTATTCTTTCGTCACAACTTTATGCAGTTCTTTAAGTAAATTAGGCACTTTTTGCGCAATATTGATAGCCTGCATAATTTCACTTACCACTGCAACGCCAACAATACCAGTTTCTGCAAGGTGCCTTATTTTCGCCTCCTTAATACCTCCAATCGCAATCACTGGTATAGAAACATTTTGGCTTATTTCCCGCAATGTTTTTATAGATGTGTGTTGTGTGACAACCTTTGTTTGGGTCGGATATATCGCACCGACGCCGATATAATCAGCTCCCTGTTTTGCTGCTTCCTGTGCGCTCTGCACGCTTTTTGCTGATACACCAATTATTTTGTTCGGCCCTAACAGCTTTCTAACAACATTAATTGGTAAATCACTATCACCAACATGAACACCATCAGCTCCAACTGCTAGACAAATATCCACACGGTCATCAATGATTAAAGGAATATCGTATTTATCCGTAATTAATTTAACCTTAACGGCTAAATTAAAATAGTCACGCGAAGAAAGCTCTTTTTCCCTTAATTGTACTAGTGTGACCCCGCTCTTACATGCCAGTCCTACCCGATTCAAAAAATCCTCATCGCAAAGCCCCTGTCGATCAGTAACCAAATATAATTTCAATGTCTTTTTCAAATTCATATTTCAATTCCCTTTTTCAGATCGTATTTTGAATAGCATCTTGTTCCAGTGTTTCGAGTAATGGTTTAGTTTCATAAAAACTACGGCCACTAGCTATGACTGACAGAATCCCACGTTTTGGAAACGTTTTTAACAGTTCGGGCATTTCCACGCTAACTTTTAGATCGTTATTGGGACAAAGCGTGCCGTCTAAGTCAAAGAAAACAATTTTGTTATCGTTCATAATTCAGCTCCTTTTATATTCTCTAGGAAAAACGCGGACTTTTCTAAACTGTTCAATCTTTGATCAAAGGTGTAGCTCTCAAAATTAGCTAATGATTAAAAAATAATTACCAGAGTCGTAAAATAAAAACGCAGTATTGAATGAATAACATCACGATCAGAATAATCATCCAACCACCAAATTTTGCTGGAAACCGCTCATAGTAACTTCGTTTTTCTCCTTCCTCAAAACCATGTGAAGTCATAGCCATGGCCAAATTATTGGACCATACCAATGACTGGGTAATCGCTTTAAAATATAGCTTTGGAGACCAAAAATGCAACACTTCTCCTCGCATCATACCGACTGCACGAATCGTCTTCACAGCGTGTATAATTTTAGGAATAAAACTAAAAGCGCCTAATATACCGTAGACAAAGGTAGCAGACATTTTGACATTTTGCTCCAAAGAACGTAGTAATTTGTATAACACCATGGTCGATATAAAAGCTGCGCCCAAAAAAATATACACTCCGACACGAGTCGTCATGACAAAAGCAAAGTGTACCCGCTGTTCTTTGTTTCCGGTACCAAAAAAGTAGAACGAAGTAAATGATCCAATGGCCGGCAGTATACTTACAATCAACAATCGAGCAAAGTTCTTTGCAAAATTCCCAGTTATCAATAAAATTAATAGACTCATTACAATCAAGATTAAATTGAGATATACTGATTTTGTGAAAGCTATTTCAAAAGAGATAAGTAAGACCAATAATAGTTTTTGAGTTTCATTCATCAACATATTTTCTCCTCATAGCGCAGGCCACTTGTATCGAAATGAACGTGATAGTCAACATATTTTGCAATGCCATGTGTTTGGTGCGAAATCATAATAACGGTTTGATGTAAATCATCAGCGACCTCCTTAATAGTTGCCATAACATGTTGAATAGACATCTTATCCAAACCCGCCAAAGGCTCATCTAATAATAATATTTCTGGAGAAATAACTATCATAATTAATAATTGTAATTTTTTTTGCTGCCCGCCTGACAATTCATACACGCTATGCTCTGATAGTCCGTCAAGATTTAGCCGGTCGATAACTTTGGATATTTTGTCTTCAGTCCAGTATCCTTTGAAACGACTCTTTGATCTAGCCTGCTCAAGTTCTTCTTTTACTGTAATGTTTAAAAATTGATTCATTGCGTTTTGAAAAACTAGCCCCACTAAACGTGCATATTTCTTAAAAGGTAAATTATTAATCGATTGCTCTTCGTAGCATAATGTTCCTTGAAAGTCATGCAATCTCGCAAAAGTTAATAACAAACTTGACTTACCAATACCATTTGGTCCAGTAATTAATGTTATTTTATTTTTTGCCCACTTAAAATCACTATTTTTTAAAATAGGCATGATGCCATTTTTCAATGTCACATCAACCATATTAAATGATAGTTCATCTACTGTATTGTGAACCTGTAACAGCTGCGGACTATATTCATTAAACATATCCTTAATTTCATTTTTACCTGCTTGATAAAGTGTTTTATTTGCTATGCGAAAGACATCCGTCATCAGCGACTGATAACCACTTGTATCATGATCAGAAACTAGAATGCCATGTCCACGATCAGCTAACTTTTTCAACAATAACTGCAATTCTTTTCGATGCACGGGATCAACCGCTGCAAAAGGTTCATCTAACAAAATGATTTCGGCGCCCATGGCCAACGTTTCAGCTAAAGCCACTTTTTGCAATTCCCCACCTGATAGATGAGCTAAATCACTATGCCTCAGTGGTTCAATACCAACTTCAATTAATGCTTCATTGATTCGTTTATCTATGTCTTGCTTTGATAGAGACAAATTTTCAAGTGAAAAAATTAATTCATCTTCCACACGATCCATTGCGAACTGTTGATCGGGATGTTGAAATAACATAGCTACTTTTCTCGATCGAAAATTGGCTTTAATTGTTGCGATATTATGTTTATTTAATAAAACTGTTTCTGACAATTCACCACCATACTTGGGATACAAACCCGCTAGAGCAGTCATCAATGTAGACTTCCCACAACCTGATTCACCAACTAATAAAATAAATTGTCCCGGTTGTATGGATAGCGTAATATCTTTTAAAATTAATTGTTCATCAATTTTAATATCTAAATGGCTAGTTTTTAAAATCGTCATTGTTGGTTATCCTAACATCACTTTTTTAATAACTTAGACTTTTCTAATAGATTAACAATCCAATAAACTAGTAGGCCAGCAAAAAAAGCAATTGAAATCCACCGTACAATGAACAATCCGATTAACATACTAATTCCAAACTGAAGATAGCCATCATGGAACAATGACCATACAAAAGTCACAATAGTTCCTGTAAGGGTCGACAAAATTAAACCTGTTTTCCAATTTTTATAGCCTGTTAATGTGAAACCTAACTCTGATCCAATTCCTTGAATAAAACCAGAAATTAAAGTCGCTACACCCCAGTAACCACCCAAAAGTGCTTCTCCTGTCGCACCTAGTAATTCACCAATTAATCCAGCCCCCATCCTTCTCAATAGATAGCTGGAAAGTGGCGCTGCCATCATCCAAGGACCAATTGTAATTGCAATTGTGTATTGATGTAATCCGAGTGGGACCAAAACAGCATCTAAAGCTGTGTATATTGGATCCATAATAAAATAAATGACACCAAAAGCAATACCTATTAATGCCATTAATATCACTTCTCGCAACGACCACCTAACCTTTGATTCAGATGAGATTTCTAACTGTTCCATAAACATATTCTCCTTTTGATTGAGGTCGTAAGTTTTGATAATATACCGTTTTAGTAATAAGTGATCATAGAAAAAACCACCAACCACAAAAGAGACTAGTGATTGATGGCATCAAAAAATGTCTTAATCTAACTTATCTTCCTTCGCAGGTATTAACCTGACAGGTTCAATGGGTATAATCTCAACCTTACGGTACCCCAGATAAAATATTAAACTACGTGAAAAAGTATAACTCATTGTTTTCAAAAATGCAATGCACTGATTCCTACTTTTTTTTAATGTTTGTAATTATTTTGTAGTAGTGTTATTCTTAATTCATAAAATATTATATGTTGTCCACTAGGGGTGCCTTTTTGGCTGAGATGATGTTTACATCAGTCCCTTCGAACCTGATCTAGTCAACACTAGCGTAGGAAAGTGGCATTCTTTTATTTAATAAAGATGCTCTTTTTGCGCTCTTAACAAAGCGCTTTTTTTGTTGACTAAAAACCAATTATTAGGAGATATTATGTTGTTTTCAGAAGAATTACGTGCTCATGCACAACCAATTATGACTGCTATTCATGAACACCCATTTGTCCGTGGTATCGCGACAGGATATGTACCACGAGAAGCTTTAATTTTTTATGTTGAACAAGATTTTCAATATTTGAGTGAATTTATTAAAATTTATGCCACTGCAATTACAAAACTAACTGACCGCACTGAGATAAAATTTTTTGCGAATTCAATTGATTTTATTTTGAATAGCGAAATTCATCCACACCACGTCTTTTGCGATGTGGCCGGCGTTCAATATGAAATGTTACAACATGCAACACCAGCACCAAAAGCATATTTGTATGAATCACATATGTATCGTGCAGCTGATACAGGTTTACTGCTGAATATTCTCGCTGCTTTTCAAGCTTGTCCTTGGACGTACCATGAAATTGCCAGCAAGCAAGTTCAAGAAAAGGCTAATAATCAAGCTAATCCTTTTAAAGGATGGATTGATTTCTATGCCAAAACGGATGATGATTCTCAGACCACACTCTCTGATCAAATTTTCGATTGGATTGATCGTTTGGCATCAGAGGCAACATCGTCACAACGTGAAGAAGCTATGCAATTTTTCTTAAAAAGCTGTGAACTAGAATGGCAGTTTTGGGAGCAAGCTTTTTACCAACAAGACTGGAAATTTAAATCAGTCATTGATTAAACAAATAAAAGTTGCCAGTATTCTTTAAAAAGTCTCTTTGGTGTCAAGCACTTAGTTTATTTAAAATTTCTGTTATCATTACAATACTACTCTGTCAATTCTATTTTTATATAAAGTAACAAAAACGTGTAAACTGTTTCAATCATTCTAGATTGCTCATAAGTCAATAACAAAGCCTATCACTCGTCAAAGTCAAACCAGGCGAATCCGAATGACAAAAACTAACCCATTTAGATTCGCAACGAAGTCTAGTAATGGGCTAACTAGACATAACTGGACTTCTTTCAAAAGTTATGGTGACGTTATAGCGATTGTTACAAAATACAATTTCACAATTTTAGAATTTTTTCTGGATTATTTATAGAGCTGTTATCAATAAGAAATGCTAATGACTCTGCCAATCAATTTATTTTTTGCCACCTCTTCAATTGAAAAAAGCTGATTATTGAAGTCTGTGCAATGATGAATAACCAAGCTCTCGGATATAAGGTGATAAGACTCTTTTCGCATTATTTTTATTGTATTTATCAGTATTTTGAGGTACTTTATTTCCGATTTCATCAAAAAACGCACCAGTCACATTTTCAAATTTTTCATTCAAAGCCAGTAAGCTACCCACCGGTACAGAAGTATTCGTCAGAGACTTTGTATACGCCATCAGATTGCTTTTTACATCCCCAGGGAAAAAGCTATTAATAGTGGTCTTCTGTGCTGCCAATTGGTCAACCAGTACCTGTACTAATAGCATTTTATGAGTAATTGCCCATGTGGCGCGCATCAACGCGTTAAACTGTTGTTCACAAATTGGAGCCAATGCAATAGCCTGTGGGTTTCCCGTGACAATCAATACTCGACTTCCTCTTAATACTTTTAAAAGAGCTATTGTCAAATAATAATGGGCTAACAAGTTGTTATTAATATTATCTTGACTGTTAGTTGGATAAATACCGGCACTATGGATCAAGACATCTATCCGCTCTGTGTTTTTCAAAATAAATTCAACAACTTTTTGACGTTCTGAATTGATTGACAGATCACCAGCAACATACTTGACATTATTACCAAGACTAGTTTGGGCTAATTGCAACTTGTGCTCATTACGGCCAACCAAAATCACTTGATTATTAATTGATAAATCTCGCGCTATGGCAAATCCAACACCAGATCCACCACCAGTTATCACAATATTTTTCATTCAGTATTTTACCTTTCATAACTATTATTTTATCAAAACCAATCCATAATAGCTCAAATAGAATACTAAACGATCCTATTTTTGCATGGGGTGACGTCGTCTCCAACAAACGAAATGGCACTGTTATCATTTGAATGAAGATAAAGTTCTCGCAAAAAATAATGTGTTCAAAAAATTGAAAGGACAATTTATCTATTAGCTAAATGCGTTTATTTGAATTATTATAACGACGAACACACGTTTAAGTCCATCTAAATACGTTCCGTTTTCTCGACACATTACTTTTCCAGCAATGATTTAGATATTTCGTTTTTTTACGTTTTACGTCATTAACGATGTTAATATTACCAACCTTAATTTGTATGAAATATGCTGTTTTGACAGTTGTTTGATAAGTTCTCATTTAGTACTATATAATATCAGAACTAATAAAGTATCATCATAATAGTTATGATTTAAACAGTCATAATCTAATATAAAGGATTGTTTTTGATACAGCGTATGCCATTTTTGACTAGTTGAAGCAGCATAAAATAACGGGGCCGAAATACTAGTTGACTGGAATTTATTAAGCGGTTTACCAGACATATTATAACCACTACTTATTTTTTCAAGTGAACTAAAGAAATTCATCAACTTGATCAATATTTGATTTTCTTTACTACTTCTATCTTTATCAAGCGCTAAGTTATAGGGAATTCTAAATGCATTATAGTAATAATCATCATCGTGCTTGTTGAGTTTAACGTTTTTACCATAGGTTAAAGATTTCACTTTGTTATCGTTTGTCACCTGTATAAAATCTGGTACCAAACCAACGTTGCTCTTAAGACTGGCTTGATAAAGGCTGTCAAGCATTTTATTTTTAATTGTCAACCATTGAGAATTTTGTGAAAACTCGTAAAACTTATCAAAAAACGAAGGTAGAACATCAGAAGTTCGCATTAAGTTTTGGTACTTGGAAGAACCATCCGCCCAATTACCAACCGTCAAAATATTATTATTGTAATTCACGTTGTACTTCAAAATATCATCTAAAATTTGTTTTGCAGTACTTTCATAGACAGATCTATGCTGTGACCATTTTTCAGATGCTAAAATTAATGCATAAGCAATGTAAAGATCCCCATCGGTTGCATTATTTTTTAAATCTGCTTGTTTTTGTTGCTTAGCGCCATTAGTATAACGCCATGACATGAGATACGTTCCCTTAACACGATGATGTTTGTAGTAAGTATACAGGTCATAAAACTGATTTTCTGAAGATTTATCTTGATCATTTAATACAGAAATTAACATGCCATATCCCTGTGCCTCAGACAAAGCGACGCCATTTTCACTACGGGATGAGGTATTCACGTATCTTCCTTGAGGCGTTTTAAAAATATATTTATGCTGCCACTGACTGTAGATTTCTTGTTTATTATGCTCTGAACTTTCATTTTTGACATATTGCACTGAAAAAACAAAAAGTAAAATCACAATAAAAAACCAGACAAACGATAAAATTCTTTTAGTCATTTATAATTCCTTTAGTCACCAAATCTTTTGGTTTTGTACCATTTCGTACCGTCTCTATGTAAAATATGATCTAAAAGTACGGAAATAACTGACACCACTGACACAACAATAAAAAGTTGTGCATAAGTTATATAAGAAATGATTGCTACTAATAGATTTTTTACAGTCAATTGTCCAAACTGACTCGCAAGTGCTATATTGATTTGTAATAAGTAAATGCCAACCATCAAAAACCAATTTATCATCAATAAATTTGCTAGCTCAACGTTATTACTACCAATTGTAAATAAAATATGAACACTCGGATTGAAAATGCTAATCCCCCAAGTCACCATATTAACCACAAATATCACATCAGAAATGACAATCGCAGCATTGAACCAAAAAAATGTACTAATATAATAAAAAACTTCCCACTTTATCCGCCAAACACTTCGATCAAATAAATGTTTGAAATTATCCAAAATCACCTGATAATTGCCCTTAGCCCAGCGCTTGCGCTGCTGATAATATGCTGACAAAGTCTCAGGCTCTTGTTGAAACGCCTCAGAATTATGTGCCAAAGCAATCAATTTACCGCTTTGCATAATTTTAAATGAAATGGCTGTATCTTCAGTTAATGCGCCATTGTCCCAACCACCAATCTGCTTAACAAAACTTGTTTTGATAATAAAATTTGTCCCTGGTATTCGCCCAATTTTGAACAGATGCCATAAGCCAACATGATGAATTCTTTGTGTATTGACAATTTCTAAATTAATACACCTTGTTAAAAAATTTTGTTTATAATTTCTTGTTTTATTTCTACCAAAAACAGCCGCATATTTTTCTGGATTTCTCTACTAAAAAGTGAAGTGCGTTTTTTTCAGGCATTGCATCTGCATCGTATACACAGATCCATTCACCTGTGGCAATTTTTAAAGCATCATTCAATACGCCTGCTTTTCCACCAGTCCCCGTTCTTTGAATAACCGTCGCATCAATATGTTGATACTGTGGTAACGACACAACACTCTTTATTTGATCATAGGTGTCATCTTCACAGTTGTCGGCATACAATAACAGTTCTAACTGTTCTTTAGGATAATTTAAATTTAATATAGCTTCAACAGTTTGGGCAATCACAACGTCCTCATTGTGGGCAGGAACGACGACTGTTACCTTAGGGTAAGTTGCTAGTCGAAAGACTTTTTGCCTTTCTTTTTTAATACTTGTTAGCCAAAAATGAGTGGCACTAAATAAGATCATCAGCCCAAGTCCAGTCGCAATCCAAATCGACATAATTGCTAACACCATAATTATTTGACTAAAATTCATCTTCTGACTCCAATTTAAAAATGTCAATCACTCTGTAATAAATTATCCATAAAAAAACAAAAAGAATAACAAAACTAATAAAAAATATGCCCGTTACTAGCCATGAAATCAATACAAAAATGCTTTCTGTCATTTTTTTAATCCTTATAATAAGTATTCATCAATTAAATCGGTCTCTTGTTTTCGATGTAGCTTTTTCAATACGTCATCAAATTTTAATGGTTCCCGCTGATTTAGTTTTAAACTGGCAAATTGATAACGTAATTCCTGTTTTTTACCATTAAGTTCAAAATATGTGTCATTAAGTTGTTGTCGCGTTTCAAGATTTAATGAGTTAACTTCATCTTCTTTAATTCGTAGACTAACGATAATAAATTCACTATGACCGAAATAAAAGATACGTTCGCTAGGAAGCCGATTTTCTTTTAGTAATGTTGATATATCTGAAAGCACTTGGAACAATTGATTTTGATCTGCATACTCCCGTTGTTCGTAGTATGGCAGAGAAATTAATGTTAGTACAACGAGTGGTTCACGATCAGAAAATTTGCTAACTATTTTGTCATAATATTTTCTAAGTGATGCTTGCGTTGGTGTTTTGGTGACCAAATTTTTCTTTTCCATTTTACGCATGATCAATTTTCTATTATTAATTAATGTATTACGACTCAAAACTTGTGAGCGCATAACTACACTAATAGTAGAAAAAAAAGGAAAGGTCACAAGTAGCAAAGTTTTGATTACACCGCTAACTTGCGAACCAATATTCAAAATTAGGGCGATACCAACAAAAACAACAATAGTTACTAACCATACTAAAATAATACGATCAATAAAGAATCCTGTAATAATGCCCAGCAACATCATAACTGCAATTGGAATCATTAGGTATTTATCTAATAGTCCAACCGAAATTGTGATTGTTAAGATAACAACAATAAACAAAAGAATCAATGTTTCTAACGTTAATGTTTTACTTTTATATTTCATTTTATAAATTACCTACTCAACTATTGGAAATGATGATAAATAATATCCAAAATTTTTTCAGATGCTTTTCCGTCGCCATAGGGATTTTTAGCACTGGCCATTTGTTGATAAACATTTTTATCATCTAACAATAAACGCATATTTTTTTGAACATTATCAGACTGTGTGCCAATTAATTTCAGAGTACCAGCCGCTACTCCCTCTGGTCGCTCTGTATTGTCTCGTAGGACCAAAACCGGTTTCCCAAGCGATGGTGCTTCTTCTTGCACACCACCCGAATCTGTCATAATGAAGAAACTACGAGCTGCAATATTTTGAAAGTCAACCGTATTTAATGGTGGTAGCAAATGAACTTTATCAACGTCATCAAAGTAGCGATGAGCAACCTCTTGTACATGTGGACTCAAATGAACTGGAAAAATAACTTCAATATCTTCATATTGCTTAATCACATTTTTGACCGCACTAAAAACTGACTCCAATCCATTTTCTTGATTTTCGCGTCGATGCATTGTTAGCATAATGATACGATGACCTTTTTCAATTTTATCTAGCACACTATGGTTATATTCTTTATGAACAGTATAATTTAATGCATCAATCGCAGTATTACCAGTTACAAAAATATGTTCACGATTATGATGTTCCAAAAGCAAATTTTCTTGACTCTGAATCGTTGGCGCAAAATACAAATCAGCAAGTGTGTCAGTTAATTGACGATTCATTTCTTCTGGGAAGGGTGAGTATTTATGCCAAGTTCGTAGCCCAGCTTCCACATGACCAATAGTAATTTTATGATAGAATGCACTAACACTGGCAGCAAAAGTTGTCGCGGTATCACCGTGAACTAAAACAATGTCCGGCCTGTCGTTATCCAAAATACCGTCCAATGTTTGAATAACATCAATTGTTATGCTTGACAAACTTTGTTCATTTTTCATCAAATTCAGATCATAATCAGGGACTATTTTAAAATCATTAAGCGCTTGATCCAACATTTCTCTATGCTGTCCCGTCACAACAACAATTTCTTGAAAATGATTGTTTTTTGCCATTGCCTTAATAATTGGCGCCATTTTAATTGCTTCTGGTCTCGTGCCAAAAACAAACATTACTTTAATTGTATTTTTCATATACTCTCCTATGTCATAAAATAAATTTGAAGTTCTCATTATTTTTTTTAGACTCTATACACGTAAATTGCTAGCCGATGATAAACGTTAAACATTTTAGATATCACTATATCACTATTAGTATAAAAAAATAGTTTTAATAACTTATATTTAGTCTTGCCGTTTGATAATAATGTAAAAACACTACAATTTTACAAATATAGCATTAAACCAATAGGACAGTTAATCAATAGCATTTTGTAACTCTCAATTATGTTGTCATCCTATTAAACCTTAATTTCATTAAGATAGTGAATCGCTCTCATACAGTCATGTTTTAATCATCAACTGTTCTAAATTCTAAACTGACAGGCTTAAAACTCCAGTAAAATAATCAGCTACCAAAAATGAGTAGACTAAATTCAGTTAATTACCAAATCTAGACTACTCAGTTCAAAATTATTTTAGTGTTATATCTTTTACTTTCACATTTTAATCCAATTTTCGCCATTCTTGGAATTAAAATAGAATTGATCTTGTTTTTTAGGATAAAATGACATGTGCCTATCACTTATTTTTTTAACACCTATCTTAACATTAGTTTGATTAGGTATGCCCAGCTCCTTCATAACATACATATTACCCGGTAAATTATCAAATACGACTTGACCATCCAAATTAGAATAACGAATTAACGGCGCACCATCTCTCTTCAGAGTCACTTTTCCATTTTTGGAGAATAATTGGTAACCTATATCAGCAATAGGCTCTCCATTTTTGTTAAGTCGGTAAAAAGAAAAATTGAATTTCTTTTTTGATAATTTCATCATCACAATTTTTCGACAGAGTAAAAAGAACTGACCAATTAGCAACAACACAACACCAATCAGAATTATGCCTTGTTTCAGAGTATGCCACTTATTGGCGGTATCAATTTTCTTTGTCATATCTGCTGTGTAGGGTACCCGATATCCGGTCACCAACAGTCGATGAGAATTAATCATATATGGTGTACATGTCAAAAGCGTAACTAAATCTTTGTTTGGTTCAATTTTTAATCCTTGATAATCCTCAGGTTTAACAATTTGAATTTTAAAAACCTTATAGGCTAATTTTTTATGCAATACTGTTAAAACAAAAACATCATTTTTTTTAACTTTATTGAGGTTTGTGAATAAAACCCGAGATGCCAATCCACGATGAGCGGAAATAACACTATGCGTTCCTTCCCCGCCAATTGGAAAAGAAGTGCCTTGCAATACTGTTGCGCCATAATTGAGTGTTTCTTCGTTGGTAGTATCAAAAAGAGGTATATCTAATCCGATTTTTGAAATACTAATTTTTCCGATTAAGTGCTTTTTTAGGTCGACGTGTTCATTATAAGTGGACCCAGAAAAAGGATCACTACCTGCCACGATACCGTCTTGACGCAATTTTGCATTTTTTTTACGCATACTGGCTTCTTTAGACAAAATATTTTTGTTTGTTTGAGATTGTAGGGTTTTAATACGTTGTTCATCAATAAAATGATTAAGTGCACCAACATAAAATGGATACAACGCAACCAAAAAACCGATTAAAAAAATAAGATTTAAAATAAAATTTTGCTTTGTTCTCTTCTTTTTAGTCATTTTTTTGATTACTTTCCATTATGATTTGATAATGACTTCGCTTTGTCTTTTTTAAATAAAATCGTTTGTTAGTCAACTTTTTTACATAAGCGCAAAATGGTTTTTCATTTGTCATAGAATTTTCAATTAAAATTTTGTACTGTCCACCGAACAATTTGCCAAAGTTAACTTGGCCGTTTTTATCACTAGTTGCTCGATACATATCGCCCTGCTGATTGAAAAGTGGTTTTCCATTTTTTTGAATCAGTCTAAAAGATAGATTCGGCGCTGGAAGATGATTTTGATAAATATAGAATCGCAATAAATAAGAGCGTTTGGCGGCTAATAGTTCAATTATTTCTCGTTTCAAAATATAACAAATAATCGCAAGAACAGTCACAAGTAGTACCAATAAGACTAACAGATTTTTGGCTTGGTATTGCGAGGTTTGCTTTTCTTGGTGGTCAAATGCTGATTTGCTGAGGGGAACCCTTTTACCAGTGATCAACAGTCGGTGAGTGTTAATCATGTATGGCGTACACGTCACCAAAGTTGCCAAATCTTCGTTTGCTTTTATACCAACATCATTTAAATTCGACGGTAACACAACTTTCTTACTAACTACTTGATAAGCTAATCGCTTGCCATACACTTTGAAAAAAAACTTATCACCTTTCTTTAGCTTATGTAAATTGGTAAACAACAATTGACTAGTCAAACCACTGTGACCTAAAAGCACAGTATGAGTGTTATTACCGCCAACAGGATATGAACTGCCAGGCAACAATGTGATACCTTGTTGCAATAAACTTTCAGTTGTTGTATCAAAAATTGGTAAACTTAGTGATATTTTGGGAATAAATATACTACCTAAGGCATGTTGCCTATAATAAGACTGATCTTCCTTTGGCACATTTTTTAGAGATGTACCAAGAATATTTTTGACTGGAGAAATTCCTAATTGTTGATTTTCTTCATTCTTTTTCTTATTCGCTGCGATTAGTTCCTTTAACTTCTTATCACTTGCTTTTTGATTAATCTGATTAACTGAATTAACCTCTCTTTGCGCAACATAATTATTAACAGCATTGGCAAAAAAAGGGTACATAAATATCATAAAGCCAATCATAAACATAATGGCAATAAACAACTTCAATGAAATATTCGTTCTATTATGATTTATCTTTGACATGTTCTCATTTCCCTTTATAATTTGCCAAACTAAACGCCACCGAGGTATTTCTGAGAAGAATGTCACACTTGATCTGATACTACTTTGATAAAAAAAGCGCGCACCATTATCATGATTTGCACTTTCTAGAGATGAATTAAATGTTTTGTTCTTTCTTATTACGTTTGTTCCAAAGATAAGCAGCACCCATCATCAATGCGCCAATTATTAAGAACAAATAAATACCTGAACCACCTGTTGATGGCAAAATACCTTTTTTGATGTTCGTGATTGTAATCAACTGACTTGCACCAAAGCTTCCCTTTGTCACTGTGAACTTAACAGGTGCTGTCAAAAGTGCATAGCCTTCTGGTGCTTTTGTTTCAACCAAGGCGTAGCTTTGGCCATCTGACAACTTAGCTGAATATTCCAATCCTTTTAGTGATATCGTACCCTTCGAATCTGAAATATATGTTGTAGCACCATCAGCTGTTGCGGCCCAATTGTATGACCCATCAGAAGCTTGTGTTGCATAAGCAACCTTATCACCATTTGCATTCAACTTAACCAACTGGAATTCTGCATTAGCAAGTGTTTTACCACTTTGCTTATCTTGCTTAACAAAATTAATGCCACCAGTATAAATTTCTGGTCCCTGAGTTGGCGTTGAAGTAACGTCAGTGCCATTACCAATATTAAGTGTCGCCGTGTTGTTTAAAGCCTTATCTGGTACTGCAGCGTTAGTTAGCGTTGCATCATAAGTAATAGTTAATTTCTTTCCTGCAGCTGCTTTCACAGCAGCAGTACTTGTATCAAAGGTAATTTTGAAGCCCTTACCATTTTGGTCATTAGCAGCACTTGCTTCAACCTTATAATCAGTGCCTTTTGTTAGTCCTGCAACTTGAACAGTTGACGCATCATCATCGATACCTAAATTAGGTGTATCGACAACATTAAATGTTGATTTATCAGCAATGTTCCAAGGTACAGCAATTTGTAGTTGATAACCAAATGTTTGGCCAAATGTAGCATTGTATACCTTTGTACCATCAGGCAGCGTAACTTCTAAAGCGGCCTTGCTTTTATCATTCAAATCTTTCGTAATAGCAGTTGATTTTTCGTTTTTTGGATAAACATGAATATTAGTATTGATCTCTGAATCAGATCCTGTCTTATAGATAGGTAGTGCCAATACAATTGGATCAGCTTTTTGTGTAATATCCGTTGGTGAATTCGTTTCAACAAATAAGTAAACTTTATCTTTATCACCATCTTTAGAAGCTAAATTTGAGAAAGTCACTGTGCCATCATCACCCTTAGTGACATCTTGACCCACTTGATTTGCATAACTTGGTGCTTTATCAACAGCATCTTTTTGAACAGCTTGAGTAGCTTCTTCAGCCGTTTGCCCACCTTTACGTAGCGCCAAATAATGATCTGTAACATCATAAGCTGTGAAAGTAACACCCGCTAGTGGTGTGCCACCAAAACTGCTATCAACATCACCTGTGTTGGTCTTGTTTGCCGGTACTTGGCCTTCATCAAACACACGCTTGTGTAATGTCACATTAACTGTGTCAGTTGAATCTGCTGATACATTAGCAACACCTAAAACTGCTGAAAGCAATAATGGTAGCACTAGTAAAATTGTATTGGCCAATGTTGACCATGTTTTACGCTTCATTTGTATTCTCCCTTTTTCTTCCTATTTCTTTGTTTCATAAACAAAACTAATATCACCATCACCAAACCAATAACAGAAATAGAACCTATCGCCGCACTCGTTGCTGGTAAAGCTGGCAGTATAGTCGGCTTTTTTTGATAATTCAAGATGCGTGGTTGCGCATTTTTCATAATATAGTCCGGCATAGTACCAGCTGAAATTTTTGATAATGGTTGCCCGTTAACAGTAATTGGTAAAACGTCATTGATACTGTTAACTGCGGGAATATTGACTTTAATTTGCTGAGCTAACTTTGAAATTTCAAAGTTTTTTAATGTTGCAACCTCTTCAAAATAATATTCTCCAGCAACTAATTTAGTATCATTCAAAGCAACTAAGCCATTTTCATCAGATACTATTTTTTTAATTGCGCTATCGTGTAACGGATTAGTTACAATTTGCCAATTATTGTCATTTGTAAGATATTCTTTTCGATTATTATTTAATCTATAAAAGACAAATTTCACCCCAGCTAATGGTGTTTCTTTTTGATCTAATGTTTGACCATATTTGAAAAAATATGGCACTCTTGTAACAATCGCAGACTTAGTATCAATTGTTAAAATATCTTGATGCACTTTTTGATCAGCTGGCACAAAAGCAATTGGATCGGTCATTTGTTCATAAAATAACCCATTGTTATCAAAATGTTTCACCTGCTCTTGAACGATTAAATAGGCTTTACCAATGCTTCTGTCTGCATGAAAGATTGCTTGTCCATTTTCATCAGTTCTTTCAGTCTCAACCAATTGAACGTTGTTTTGTTTAATGTATTTTTCAATACCTTGATTAAGTGATTTTAGTGTTTGAAAATAATTCTCATCATTTTGATGTTTTTGATAATCATTGGTTAAATCGTATAATTTAAAAGTGACATTTGCGCCTGGCATATAAGCCATTGGATCTGAACCATAAACACTTAATTGATGATTAAGCTTTATTGTTACAGGACTAGATAGATCCGCCTCGACATTTTTGTGTGACAGACTAAAACTTAACAGAACAGCTGATAGAATCGTTACAATAGAAATCATCATTTTTTTAATCATGACCGATAACCTCGCTTAATTCTGAAAACATAATAGCCGCCAGCAAGTACCGCGATTAATATGAAAACACCTCCGACAATCAAATAAAGTTCATTACCTGATCCACCAGTAGATGGAAAGACAGTTTTATTGGTATTATTAACCGTTAGGCTAATCTGATTATTACCCGCATCATTTTGTAAGGTTGATTTCCAATCGCCATTATTGTTAGTTACCTTAACGCTGCCATCATCAGAAATTACTATTGTGACGTTTTGACTAGTAATGTAGCCATCAGGCGCTTTTGTTTCTTTCAAAGTATATGTTCCTGATGAAAGATTTTCAAAAGTAAACATCGCTGTTGGATCAGTTTCTTTATAAGACGATGTTTTGCCCGCAGAGTCAGTTAATGTGAATTTAGCACCTTTTAGCGCATTTCCAGTAGTTTTATCAACCTTATTAACTGTCAGATCAAACTTCTTGAGAGCATCATTTTTGACAAATCTAACAACATTATTCTTGTCAGGATTGTTTGATTTATCAGTCGCAATAGAAAAACCATCTTTATAGCCGTTACCATTAGCGGTTGGTGATGTCACACTAATACCTTGCCCACTGCTTGACCATTTACCATCTTGCGATAATGTTATGGGATAAACCGTAGAATCAAGTTGATACCCAGTTGGGCTCTTAGTTTCTTGAATAGTGTAATTACCTGGTGACAGTTGTTGCAACTGATTGTCCTTTAATGTATAGGACTGCTTGCCATCTGCTGATTTAACAATAAATTCAGCGCCAGTGAGTTTATTTGTTGAATTACTTGCATACTTATCAATAATTAAACCATACTGTGTATTTGTGATTGTTGACTCATTCGTTTTGTTAGCAATGCTTGAAACATAACCATCCGTAGCTTCACTAGAAACTTGGTAATTAAATGTATTGCCATTATTGTCATACGCTGGCAACCAAATAGATTGGTTATTTTTACTCAATTGCTTAAACGTTTTTGCCCAGTTATCACTTTTACTCAAAATACCAGAAGCTTGCCAATTAGTTGATTGGTTGTTCACAGTCCTTGTTACATTAAAGTTAATACTATCCGGTCGCTTCGATGCATCAACCAACTCTTGCCATTGCTTGGTAACCTTTATCGCCGTTCCAGGTGCTTTAGCAGAAGGAACGCCGAATTCGACAGCATTACTATCCTTTGTCGGTGTGAAGGTTGTTTTACCATTCATCTGATACCAGTAATCCGGTTGGAATTTATCCGACTCGGTATTCAAATGAACTTGATAGTGAATTTGAACTTCTTGGTTTTTACCGAGGTTCATATTGCTAACAGAGATACTTCCGTTTGATTTGGTAACAGTTGGCAAATTCTGAACGACACTACTACCAACACTTTTGACTGTTGGTGTATCGTCACCGTATATAAACTGGGAACCTAGTGGGTCTGAAATAGTGCCTTGGTTGACGGTGTTGAATTGGCTTAGGACATTTTTTGCCTGATTATTTAAGTAGGTAGTAACGTCCGAAGCACTGTTGGCATCTTGGTAAAGTCCAGATGAAGCAATTAAACTAGCCCTGGAACGCACACTATTGGAAGATAAATAAAGTGGTGAATCCCAATAATTATTATTATTATCATCCCCTAACTGTATCCCTAAAGCATGTATTTCAGTTCCGCTGTCTCTGCTAATTTTTGCTTCTCCAAGCGTTGCTGGCCAAGTATTCCAAATTTTAACATTATTACCAGTATTGTAATATAATCCATAATTCTGTGCACTTGTTGTTGCTCCGTTAGGATCAGTTCCACTAATGTAACGATTATTCCGCTTTTCCCAATTATTTCTCCAACTGACAAATTGCGAAGTCGATCCAGGTTGGTCCTGATCTGAGGAGGAAAATGCTGTTCCATAGGTTGTTCCTGAAATGGTGGTTGCTTGAGTAACCTTATAAGAAAAGGTTGGAACACCATCAGTCAATAAAATCATCATTTTTTGGTGATTATTTTTATCATCATCAAGCATTTTTTGACCTCTACGAATCCCCAATTGTGTGAAGGTTCCACCTGAGAAAGTTGGAGATAACGTGTTATTTATTTGTTCTGTCTGACCAGATGTTGAAAGACTCTGCATCCCAACTTCTAGATACCCATTTGAGCCTGTAACATAACCTCCTGGACTTGAAAATCCGACTAACCCAACATTAACATACTGAGCAATTCCAGCATCTTTGATAGCCTGTAAAAATTGTTTAACGCCGTCTCTAGTTGCCTGTGCTCTATTACTTTTAGTTGAGTTATTATTAGGTTCCATTGATCCCGACATATCAACAACTAACACAATATCGATCGGTTTAATATTCTTAACTTCATTTCCCTTAACATTCAAATAAACATCATATAACCCAGGTGTTGCAGTCTCTTTAGCATACTTACGAATTTGGTAATCAGGGTTACTAGTATCAGTACCAAATTTCAAATATGATTTTGATGTATCAGATGAATCACCATTCCAACTGCTATTCTTGTCCCAACCATTAGTAGTATCCCCACCTTGATGGTTGATTACAGTATTTTGTCCTGGAATAGTCCAAGAGTTAGTTGGCGAAATACCGCTACTGTTATTGGTATATTGCGGTGTTATGTCGCTTGCTGCAGAAGCAGTCAGCATTGGCTGTAAAAATGAACTCGTAACAATCGATCCCATCAATAAAACAATTCCCAAGAAGTGAACAATTTTGTTGCGCAGATTCTTGTGAATATTTTTTTTCATAATTCTCCTCTCTAAGAACATTAATTGTTCTTTTTTATAAAAATTAATTCACAACATCTGAGAAATTTTATTCTTTCTCACCATGAACTGTAGCTCGAGTTTGTCTTTTGCTATTGTAATCTTTATAAAATTCACTCTAATGTTTGTGATGTGTGTATAATTTAAAAAATATTTACATTTTTTAAAAGCAACAAAAACTTTAACTACCCGGGTAGCGTAAGTTTTTTATAATTCCCCCCCATTCTCGAATCGGACAAAGAATGTACTACAATTCTTTTCATGGCTATTAATTATTATCTATTACTTTTTTTATATTTTCATGATACAAAAAGGGATTTTATAGCAAATTCAAATCCATAAACCGGCATATGGTTATTTTTTTATTATTTTTTTTATACAATAATTCACGAGTATCTAAAGAACGAAATTTTTAAGAATACATATTTTTTAGTCTCAATTGTCTGGTCACTATAAATGAATAAACTAGGAGTGTTGATGAATAACATTGCAAAACTAGCAAAAATATTAAATGCTAATGTCTTTTTTTTGGATAGTGCTAAGCAGACCACAAACTTTTTATACAAAAATAATCGTGATTCCAATAATGACATTCATGCTTTTTTATTGAACAAACTAGATTTGGTGCTATCTCACTCGTATACTTCAGTTGATTATGATTTAGGACACGCTGTTATATGTAAAATTAATTCAACTCAGTTAATATGCTTTGTATTTTTATACAAAAAAAGAGTAAATGATAACAACGAACTAATACTTTTACACTCATTACAAAATTTCAAAACAATTGCACAAATTATTTTTACAATGTACAATGCGGTGGAAGCACCCGATGAAGACATTTATATCATAAAAATTGATAACAAAAAAAAGGTAAAACCAACACATTTGGTACCATTTGATTCACAATTATTTTTTGACACAGAAACTGATATTATTAAAGCAATTGTATATTCAAAAAAAAATCAGCTGATCAAAGCATTAGAGCGTCTAGCAGAATTTAACTTAGTAGCTGAACATTTAACAGCCAATAATATTATTCGAGGCGAAAAGAATACCCTCATTTCTTACATATCAATTTTAAATCGGGCAATTATACAATGGGGTTATCCAGCTAAATTAGCTTTCCAATTGCAATATAGTTTAGTGCAGGAAGTGGAATTATCACCCCAATTTTTAAATTTTTTTCAAACCATTAGGGAAATTTCATGGCACTATTTTAACGTTGTTAAAGATTATCGATTTAATAATTTTCTACCATTGCACCAAAGAATTAAACAATATATTAAACAACATATCAGAGAAAATATTACTCTAGATGACATTGCTACTGGATTAAATGCTTCGAAAAAAACGCTAAATCCTGCTTTTAAAAAAGAATACGGTGTCACAATCACACAATTTATTCGACAGACAAAAGTTGAAACAGCCAAAGAGCTCTTGATTGCATCCAATTTGTCACTACTAGAAATTGCTGAATTGCTATCATTCTCAACAGCCACCTATTTTGTCAAAACATTTAAAAAAGTGACAGGTGTGACGCCAAATCATTTCAGAAAACATTTTATTAGCAAATCACTGCTTGACGACTAAAGATTATAAAGCACAAAAAAACGAATTTAGAGAAAACTAAATTCGTTTAAAACATTTCGCAATTTGAATTATAAACTGGCAAAGTACTGTAAAGTGCGAATCATATTCGACGTAAATCCGTATTCGTTATCATACCAAGTAACCGTTTTTACTAATTGAAAGTCACCAGCTGTTGTAATTTCGGTCTGAGTCGGATCAAAGACACCACCATGTGTATCACCAATCATATCCGAAGAGACAATTTCATCATCGTCATAACCAAATGATTCCGATTGATATTTTTTCATGGTATTATTAATTTCTTCAGCCGTTACATGACGTGACAAGATTGAAACCAGTTCTGTCACTGAACCATCAACGACCGCCACACGTTGCGCATGTCCTTGTAATTTGCCTTGCAACTCAGGAATAACCAAACCAATCGCCTTAGCTGCACCAGTTGAATGAGGAATTGTATTAGCTGATGCTGTTCGGTTAGAACGCAGATTGCTTCCTTTAGGACCATCTAGTATCATTTGCGTTGAAGTGAATGCGTGAATCGTCGTCATTGTACCAACTTCAATACCAAATTCTTTTTGTAAAACATAGGCCATGGGGGCTAGCGATTGGGTGGTGCATGATCCAGCTGAGATAATTTTATCGTCTGGGGTTAAAATATTTTGGTTAACACCATAAACGACAGTTGGCATATTTCCAGCTGGAGCTGTCACCAACACTTTTTTGACACCCGCGTCTAAATGTGCCGTCGCTTTTTCAGTTGAGGTATAAAATCCAGTAGCTTCCAACACATACTCAACACCATCATTTTGCACCCATGGAATTTGACGGGCATCTTGCTCTGCGTAAACGTTATAATGTTTGCCGTTCACAATAATACCAGTTTCATCTGCTGACACTTCGGCTTTAAGTTTACCGTGAGTTGAGTCATGCTTTAGTAAGTATGCTAGTATTGCTGGACTTGTCAAATCATTGATGGCTACAACTTCAATATCATCGGCCGATTCTGCTAATGATAGAATTCTCCGAAATGCCAAACGTCCAATACGTCCAAAACCGTTAATACCAACTTTTACACTCATATTTTCTCCTTTATTAATAATTATTTTTATTGTTAATGACATTGCTCACTATGCAATGGTCATGTATTCACCTAGCGCATGTTGCGCTGCAAGATTTAAAATTGACCATTGCTTATCAAAACTAGGCTGGAAGAAAAAATCCGCCTCCGCTAAATCGGATAATGTCATTTTACCTTTAATCGCTAACGCAATTGTGTTAACAATCTCCACCACATTTGCCTGAGACAGAATTTGGCCACCGAGAATCACATGGTTGATTGGATTGTATGTTAATTTAATCATCACTCTAGGATTGTCTAATTTTACAAACGAGGGTAACAAAGATCCAACATATAAGCTACTTTCTGTTTTAATTGACAGATTTTTGGCGCTATAATCGTTTAATCCAGTATTAGCCAATTTTAATCCGAATACTCGTAACGCAGAAGTCCCATTAACTCCTGAAAATGGACGCTCAGGTTGACTCATTTGATAAATATTTTCTGCCACGTAACGTGCTTCACGCCTTGCTGTGGATGCTAATGCAATCGGTGCTTGTTTTCCAACACTAGCGTATGCGGGCAATATTGCATCTCCAATAGCAAAAATATCTGGTTGGCTGGTCCGTAAAAATGGATCAGTTGCTATCCAGCCACGACTGTCTAAATCAACCGTCCCTGCTAACCAATCTGTATTGGGACGAACACCAGCCGCGATGATGCATAAGTCTGCCGCAAAATGTTGCCCATCATCAGTGATAACTTGTGTAACGCCACTATCTCCCCTAAATTCAGATACACCATGACCAAGGTAAAGCGATACACCATTTTTGATGAGCTCATTTTTCACTTCATTAGACAGCGGTTCGTCTAAATAGTTACCCAGAGGATGCGATATTTTATCAACAACAGTGACTTGTTTGCCTGCCTTGGCAAATATTTCTGACGCCTCAATACCAATATAACCGGCACCAACTATAACAACATTTTTGACTGTCTTATCATGCAACTTCTCATTAAGTTTAATCGCCCAATCACGACCACGCATTAGGTAAATATTTTTTAAATCCACGCCTTTAATTGGAATTAGAGCTGGTGTAACGCCTGTTGATAGAATTAATCGATCATAACTATCGGTTGAAATAGCCTCCGTTATTAAATTTTTGACTGTGATTTGATGCACCGATGGATCGATCTTTGTCACTTTACTATTCATCTGTACTTTACCACCACGCATTTCCAAATCCATTGGTGTAAAATTACGCACATCATCTCGTTTAGTAGTCTGCTCTTCAAGAAAGAGTTGCATACCACATGACATAAACGAAATAAAATCGCTTTGTTCATAAACCGTGACATCTATATCACTATAACGATCTAATAATTCAAAGGCAGCCTCATGACCGCCATGCGATGCCCCTACAATAATGACTTTCATTTTTACCCCCCCAAAAAAATCACAACACAACTTTTGCTTTAATCACCTGTATTGCTCCAAAATTTCTGACAACATTTCTTTATTATGGAAGCCAGTCAAGCGATCAACCACCACGCCATCTTTTTTAATAAGTAATGTTGGAATCGCTTTAATGCCTAATTCCGTCGCAACTTTTTGATTATGTTCAGTATTTAGTTTTGTAAATTTAATGTCACTAAATCGTTCAGACATTTCTTCAACTACTGGACTTTGCATCTTACATGGACCACACCAACTTGCCCAAAAATCAGTTAACACTAAACCAGTTCTTGTTTCATCATTGAAGTTTTGATCATTAATTTCTATTACCATTTCCCAATTCCCCCAATTGATTTAATTACCATACAAACTATTCAGGTAATTGCCATACCCCTGTGCTACCATTTGGTCCTTTGGGATAAATCTAAGTGCCGCAGAATTTATGCAATATCGCAAACCGCCTTGATCCTTTGGACCATCAGGAAAAACATGACCCAAATGCGAATCAGCTAATTTTGACTTAACCTCAACCCGTTTCATACCAAATGAATTATCATTGTGTTCAACAACATTTTCAGGTGCCAAAATGTGAGTAAAGGCCGGCCAACCACAGCCTGAGTCGTATTTGTCTCGTGATGTGAACAGTGGCTCACCACTCACGACATCAACATAAATACCATCTTTAAAAAAATTATCGTACTTTCCAGTAAATGCTCTTTCTGTTGTGCCATTCTGTGTCACTTGCCGCTCTTCATTAGTTAGAGTTGCTTTTTGCTTTTCTAATTGTTCTTTGTCCATCACATACTCCCTTCACAATTTATCATTCCAATAGCAATGTTGAAACGCATGACGCGGTCGCATCATGATTGCTTCTCGCATTGGATTTTTCTTGTAAAAATCTTGATGCTCTGATTCTGCATCATAAAATGGTTGAGCATCCTTAATTGCAGTGACAACAGGTTGGTCAAATCGATTTGATTTCTGAAGTTCTTCTTTTGATTCCTGTGCTTCTCTTCTTTGTTCTTCAGAATTAGTAAATATAACTGGTTTGTAGGTATTGCCTCGATCTGCAAATTGTCCCTGATTGTCAGTAGGATCTGAAATCATCCAATATATGTTCAGTAGTTGCTTATACGAAATTTTGCTATCGTCAAACCACACTTTTACTGCTTCAACATGACCAGTTAGATGACTGGATACTTCCTCATAGGTTGGATTGGCAACTGAGCCACCAGTATAACCTGATCTGACTTTTTGAATGCCATCCATTTTTTCAAATGGCTCCACCATACACCAAAAACAACCACCCGCAAATATTGCTGTTTGAATTGCCATAATCACTTCTCCTTGCTTTTATTAGTTTGATATCGATCGGTAAAAAATGTTAATAAGTGTTTTAAACTTAATCCGTGCCAAATTGTACCATCATTCATTTTGATAACCGGAAAACTACGATACCCCATTTGTTTTAATTTCTGCAAAGTTTCCGGATGATTTTCAATGTTTACTGTTTCAACCTGAACGCCACAATTCATCAGGATTCTTGCAGTAATCCTACATTTGAGACACCCCGTCACATGATAAATAACTGCCAACTTTTGCGTCATTCTCATTCACCCCTTGTACATCATAAATACCACAATTTGAGTCAACAACACCAGCGTCACTTGTCAAAACATTCGCTAAATATTTATTTTGTTCTAACTTCAAGTCACCATTTCCAAGTTGTGGTAGAGCATACTTTTTAATGTATATTTTGCCTAAATTAGATTCAATCGTGGTGTCGAAGTCCTTTGTGATTTGACTTTGTGTTGCTAATATCAAGTTGAAAGCAACATCCAACGTGCAGGTTGCCGCGTTAGAAAACGGACCGACACCATCATCAAAATCTAAAATCAGCACTGTTTCCGGATGAGTTACTTTGCTTATTTTTTTCGTTAAATTTTCTGAAACTGATAACATAAATTATTCCCCCAAAAAAATTATTCTGAAATATTTTTAAACATTTTTTCTGTTAGATGAACCATCTGCTGCCATTCTTCATCAGTTAATCCGCTATTACTAGCTAACAATTGTGGAAGCTGCAATGCTTGCTGTCGTTTCAACTTTCCCTCAGATAACAACGTCAACTCAACAATTCGCTCATCTTCAGTTGAACGTACTTTTGAAATTAATCCCCTATCGGTCATTCTTTTAAGCATGGGTGATAATGTACCATATTCTAAGTCCAACAGTCTTCCCAACTCATTAACCGTTAGTTTTTGCTTATCGTAGAGAGCAACCAGCACAAGATATTGCGGATATGTTAATCCCAATTGTTTTAGTCGTGGCATATACATTCGCTGAATTGCACGAGAGGTCACATAGATATAAAAACACAAGTGGTTGTCTAACTTAATGTTGTCATTATTAACTGGAATTTCCAAGTTCGTCGCCTTCTTTCTTAACAACTACATTGTACACCATTAAATCGTGCACAATGTATAAATTAGCGAAATTCCCAAAAGAAGGATAAAGAACAATGTTTAGCGGTGTGTGTAACATTTTGTACACAAAAAAAGGCAAGCCTACCAAAAGCTTACTCTTTTTAATTGCGATATATATTACTTAACGGCATCCTTCAAGGCTTTACCAGGCTTGAATGCAGGAACCTTTGAAGCAGCGATTTCGATTTCTTCACCAGTTTGTGGGTTACGACCCTTACGAGCTGCACGATCACGAACTTCAAAGTTACCGAAGCCAATCAATTGAACCTTTTCGCCCTTTTTCAAAGCTGCTTCAATTGATGCAAAGACAGCATCAACTGATGCGACAGCATCTTTCTTTGTCAAACCAGTTGCTTTTGCAACTGAATCTACTAATTCTTGCTTGTTTGCCATGTTCTTTTCTCCTGAGAGTTATTTTATGATTGGCGCAAAGCGCCGTGTGAAATTTGTCGAAACATTATTTCATGTACTTAGAATAACACAAGAAAGCGCTTATGTGTAGTGTTATCAAGGGTTTTCGGCATTTCGTAATAATTACGTTACATAATTTCAATATTTGTGAAATTAAGTTACTTTCTGGCACGAACAATTAGCTTAATCGGTGTCCCTGTAAAGTCAAAGGCTTCTCGAATTTTATTTTCAAGGAAGCGTTCATAAGAAAAGTGCATTAGCTCTACGTCGTTGACAAATATAACAAATGTTGGCGGCTGAACTGCTACTTGTGTCGCATAGTAGACACGCAAGCGCCTACCATTATCCGAAGGTGTCGGATTAATCGCAATAGCGTCCATAATGACATCATTCAGGGTTGACGATCCAATTCGCTTTCGGTGGTTGTCATCAACATCCTTTACCAACTGAGGCAATCTGTCTAAACGTTGGCCCGTTTTGGCTGACACAAAAACAATCGGTGCATAGTCCAAAAATTTGAATTCATCCCGAATCAAATTTTCAAAATCAGACATCGTGTGATCATCCTTTTCAATTGCATCCCATTTGTTTACAACAATAATCATCGCACGGCCAGCATCATGCGCAAAGCCAGCCACATGCTTATCTTGTTCTCTAATACCTGCTTCTGCATCGAGAACCATTAAGATAACATTGCTATCATCAATGGCCTTCATAGCGCGCATCACGGAATACTTTTCAGTATTTTCATAGATTTTACCGCGTTTTCTCATACCAGCGGTATCTACCATCACAAACTCGTCACCATCAGGCGTAACAAACCGCGTATCGATAGCGTCACGTGTCGTACCTTCAATATCAGAGACAATGACTCTTTTTTCACCTAACATCGCATTTACAATTGAAGACTTTCCAACGTTTGGGCGTCCAATAATACTAAATCGTATGGCTTCGTCTTCTTGTTCAGCAGCTTCATCAGGGAAATGTTTAACCACTTCATCTAATAAATCCCCTAGGCCAATACCATGAGAACCAGATACAGGGAATGGATCACCTAAACCGAGCGCGTAAAAATCATAAATATCATTACGCATTTCTGGATTATCAACCTTGTTAACTGCTAATACAACAGGTTTGTCGGTTTTATACAGCATTTTAGCGACGACTTCATCAGCTTCGGTCAAACCTTCTCTACCTGAAACAACCATGACAATAACGTCTGCTTCATCCAAGGCCAATTCGACTTGTCCTCTGATTTCAGCTAGAAATGGCGCATCGCCAATTTCAATACCACCGGTATCAATCATTCGGAAGTCGTAATTCAACCACTCAGCTGATGCATAAAGTCGATCACGAGTGACGCCAGGCATATCTTCTACGATAGCGATACGTTCCCCAGCCATTCGATTAAAAATAGTTGATTTCCCAACATTTGGACGACCAACAATTGCTACTATTGGTGCAGCCATATCAGCACCTCCTTTTTATATTGCGTTATCATAAAAAAAGAACTGGCGAACCAGTTCTTCTCAATAAGAATTCTTAGAACTTACCATCAAAAATGTCGCCCAAAGTTGCAGCTGAATCGTCCTCTTGTTGCTTGTAAGCAGCAATATCGGCACGTGAAGCTGAACCATCGTTTGCATTACCGCGATCTTCGCGTTCTGGCTTTTCTTCCAAAGCCTTCATTGACAAAGAAATGCGTTCTTCTGCAGGCTTAACATCAAGCACTTGAACTTTAACCTTATCACCTGACTTCAAAACGTCTGATGGGTTTTCAATGCGCTTGTGCGAAATTTGTGACACATGGACAAGACCTTCAATGCCAGGGAAAATTTCAACAAAGGCACCAAAATCTTTAACACGCTTTACTGTACCTTCAAGTACAGTACCAGCTGGTGCTTCTTCAGCAACCTTGTCCCATGGACCAGGTTGTGTTGCTTTAATTGACAATGAAATGCGACCCTTTTCAGAATCCAATGCCAAAATTTTAACATTAACAACTTCACCCTTTGTCAAAACATCCGCTGGGTTCTTAACACGATCATGTGAAATTTCTGATACGTGCACCAAGCCATCAACGCCGCCCAAGTCAACGAAAGCACCAAAGTCAGTTAAGCGAGCAACTTTACCTTCAACAACTTCTCCAACTGTTAACTTAGCAAATGCTTCTGCTAATTGTGCAGCACGTTCTTGCGCAGCAACAGCCTTACGTGACAAAATCAAGCGTGCTTTTGAAGCATCAATTTCAATAACTTGCGCTTTAATATCTTTATTCTTGAATTGATTCAAATCTGAAACGAAACGATCAGCAACCATTGATGCTGGGACAAAGCCACGAACACCATTGACATCAACAATTAAGCCACCACGGACCGCATTGATAACTTTTGCATCAACAGTGTCCCCTTCAGCAAATGACAAGTTTTCCCATGCCTTACGTGCTTCCAAACGCTTCTTTGATAGCAAGTATGCAACACCTTCTTTGTCGCTTGTAACATTAGAGATGACAACAGCTTCAACGCTGTCACCAACTTTTAATTCGTCTGCCAGGTTGATGTTACGATCGTCTGAGTACTCACGTGCTGGCACAACTCCTTCTTCACCGGTATGCAAACCAATAACTGCTTGGTTATCGTTATCAATGGCTAATACCTCACCGGTAACGACATCTCCTACCTTAATTTGATCTGCACTTTCAAGAGCTGCTAAAAGCTCGTTGTTTGTTTCACTCATGACGTCAAACGTCCTCCTACAATTTACACTATGAATATAGTGTACCAAATATTTCAACTCTTGTATAGTAAAAAACACGGTTTAAACCGTGTAAATTAGAAGTTCAATGAATTTTTGATAATTTTTGTAATTTCATCAACCACTTGATCAATTGTTTGTCCAGTTGTGTCGACAAGTATTGCATCTTTTGCCTGCACCAAAGGACTAATTTGGCGGTGAGAATCTTTATAATCGCGTGTTTCTATTTCTTTTCTTAGTGTATCCAAATCAGTTGCAATCCCCTTGGATACATTTTCTCGATAACGTCTTTGGGCACGTTCTTCGACACTAGCCACCAAAAATATTTTAACTTGCGCATTTGGCAGTACGGTAGTGCCAATGTCACGCCCGTCCATAATGACGTTATCATGGTTGGCAATGGCTCGCTGACGCTCAACTAAACTTTTTCTAACAGCAGCGTATGAGGAAACGAGTGACACATTATTCGTTACTTCAGTTGACCGAATCAGTGATGTGACTTCTTGACCATTCAGAAAAACGTGTTGCACAGGTGTTCCTGGTTCAAAATGAATATCAGTTTTATCAAGTAGTTTAGTGATATCTTGTTCATCTTCATAAGGAATGCCGGCTTGCTTGGCTGCCAATGTAATAGTACGATACATGGCACCGGTATCAACATAGACATACTTTAAGTTGCCTGCTAATATTTTAGCAATTGTTGACTTTCCCGCTGATGCTGGTCCGTCAATTGCAATTTGAATATTTGTCATCATTGTTATCCTTGCTTATTGAATGTTCAACGCAGTGCCAGCATATTGCGTGTAATTATCAACCGTCAAACCAGGGTTCAAAGCGATTACTTGCTCTGTTGTCAAACCATGTGTAACAGCAAAATTATACAATGTTTGGCTGGTACCCAAAACAGCTGTTGTAGTAGCAACACTTGATGACGCTGCACTTGATGATGAGGCAGCAGTTTCATCATCAGTTGTACTTTCAGAACTACTGCTTGCTTCTGATTGGGAAGAGCTGGACACACTACTTTCAGAAGACGTTGTCTCAGAAGAAGTGGAGGTGCTACTAGATGATTTTTTGGTTGAGGATTTGTGTTGACTCGATGATGAAACGGTTTGCGGTGTAGAACCTTTGTGGTTACTGAAGAAGCCATAAACTGGGAAGGCTGATAAAATGACCAAACCCAATACAATTAAGGCAACTCGCAGCCCTTTATTTTCAGACTTTGAATCAGATGTTCTTGCAAACTTAGGTTCAATCTTTTTATTTTTGGGCCGATTAGATCGGCTCATGTTATTTGGGTCATAATCGTTCATATTTAAACGACCTCCATATTTATTCATTCAAATAAGATTTTACCACATCCCCACATTGTTTTTTGATAACGTTTTATTAAGAAACGATTTTTTGCCATAACGGCGTCAAACTAGCTTTTACAATTTCACCTGTTCCGAACCAAATAATCCCTTGAATCAGGTTAAATGGCAATACCATGCCAAATAGATAAGTTTTGATACCGATCAGGCGGTTAATGTCAAAATTTGCAAAAGTTGCGTACAACGGTATTGCAACCAACCAATTAATGATCATGGCTACAGCAGTAATTGCAATCACGCTGATCACCATAGCAATTAATTTTTTATACCATTGCATTTTTTGTGACATCATTAACCCTAAGACCAGAATAAAAGTTAACACGACAGCCACATTAACAGGCAAACCCAGATAAGTATTGATTCCCTCATTTGCTAAAATGAGTTTTAAGATTGTTCTTAAAAACACAACCCAAACTGCGGCCGTCATACCTAACCAACTTAGGGCGATCATAATTGGAACGATTGAAAAGTCCAGTTTCAAAAAATCAGCACCAGGTATTAATGGTAATTGCGGAAAAAGCATTAACCCAAAAGAAATAGCACTTAAAATTGCAATCAAAGTTAAACGCTGAACACGTTGTACCGGTGTCGTTGTTAGTAACATATTTTTTTCCTCTTAACTTGGCACATATTGACCAAATCAAAAAAACTGCGCAATTTGTCAGGGTACAACAAAAAGGCAGTTTTCACTTTCTTTTTTAGACTTCTTTATACCCGACTGTACGGTCGGCTTTGGATTTTGACCAAATCAACTGCTTGCGCAGGTCGCGGGCTTACCATTTTTAAAATACTATGTCTCACCGCCGGTTAGGATTTACACCTGACCCTGAAGTTTATATTCAATTTGAATAAATGATACCACGAAATTACTTGCGTCGCAACATCCGATAATCTTGTGCCTGCAGTTGTTTCACTTCGGCATTTGTCAATTTACGATATTCACCAGGTTGTAACCCAATCAAATCAAAGAAAGCATACTGCTCACGTTTCAATTTTTCAACCGGTAAACCAACTTTTGCTAGCATATTTTTAACTTGATGATTACGACCTTCATGAATTGTCAATCTTACCATGCTCGTCTTTTTATCATGATCAACGCGTGTGATCGCAACGCGAGCTGGTGCTGTTTTACGCCCCTTGATCACAACACCTTTTTTCAATGGGGCAAGTTGTGCTTCCGTAGCAATACCTTTCACTTTGGCCATGTAAGTTTTATTAACTTGAGACTTTGGGTGCATCAATTGATTGGCAACTTGACCATCGTTAGTCAGTAGCAAAGCCCCTGTCGTGTCATAATCCAAACGGCCAACTGGATAGACGCGTTGATCAACATCTGCCAAAATATCAAGCACTGTTTTGCGACCTTTTTCATCATCATTTGTTGTCACGACACCTCGGGGTTTATTAAGCAAGTAATACACAAGCTTCTCTCTACCTTCGATAGGCGCACCATCAACTTGAATGTGATCACCATGTGTGACCTTAACACCTAACGTGTTGACGATTTGACCGTTAACTTGCACCCGCCCCTGACTAATCATTTCTTCAGCACCGCGGCGCGACGCTAAGCCAGCTTGGGCAATCACTTTTTGTAATCGTTGTGGTTCTTCAGGCATATCAAAATTCACTTTCTTTCTGGTTCGACCGCAAATGGGTTAGCAAATAATTCTCCCTCAGTATCATCATTAACGTCCAAGGAATCCAAATCTGGTAAGGGCGGCAAATCTTTAATGGTTTTCAAACCAAAATAGTCTAAAAAGTCGACCGTTGTGCCATATAAAATTGGTCGACCTGGTTCTTCTTTTCGTCCAACTTCTGTAATTAAATGTCGCATAGCTAATTTTTGTAATGTGCCTGATGACTGCACACCACGGATTTGGTCAATTTCAATTCTCGTAATCGGCTGCCGGTAGGCTACAATAACAAGTGTTTCTAACTGTGCATGTGACAAAGTGGCATTAGTTGGTGATTCAAAATACTGCTTAACAACGGTGCCTAACATCGGCTTGGTCACTAAACGATAATTTCCATCGGTTTCTCGGATTTCTAATGCACAGCTTAAGTCATTGTCATATTTCGCTGCCAAATCATCAATAATCCCAATCACAGCAGTCTGCTCAAATCCGGTCATTGTGATCAGATCCGGTAAAGAAATACCTTCGTCTCCAGCCACAAAGAGTAATGCTTCGATTTGACTTAAATTATTCATTTTTAATTCAAATCCTCAATTTCTACAAAAATTTCGTGTTCATAATCCATCTGATGCAACGATATTTTCTCTGCCTTTGCCATTTCTAACAAGGCTAAAAATGTCATGACTAACGGTTCACGTTCATAAACATCATCAAAGAATGTTGTAAAGGCAATCATATCACCAACCTTTTGACTCAGCAGATGACGATGGATATTTGAAACAGCATCAGTAATTGTATACTTTTCAGTGACCACGCGTCGACTGATTGGTTGTTGTTGCCGCTTTTTTGCTAGCAGATGCGTAAATGCCATTTGCAAGTCCACTAGTCCTAATCCCGGTGCCAAGCCAATTTCTTGGTCAACATCTTCTGGTGCCATCATTGGCAGTCGTGGAAAAGATTGTTGATCTGATTGTTCACGTTCTCGAAGCGTTTCACTCACCACTTGAAATTGTTTATAGGTTAACAATTGCAACATCAATTCTTCACGTGGATCAGTATACTCATCATCTTCAAAATCAGTCTCTATGGGATCATTTGGTAGCAAATCATAGGACTTAATCTGCAATAAAGTGGCTGCCATAACCAGATATTCACTGGCAACATCTAGCTGCATCGCTTGCTGTGTATGTATGAAATCTAAATATTGTGTTGTGATTTCGGCAATTGGCAAGTCGAAAATATCCATTTCTGACTTTTTGATGAGATGAAGTAATAAATCAATAGGGCCTTCAAAATCAGTTAATTTAATTGTTAAGCCGTTGTTTTCGATACCGACTTTCTCCATTTGTTAATCAATTTTTGGTTATCTAAAGTCCCCATCAAAAAAACGTCGGGATGCTGGGACTGATAGTCTGAAAGCATTGCAAAATAATTTTTAACACTGCGTGATTCAGGCGATACAGCAACATGTCGAATAATGGTAATCTCATCATCATAAATTTCAACACCTAGAACCCCTTGAACTTGACCTTGTGATTCTGCTTGCCAAATATAAAGCTCTCGCGTATCACTATTGTGATACCATGCTATTTCAGCCTTTAAATGCGGAATTTCACGCAATCCGGGTAATAGGGATAAAATGCCCATGACTGTTTTTTCATTTTGTTGTCTGGCTAATATAATCATCATTCAGGCCCTCGGATGATACTCATCATAGACTTCGCTTAATCTCTTTTTAGAAATATGAGTATAAATTTGCGTTGTAGAAATATCAGCGTGACCCAATAATTCTTGGACAATTCTAAGGTCTGCACCATTTTCTAAAATATGAGTCGCAAAGGAATGGCGCAATGTATGTGGTGAAACATCTTTCGTGATACCTGCGTTCAATACCAATTTTTTTATTATCTTCCAAATACCTTGTCGAGTGATTTGATGACCACGATCGTTTAAAAACACATAGGGTGACTCGTGCTCTTTTAATAAGGCAATTCGGCTTGTCTTAAAATAACGTTGTAGCCAATCAATAGCAACTTCACCAATCGGAATAATACGCTCTTTGTCACCCTTTCCAATTGTTTGAATTAAACCCAACTCCAAATGTAAATCACTCATTTTAAGGTTGACCAGTTCACTGACACGAAGGCCAGTGGCATACATGACTTCTAATAATGTGCGATTTCTGATGCCAAGCGTTGTATCTTCAACTGCTACTTGAAGCAACTGATCGATTTCCTCAACCGTTAACACAGCTGGCAAATGTTCTGCTTTTTTTGGTGGGCGTACGTCACTCATCGGGTTATGAGCCACTATTTTTTCTTGGGTCAAATAGCCAAAGAATTTACGTAGCGATGTCACCATATGAATCACAGAACTATTAGATTTTCCTTCTTGACGTAGCTGATTTAACCACGCTAAAATCACAATATGATCGACTTGGCGTAATGTTAATTTTTCAACAGTAAGATACTTACCAAAACGAACTAAATCTTGATGGTAGCTTTTGATGGTATTGTCGGATAAACCACGTTCAATACGAATATAATGCAAATAATCTACAATTGCATTGTCAACTTCTTGTGTCATTGTTCAACTAATTTGATGCCGCCATCGACCTGCTCTATCAGACGTTCTTTATATAAGTGACCCAGCGCGCGTTTAAATTGACTTTTACTAAAACCAAATTGTCGCTTGATTGCTTCAGGATTGCTTTTATCGTTAAATGGCAGGAAGTGATCGGAACGCCTCTGCAATTGTAACAACAAGAAAGTGGCATCTTCATTCATGGTTTTATAAGCTAAGGGCTTCAGCGACAAGTTAAGTGTGCCGTCATCACGTACACCAATTACGCGAGCATTAACTACTTCTCCTAAACGTGGTTCATCGTCACGTTGGGAAGGATGAATGAATCCCAAATAGTAATCCTCAGTTAAAACAAGCGTGCCAGCCATTTTATTTCGGTATACGGTTGCCTTAATCTGTTTAGATTTCATTTCTTGAGGTGCACGACGCGAAACAGCGTTAATGATATTTTGCTGTGCAATTTCACCCCACAAACGTCCCTTGCTGTCTTCTTTGATTGCAATCATGAGCCGATCGCCCTTTTGTGGCCAAAGTGATGTGATAGTGGGCAAATCATCTAACGAAACAACAATGTCTTTATTTGGTAAGCCAATTGCGACAAAGACACCCAAATCATGACGGTTAGCTACAACAGTCCCCCAACCGTACACATCTTTTTGTGCTGTGGGCACATTTTTGGTAATTTGTAACTTATGATCTTCATTTTCATAGGCAAAGCCAGTGACAAAGCCACCTAATTTGAGAGGCTTTTGAAGTTCTGACTTATCAATTTCATAAGTAAAACCATCGACTTGCGCAAAAAAGAACTGACTGTTTTCATCAGTGACTTGTGCTTTAATTGTGGTACCAACTGTTGGATTCATATCATTTTCCTTTGATGCGCGCTACTTCACGCACTAATACTGGGCTTTAGCGGATAAATTACTGGCCTGCTAGTAAAGTTTTTACTTGATTAGCAACAAACTTCCCATCAGCCTTACCTTTGACTTGTGGTGTCACAACACCCATAACTTTACCCATATCCTTTGGCGTTGTCGCACCGGTTTTTGAGATTGCAGCCTTAATAATAGCAATCACTTCATCTTCACTCAATTGTGCTGGCAAATACTTCGCTAGAATGGCTAGTTCGGATTTGATACCTGATGCCAAATCGTCGCGTCCACCCTTTTCAAATTCTGAAAGTGATTCATGACGTTGCTTGACTTCACGTGACAGCACAGTTAATTCTTCTTCTTCAGTCAAATCATGTCCTAAATTGATTTGTTCATTCATGACGGTTGATTTCACCATGCGAATAACAGACAAAGCTTCTTTGTTTTTGTCTTTCATTGCCTGTTTCATATCAGCATTCAAAGTTTCTAACAATGACATTATTTTTCTTCTTTCGTAATTAAAATTAATGTCGGTACCTGACCGACCTTCTTGTTATCATTCTACCATAAAAAAAACGCCACTGATGTGACGTTTAGAATCGAATTAACGACCCTTCTTTTTGTTACGCTTTTGTGCCGCTTCAGACTTCAATTTACGTGCAACTGAAGGCTTAACGTAGAATTCGCGCTTACGGTATTCTTGGAGAGTACCGTCTTTTGAAACACCACGCTTGAAGCGACGCAATGCATCATCCAAAGATTCGTTCTTACGTACGATGACCTTTGCCATTTGATAACCCTCCTTTCTCGCATTTTATTTCGTTAAACGACATGCACTAAATACTTATTTATTATGACAGACTTTTAACTAATCGTCAATACCGTAAGCCGCTAAATACTGCTTTGTTTGCAAATCAAGCCAATATTGTGGATTAAGTGACTCACCAGTGGCTTCTTTTAAAATCACTTGTGGGTCAACTGCACCACCATATTGCCAAATATGTTCTTTTCGCCATTCAAAAATTGGTGAATAATCACCAGAGGCAAAAATTGCTTCAAAGTCCAATGATTTTGCCATAGTTGCTTGGAACTGTGCAGCATACAAATGACCTAATGCATAGCTTGGGAAGTAGCCAAAGGAGCCACCTGCCCAGTGAATATCTTGCAAAATACCTGTTAAATCATCAGGTGTATCTAAATCCAAGTATTCTTTATATTTCGCATTCCAAAGGACCGGCAGATCGGCTACATCAATATTGTCATTAAAAATTGCCTTTTCAATTTCATAACGAATAATAATGTGTAATGGATACGTAAGAGGATCGGCTTCTGTCCGTGTGAATGAAGCCTGCGTTTTAAGCCAACCTGCATAAAAAGTTTCAAAATCAACGTCATCAAGAACGCCCTCAAAAGCTTGTTGCATTTGAGGATATTCTGTTTCCCAGAAGGCCTTTGAACGTCCAATCATGACCTCATTAAACAAAGATTGGGACTCATGAATACTCATGCTAATTGGCAAAACAGAACGAAAATCATCATATTTGGGATCAACATTTTGCTCAAAAAGTCCATGACCAGCTTCGTGGAAAATACCTAAAACAGCCATTTGAAAATTATAATCATCCCAACGTGTCGTAATGCGAGCATCATCACGATTCAAAGCTTCCATGAAAGGATGAATTGTATCATCAAGTCGACCTTTATTTAGGTTATAACCCAGCCGCTGTGCTGCCGCCATCGCGTACTGTCGTTGCTGTTCTTTCGTTACGCGTCTCTTCAAAAATGAGTCTTCTGGCGTCGTACCTTCTTTGGCCAAACGTTGGCGCAACTCAGTCACGCCGGTTTTGACTTGGGCAAAAACTGCGTCTAATTTAGCCACTGTCAATCCCGGTTCATATTGATTGAGCAAGACATCATAAGGTGTTACCTCATTTGTTTGCCATAGCGGAATAAATTGCTTTAAGTAGCCAATAATTTTTTCTAAATAAGGTTGAAAAATTTTGTAGTCGTTAGCTTCGCGAGCTTGCGCCCAATAGTCTTGTGCCTGCGATAACGTTTTTTCAAAAGCTATAAAATCTGCTTCTGGGATTTTGCCCGTCATATCATAGTCTTTTTGCGCTTTTTCAAGTACTAATCGACCAAGTTCGTCTAACTGATTTGTGCCCGATGAGAGCGCTTTTAATATGTTTTGTCGGTGTTCTCCAGTACTGACTGTAAATATCTTCTGCGCTAAGTAAGCATCAACGTCGGCACGAAAATGACCGGCATCTTTAGGCATACCAGTCAAAGCATCCCAGCCAGAAAGCGCTGCAATTTCAGACAGTAAAGTCTGTTCTTTGACGGAATCAAATAGGTCTTGTTGCGTTGTCATGATTTACCTCATTCTTAAATTAAATATTATTTAATTTTATCACTTATTTGTCTAATTTAGAAGTTGCTTTTGTATCAGTCATACGCCAATAAACTAATAAACTAATAAAAATAACTACTGTAACATAAACAAAAAATAGATTTTCATGATTAATTTTTCTTAAATATAGCGCCAAATATTCAACTGTACCACCAAAAATAGCGACCGTCAGTCCGTAAGGTAAACCCACACCTAAAGCGCGTATTTCTGTTGGGAACATTTCTGCTTTGACGATGGCGTTAATTGATGTATAGCCTGTCACAATCACCAAGCCCGCTAACATGAGCCAAAACGCCTCCCAACTTGTTGTAGCATGTTGCAAGGCCACGAAAATTGGTATGGTAAAAATAGTTCCAAGTCCACCAAACCAAAACAGTAATGGCCGTCGTCCAATTTTATCAGAAATTGCACCCGCGATTGGTTGCAAAATCATAAAAATAAGTAGCGCTAGAAAGTTGATGCGAGTGACTGACTGTGTTGGTAATCCTACTGAATTGATCATAAATTTTTGCAAGTATGTTGTATACGTATAAAATGCAATTGTACCGCCTAAAGTCAAGCCTACCACTGTCAGGACAGCCTTTGGATACCGCATTAATTCTTTCAGGCTCCCTTTTGACTTCGCTTTTTGTGAAGCAAATTGATCAGATTCTGCCATGCTCAATCGTAAGAACAACACAATTATCGCACCAAGGGCACCGATAATAAATGGGATTCGCCATCCCCACTCAGTCAATTGTTCATTAGTCAACGTCATTTGCAGGATGATTTGGACACCTAATGCAATTAACTGGCCACTAATTAGTGTCACATATTGAAAAGAAGCATAAAAACCACGGTGATTTCGACTGGCCATTTCTGACAAGTACGTCGCAGATGTTCCGTACTCACCACCTAATGATAATCCTTGAAACAAGCGTGCCAGTACTAAAATAACGGGTGCAAAAATACCAATATGCGCATAACTCGGTGTGATAGCAATCACCAGTGAACCGCTCGCCATAATGAGAACGGACAATGTCAAAGCCGCCCGACGACCGTGCTGATCAGCATATTTTCCCAAAATAAGGCTGCCTAATGGGCGCATCAAAAAACCAATCGCAAAAACGCCAGCAGTGCTTAGTAATTCAGCCGTTTTATCATGGCTCGGAAAAAATGATGGCGCAAAATAAACAGCGAATGAGGCATAAACATACCAATCAAACCACTCTATCAAATTACCAAGCGATCCCTTCAAAATGTTACTAATAATCTCTCGTTCTGAACGTTGTACTTGCATACGATTCACCCCTTTTTCCCTACTGTAACGAAATCCGAATGACTATTCACCGTCGGTTTGCACAAACAAAATCGTTTTGTTTGTACAATATGTTAAGTTGTGCCATAATAATGGTAATTTTCCGGAGGCAAACCATGAAATTTAAATCATTGTTAAATGAACCACTGATGGATCAATATACTGTCGCGGCTGGCGAAGAAGGCTTAGCCCGAGAAGTTAGTCAAGTTGGTGTTGTTGATGCGCCAGATTTTGAAAAATATTTATTACCAGGGCAGCTAATTTTAACGACTGGATACCTCTTCCATGATAATTTACCGTTATTGCGTAGTTTAATTATTGAACTGGATAAGCACAACGCGGCTGGTCTAGGCATTAAATACAATCGGTACTTCACGGAATTACCACGTGATGTGATTGTTTTAGCCAATAAACATCGGATTCCTATTATATGGACACCAGCTGATGAAGTGATTTCTATTACAATTCGCAATTTAAGTGATGTCATTTTAAGTAAACACACGGGCGAATTGCACGAAATTGTTAAAATCAATCAAGAATTATCGGCAATCAATCATAATAACACTTATCAACACTTGCTTGATTTAAGTGCCCAAATTTTAGAAGCCCCACTCTTATTGTTAGATTCTCACTTTACAGCAATTTACGCCAGCACAGCGTTACTCAAGGAACGTGATTTTTTCACTCAATTTTTACGTGAATCTTCTGGTATTGCCTATCTCAATCTACAAGAAAAAGTTCGTGTCACTTTTAAAGGTCAAAATTTTGATATTTTGCCCATTTTTTCTGCTTTAAAGGAGAATAAAGCTTTCGTGGCAATTGCCACCTCAGAAGATCGATTGTCTGACTTTCAATTGTTAAAACGTGAACAAGTCATTAACGCGTTGGGATTTGCGAACTCTCGCACAGATCTCATTAACGAAACAGAATTCCGTAATCGATCCGGCTTTTTTTTGAATGTTATGGAATCAGGGTTAAACCAGGAAGCAATCAATCACTACTTGAACGACGCCAATATTGACGTTACGGCGCGCTATCGGGTTGCAGTATTAGATTTTACGACAAAGAAAACAGTCATTGAAACACGCCAATTCGAAATTCTTCAAGCACTCACTCGGTGGTTCATTCGGGAATCAAATTGGTCCGTATTGATCTTTTCTCACAAACAACAGCTTGTTTTACTGATTAATATGACCATTGACACGCGTTCTTTTTTGCAAGAATTATATGACTTTTTAACTGAGCAAGATAAACTAGAATATGATTTTACCATTGGCTTTTCACGTGTTACTGGCGAAATGAAACAATTAGCAGAGCTTTATGAGCAAGCAAATAACGCTTTAAAATTAACGACCAAAACCCATCCCATTATGCGTTTTAGACCAAAAAGTGCGCATGAACTGCTGCATCTACTACCACCACAAGAAAGCCATGCCTTTGTTGAAAAAACACTCGGACCTATCCTAGACAATCCTGAACTTCTCAAGACACTAGAAACATACATTTTTTTACATCAAAACGTCACAGCCGTAGCCGGCGCAATGTTTGTACATCGCAATACAATCAATTATCGCTTGAAGCGTATTGCGGAGCTGTTAGATGTTAATTTAGAAATGCCAGATGTGTTAGTGGATATTCAACTGTCACTATTGCTGATTAATTAGTCACTTTGCATAAACCAAAAAAATAAGTTTGTGCAAAGAAAAATTAGTATTTGATGATAAACATGATAAAATTGTTTCCAATCAAGGAGGCATTACTTATGATCGAATACACAAATCTAGCGGTGAACCACGACGGTACCATTCGTGGTCTCAAAAAGAAACATGTTCAAATGATCGCCATTGGCGGCACAATTGGTACCGGACTATTTTTAGGAGCAGGTAATTCAATTGCGAAGACAGGCCCTTCCATTCTGATTGTTTATGCAGTATTGGGCGCTTTCTTCTTCATGATGATGCGAGGCATTGGCGAAATGTTATATGCTGACCCGTCGCAACATACATTTGTCTCCTTTATCAGTAAGTATGTGGGCGCAGGTGCAGGTTATTTTGCAGGTTGGTCTTATTGGATTGGTCTTGTTTTCGTTGCAATGGCTGAATTAACAGCGGTTTCTACTTATGTTAAATTTTGGTTCCCCAACTGGCAAACATGGATCATTCAAATTGCTTTTCTCTTCATTTTGACAATGATTAACCTCATCGCCGTTAAACTGTTTGGAGAAACCGAATACTGGTTTGCGATGATAAAGATCATCGCCATTGTTGCCATGATTGTAACAGGATTATTCTTGATTGCAACAGGCTTCAAGGCACCGGCTAGTGGTGGCCACACGGTTGCCTCATTTGGCAATGTATTTTCTAACTTCACACTATTTCCAAATGGTGCAAGTATGTTCTTCGCTGCATTTCCAATGGTATTTTTCGCCTTTCAAGGTATGGAATTCGTTGGTATCACAACAGCTGAAACACAAAACCCACGTGAAGTTTTGCCAAAAGCGATTAACACAATTATTTTCCGTATCTTGATTTTCTATCTTGGTGCTATGATTATCATCATGTCAATTATCAATTGGCATGTGATTGCTAAAACACCTGATGAAAGTCCGTTCGTTATGGTCTTTCAATTAGCTGGTTTCAAAGCCGCTGCGTTAGTTATCAACTTTGTTGTTCTAACATCAGCCGCTTCCGCACTCAATTCTGCTATTTATTCAGCAGGTCGACACTTCTATCAACTGGCCGAAGAGTCTGATTCCAAGTTTATGGGCAATTTCCGAGAAATCTCGTCAAACGGAGTGCCTGCTAAAGCCATTATTCTGACTGCTGTGTTAGTACTGTTGTCACCTGTTATTAACTCAATTCCACAAATTACTAGTGCATTTGGATTTATCACATCAATTTCGTCAAACATGTATATTATTGTCTATGCGATGACAATGTACGCTCATCGTAAGTTCCGTGAATCATCTGACTTTATGCCAAACGGATTCGTCATGCCTGGCTACAAATGGACCAGCCCTCTAACATTACTATTCTTTGCTGCAATTTATGTTAGTTTATTCTTCCAATCTGATTCACGAATGTCAGCTATTGGTGCCATTGTCTTTACTATCATTTTTGGTTATCTATCACATCGTAAGTTTTCATCAAAAGTTTCGACTTCAACGTCAACAGCCTCATAAACATATTAAAAGGGATCCAACATGATATTGGATCCCTTTTAATATGTTTACAGCTCTGGTTCGTAGAAACGACCGACAGTATGTTCAATTTTCCATGTTGATGAAAATGCATGTTCATCAACTTCTTTCATTGCTTCACGCAATTCAAAGCGTTCTTGCTGTGTAATCACTGTCAGTAATACAGAGCGCTCTTGACCAGTGTAGCCGCCACGAGCATCGTTAATGATGGTAACCCCGCGACGCATTTTACGCTGAATGCCATCAACCATTTCATCAGGTTTAGTCGTGATAATCATGACCTGCATTTGCTGTTGGCGAGTATAAAAAGCGTCAATCATGCGTGAACTAATAATCACACCGACAATAGAATACAATGCATATTTCCAACCATAAGTTAACCCAGCACCAATCATAATGAGAGCATTGAATGCTAAATTGATTGGTCCCATTTTGAAGCCAAAATGCTTCTTAACTAACAATCCAATGACATCTAATCCACCGGTTCCTACGCCATATCGCAGTGCTGTTCCAACAGCCATACCATTTAAAGCACCACCAAACATGGCATTAATTAAAGGGTCTGGCGTTAACACGCGAGTTGTATCAAAAAGTGGCATCAAAGCTGAACTGAGAAGTACAGCCAATGTAGTGAAAGTAGCAAAACGCCAAGATAGTTGCCACCATGCAATTATCAACATTGGTAAATTAACTAGTGCCAATGCGAGCGCAACCGGAATTTTTTCACCACTTAAAGTTGAAACTAACTGGGCAAATCCAGTAAACCCTGATGAATAAATATGACCAGGATGCCAGAAGTAATTCATTGCAAAAGCAACAATCACACCGTAAAATATAGCACCACCAACACGACTCGCATATTGGTTTTTCATGAAATTATGAAATATTTTTTGCATCAATCACTCGGCTTCTGGTACAAACAAACCTAATTCATTCAACTGTTTTGTCTCAACGCGTGTTGGTGCTTCAGTCATCGGTTCAGTAGCGCGTGAATTTTTAGGGAAAGCAATGACTTCACGAATATTTTCTTGTCCCGCCAATAACATTGCTAAACGGTCTAGCCCAAGCGCAATACCACCCATTGGTGGGAAGCCATATTCCATGCCTTCAAGCAAGAAACCAAATGCCTCATGCGCTTTTTCGGGTGTAAAGCCAAGCGCTTTAAGCATTTTTTCCTGAATATCCATGCGATGAATACGGATTGAGCCTGAGCCCAACTCATACCCATTCAAAACCAAATCATAACTTTGCGCATGCGCTTTATGTGGATCTTCACCATCATCAAGATAGTGCAAATCTTCTTCGTTCGGCATTGTAAACGGATGGTGGGCAGCGATCCAACGATCGAAATCTTCTGAATACTCAAATAATGGCCAATCAACAATCCATGCAAATGCCCAAGGATTTGTTTTGTCCACCAAATCAAGATCCGCAGCCGTTTGACGACGG
Organism: Leuconostoc pseudomesenteroides KCTC 3652; assembly: GCF_014634745.1. Lineage (GTDB taxonomy): Bacteria > Bacillota > Bacilli > Lactobacillales > Lactobacillaceae > Leuconostoc > Leuconostoc pseudomesenteroides. The sequence continues at coordinate 168,259 of NZ_BMBP01000002.1, forward strand.
AGATAATCCAAAGTAGCTGATACAACATCATTACGACCAGCGCCAAATAACAACAAGTCGCCTGTTTGACCACCAACACCAGCTATCAAGGCTTGGCTATCTTCTGGTTTAAAGAACTTGGCAATTGGACCAGTTAGTCCGTCATCAGTTACCTTTAACCATGCCAAACCTTTAGCACCAAATCGTTCAATATATTGTGCCAATTTGTCAATGTCTTTACGAGAATAGTGATCTGCGCCGCCCGGTACAGCGATTGCTTTCACAACACCACCAGCTTTAACAGCGTTGGCAAACACACCAAATTCACTATTTGAAACGATATCAGAAATATCATGAATTTCATAAGCAATCCGCAAATCAGGTTTGTCCGTACCAAAACGATCCATTGATTCTTGCCATGTTAGAGTCGGAATGGTAGTCGTATCAAGATCAAAATTCACCACATCATGCATCATTGCTTTGACCCATTCATTGACCAGCGCTCGAATTTCGTCGGCAGTCATGAATGATGTTTCCACATCCATTTGCGTAAATTCAGGTTGTCGATCACCACGCAAATCTTCATCACGGAACGCACGTGCAATCTGGAAATAACGATCAAATCCAGCCCCCATCAATAGTTGCTTGAATAGTTGAGGTGATTGTGGCAACGCATAAAAAGATCCGGGGAAAACACGAGATGGCACCAAGTAATCACGAGCACCTTCAGGCGTTGACTTAGCCAAAATTGGTGTTTCAATGTTAATAAAATCATGTGTATCCATGAAGTGCATGGCACTAGACATAATTTTAGACCGGACGCGTAGATTCTTTTGCATTTCTGGTCGACGCAAATCCAAATAACGATACTGCAACTTGAGTTCCTCATTAGCATTAACGTTATCCTCAATATAAAACGGTGGTGTTTTTGACGTTGCCAAAATTTTAGCTGATGTCACATCAACTTCAACGGCACCAGACTTAATTTTATCGTTAATTTGACTCTCATCACGTTTGATAACTTTACCAGTCACAGCCACAACATACTCACTTCGCATGTCTTCAGCGACGGTCAAAGCTGATTGGTTGGTAGCATTGAAAGTTAATTGCACAATGCCTTCACGATCACGTATGTCAACAAATATTAAGTCACCAAAATCACGACGCTTTTGCACCCAACCGCTCAACGTCACCGTTTGGTCAAGGTAACTTTCATCAATTAAACCTGCATATGTTGTTCGTTTCATTGTTCGTCTCCTTGCGCATCAATAATTGTTGGCAAATCTGTATAAAGATCAGCCAATTTAACAAGTTGTTGTTCACCAGTTGCCATGTTTTTAATATTGGCAGCGTGTGCCGCTAACTCTTTTTCACCAACAGTCACGACGTACTTAGCATTGTGACGGTCAGCTGTTTTAAATTGTGCTTTGGCTGAGCGATCAAGATAATCACGTTCAGCAACAAAACCAAATGACCGAATGGCTTGCACGATTTGCATTGCTGCAACATCTGTTTCATCACCGATGTTGACAACATAAAAATCAAGGTCATTATCGACTTGCGGTGCAACACCCTGAGCGTTTAACAAACTCACCAAACGCTCCATACCAATTCCAAAACCAACGCCTGCTGTTTCAGGACCACCAAAAACCGACACCAATCCTGAATAACGTCCACCGCCGGCGATTGTTGCAGCCCCTTTTAACTGTTCATCAACTGTCATTACTTCAAAGATTGTATCGTTATAATAATCCAAACCACGAACCATTGTTGGATCAATTTCAAAGTCAAGATTCAAAGCCGTCAACAATGCTTGAACTTTTTGGAAGTGCTGTTGTGAGGCTTCAGACAAATAATCCAAAATTGAAGGTGCATCAGCCACAAAAACTTGATCACGTGGATCTTTTGAGTCTAAAACACGTAGTGGATTTTTTTCTAAACGCGCCTGAGAATCAGCAGATAATTCGGCACGATGTGGCGTAAGATAGTCAATCAATGCTTGACGGTAATCATCTCGTGACTGCTTATCACCTAAAGTGTTAATTGCAACACGTAAATTCTTTAAACCAAGCGTTTGGAACAAATCAATCGCCATAGCAATAACTTCGACGTCAAGTGCTGGTGATGAGGAGCCGAAAGCTTCCACACCAATTTGATGGAATTGACGCATACGCCCTGCTTGTGGACGTTCATAACGGAACATTGGTCCAATGTAAAATGATTTATAAGGCTTATCAAATTCAGGTCCATATAGTTTATTCTCGACATACGCGCGGACAATTCCGGCTGTTCCCTCTGGTCGTAGGGCAATGTGACGATCACCTTTATCATGAAAATCATACATTTCCTTAGTGACAACATCTGATGTGTCACCTGCTGAACGAGAAAAAACTTCGAAATTTTCGAATATTGGTGTTCGAACTTCTTTAAAATTATAGTCACCAAATAATAAACGCGCAACATTTTCAACGTGTTGCCATTGGCTTGTTTGATCTGGTAATAAATCTGCAGTGCCCTTAGGGCGCTGGAAAAGTGGTTTTGCCATGGTATTTTAATTGCTGGCACGTCATCTTGAAACGCGTCAGTTGGACTCCTTCTTTATTTTGACATTAAAACTGAAAAAGCGCCCTCAACGATTATTCGTTAAGGGCGCAATTGCACGGTACCACCTTAGATGTTGATGCATACACATCACTTAGATTGCTTATCGCGCTACCACGCACTGCCTTATACAACAGTGTCCTCCAAGGTGTCACAAATTACGTCATCGTTTTGCTTGCATCACCCGCAAAATTTCTGATGGTCCAGAGCGTAATTTTTCCAATTCATCGGCTTTAATATATGCCTTAATGATATAGTTATCTCACCTCAAAGTCAAGCCAATTACAAGACAAAATTACTTATCAAAACGATATACTTTTGCTTCATAAGGACGAAGTGTTGTCAAAGCGTCATCCTCATAATTACTAATGAGGACTGACGCGTTATCTGGCACATGATAATCACGCGTCAATGTTTCGCTGGTGAAGTTATTGATTACCAATAATGACTCATTTTGGCCAACACGACGGTAAGCGTAAACTTGTTCATCTTCAGGATCCAACAATTCGTATGTGCCTGTCGTTATGATTGGTAATTCGTGGCGTAAGCGAACGAGCTTTTGGTAGTAATAGAATGTTGAATTTAAGTCTGCTAACGCAGCCTTGGCATTAATAGTTTCATAATTATCATTCATCTTTAACCATGGCGTGCCGGTTGTGAAGCCTGCATTTTTGCTATCGTCCCACTGCATTGGTGTACGAGCGTTATCACGACCTTTGGCATGCACATACTTCAGCATGGTTGCTTCATCAGTTAAGTGATCTTTATCAATCAAGTATTTGAAAGCATTTTTAATTTCAACATCATCAAAATCGTCACGTTGCAAATTATAGGCGTTGGTCATGCCAATTTCTTCACCTTGATAAACATAGGGCGTTCCTTGCATGAAATGAAGTAAAGTGGCTACCATTTTAGCAGATACAACGCGATATTCAGGACGGTCATCCCCATAACGACTTACAGCACGTGGTTGATCATGATTATCCCAATAAAGTGAATTCCATGCTTTACCAGCCAAATCATTCTGCCATTTTGAGAGATTTTCTTTCAAATCAACGAGGGAAACTTTTTTGTCATACCATTTTCCAAGCGCAGGATTAGGATTATTATCAAGTCCCATGTGCTCAAATTGGAAGACCATGTTCAATTCTGAGTTGTCTTGATTGGCATACTTAACGGCATTTTCAATATCAACACCTGAGGCTTCACCAACGGTCATCATATCAGCTCTGTTTAAGACTTGTTGACGCATTTCTTGCAAGTATTCATGGACATGCGGACCGTTGGCAACGGCTTTATCTGAATTACCATACTCGCCCCCCTCTGGCACTTCACCATCAGGCAAGCCATCTGGCTTAGAAATGAGGGAAATGACGTCCATTCTGAAACCATCAATGCCCTTATCAACCCAGAAGTTCATCATGTCAAAGACAGATTGACGTACTTTAGGATTAACCCAATTTAGATCAGGTTGACCTTCGACAAACAAGTGTAGATAATATTGCCCTGTTGCCTCATCAAATTTCCAAGCTGGACCAGAGAAAAATGAGCCCCAGTTATTAGGCTCGTGTCCATCCACTGGATCACGCCAAATATAGAAATCACGCTTATCATTATCTTTTGAACTACGGCTTTCAATAAACCATTTATGCTGATCTGATGTGTGATTGACAACCAAATCCATCAAAATTTTGATGCCCTTTTCATGCGCTTTCGCTAGCAAGCGATCAAAATCAGCCATTGTACCAAATTTTGCGTTGATATCTTCATAATCGGAAATGTCGTAACCGTTATCTTTATCTGGTGATGCATAGACAGGATTCAGCCATACAACATCAGCACCCAATTTTTCGATGTAATCAAGGCGTTGCTCGATACCCTGTAAATCACCGATACCATCTCCATTAGCGTCTTGAAAAGACCTAGGATAAACTTGATATACAACTGCTTTTTGCCACCATTTTATTGTTTCTGTCATGATAATTCTCCTTTTTTAATTACGATTTTCTTCTTTTACGGTCCAGATTAGGCAACCACCAATCATCAAGAAGACACCGGCGATTGCTAACATGTGTGCCATTGATTTTCCTACTGCTGGGAAGATTGCAAAACTAGCAACCGAAGCCACAATTTGCGGAATGCAGATAAAGCAATTGAACAGTCCCAGATAAATGCCATCATGTTTACCATCTAAGGCATTCGTCAAGATGGTAAATGGAATAGAAATTAACGCAATCCAACCAACACCAATCAAAATGAATCCAATCAGTGATGAAAGATGTGTATGGCCATAGGCAACAACAATAAAGCCAATACCACCAGCAATCAAGCTGAGAAAATAAGCACCTTTACGCGTTTTATTATTCAAACGCTGGAATAAAATTCCCACCAAAATTGCTACAACTGAGTAAACAGCCTGTAAAATACCAAACCAATTACCAGCCGCTTGATAACCCGCAGATGCAGGATCTGAAACATGCCAAATATTTTCTGACAAAGCACCAGTTGAATATGTCCACATATATGGAATACCGAACCAAACAAAGAATTCAACCACACCTAGTGTCCAAAATACCTTTGGTGCGTGCTTTAGAATTGTGATAAATGATTCATGCTGCTTTGTTTCGGCGTTATAGCCGTGGTAATAGGCCAGTGTTTCTGGATCGTATTCTTTCACATTCATAATAGTAAAGACCGTTGAAATTAACAAAATAGCCGCTGCCACATAAAATGAAATTTTAACAGAATCTGGAACAACACCTCGGGCAGCCGTATTGGCTACCCCAAATGAGGTCAAAATAAACGGAAAGACGAAAGCAATCACGCCCCCTAAGCTACCCCAAATGTTTTGCAAACTCCAAGCCTTATCGGTTTGTTGTTCATTAACCATGTCTGGAATAATCATCTTGAACGGTTGCATAGAGACATTGGCCGATAGGTCCATGAATAACACTGTCACTGCACCAAACCATAGTGCTGTCAGTGAACCGTACCCAAATCCAAACGATCCGGTATTTGGCAAAAGCAATAACACAATTAGGGAAACCAAACAGCCGCCAATCAAATAAGGCATTCGTCGACCTAACTTAGGCAACCAAGTTTTATCAGAGAACAAACCAATTAATGGTTGCGTAATCATACCCGCTAACGGTGGTAAAATGAAGAAAAATCCCAATTTTGTTGGATCTGAACCTAACGTTTGAAAGATTCGACCCATGTTACCAGTTTGTACTGAAAATGCAACTTGAACACCAGCATAACCAAAAGTCATTAAGAATAACTGCATGCTGGTCAGCATGGGGAGCTGACCTTTTTTTTGTGTCTTACTATTCAACATATTCACTCTCCTTTTAAGTGATTTTAGTTTACACACGCCATTTTAAAGCAACCGCTTACATTTCATGCCATTATGTACCTTCAAAGTACACTTTTGATTCATAAGGTCGTAAGGTATCCCCCTGATCATCATCATAATTACTTAAAATCATATTCGCGCCATCGTTCAATCGATAATGACGTGTCTGAGTTTGATTCGTAAAGTTACTAATGACTAATAATTCAGAATCAACACCAATTCGCTTGTAAGCATAGACTTCTGAATCTGCCATGTCCAGTACCTGATAATGTCCGTTAGTGATGAGTGGCATTTGCTGTCGTAATGCAATAATTTTTTTGTAGAAATAAAAGATGGATTGTTGGTCAGCTAATGCTTGTGCCACGTTAATTGTTTCATAATTCGAATTAACTGCTAGCCAAGGTTTTCCCTTTGTAAAACCAGCCTGATTACTATCATCCCACTGCATTGGCGTCCGAGCATTATCACGTGAGGAATGATGTATATAAGTCATCATCTGCTCTGGTGAGACACGTTGCTGTTCAACCACTAAATCTTGATAGGCATTTAAGGTATCAATGTCTTGGTATTGTGAAATTGATGACCAATCAACATTTGTCATGCCGATTTCTTCACCTTGGTAAATGTAGGGCGTTCCCTGCATAAAGTGCAATGTTGTGGCTAACATTTTTGCAGAGACAACGCGATAAGCTTCAGAATCATCACCAAATCTTGATACCACACGTGGTCGATCGTGGTTGTTCCAGTAAAGACTGTTCCAAGCTTTGCCATCCAGTTCTGTTTGCCATTTAGATAAAATTCGCTTCAAATCTACTAAATTAAATCGCTCATCACTCCACTTTCCTAAGCCTTCACGGCTATTATCAATCTCCGTATGCTCAAATTGGAAAATCATTTGTAATTCGTGACTGTCAAATCCAGCATACTGAATAGCATCTGATGTTGTCACTCCTGGTGTTTCACCAACAGTGATAATATCGTTGCGTGACAACACCTTAGCATTCATTTCCTGCAAATATTGATGTACCTTTGGTCCATTGGCAACAAATGTCATTGACGATCCGTGATTATCGGCGTTCACATTAGGATCATTTGGCAATCCTGTTTGTTTTGAGATAAGATTGATGACATCCATTCGGAATCCATCAATCCCTTTGTTCAACCACCAAGCCATGGTTTCATAGATTGCTTCACGTAGCGCTGGATTTTCCCAATTCAAATCAGGCTGTTTTTTTGAGAAAAGATGTAAATAGTATTGTTTTGTTTTTTCATCAAACGCCCAAGCTGATCCGCCAAAATCCGACAACCAATTATTTGGTTCATGTCCGTCGACGGGATCTCGCCAAATATAATAGTCACGATATGGATTATTACGCGACTGGCGGCTTTGTTGAAACCATTGATGTTCATCAGATGTGTGATTGACGACCAAATCCATCATGATTTTTAAGCCCAACTCATGGGCCACTGTAATCATTTCATCCACATCTGCCATCGTGCCAAATTCTGGTAAAATTTTGCGATAATCACTGATATCGTATCCATTATCATCATTTGGTGATTGGTAAATCGGACTTAGCCAGATGACTTGCACCCCTAGTTCTTTTAAATATGGGAGTCGTTGAATAATGCCCGGAATGTCACCAACACCATCACCATTACTATCCTGAAAACTGCGCGGATAAATCTGGTAGACGGTTGCTTTTTGCCACCATTTATTTTGATTCATTATCATGCCTCATGATTTCCAATTAACTTTTTATTTTTTGAGTAAACGTTTACGCAATTAATATTGTAACCGCTTTCATTTCGTTTGTCAAACTATTTTGGGTTATAATATAATTTATGGCTATTACAATCAAAGACATTGCAAATAAAGCTGGCATTTCAGCCGCCTCCGTCTCACGAATTTTAACTAATCGCGGGCGTTTTAGTGAGGCAACCGCACAACGCGTTCGACAATTAGCCCACGAAATGGGATACTATAAAAATCAATCGGCCGCCGATTTATCACAAAAAGAAAGTCGCGTCATCGGTGTATTGGTACCAACCACGCACACTAACTTTGCTGATGAAATCATTAAAGGCATGCAAACAAAGGCTTTCGAATTAGGTTATGAATTATTGATTGCTTTCGTTGAAACGGACAGCCAGCAGCAAATCAAAACTGTTAAATCATTGCTTTCTCGGCAATTATTAGCGGTTGTCATGTTAGCGATTGATATTGAAGATCCTGTTTTTGAAGTCTTAACAAAAGCTGACGTGCGTTTGCTGAGTGTCTCTAACCAACTCAATAACGTCATTCCCTCTATTTCCTCTGATAACTACGCCATGATGCACACTATCGTGGATTATTTATACAATCAAGGGCACCGTAAAATGGCCTTAATCGGGGCGTCCAATCCAGATCCAATTGTTGCTATTTTAAGACGAAAAGGGTTTATTGATGCGTTGCTAGATCATGGGATTACTTATAATCCCGACTTCATTTGGGGTGTTGAAAACGCTTACCAAACTGGTTTAGATGCCATCAAAAAATTTGGCAATCCCCTGCCATTCACGGCTGCAATTGGCTCAGCAGACATTATCAGTATCGGGTTACTCAATGGGGCGAAAGATGCTGGTATTGCCGTCCCAGATGATTTATCAATTGTGACCATTGACGGGACAGAACTAACCCAAATAACACGTCCTATCCTAACAGCTGCGCAACAAAACTTTGCACAAATGGGAGAATTAGCTATTACGACTCTCGCCGATCAAAACCTGTCGCCGCACACCATCATTTTTACTGATATCACACTCAAGCCAGGCGATACAGTGGCAAACATTAATTAGAACAACAAAAGAGTGTCAGTGCATAAAAACACTGACACTCTTTTTAGTTATCTATTGCATTTTAGCTTCAATATTTGCTAAGGTCACTTCTGAAGTAGACTCAAAATTCAAGTCCGCTCCTGACAAAACATCTGCGTTACCAATGGCTAGTGATGTCTCACCTGCGCCATTGATTGAGACAATACCAGCAGCTGAATCTTCCAATCCAATTACATTTTCTGGATTTAAATGTAAGACTTCCGCAGCACGAACGAAGATTTCAGGATCAGGTTTTCCCTTTGTCAAAGTGGCGGGATCAACAATGCCAACAAAATACTCGGTCAATCCCAAATGATCTAGAATCATTGGTGCGTTTTTAGAAGCTGATGCCACCGACATTGTATAGCCAGCTGTCTTAGCCGATTGAATAAAATCTTTCATGCCAGGTAAAATATCATCTTCCGTCAATGTTGAAATAAGTTGTTGATAATTATGATTTTTCTTTTCTGCTAATGCTTCTTTATCTGCTTGAGAAAAATCATCGGCATGATCCCCAGCATCCAAAATCATTTGCAAGGAAGCCATACGACTGATGCCTTTCAAACCTTCAGCCAATTCTGGTGTCCAAGTTGTGCCAACCTCATCAGCTGTTTGATGCCAAGCTTCGCCATGAAAACGCGCCGTATCAGCAATAACCCCATCTAAATCAAAGGCAAAACCTTTAATATCTGAAAATTTAGCCATTTTTATTTATCCTCACTTTTTTTAATTTGGTAAGTTACAGTATATGTTTTTGTTTCATTTGCTGGCAAAACAATATCACCAAAGTCTTCATGATTAACCGCGTCAGGCAAGGTCTGCATCTCAATAGCAAGCGCTGTTTTAATGTCGCTGCTATCGTCAGGATTGGCAGTGAATACAACCACACCATTGCGATCTGAATCCACTGTCAAGGTCAAACTTTCATCGGGTGAAGTTAGTCCTACTCCCTCCCCTTGACGGCTGGGATCTAATACCCAAGCATCATCATAATGCTCTTGTCCCAAGGCATGCAAATGCGCAAAATCAAATTTTGTATTTTGATTATCAATCACGTTACCGGTTGGAATCGTGTGATTATCAACTTCAAGATGTTGACGTGACGCAATTTGTAATTTATGCTGACTGATATCTTGATCCTTACCAACTAAATTAAAGTAGACATGCGTCATTGGATTGAACAATGTATTCTCGGTTGAAACGCCACTAAATATAATGTCTAAACGATCTTCATCGTCCAATCGATAAGTCACTCGGGCAGCTAATTGACCGGCAAATTCATCATCAAAGGTACGTGTAAAATTAATTTCCGCCGCTGTACCCAAATTTCTTGCTTCACCGTGCCAATTAACCGCATCAAAACCATTGATGCCAGAGTGTAAAACATTGCCATGATCATTTGGTGTTAATGTAAAATGTGCACCCTCAATATCATAATCAGTTTTTGATAGACGTCCACCAACACGGCCAATTGTGTTTCCAAAATGGAATGGATTATCTAAATACGCGGCTAAATCATCAAATTGTACTAATAATTCTTGTTTGACACCATCACGTTCAACGGAAAATGACTGCCAAGTTGCCCCGTATGAAATCGCAGTAATCTGTGTGTGATTGATGTTTTCTAGGGTAAACGCCGTCACGACCTTTCCGTCAGGTAATTGTCCAAAATCCTTCTCTACTACTTTCATGATATCCTTTCCTGCTATACAGCAAATGAGCGATTCCTCGCTCATCATCATGCTTATTACTTTGTCAATTCGACATCTTGCCCTAATAGGTCAATCACTAATGGTTCACCTGAAATCAAGTCAACATGTGCACCTTGACCATCAACTGACACTTCCAAAACATGACCGCGGAATACCAAACGGAAAGCATATTTTGTCCAATTCTTTGGCAAGAATGGCTTCAAGTGGAGTTTACCATCACGAACACGCATGCCGGCAAATCCTTGCACAATCGCTAACCATGAACCCGTCATAGCAGTTATATGCAAACCATCTGACGTATCATTATTATAATTATCTAAGTCCAAACGGGCCGCACGTTCGTACATTTCAACTGCTTTATCTTCCATTTGTAAGTCAGCAGCCAAAATTGAGTGAACAGATGGCGACAATGATGACTCATGCACTGTCAATGGTTCATAGAATTCAAAGTTGTTACGCTTTTCTTCTTCTGTAAACGCGTCTGGGAAATAGAACATGGCGTGTAATGTATCAGATTGCTTAATATATGGCGAGCGCAAAATGCGATCCCATGACCAGTTTTGGTTAATTGGACGAATATCTTGTGGCATATCAGCGATTGGAGTCAAATCTTTATCCAAGAATGTATCGTGTTGAACAAAGATATGCTTTTTACCTGTCTTGGTTTCAACATCAGCCTCTGGCAAATACATTTTATCAACAATTTCTTGCCACTTTGCTAATTCTTCATCTGTCAAAGCCAACTTAGCTTTTTCATCAGCATTAATTTCATCGTAGTGTTCAAGTGAGTATTGCAAAACCCATTTTGCCATCCAATTTGTATAGAAATTGTTATTAACATTGTTTTCGTACTCGTTGGGACCCGTGACACCATGAATCATGTACTTATCGTTTCGGGCAGAATAGTGGACACGATCTGCCCAGAAGCGGGCGATATTATACAAAACTTGTGCGCCATAACCGTCAAGCCATGAGTGATCTCCCGTGATGTTTGTATAATTATAAATCGCATAAGCAATTGTCGAATTACGGTGAATTTCTTCAAAAGTAATTTCCCACTCGTTGTGTGACTCAATACCATCAAAGGTCACCATTGGGTACAAAGCACCCTTTAAGCCTTGTTCTTTGGCATTGTGGAATGCACCATCCAACTGATCAAAACGATATTGTAGCAATGAACGGGTCACAGACGGATCAGCAACACCAAGGTAAACAGGAATAGCAAATGCTTCGGTGTCCCAATACGTGGCACCACCGTACTTCTCGCCAGTGAAACCTTTTGGTCCGATATTCAAGCGTGGATCATTACCATAGTAGGTTGAGAATAACTGGAATAGGTTGAAGCGAATACCTTGCTGCGCCGCATCATCTCCTTCAATTTGAACATCAGCTTTTTCCCAACGATTAGCCCATTCTTGCGCATGCGCTGTGTATATGTCGTCGTATGTTTGTGCGGCAAGATCCGCAGTTAGTGTTTCACCTGCTTTAATCACTTGAGCTAGGCCATCATAATCACGTGAAGTTGTCACAATCACGCGCTTTTCAAAACTAACTGAACCTTTAGCTGGTACTTCAATGTCAAAGTTATCAGTCACTTCTTTTTCAGAGCGGTTCACACCATGCTTTTCACCGCCAACAAAGCTCTGACGGGCAACAACTGTAAATTGTGGCACACCAAACGGATTTTCAATCGTTTGCGTAGCGATAAATGATGAATTAGTGTCATTACCCGCATCCAAAACTTGCCAAAACTTCTCATCATAATTTGAATCTTCATTGACAACGTCAGCATCAATACTAGCATCAAAACGAATTGTGTGCGCTTGACCATCAGCAGATGACAAGTCATAGTGAATATCTGCTAGTTCCTTCACTGCTGCTGAAACTAAGCGCGTGATTTTAAACGTCACGCCAAACACAGTAAATGTTCGATTCAAAACACCATTTTTCATATCCAATGATACTTCAAAATCAGTCACATCATTCTTAGCTAAATCAACTTGATTGCCATCAACGTAAATGTCTGCTTTGACATAGTTTAGCGCATTGATAGCTTTTCCAAAGTAAAGTGGATAACCATTTTTCCACCAACCGACACGTGTTTTATCTGGGAACCAAACACCACCAACGTAAATACCTTGATGTGTGTCACCGGAATAGACTTCTTCGAACATACCACGCATGCCCATGTATTCGTTGCCCAAACTCGTCATAGATTCTTGGAGACGTTTATCTTCGGGATTCAAATCATGTGATGTAACTGTCCAAGGATCAACTTCAAAAATTCGTTTCATAAGACTTTCTACCTCTTCAATTTTTCTAATGCTTAGCTTCAGCGCTAATATCTACGACGACTAATCGCACATATTAACGCCGAAGCGTTAGCCATTATTGTGCATCTACTGGATTACTGTGAATTTCATTGATAAATCCAACACTGACTGCACCAATTAACATTAAGATTCCTGATACCAAAATCATTGATGGGAAATGTGAACCAAGTGCAGGAAATAGTGCAAAACTAGCAACCGAGGCTACAATTTGTGGTAAACAAATTGAACCGTTAAACAATCCTAGATAAGTACCCATGTGATCACCAGGCAATGCGTTGGTTACCATAATAAATGGATATGCCATCATACCTGCCCATGAAATACCGATTAAAATAAATGAACCAATCAACAAATACTGTGAGTGAATAAAGAACACTGATGTGAACCCGATTGCCCCCAAAAATAGTGACAAAGCATAACCTGTTTTGTTTTTGTTTGCTGGAATCTTTGATAATACAAGCGACCACACGACGGCTGCAATGGCATAAACCGCTGACATGATACCAAACCAGTTTCCACCATTTTGGTAACCAGCCGTTGTTGGATCAGTTGCATGGAAAATATTGTCTGCCACAGCACCAGTACCGTATGTCCACAAATATTGGAATGCCATCCAGCAGAAAAACTGAGTCAAAGTAACCATCCAAAATGTTTTTGGTGCACGCTTTAACAAAGTCAAGAAGCCACCTTCACCATCATCTGGTGTATTCAAAGCATAACCATGATATAGCTCATAAGTGGCATCATCGTATTCTTTCACGTTAAAGACTGCAATCAGTGAAAAGACAACTAAGACAATCGCACCAACATAGAATGAAATAATCACAGAAGCTGGCACCTGACCTTTAGGTGCTGTATTAGCAACACCAATGGCCGTCAGTAAGAATGGGAAAATGGTTGCCAGCACAGACCCTGTATTAGATAAGAAACTTTGGATTGAGTATGCGTATGACTTTTGGTCTTCATTAACCATGTCACCAACAACCATCTTGAAGGGTTGCATTGCAACATTAGAGCTCAAATCCATGAACAAAATTGTAATCGCTCCAAACCACAAACCAGCAGTAGTTGAAAAACCAAAACTACCTGAATTAGGCAACAAGAACATCACGATAACTGACACAAGAGCGCCAACCAATAGATAAGGCATTCGACGACCAAAGCGCTTTGTCCAAGTGCGATCTGAGAAATAACCAACTAGTGGTTGAACAAACAGCCCTGCTAATGGTGGTAGGATGAAGAAAAATCCTAACTTAGTGGGATCAGCACCCAATGTCTGAAAAATACGTCCCATTTGGGAACTCTGCAATGAAAACGCCATCTGCACGCCCAAAAATCCAAAACTCAGCATCCAAATGGTGCTTAGCGGCAAGTTTGGCAACCCCTGCCCTTTTTTCTTATCTGCCATAATTACTTCCTCCAAAAATTATTTTGAAACATAACTTGTTTGCTCTAATCATGCACCATTTCTATGAACAATTCGTGATGAAACTGTATTTTCTTCATTAGAAATGAGACACATATTTTTGGGCATCAAATCATGTAACCGTTTACATTTTATAGTATAAAACATTTTGATAATTAATGGAAGCGTTTGCACAATGTTAACGGTAACATCATCACAAATTTGTTGTTTCTCGAACAACTATATCTGGTAAAATGCTGGTATTTTCTACTTCTAAGGTGTTTTCTGATTCAATCTGAGAAATAATTTGTGCGACAATTTTTTCAGCAATTAAGGCAAACGGTTGTCTCACAGTAGTTAATTGCGGTTGAGTCAGCTGATCAATGAACACACCATCAAATCCGATTACGCCACATTCACGCGGAATATGATAAACACGCTGAACAGCACGCAACACACCAAGTGCAATCCGATCAGTCGCACAAACAATCGCAGTTGGTAATTCGAAATTGTGCATTAAGTTCGTTAATAGCGTATCCGCTAAGTGGGCATGATTTTCAGTTTGATAAACGTTAACACGACCGCCTTTTTGTGCCATAACTGCTCGATACCCAGCTTCACGTTGCTTAGCAAAAGGTAAATCTAACGATAAACCAATATAATAAATATCACGATATCCCTGCCGCCACATATATTCAGTCGCTTTTTCAATCCCAGCTTGATTATCCACGTCAACAGATGATAAGGGAGAATTTGGTGGCGCTGCGCCATAAAGTATCACTGGCACATCAAGCGTTTGTAATTTTAATAAATCTTCTTGTCGCCAACCGCTGACAATTATCCCGTCAATACTTTGTGTCTCTGCCGTAATATCTAAGCTAATTTCTAGTGTGTAGCCTTTTTGTTGTAAATTATGAGCTAATCGAATCAATAATTTGGCATAATTCGGTTCAACTGTTGCAACATCTTCTAAAAGTAAGAAACGAATGACATAATGGCGTTGGTTGACCAATGCCCGTGCGACTTGATTTGGCACATAGCCGACGGCTTCAATTGCTTGTTGTACTAATGTCATCAGTTCAGGTGATACTTGATCTGGATGATTAATTACACGGCTAACTGTCATTTTTGAAACATGCGCCTTTCGCGCAACATCGCTTAAATTCACCATGTCTCATCACCAAATTCAGGTAAACGATACGGCACAATCACGCTTGTTGCCTTAGTTTGCTCCAGCACAGAACGCTGATCGTTAAACAATAATCGGACCGCTTCACTGCCCAAGCTACGTGGTAATACATCAACTGAGTAAAAGTCCTTACCACCCAGTCGTGCATATTCAGAACGATTAAAAGCTATCGTTGGCAATTTTGGATGTGTGGGCAAATGCGCTTGCGCCTGATTACGTGCCAGATAGCCGATTTTGTCATCACTAGCAATAATGCCGTCAATTTCGTGGTGCAATTCGAAATAACTTTCCAATACCTGTTTTTGCGCTTGAAAATCAATTGGTAATGATAAGACTTGACCGTCTGGTTGTGCAATATGAAAGCCGATTTCACGATTTCGCTCATAACGCCAATCAGCCAACGTACGAACAAAGAGCGGTGCTTTTAGATTAAACTGGTCAACTAGCTGCCTAGTTGCTTCTTCCCCAGCTCGGCGATTATCATTATCAACATATAAAACATCATTAGCTTGCTCGGGTTCACCTGTAACAACAACACGGGCGTTGTTTTCTCGTAATAATTCAGAAATCGGATCATTTTCAACAGTGTAAAGTAGTATAAAACGGCGAACTTGTCCAGCTTCCACCATCATTTTAACGGCATTGTAGACTTCAGACCAATTGCTGCCCGTCGCAGTAGTCAATAAGTATTGTCGCGCAACAAGTTGAGAATTAATCCCAAATAGTAATTGCATGGCAAAATCATTTTCAGCACTACCTGCAGCTTGTGGTTGAAAAACAACCCCTACCGTGTTGCTTTCACGCTGTGTTAAGTTCCGTGCAGCAAAATTTGGCGTATAGCCCATATCTTGTGCAAGTTTTTTAATACGTTCCTTTGTTTTAACACTAATTTTCGGTGAATCAGCCAACGCGCGCGAAACCGTTGAAATAGCAACTCCGGATTTATTTGCAATATCTTGTATTGTTACCATAGCGACCTCCTGTACACGTTATTTTAACATGAAAAAGATTGGGACTGACGCCCCAATCTTTTTTAACCTTTGACCGAGCCACTTGTCACACCAGAAACGTAGAATCGTTGCAACACAATAAACAAAATCGTAATTGGAATTGCAATAATCACTGCCCCCGCAGCGAAACTCATGAATAATGAATTGGCCGTCTCTTTAGTCATCATCGAATATAATCCGATTGCAACTGTATAATTTTTAACATTGTCACCCATAATAACCTGAGCAAAAATGAAATCCATCCAAGGACCAGTAAAAGCTGTCAATGCCGTAAAGACAATGATTGGTTTAGATAATGGCAAGGTAATTTTGGTAAAAATTTGCCATTTGGTTGCACCATCTAGCATGGCACTTTCATCCAATGAATATGGAATCGTGTCAAAAAATCCTTTTTGGATGTAAAATCCCAAACCAGCGCCAGATACATAAACTAATATTAGGGCGAATAAACTTTGCGTTAAACCAGCTGCTTTCAAAATATAATAGATAGCAAACATTGCCATAAAGCCCGGAAACATGTTCAAAACTAAGGCAACCTTCAAAAAAGGACCCTTTAACTTAAATCGTAAGCGACTCAATGAGTATGCCATTGCTAACACTAAAGCTGTGGAAATAAAGCCGCTCACAATCGACACAAATAACGTATTCAAGAACCAGCGACCAAAAGGATATTGTGAGTTGGTAAAAAGTTGTACGTAGTTATGAAAGGTGTAGGTTTTTGGCCAAAAATAGTTTACAAACGCGCCACCTTCGCCACGGAAACTAGTCAATATAATCCAGAGAATGGGCACGACCCAAACAATTGCCATGACAGTCAATAATAGATACAAAATCATTGTATTACGGCGTTTTACGCCTTTTAAGCTATGCATTGTTATGCCTCCATTCCAGAATTTGATATTTTCTTATAAGCAATCAATGAGAATGTTGCGGACAAAATGAAGATTAAGATACCAATTACCGAAGCTAAGTTATAATCAGCAGTATTCAGAGTTAAATTGTATAACCAAGTAATCAGCAAATCAGTTGATCCAGCACCGTAATAATTAGAATTAGCTGGTCCACCACCTGTTAACAAGTAAATCACGTTAAAATTGTTCACATTACCAATGAACTGTTGAATCAAACTCGGCGCCATCACAAACACAATTTGCGGAAATGTGATTGACCTGAAAATTTGAAATTTATTAGCGCCATCAATTTCTGCTGCTTCAATTTGTTCTTCGGATTGATTCTGTAAGATCCCCGTTGTCACCAACATTGTAGCTGGAATACCAATCCATAGGTTAACAACAATAATTGTAAACTTGGCAAACAATGGATTTGTGAAAAATGGTAACGATGTTTTAATCAGACCTGAGTTGATCAGTAATGTGTTAACTAATCCACCGTCAGCAAACATATTGTTCATAATCAGTAAACTAATGAAGGCTGGAATCGCCATCGTTAAAATGAAGATAGTTCGAAAAACTTTTTTACCTTTGATGCCCTTAGCATTGATCATCATCGCCAAGATAACGCCAAAGAAAAATGAAGTTACTGTTGCTGCAACAGCCCAAATTAATGTCCAAGCCAATACTGGGAAAAAGGTATTGGCCATTTGCCCTGAAATAACATTACCAAAATTCGCAAATCCGACCCAACTAAATAAATTTTTGGGAGGCAAGTGGTTGTGATCGTATGATGTAAAAGCAATCGCAATCATATAAATTAATGGCAAAATAGTAAAGAACAAAACACCTGTCATTGGAATTGCCATCAAAGTCACATGCATTTTTTCGTCAAGCAAGGATGCTAAGTCTTGCTTCAACGTTGGCAGTGTCTCACCGTCTTGTTTCAATTCCCATATTTTACGCGCCGATCCCAAATTAGCACGATATAAGAGAATAAACAGTACCGTAATAATGACAGCTAGCATACCCCATAGTAGCAAAAGCATCGAATTATCACCCGCTTTTAATACAGAAATCCCTAACTTTTTGTCATACACCAAACCCTGTGCATGTGTTCCCAGCGTTATCATGTTGTGATAAGCTTTTAATCCTGTCGTGAATAACCACGCCACCCAAGATATTTCTAGTAATAAAAAGATGAATCCTTTGAGATATTGCTTATTGGCAATGTTGGCAGCTCCCATAATAATATAAGAAGCCTTAGTTGCACCATCTGCTTTTTTAAATAACTTTGTTAGTGGTATATGCGCTTCAAAAGTCGAATGCTTTTTTCTTTTAAACATCTTTCTTTCCATCCTTCATAAGTATGTACACAGTGAGTGATAGCCACTCACTGCTTTCCTTTTATTTAACTGATTTTGAAGCATTTTTAACCAAAGTGGTTAGCTTTGGCAACATTTGACTGTCTGAAATCTTGCCCTTGTATGTGTCGTTAAACAAGGCATCAGCTGATGTCCAGAAGTTAGCCATGGCT
This sequence comes from Leuconostoc pseudomesenteroides KCTC 3652, assembly GCF_014634745.1. Taxonomy (GTDB): domain Bacteria; phylum Bacillota; class Bacilli; order Lactobacillales; family Lactobacillaceae; genus Leuconostoc; species Leuconostoc pseudomesenteroides. The sequence continues at coordinate 187,126 of NZ_BMBP01000002.1, forward strand.
GGTGATTTAGGCATTGGTGTTGAATAACCTTTCTTCGACATATCAACAACCGCCTTTGCAAGCGCATCATTTTGAATATCTTGAGAGGCTTGAACTTTTTTAGATGATGGAATGTAGTGCGAATTTTTGAATCCTAGCTCTTGTACCTTATCACTTGATAAGTATTTCGCTAATTTCATCGCTGCCAAAGGCTGCTTAGTATCTTGCTTAACACCGAATAACTTAACACCCAAGAACGCCTGCATCTGTTTTTCACCTGAACCCAAGTCAACTGTTGGATATGGTGCAATGCCTAAGTTGTCCCCTAAGGCTTTTTTATAGTCATTGTATGACCATGGACCAGACAAAGTTGCCGAAATTTTGCCTGATTGTAACAGACTCAATGTGTTCGTGCTGGCTTGAACAACGCCCGGATTATCTTTTTGAGCTTTCATCCACTTCAAAACGGACACACCTTTTTTGTTGTCAATATTTGTACCCTTTGCTTTTTCACCATTAGCACCATACAACGTATCTCCGGCAGTGTAGAATAGTGGTGAGAAAATGTAGTTAGCACCAGCTGATGCTAAATTTGTTCCCACTTTTCCCTTAGATGTCAAACTAGTCCAAGATTTAATATCATCATTACCGAGTTGCGTTTTGTTATAATACAAGACTTGTGACTCAATGCCATAAGGATAACCGTACACCTTGCCCTTATAGGTTGCCCCTTTCATCGCATTAGAAATTTGTGTTGATTTAAGGCTTTTAGCATATTTGGTATTTTGATAAATTAGTCCCTGAGAAGCTAGCGATCCAATTTGATCATGTGGAAACATGAATACATCTGCAGCAGCCGATGGGTCCTTTTGCAAATTCTTTAATGCATCAGTTGAGCTTGTGTACTTAATAGTCACCTTGATGCTAGGATTCGCTTTTTCAAAATCTTTGACAGCTTGAACATAAGTTGGTTTTGTACTTGTATCTACCCACAACTTCAACTTTTTCGTCTTGGCAGCATTTACTGTTGGGGTATCAAGTGAAACACTCAATAATCCAACGGCAGTTGAAGCCGTCAGCAATGTTACCATTGCGCCAGTCGTCACGCTCATCATTTTTCTCATGATGTTTTTCCTCCAGAAAAATTCTCTTTGTATTTTTGATTACGCAATCATCATAAAACATTTATCCAAGTAATGCAAGCGCTTACATTTTTATTTTTTATGAATTGGTCTAGACAAGCTATGATATTTTTATTGATAATAATTGAGCATATAAAGAAGTATTTTTTTATTAAGTATGAATTATCTATGATTTTATTATTGAATTAATCACATTTTTCACAAGCATATAAAATTTGGTATAACACTTTTGTGGAAACGCTTGCATTTATTTTTAAATATGCTAATCTAATTCATGTAAGCGCTATCATTTTTTTATAGTTGCGATACCCGATATTAAAAAAACGAGGAAGAAAAAATGGCTGAAATTCGTTTGGAACACATCAATAAAACATATCCACACATGTCCACCCCATCTGTGGCAGATTATAATCTTCAAATTCACGATAAAGAGTTTATCGTGTTTGTCGGTCCGTCTGGTTCTGGTAAATCAACTGTTTTACGCATGATCGCCGGCTTGGAGGAAATCTCTGGTGGTGAATTTTTCATTGACAATAAATTAATGAATGATGTTCCACCTAAAGACCGAGATATTGCGATGGTTTTTCAAAACTATGCCCTCTACCCACATATGAGCGTGTTTGATAATATTGCTTTCGGCCTCAAATTGAGAAAAGTACCCAAAGCTGAAATCACACAGCGTGTTCAAGACGCAGCGAAAATTCTTGGCATTGAAGACTACCTTGATCGCAAACCCGCTGATTTATCTGGGGGTCAAAGACAACGTGTGGCAATGGGTCGCGCAATCGTTCGCGATGCGAAAATTTTGTTAATGGATGAACCGCTATCTAACCTCGATGCAAAATTACGTGTTGAAATTAGAGCAGAAATCACTAAGATTCACAAGCGAATTGGTGCCACTACTATTTATGTGACGCATGACCAGACAGAAGCTATGACACTGGCTGATCGCATTGTTATTATCGACCACGGTGACATTCAACAAGTCGGTACACCGCAAGAACTCTACAATGAACCTGCTAACATTTTTGTTGCCACATTCATTGGTATGCCATCAATGAATATGATTTCTGGTCAGTTCAGTCATGATATATTGACCACAAAAGATGGCTTTAGTCTGAAAATTCCGCTTGGTATGGCTAAACAACTCACTGCCCGTGGCTACGAAGGCAAACAAGTTGTATTTGGTGTCCGACCGGAAGATATTCACTCCGAGCAAGTAGCACTTGACACCTATCCCGAAAGTAAAGTAACAGCAACTGTTACCATTGCAGAACTAATGGGCGCCGACTCAATGTTGTATACGCAAGTTGGTTCACAACAACTGATCGCTCGTGTAAATGCTCGCGATTACAATCAACCTGGTGCCTCAGTCGAACTCGCTATTAACACCAATAAAGGACACTTTTTTGATGCCGATACGACACAACGTATTGTCTAAAACTTCGCATATTTCCTGACAGTTTAATCTATTAACGAGGCAATTATTTATGAATAAAGCAGCAATTTATCACCGCCCTGAATCTGAATACGCTTATTTATATACAGCAGATGAATTACGATTACGAATTCGAACAGCAAAAAATGATATTCAATCAATTAGCGTCATTGCTGGAGATCCCTATAATTGGCAGAACGGTACTTGGCAAAAATCGGCCAATGTCGTCATGAAAAAAACACTTGTCACTGAAACACATCAATATTGGCAAGCATCATTAACAGCGCCTTTCAACCGTTTAAACTATGGCTTTATTTTAACTGACAGTCTCGGCGATTCCATTTTTTATGGTGATCAAGGATTTGAAACACTCACATCCTCTTCAAATGATGACAACAGTTTGATGGGTGCTAATAATTATTTCAAAATGCCCTATTTTCAAGAAATTGATCGTTTTAAAGCACCAGAATGGGTCAAAAAAACTGTATGGTACCAAATTTTTCCTGAACGGTTTGCCAATGGTGACACATCAAATGATCCATCTGGAACATTACCTTGGCGGTCAGGTGATCATCCCACCGCTGAAAGTTTTTATGGCGGGGACTTGAAAGGTATCATCAACCATTTAGATCACTTCAGTCAACTTGGTATTAACGGCTTGTATCTCACACCTATTTTTAAAGCACCTACTAATCATAAATATGATACGCAAGATTATTTTGAAATCGATCCACATTTTGGTACAAAAGAAGATTTTAAATTATTGGTTGAAAGAGCACATGCGGCCGGAATTCGAGTGATGCTTGATGCCGTGTTCAATCATATCGGTGATCAAAGTCCTCAATGGCAAGATGTTATTGCTAATGGTCGTCAATCAAAATACGCTGATTGGTTTCATATTCATGACTTCCCTGTGCGTTATACGCCGACTGATAATTTTGAATATACTGCAGACGCAAATTATGATACATTCGCATTTACGCCGCACATGCCAAAACTTAATACCGCTAATCCAGAAGTACAAGATTATCTGATTGACATCGCGACCTACTGGATAAAAGAATTTGATATTGATGGCTGGCGTTTGGACGTGGCAAATGAAGTTGATCATCATTTCTGGAAAAAATTCCGCAGAGCCACTACGGCCATCAAGCCTGATATTTATATACTTGGTGAAATTTGGACAAGTGCACAATCATGGTTGCAGGGCGATGAATTTTCGGCCGTCATGAATTATGCTTTCACAGGGTCAATTGTTGACTTTTTTGCCAAACAACAAATTTCGCCCTCCCAGATGGTCCATAAACTCAATGCACAACTAATGCTAAATCGTGATCAAACCAATCAGGTCATGTTTAATCTACTTGACTCACATGATGCGCCACGCATTCTAACCGTAGCACACAATAATAAGACCATTGTGAAACAAATGTATACTTTTATGTTTTTACAGCAAGGTACGCCTGATATCTATTACGGTAGCGAATATGCAATGAGTGGTCAACAAGATCCAGATAATCGCCGGCCTATGGTTTGGCAAAGTGATCAACAAGATGCAACGATGTATGACTTTTTGAAGCAACTGATTCAGCTACGTCATGATTATCAAACTGTCTTGTCTGAGGGTACACTGTCCTGGGAGACGGATGATAACAAAAACATTGTTGGTTTCACACGTCAGCTAGGTCAAACAAAGATATTCGCAATATTTAATGCTGGGAATACAAATTACGAAATACCAACATCAATTGATATATCTCACATCATTTCAGAGCAGTTGTACAACAACCACATCATTCAGCCTAACGGCTTTCTTGTGACGATTTCTAATCAGTAAGGAGTTTTTTTATGACAGCACCTTGGTGGCAATCAGCCGTTGTTTATCAAGTATATCCCCGTTCATTTCAGGACACTAATCATGACGGCATCGGCGATATTCAAGGCATTATCTCACATCTTGACTACTTGCAAAAACTAGGCGTTGATGCAATATGGCTATCACCAGTTTATGCTTCTCCAAACGATGACAACGGCTATGATATCAGTGATTATGAAAATATCATGGCTGAATTTGGTACCATGACCGACATGGAAGCTTTAATTCATGATGCTCGTGAAAGAAATATCAAAATCGTGATGGATCTGGTATTAAATCATACTTCTGATGAGCATGCTTGGTTTATTGAATCAAAGCGAAGCCGTGATAACGATTATCGAGATTTTTATATCTGGCGAGATGCTAATCATAATGCTGCCCCGAATGATCTACATTCTGCATTTGGTGGTAGTGCCTGGACATTAGATCCACTCACGAATCAATATTATTTACATCTATTTAGTCCAAAACAACCAGACTTAAATTGGACCAATCCTGATGTCAGACAAGCAATCTATGCCATGATTAATTTCTGGATTGACAAAGGCGTTGGTGGTTTTCGTTTAGACGTCATTGATTTGATTGGTAAAATACCAGATGACAAAATAACCGCTAATGGGCCTAAGCTCCATGACTACTTAAAAGAAATGAACCAAGCAACGTTTGCTAATCATGATTTGATGACAGTTGGCGAAACTTGGGGTGCGACACCTGACATCGCCAAATTATATACGCGTCCTGACCGAAAAGAACTATCAATGGTTTTTCAATTTGAACACATAACTCTCGATCAAGAATCTGGTCAAGACAAATGGTTTTATATTCCATTAGATGTTAGCAAACTCAAGGGGGTCATGACTAAATGGCAAACACAGCTCAACAGTGATGATGGTTGGAATTCACTTTTTTGGAACAATCATGATTTGCCTCGGATTGTATCACGATGGGGTAATGATACGATTCACCGTGTGGCATCAGCAAAAATGTTGGCAATTTTACTGCACATGATGAAAGGCACGCCCTACATTTATCAAGGCGAAGAAATTGGGTTAACCAATACACCAGTCAAAGATATTTCAGATTTACGAGATATTGAATCATTAAACTATTACCATGACTCACTCAAAAATGGCTATCTCTCATCTGATGCAATACTTGATCAAATTAACCATAAAGGTCGTGATAATGCAAGACGACCTATACCTTGGCGCAACAGCCTAAACGGTGGTTTTTCTGATGTTGATCCTTGGATTGATGTTAATAGCAATTACCCTGATATTAATGTTGAAGCCGCTTTGAATGATTCCAACAGTATTTTCTACACTTATCAAAAATTAATTACGCTTAGACATCAAAACCCAATTGTTGTCTATGGTGATTTTGAGCTCATTGATACAGTTGATCAAGTTTTTGCCTATTACCGACACTATCATGATCTAACTTGGCTAGTTGTGACTAATTTCAGCAATCAGACCAATACGTTTACAAGTGAAGATCACATAGAAGCCACCATAGTTGCAAATTATGACGAACCCAAAAATTTGCATAATAAAATACTTCAACCTTACGAGGCATTTGTGGTTCAAGTCACGACAAAATTGTAATTTTGGAGGTATTTATTGATGACAAAAATTAATCCACCATGGTGGCAATCCGCTATTGGCTATCAAATTTATCCACGCTCATTTCAAGATACAAATCATGATGGTATCGGCGATTTACAAGGTATTATTAAGCGCCTACCCTATCTTAAATGGCTTGGTATTGATTTTATTTGGCTAAATCCAATTTATACCTCACCAAATGTCGACAACGGTTATGACATTGCTGATTTTCAAAACATCGCTTCAGAGTATGGTACGTTATCTGATTTCAAAACGCTTATTGCAGCTGCTCACAAACAAGATATCCGTGTCATTATGGATTTAGTTGTCAACCATACATCAAATCAGCATGCTTGGTTCAAAGCAGCCAAAACCAGTCGTAATAACCCATACCACGATTTTTATATTTGGCAACCAAATCATAATCACCAGCCACCAAACAATTGGACTAACTTTACTGGAGATAGTGTTTGGACCTATAATCAGGCAACTGATGAATGGTATTTCCACTTGTTTGCACCAGAACAGCCTGATTTAAATTGGGAAAATCCATCTGTACAAACCGAAATTATCAATATGATTACTTGGTGGTCTGAGCAAAATATTGATGGCTTTCGTCTCGATGCGCTCAGTCATCTTAAAAAGGTTTCATTCGAGACACCACAACCCACTGGTGAACATCAATTTGATATTTTTGCTAATAATCTAGGTATCGAAAAATTTTTAAAACGCTTGCATGATACTTTTCAATCACTTCATTTGATGACTGTTGGCGAGGCTGGCGGTGTGCATGCCGACACGGCTAGAAATTGGACGGGACCACAGGGTTTCATTGACATGATTTTTGAATTAGAACATCAATCTCGTCAGTCAGAAGTACCGCCGCGCGCTGACATCAATCATTTACTTTCTAGTTTGACAACGTGGGAGAAACAACTAAATTCACAAGGCTGGCTAGGCATCTATCTAGAAAATCATGATCAGCCTAGATCATTAACTGTTTATGGTGAAAACAATCCTGTAGCAGCCAAAAGCTTGGCAACTTTGTTGCTCACATTGCGAGGCACACCTTTTATTTATCAAGGTGAGGAATTAGGCATGACCAATATGCCCTTTACCTCGCCAGACCAAATTGATGATCTACCAACTTATCATGATTTTCAACGCTTCAAGTCGGCTGGTATTGCAACAGATTTAGCTTTAAAAAAAGCAACAAGTTGGTCGCGTGACAACGCTCGAACCCCGATGCAATGGACAAAATTCGGCTTTTCCGACAATGCAGAAGATTCTAAAAAGACATGGCTAGTGACTAACCCTAACACGACAAAGCGTAATTACCAAGAAGATAGAGAAAATCCTGACTCAATACTGAATTACTATCGTCGTTTAATCCATCTCCGTCGAGATGATGACACTTTAAAATCTGGTGATTTTAAGTTAATCACTATGGAAAAAACTAACATTTTAGTATTTACACGAAATTCAACAGATAGCCAACGTTTGATTGTCATCAACTTGTCAGATGCCCCTCAAACAATTTCCCTGCCCGAACAACTACTCAATAAAGGCTGGCAGCCATTGATAGCGACCATTAATCCTATTCCAGAAATATCACAATCTATCCACTTACAACCTTTTCAATCTATTATCTGGTATAATTAACGTTTTAAAGGAGCAAATCATGGGTAGATATCAAATTGATTTTAAACAAAAACAAGCCGATGCTAAATACAAATCGGGTCAACAAACACAAACAACGAAAGCTGACAAAATCGCCGAAATTAGAGCAAAAATGGTCGCTAACAAAAAGCAATCCAAACGTTAAAAATACGTTTGGATTGCTTTTTACATAATTGTTCTAACAAAATTTAGGACTGCATCATTAAATTGATCTGGTGCCTCAATGTGAGGAATATGACCCGCTTTATCAATAGTGACACCTTGACCATTTTTTGACATGGCGACAACTGTTTCAACATGTGCCGACGGCCAAAGTGGCGAGTCTTGTCCAGCAATGAATAAGTGCTTCACCTGCTCACGACGTAACACATCACGCCAATCCTGCATTAAACTGTCTAATAGTAGTGGCTCATTGTATTGAAAGTCAAATGGTTGATAGTTATCAGCCAAAGCATGCTTGACTGTTTCTGACAGTTTCAATCGCGTTAATTTTGTATGCGGTAGTTTTGTCGCTGCTGTCCAAATCATCGTCAAATCAGCGTTAAAAATGCCATACGGCCAGCTATCATCTCGCAATATCTTTGGAAGCTGATCTTCAGTAATGATAGCTCTGACGTTGGCATCCCCATATAAGGATAAGTAAGCCCAAATTGTGCTGGCACCCATTGAATGTCCCATCAATATTGGCTTTTCCAGCCTCAATTGTGCCATTAATTCAGCTAAATCTTGCCCGTGCCGTGCCATTCGCATACCGTAGTCAACCGTATCGCTTTTCCCATGGTTACGACGATCATAAGTGATTACCTGTAAGCCAGCGTTTACTAGTGGTTCAACCTGCATCACCCATGTTGCTTGATTCCCTGAATATCCTTCAACCAAAATAATGGGCTGACCTGTACCAAATATTTGATAATCGAGTCTCACACCATCATTTGTCATCATTGTTGACAAAATCTGTTCCTCCAATCAAAACAAAGTCGCTACAAAAAGCAACTTTGTTTATGTCAAGCTTATTATATATGAATTGGTAAGCCATCCGCAACTTCAGCGGCATCCATGATGGCTTCACCCAAAGTTGGATGTGGATGAATTGTTAGGGAAATGTCTGTCGTCGTTAGACCATTTTCAATAGCTAATGACAATTCAGAAATCAAATCCGAGGCACCCGGACCAACAATTTGTGCACCCAATAGCGCTTTAGTTGTTTTATCACTTATCAAACGAATAAAGCCAACTGCTTCATCAATTGAAATGGCACGACCGTTAGCAGCAAATGGAAACTTCGAAATTGTAGCCGTTAACTGCTTTTCTGTCACTGACTCTGGTGTTTCGCCTGTTGTTGCTAATTCATAATTTGTATAGGCAACTGCTGGTAAGGAATAATGCAAGTCACGAGCATGCGCATCCCCAGAAATTGTAGCTGCAGCAATTTTAGCTTGAAAACTTGCCTTATGTGCCAATTGGGGCCCCGCTGTCACATCACCGATGGCGTAGATATGAGGCACAGTTGTCTGCATGTTATCAGTGATTTCAATCAAGCCACGATCGCTTAATTTAACATCAGTGTTGTTGAGACCAAGCGTATTGGTATTAGCGCGTCGACCAACAGCAATTAACAAATAATCACCAGAAACTGTTTGTTCTTGCCCATCTACTTCATAAGTCAATGTCACATCGTTTTCAGTTTGGACAGCGCTTTTTGCCATGGCTGAGGTAACAATCACCCCACCGCGTTTCGTGAAATCATCTATGACCGGTTTAGCCAGCTCTGCGTCAAATCCATTTAGCGTGTGATCCAAGCCTTCAATAATTGTGACCTGAGAACCTAGGTTAGCATAAGCACCACCAAGTTCAGAACCAATCACGCCACCACCAACAATAATTAACTTATTAGGTATTTCAGGTAAACTCAAGGCGCCAGTAGAATCAACAATTCGCTTACCAAATGGCAAAGCCGGAATTTCAATTGGGCTAGAACCAGTCGCAATGATAGCATTGTTAAATTGCAGCAATTCGTGGCCATCTTCTTGAACAACATTTAATGTTTCATTGTCATTAAATGATGCTTCACCCTGAATGATATCAACATGATGCTTTTTGAGCAACATTTTAACACCACCAGTCAGCGTGTTGACCACAGTATTTTGCTTCCAATCTTGTGTCTTTGACCAATCGATTTTTGCATCAGCTTGTGTCAAACCAAAAGGATTTTCTGATATAGCATCACGATAATGATGTCCCACATTGATTAAGGCTTTTGACGGAATACAACCGACATTTAAACAAACACCACCAATTTGATCACGTTCGATAATAGTCACATTTTGACCCAATTCAGCAGCGCGAATAGCGGCTACATAACCACCAGGTCCTGATCCGATAACAACTGTATCTACTTCACGTGCTTGTGCACCAACAACCATGATTACACCTCCATCAACATATAGGCTGGGTCAGCCAACAGCTGCTTCAAATAATTAATAGCTGACTGTCCTAACATGCCATCAATCAAACGATGATCATAACTCAATGACAACTTCATGTTTTGACCGACCGCCAATTCACCATCTAAACCAACAATGGGTTCTTTCAGAATTGATCCCAAGCCGAGAATTGCGACTTCTTTACCATTAATAATTGGTGTGAACCAAGTACCACGTGCCGAACCAAGGTTAGAAATTGTAATCGTACCGCCTTGCATTTGCGCTGGCTTAATTGTTCCTTCACGAACAGCGGTTGCTAACTCAGCAATTTCTTTAGCTATTGTCACGATTGATTTTTGGTCAGCCTGCTTAATGACTGGCACATAAAGACCACTTGGCGCATTAACAGCAATGCCCATATTGACATCGTCATGATAGACAACTTCTTGCGTATCCATGTCTAGACTTGCGTTGATTTCAGGGAACTTTTTAGCCGTTGCAGCTAACGCTTTTACCGCATAAGCCAAATAAGTCAAATGAATGTCTTGATCAGCCAATTGCGTCTTAAATGTTTGACGATGAGCGACCAATTTGCTAACTTCAACCGAATCAAAATTAGTAACCGTTGGAATAGTTACATTCTGTGTTGCCATTGCTTTAGCAATTGCCTTGCGAACGCCTGACATTGGTTGGCGACCTTCGCGTACAGGTTCAGGCACTTCAACATCTTTGGTCACTGCCGCTGTTGGTGAGGTAGTTGTTTCATTAGATGACTCACTTGAAGTTGCAGCTACCGGTGTATCCGTTGCTTGGTATGCCGTGACATCAGCTAATGTCACATGCCCATGACGACCCGTTGCTGGGACTTTAGTCAAATCAATCCCTTTTTCAAAGGCTAAATGGCGCACTGATGGCATAGCCAAAACATGTCCATTCACAACTTTTGATAATTCAGTCGCTGTCGGTGTTTGCGGTGTGACTGAAGTGGTTGTATCAACTGATGTGTCTTCAACTGTATCGCTGGCTGTTGGTTCAGCGCTCTCATCACTACTGTCGCCACTACCGTCGCCATCAAATTCAATCAATGAATCGCCAACAGAGACAGTTGTGCCTGCGTCAACAAACAGCTTGGTGACAGTACCTGCGTACGGCGATAAAATTTCTTGAATCAGCTTATCATTTTGAACTTCCGCGACTGGATCATCCATAGCCACAGTATCACCAACTTTAACTAACCACGACGTGATGTCACCCTCAGCCATGCCTTCGCCAATATCTGGCATTTTAAAAATCTCAGTCATAATTAACAACCTCCATCACTTTTGCAACAACATCATCAGGCTTAATCATCCAATCATTTTCTGCCTGCCCAAATGGATAAACTGAATCAGGCGCTGCAACACGACCGATGGGTGCTTTTAGGCTTAAAATAAAGCGTTCTGAAATCTCACCCATTACATTGGCACCAATGCCAGCCATCCGTTGTGCTTCTTGCACGACAACAACACGTCCAGTTTTTGTCACCGTGTCACCAATTGATTTGATATCCAATGGTGAAACAGTGCGCAAATCTAACACTTCTGCGGACACACCATTTTTGGCTAAGGCGTCCGCAGCCTTTAGTGCTACAGGTACACCGCCACCATACGAAATAATAGAGACATCTTCGCCTTCACGCGCCACAGCGGCTGTATCAAGCGGTGTTGTGTAATAACCTTCGGGTACTTCCCCTTTTAATGAACGGTACAAATGCAAATTTTCCAAGAAAACGACCGGGTCGTTGGATTCAATTGAACTCAGCAATAATCCCTTGGCATCAGCTGGATTAGCTGGCATTACAACACGAATGCCTGGAATCTGTGCCACCATACCCTCTAAATTATCTGCGTGCATTTCTGGTGTTTTGGTACCGCCGCCATATGGTGATCTGACAACAATTGGCATTTGGCGCGTGCCGTTGAAGCGGAAGCGGTTACGAGCCATTTGGCCAGCTATGGAATCCATCACTTCAAAAACAAATCCGAAAAACTGAATTTCCATAATTGGGCGGTAATTTTGCGTAGTCAAGCCAATCGCTAAACCACCAATACCGGATTCAGCTAACGGCGTATTGAAAACACGATCTTCGCCATATTTAGCCTGCAGACCATCAGTAGCACGGAAAACACCACCATTTTCACCGACATCTTCACCAAAAATAACAACGTCATTATCTTTTTCTAGCGCTAAATCCATCGCTTCACGAATTGCATCAATATAACTTTTAACAGCCATGTCACTTTCCCTCACTTTCAAACTTACTGATTTGTTCGGTCATTGCTTGTCCGGGAACTTCCAATGTATGCTTAATGAAATTAGAAATCTTTTGCTTGTCTACTTTGTCGGCGATCTTAATTTGCTCATCAATTAGCGCATTAACTTCGTCAATGTATGCACTTTCTTGCTCTTCAGACCAAATACCTTTTTCAGTCATAAACTTGCGCATACGAATCAGTGGCTCTTTTTGCCACCAAGCATCAATATCTGCTTGTTTCCGGTAACGTAGAGGGTCATCACCCGCTGTTGAATGTGGTTCTAGACGATCTGTTAGTGTCTCGATAAAGACAGGTCCTTTACCACTTGTTGCCCAAGCACGTGCTTCTTTAGCTGCTAAGTAAACAGCGATCGGATCGTTACCATCAACAACAATACTTGGTAAACCAGCTGCCCATCCTTTTGCTGCCAAATGCGTAGCTGCTGTTTGCAACGAACGGGGCGTTGAAATCGCATAACCATTATTTTGTGCAAAGAAGACGGCATTCGCCTTGTACGCACCCGCAAAATTCATGCCTTCGTAAAAGTCACCTTGCGACGTACCACCATCACCAGTATAAGCATAGGCAACGGCATCTTTATTTCTTTTCTTCAGTCCCAAAGCAATACCGGCTGCTTCAACATACTGCGCACCAATAATAATTTGTGGCATCCATGCATTAACAGGTTTACCCTCTTCCGTAGTAAATTCGTTTCCAAGTACATGACCGCGGGACCACAAAATGGCTTTCCAAATTGGCCAACCCTTAACCACAATTTCTGGAATGTCACGATAGCCAGGCATCAACCAATCATCATCATTAAAAGCATAAGACGATGCCATCTGTGACGCTTCTTGACCAGCAGTTGGCGCAAAGAATCCGAATCGACCTTGTTTAGCTAATTTAGTTGAACGAATATCTAATTGCCGGCTGAGCAACATTCTTTTGATAATGTTGACAAGATCTTCATCTGATAAATCAGCGCGCTTCAGCGCCTCTTCATCAACAATTTGACCATCATTATTTAATACAGACAACATCGGAAATGACGTGTCTTGTGCCTCTAATTGTGCTTGAAAATCTAGTATCTGCTGATTTGTTGCTGTTAGATCACTCATGAATTTTTACCTCATCTTTCTGGAAAAAAGTTGCTAATAGTTCATTATTTGTAATGCTACCAAAGTATTGTCCCCCACGATTCTGGTCAAGTACGGTCGAAACAGCTTCCGGTGTAAATGGTATTCCGACTAATGCTGGCTTGATTTCGCGCCAGTCGCGAACACCTAAGAAATCGCCAGTGAAGTTAATGTCTGTGATCCGACCATCATTAACATTGACCTGAACATCAATCGCACCTCCGTCAAATTTTGCATGATTATCATACATAAATTCTGGACTCTTGCCATAATTCCATGACCATTGTGAGAATTTTTGATCCCTTGCTTGCAAAATAGCCTTTTTTTGCGTGTCGCTTAATTGATATTCACCATCACGACCCTCATCACTCAAATAATATTGTAATTTGGCAATGAAGTCATCAATTGTTACCGATTCAGGTGCAAAATCTTTGATGTTGCCCACACGAGCACGCACCGACTTAGCTGCCTTAGAAATAAATTTTTCATCCGCAACATTTAGTGCCCTCACCATCGCTTCAACATCAGTATTCCAAAGTAAAGTACCGTGGTGCATCAGATAACCACCCGCATAGCGTTGCGCATTACCAGATACCTTCTTACCGTCAATTTCCAAATCATTTCGTCCGGAAATTGCCACTGGAACGCCAACTGATTCCAAGGCATCAGCCATCGGTTTAACAAATTGTTGAAAATTAACATTTGCACTATTTGCAACCGGTACAAAAAATGTGAAGCAAATATTACCTAAATCATGATAAACAGCGCCACCACCTGATACGCGACGGACAACTTGAACATCATGGCTATCAACATAATCTTGATTAACCTCCGCAAACGTGTTCTGATTCTCGCCGACAATGATGGCCCGTTTATTTTGCCACAGTGCAAAAACTGGCTCACTTGGGTGCAAGTTTTTCAGTAACCAAGCATCCATGGCAATATTGGTATAGGCATCATTACCAAAATAATTGATGAATTGCATAACTTTTCTCCTTTTGTAACTGCTTACATATTACACTTTTATTATACGCCTGTTTTCAGAAAATGACGGCATTTTTTGACAAAAAAAAATCCTACCGGATTTTATAGTTGCATCTTAAATTGTTTAACAACGGCATAATCACCGATGTATGGCACATCTTCACCATTAATTTTTTGGTAGGGATCTTCGCCTTTTCCTGCCACGATCACAATGTCATGCTGCCCAGCATTAGAAATAGCCTTGTGAATTGCTTTAATCCGATCCATTTCAAAATGAACGACTAATAATTGATTATCAATGTGTTCAGCAATTTGGTGAGCAATGTCAAGCGGATTTTCAAATTGTGGGTCATCAGCTGTCAAATAAACAACGTCAGCCAATTCACTCACTACACGACCAAAATCGGCACGTCGTGACACCCCTTTATTACCTGGCGAACCCACTACCACGATGACGCGACCTTCGGGTGATTGCGACTGAGCAAACTTTAACAAGGCCCTCATGGACGCGTAATTATGAGCATAATCCACAAATGCAATGCCGTGATTTGGAATTGGTAGGCTCAACATGCGACCAGGAATGAACACTTCGTCCAAACCTTTGACCATTGCCTCATGCTTAACGCCAGCAAACGCGACCATCATCATCGCAGCTAAAGCATTTGATTCATTAAAGTCACCAGGTAAATTCAGACGATATTGCCCAATCATTTCTGGAAAGTCGCTTTTGGTTACAGTAAATCGACTCTCATGAATGGCACTCTCTTCGGTTGTTATCATGCTATGACTGTACAAATAAACTTTATCATGCTCGGCTTTAGCATGTGCATAAATTGTATCAAAATGGTCTGTCTCCGCATTGATAATCACTTCATCTGAGTGATCAAATAACATCATCTTATGAGCCAAATAATCTTCAAAAGTCGGATGTTCGTTTGGTCCAATATGATCTGGTGAAATATTTAAAAACGCACCGACATTGTACCGCAACGCATAGACACGGTTTTTCAGATAGGCTTGTGAGCTGACTTCCATAACCAAATGTGTCATGCCATTATCGACCGCTCGGCGCATATCTTTAAATAATTCATAAGACTCGGGTGTCGTTAAATCCGACTTTTTCTTATCTTGAGGTTCTGGACCCGTAATACGATCAACGGTTGAAAAAAGTGCCGTATGATTGTTTGTTGCTTCTTTAAGCATTGTATATGCAAAATAAGCTGCGGTAGTCTTTCCTTTTGTACCAGTGACAGCAGCAATCCAAAGGGACTTTTGAGGATAGTCAAAAAAAGCCATTGACAATAATGATAACGCTTTTTGGACGTTGGTAACCTGCCATTGCGGTAAATTTATCGTTAGGGGTTGCTCAACAATCAATCCGGTGACACCTTGGGCATCGGCTAAATACTCTGACTTAAAGGCACCTTTCACGACAAATAATGTATTATTGCGTACTTGACGTGTATCATAATGCAAAAAGTCAAATGTCGCGTTGACATCAGCCGATTTGATTAACAAATGATGTTCAGTTAAAATATCTTCAATTTGTTGCGATGTTAATTTTATTTGTCTCAATTATTCTTACCTTTTTTCATATTGGCACTCGATATAATACTGACTACAATTATACCATCTTCGCGTGAGATGCCATGACATTCTAAACGCTATTCAACTAAAAATTAACCTTAAAAAATCATTTTTAACTCAAAATTAAAAATTCAAACACAAGAATACCTCGCATTGTTTCAAGGTTTGCGTTTGAATATATTGTCGTTAATCAGTTTCACTGGCAACCTTACGAGCAGTCGCCGCTGCCATATCTGCGCTTGCAGCGGCATTATCTCGGTAAATATGTTTGTCATTAGCAACAGCATCATAAACTTTAGCTAATTCACGTGCCAAAACAGTACGTACTTCATCAGTCGAATGCGTTTCCATCAACATTTGCCGTAAAGCAGAAGCATGCGCGAATCCACGCAAGTATATTTTGAAATAGCGTTTCAAAGCCTCAAAATGTTTGGGCGTAACGGTCGCATTGACCTCATCAAATAGATCTAACTGCAAGTTTAATAAATCAATTGATTCTGTCAAAGTGTGTTGGCGCGGACTTTTTTCAAACGCGTATGGATTCTCAAAAATACCTCTGCCAATCATAATGCCATCTAATCCAGGATGAGCTTTCGCTAAGTCCAATCCTTGTTGACGCGTTTTGATATCACCATTAATTTGGATTAAAGTTTGTGGTGCAATATCATCGCGCATCGCCAAAATGTCATCGATGAATTCAAAATGAGCCGGTACTTTTGACATTTCTTGTCGTGTGCGCAAATGCACTGTTAGTACAGCCACATTTTGTCGCAAAATGATGGGTAACCATTCTCTAAATTCTTCAGTCTTGTAGAAGCCTAAACGCGTTTTAACTGAAACAGGTAGACCAGATTGCTTCGCCGCAGCCACAATTTGTCGTGCCAAATCTTCATGACGAATCAAATCCGAACCCGCGCCGTTTTTAATCACCGTTGCATCAGGGCAACCCATATTGATATCAACAGCTTGGTACCCCATTGAGGGTAAAAGTTTAGCAGCGCCAGCGATATCATCTGGACGTCCGCCCCAAATTTGTGCAATCGGTTGCTGTTCATTTTCCGCTACCGCTAGACGACCTTGTACTGAAAATTTGGCCTTTGGGTGAATCATGGAACTGGCATTTGTGAATTCAGTATAATAGACGTCAGGAGCGCCTGCCTTAGCCACTACTCGGCGGAAAATAGTATCAGTAACTGCTTCCATAGGTGCCATACTAAAAAAAGGTTGCTTTTGATCGTGACCCATTTGTGCATTTGCCACGACTTCATCCCAAAATGGCAATGTTGTTGTTGAATTTGACATATTGTGTTGCCTCATTATTTTATATTATCTACAAAAAAACATCTCTCCCATTTTACCACGGGCTAGATGTTTTCACAAAAGATTCACAAGTGCCTGCAAAGCGCGAGAACGGTCGTGATAATCAATTACGTCATTAATTGACATTTCTGACAAAGTCAATCCATTTTCAGCTTCAACAATATTGTCTAAGCCATCAATGTAATCACCTCGTCGACTATTTTCTGCAATCCGAACGCCACCTTTGCCTTGTGCCGTTAATAAACGATTGTTCGGCGTTGCTAAGCCCATCACGGCCAATAAATAACCCGATCGATCTATTGATGGTTGACGCAATAAATCAAGAATATATTGTTGCTCTGCTTCAGTTCCTAAGATACCCTCAGCTTTGAACTCTCGCGCTGTCACAACACCAAAGCGATCCGGAAAAGCTGACAAATATAAGCCAGTATCATCTGATAAAACGTATTCATCAGGTAAATACTGATGGACAAATTGTGCCTTAACACGAGCATTTTCAATTTGAGAAGTCGTGGTTTCTGCTGGAAAAACTAATGTTTCGCCTAGAACATTTCGATAATTTTCGACTTGATGTCCCATCGCCTGCGCTAAAACGGCCACTTCTTCCGTTTTGGCAGTATTATTTGAAGCTAAAACAAATCGCATTAAATGCCTCCTTCTCTATGAATAGCACTCAAGGTATAAAAAGAACCAGTCACCACAATTAACGCTTTTGAGGATTCACGGACCCTCATGGCCAATGAAATTGCTGCCGAAGCATCGTTGGCAACCTCTACTTCAATATTGGGATAATCCGACAAAATATCGGCTGCTAGTTCATCTGCTGATAAAGCCCGTGTTTTATTATTAGGTGTAACCGTAATGACCCGTTGCACAAAAGGTACAATTTCATCCAACATTTCGTGATAGTCTTTATCTTTTAGCACGCCTAAAATCAATGTTGGCTTGATTTTCAAGTGCCAAGCATTCAGCGCCGATACCAGTCCCCTAATACCATCAACATTGTGAGCTGCGTCAAACAAAATGTTGGTGTCTTCATGATAATTCATGCGACCTAATATTCTGACATTCGCCAATCCTTGTTTTGTTTTTGCGCGGTCAAAGACCATGCCTTTTTCAATCAATGCTGCTTTTATTTGTAAAACAATACTAAAATTGTGAACCTGAAAAGCACCAGACATACTTAGAAAATAGCCACTCTCGCCATTAATACTCAAATCTAATCCAGCTGGCGTTGTATTTAAAATTATAATTTCATCACGCTTGTGCTCGAACCATCGGGCGCCAACAGCCTCTGTTCTAGCTCTCAATACTTTCGTAGCGTCAATATCTTGACCGGCGTAATTAATAACCCATGTCCCTGATTTAATTAACGCTGATTTATTATCGGCTATTTCTTTAATGTTGTGACCCAATAGATTTTGATGATCAATGCTAATTTTGGTGAAAACCGTCAACATTGGTACCTCAATGGCATTTGTTGCGTCTCGCAAGCCACCTAAACCAGCTTCAAAGATAACGATATCAACACCGTTGTCCACAAAAGCCAATAAGGAAATAACAGTCAAATATTCAAAGTACGATAAATAATCAATTGCATGTCCGTGGGCGGCAAATGTTGCCACAACTTGATCATAGTAAGTCAGAAAATCTTGCTTGGTAATCATTTCCCCGTTAATACGAATCTGTTCGCGATCATCCATGATGAAAGGACTAGAAAAATGACCATAAGTGTAGCCATTAGCTTTTAAAACAGCACCCAACATGGCGCCTGTTGACCCTTTACCGTTCGTACCAGCAATCTGAATGATTTTGAGTTTAGTGTCAGGATGGTCTAACCAACTGAGAACTTCACGTAAAATGGGCACACGTGTGTCATCAATCACGCGCCAGGTTTTGTCAAAACTTTTAATTACCTTTTTATAGCGGGCTAAAATTTTGGTTTCACGTTTTTCTAACTGTTTATCCACTTGACTTCTCCGAAAAAATAACTTAAATATATCTTAACATATATCACGTCTGTGTTAAATTGATTTGAACGAACAATCCTACTACGTCATCAAAAAAAAGCACCAAACATGGTGCTTCAGTACAAAAACTGCATGTATATTAGTCGGCACGGGTTGGCGTAAATATGAAGACAGCCAAACCGACACCAAATAGCACAATTAATGATCCAGCCGCTAATTGCACTTGCCCAGTCATTTGTGCGACTGTTCCGAACAATAAGGGCCCTAATATGGCGCTAAATTTTCCAAATATATTATAAAACCCAAAAAATTCACTGGCTTGGTCTTTTGGTACCAGCTTACCGAAATATGATCTTGATAGAGCCTGTATACCACCCTGCGATGTACCGACCAAAATAGCTAATACAAAAAATTCTATCGCATGATGAATGAACAACGCATAAATGGTAATACCAATATAAATGGTAATGCCGCCGACCAAAACTTTGCGTGTACCAAAATAGTTTGCCAATCGCCCGTAAATAATCGATGATGGGAAAGCTATAATTTGAACTGCCAATAAAACGGTTAATAAAGTTGTCATTTTGATGCCAACAGCAGCGCCAAACATTGTTGCCTCAGTAAAAATTGTATTAACACCGTCGATATAAAAAAAATAGGCTAAGAGAAACCATGCAATATCTGGATATTTGGCAATATTTTTGATTGTTGTTATTATTCTTTGTATGGCTTCTGTGAATGGTTGTTGCGGCGTAGGCAAAAAATTCACTTGGTTTACTGTACGCCACATCGGAATCGTCCATAACAACCACCATACTGATGCCAACATAAAAGCAAACATAACCCCTGTTGTTGGCGTCATCAGTCCTCGCAATAAATAAAAAATGACAAAAGGTATTACACCACCCAAGTATCCAAAACCATAACCAGCGCTTGACACGCGATTCATACGTATATCAGTTGTAACATCTGTTAAAAAAGCATCATAAAAAATATTTGCAGCGCTATAACCAATATTAGCAAGCATAAAAATAAATAATAACCACCATATTTTATTATCAGGCACCAATGCTAAACCAACGGTTCCAATAATACAATAATACCAATCAGCGTAAACCAAGTAAATAATCTTTTTTTGAATCCAGCATAATCCGCAATCGCACCTAAAATTGGCGCAGCAATAGCGACCAAAAAAGTCGAAAAAGCGTTAGCATACGACCAAAAAGCTGTTGTCTGAGCGCCGGAAAAGCCTGTGTTTTGGCCCACTTTGACCACCCAAATTGGCAATACTGCTGTCACCACAATAATACCAAAGCTAGAATTGGCCCAATCATACAACACCCAACTTTTCTCTTGGGTAGTTAATCCTCTATTTTGCACATCACTACTCCATTACATGATATAAAGTCCATATATGACACCGGGCTTATTTTTTAATTACTTTTTCCAAGGGTATCCCATCTAACACATTCTCAAATTCAACATCCAAAAATTTAGCAAACGTGGGTGCTTCATCAACCAAACGCGCATCCTCAATCGTAATATGTTCGACATCTGGACCAGCTAATACCAATGTTGTCTGATAATCGGACTTATCTGGTCGAAAACCATGGACCGCTTTATAGCGATCACTCGTGCCCAAATCAGCATCATCAGTCGCTTCAACGACCGCTGAACGGTTAACTTCATCAGTAAAGAAATAACCATTTTGTGCCTCAATAATGAAAGCGGCTTCTGGATTGATATGCCATTTGATCAGATCACTTGGCTGATAAATTGTTTCAACACCTTGAACTTGGTTAACAATTGACCGAACCTTATCTTGTAAACTATCATCTTTGATATAGACATATGTCGATCCATCAGTGGTCTTGGCTAACACACGCCAATCCCCATCAATTAAGCCTTTGTCAGTGACAACTAACCAGCCTTGCTCGGCAAACAACTGATTAAGATGAATCATATGATTAACATCAATTTGGAAGTGATCACCAAGAACAACAAAATTCGTATTTTCAAAATTACCAGCCTCTTTTGTGGCTGCCATTAATTCGCCAAGATGCGCATCAAGACGCTTTAAAGCAGCGTAAGCCTCTGCCGAACGCACCCCAAACTGATGACGATGTGCATCCATATCAACTAAATGAATAGCTAACAAATCTGGTTTTTTATTTTTTATCGTATCAACCGCAGCAGCGGTAATAAAATTATCCAAATTAGGTTGCTTAATACCGTTACGCAATTGACCAAAACGACGGTTCATATCAAACATAAAATATGGGGTACTGGCATTAAATGACACCAACACTTGGTTCGTCCAAATTCGATTAGGAAAAATCTCAGCAATATTCCAAGTAATTGGTGCTTTTGCCGACACCGGCCACAAAAAAGCTGCCGTTTTGAGTCCTTTTCGATGCGCTAAATCAAATAAAGTAGGTACTTGAATATCTTTAGCATACCAATACCAGTCTGGTGAGTCACCACGTTCTGGTTGTATTTTAGTGTTATTAACAATACCGTGCTTTGCTGGATAAACACCTGTCATAATTGACGTATGCGATGGATAGGTTAAAGTTGGATAAATGCCTTCCACTTTTTTGACATGAGCCCCACGCTGTATTAACTGCGCCAAATTAGGCATCATCTCAAGATGTTGAGCGACATCCTCAGCCCCCAATGCATCAAACGACACAATTACTAGTGGATGTGTTAAAACCATGAATAAAATCCTCTCTACTGGCGTTGATTGGACGTCATTTTTTTCAATAATCTTTTTAAATTAGCATTTTTTATGCTAGTAAAGCAATTAATCAATTTAATATCCTTTGTTCAAATCAACCACATTTTGGACAAATGTTTGGTCTTTCATAAAACTAGGTACATTTTTTTCAAAGAGCCTGAATAAGCCACCTACCCGACCCGCATTAATATTCTCCCCCCAACTGGTATGTTGGGTTAGCAAAATTTGTGGCCGTTCAAATAACGGATGATCATGAGGTAATGGTTCAGGCGTTGTTACATCTAACGCAGCATATTTAACACGAGAATCATCAATTGCTTCAAGTAAAGCGGATTGATTCAAAGTGGTGCCTCGTCCAATATTTATAAACAAAAAGAGTTGGTTAAACTGCGCAAAGAAATGATCATCAAAAAAATTCTCTGTATCTTTTGTCCCAGGTAGCCCATCGACAATGACTTGTGCTTTAGCTAAACCAGCTTGATAGTCCGTCATTGGAAACGTCTCGTCAAAGCCTGCTACTGGTCGCCCACTTGTGTTGACACCATAGACTTTACCACCGAAAGCCTTGATATGATGGGCAATTTGTTGTCCGATTCGACCTGTACCAAAAACTAAAACAGGCAATTCACTAATTAAATATTGATCAGTGAATGGTTCCCAGTGAGTACGTGTAGCATAGACATTTAATCCCCGAGCAAAATATAGCAAATAACCCAATACTGTTTGAGCGATTGGCAATGCTTTCAAACCACTCGCATTTGTGACAGTGATACCACGCTGTGCTAATAAAGATAACGGTAAGTAATCCACACCTGCAGACTGTGCCTGAATCCATTTTAATTTGGTATTTGGTAAGCTTAATATTTTGCTGCCGATGGTGTTATCCCAAGCATAGCTAATAACTACTTCTGATAGTTGATCATCAGTTATTGTGTCAGGTGTCACAACATCAATATCATACTGCGCAAGAAAATCTCTGTTTTCTTGCGTCAGTGCCTTAACTGCAAGTAGTAATGTCATTTTAATCTCCAATTCTGGTTAACCCCATTAATTATAACCTTATTATACATGATTTGTTTAAACTGCACATGGTCGCCTTGAAAAAATGAAGGGTTGCACAATTTGTTTCTAAGCGTTATAGTAGTTTTATCATATTTCTCTAAGAAAGAAGGATGGACAATGTCTGAACAACAGAAAGCAAAACCCGAAGATTTTGATTGGGATAACTTGGGATTTGAATATCATGATCTTCCCTATCGTTTCCGAGCTTATTATAAAGATGGTAAATGGAGTGAAGGTGGCCTTGAAACAGATGCCAACATTCCAGTGAATGAAGCTGCAACTGGCCTTCACTATGGCCAAAATATTTTTGAAGGATTAAAAGTATACCGTCGAAAAGATGGTGGTGCTAACTTGTTCCGTCCTGACCGTAACGCCAAGCGCTTGCAAAATTCCGCTGATCGTTTGATGATGGCGCCTGTACCCGAAGAACTCTTTTTACGTGCTTTGAAGGAAGTGGCCAAAGCCAACCAAGACTTTATTCCCCCATATGGCACTGGTGCAACACTTTATTTGCGTCCTTTTGAATTTGGTGGTGGTCCAGTGGTTGGTGTTCATCCGGCTGATAATTATGTT
Organism: Leuconostoc pseudomesenteroides KCTC 3652; assembly: GCF_014634745.1. Taxonomy (GTDB): domain Bacteria; phylum Bacillota; class Bacilli; order Lactobacillales; family Lactobacillaceae; genus Leuconostoc; species Leuconostoc pseudomesenteroides. The sequence continues at coordinate 210,934 of NZ_BMBP01000002.1, forward strand.
TTTGAAGTTTATGCAACACCCGTTGGCGCCTATTATAAGGGTGGCTTAACACCAACCGCTTATGTCACTAATCATTATGATCGTGCAGCACACGGCGGTACTGGTGCAGCCAAAGCTGGCGGTAACTATGGTGCTTCCATGTTAGCAGGTGATGAGGCCCACAAAGCCGGATATTCGGATGTTGTTTATCTTGATCCACGTCTTCATGAAAACATTGAAGAACTTGGATCAGCCAACTTCTTTGGCATCACAAAAGATGGCCGTTTCTTGACACCAAAATCTCCTTCTATTTTGCCTTCAGTCACAAAGTACTCTTTGCTTGCTGTAGCACAAGAGCTTGGTCTAAAAGCTGAAGAGACAACAATTTCCATCAATGATCTTGATCAGTTTGCTGAAGCCGGTGCAATGGGAACTGCTGCCGTCATTTCGCCAGTAGGATCAATTACACATCAAGGTAATAAGCATGTCTTCTATTCTGAAACTGAAGTCGGACCGTGGACTCAAAAACTATATGATCGTTTGACGGCGATCCAATATGGCGATCAAGAAGGTCCTGAAGGTTGGGCAGTTGATGTACCACTTGACTAGTATTTAAAAAAGCGCTGTCCGCGCTTTTTTATTTTTCCTAAATTCACAATTTGTTCACATTCAACAGCTATAATAGTATTAAAATACGAATAGTGAGGTATCTTATGTCCCCAGTTGAAGAAGCACTACGTCTCGGCGTGCATGTTGTTAATATTGCTACCATAAGTCTTGACGGCACACACCCATCAAATCGGTTTACTTATTATGCTTTACCTGAAACACTGACAAACTTTTTCTATATTACAACTTTCCGACAATCGACAAAAGTAAAAGAAATTGAGAACAATCCTCATGTGTCATTTACTACTGCCCCAAGCAATGAAAAAAATGCTTGGGTCGGCTCAAACGATGCTATTGCTGAAATTTTAGAAACACCGATTCAGACAGTCGTGCCGTTATTTAAAGATCAAATTGATGGTTGGTATGATACAGTTGGTGATCTGGATAACAATGATTGGGTAGTCATCAAAATCACTTTTAACTCTGCAATGATCGTGTCACAAGATGGTGTGAGTTATTTTCCTGAAACCGAAGATGATTAAAAAATAAGCTTAACCAAACAGGTTAAGCTTATTTTTGTTTAATTGTAAATGCACGTTTTTTCGTTGGTGCTTTTTTAGTCGATGGTTTTCCATTTTTGGACTTTGATTTTGTTTTTGGACGCTGTTTATTATCTTTGGATTCGCGCTTTGGCTTAGTATTTGGTTTATGTGAAGTATTTTCACGTGCCTCTCTGACGCGAGGATTGATATTTTCTAGCACAAAATAAGGTGCACCAAAATTAACGTACTCATATAAATAATCTTGTAAGGTTTGTATTTTATCTTGGTTAGCCACCGACTTATCATTGTGGTAGAAACCTTTTAGCCGCAATTGTTCAGCTGAAATATCACCCACTATATAATCATATTGGGCTAACAATGGTGTATACCGAATGGCTAATTTATCGACATCAAAAGCGTCTTTAAAATTATCAACCAATTCTAACGTTAAACGATCTATTTCGATTTCATCACCGCGCCGCGTCACACGGTAAACGGATTTTCTCTCTGCTTGCTGCGCTATCGTTTTTTCTTTAAGTGTATCGTGATCCATTAGTTATCCTTATTATATTTGTCAGTATAGTAGTCTGCCATTAATTCACGTAAAATAATGTTTAACGCAATTTCACTTGGTGCGTCAGCAATAATTGGAAAAAATGGAATCCATTTATAATGATCCAATGTCGCAATCTGATAGGATTGATCCATTATTAGATTCTCGCCATGATATAAAATTTGACCATCTTGCTGCCGATCAATACCATCAAAACGCATGTAACCAAATACTTTTCCCCTAAAACCACTACCTTTCATGGGAAAGTTGGCCAACTCAGCTGTCTGTTTTTCAATGCTGATCATCAAGTTTTTAATTTGTGTCCCAGTTAGTGTGATTAGCATCGGGTTGATCGCATGTGGCATACTTTCTAATAACTCGTAGCGACTCAGCTCGCCCTCAGGCAAATCTTCTACAAACATGCCAGTTGACACAAGTGCAGCAGGCACTTGATAGAAACGCTTCAAAGCACGCAAAGCATCATAGGCTTGCTCATCAGTACCAATTGTTCTTGGCAAAACTGCGACATGCTGCGATTCTAGTTCATGACGCCCTGCATTAAGCCACCCTTTAATTAAATTAAAGTCGTCAACAGACTCTGGCAACTCATAAACCGGTGTTGTCCTTGCCGCTTGATCAATAATTTTATGATCTTCCATCGTTAAAGTAACATCGCCAATATTTTCACCATAGCGACCGGCCCCTGCCAAAATTGTCTGATTAATCACTTTGCCGTGGGGTAACAAATGATGTGTATGAGCCCCAAGGATAACGTCAATATCATACTTTTTAGCGAGTCGCTCGTCTGTTGGCAATCCCAAGTGAGATAGCAGAACAATAACATCTGATTTTTCTCTGATTATTGGCAGCAAACGGTCTAACGTGTCGTCAACATCATGCGGCTGCCAACCTAGCGGTGGATATGTTAGTTCATACGGTGCCGTTAGACCCAAAACACCAATTTTTGTCCCTATCCCCGTTGTTAAAATTTTATATTCCTGCGCCCACTTTGGTTGACTATCATTGGGTAATTCTTTCAGGTTTGCTAATAAGACATCAAAATTTGCTTTATCATATAAATGATTAAGTGCCTCATGAGACAACACGAGGCCCTCATTATTACCAATTGTTACCCCATCATAATGACAATTGTTCATCAATTCAATATTTGCCCAGCCCATACTTGCATCCGTGAGGGGGTGTAACCTGTCAATCGCGTCGCCAATATCAAATGTAACTACTTCGCTATATGATCTTTGTTTTTCATGTAAAAATCGTGATACGCGTGGCCAATTTTCAAGGTGCGAATGGATATCATTTGTATGTAATATGTGAATTGTTTCCATAACACCCCTCCTATACGCGCTGCAAATAGTCTCTCTTTTTCCCAGCAATAATCGCTATTACTTCATTTTCACTCAAAGGCGCACCAAATGGCACACTATTGCTGGGCAAATAATCAATATCAGGTGAATCTACACCGACATTAATATTTTCCTTAGCATGAACACTATAATTGTGAATGTGACCATGCAGATTAATTTGATTTTTGGTCAAACCTAACATCATCGGATAATGCGTTAAAAACACTTCGTGATGATCAAATTTCAACCTGACCCCAACCTCATGAAAGTCAAATTTTGGTTGACCATTTTGGCTATTTAGCTGTTGTTGGGCCAAATATTTGAACAAAGCACTGCTATCATGATTGCCTTTAATCAACACAATATGACCATTTAAATGCGATAAAATGTCAAATGTCTGAGCCATGATCAAGCTAGCCGGTTTAGTATATTTCATTGCAATGTCGCCAAGATGATAGACAGTATCATTAGGCTTCACCTTAGCATTCCAATGGTTAATGATTGTCTCATTCATATCTGCTACCGTCAAAAATTGTGAGCGTGGAGAAAAAACTTGACTAGTTAATAAACTATCGTGATAAAAATGGGTATCTGCTGTATAAAAATTCATTGTTTACAAAACCCTCTCCACCAACTACTTGCCAAAACGATACACAAACTCTGAAAAATCATCCAAATTTGCTGGAAAAGCATTTAATCCCCAAATGAGGCGTTCCGGCTGACCAGGAATCTGGTAGCGGACACCCCATTCGTCATTTCGGCTCGGATCATCATACGATGGTCCACGATATTCAGTTAACCATGTTTTAATATAAGCCATGGCTTCTTGAGAAAAATGATCCCATACATTGGTCATATCAACCCAATCTTCCCGATAGCGCCAATTAAATGGCTCCCCTTGGTCATTATAGTGAGGATTATAAAAATCGAATTCCGGATCCAAAATATCTTTAGCTTCTTGTGATTTGCTGTCACTTTGCCAAAAAGCATGTCCCTCATGACGTTTTATATAAACGTAATCAAACCCATTGACTAAATTTCCGCGATAAAACACCAAAAAATCTAATCGTGTTTGTGCCATATTAAACTCCAATCACCAACAATTCTTTTGACAAATTGGCTGTCAAATTTTCGTATCCGTCTGCAGTCACAATGACATCATCTTCAATACGAACACCACCCTTGCCACCAAGGTAAATGCCAGGTTCAATTGTCAATAAATGACCAGCCTGCATTTCGTCACTAGAACGTGGACTTATCGCAGGTCCTTCATGAATATCAAGCCCCACACCGTGACCGCCACCATGATTGTACTGTTCAGCATAACCATGCTCCGAAATGTAATCACGAGCAACTTTATCAATTTCGCTACCTGAAATGCCGGGTTTGACAATGGCAATGGCATTTTCATTTGCTTGTTTAACAATATCATAAATTTCTTTTAATTCGTCACTCACTTGGCCGACAGCGATGGTCCGCGTAACGTCTGATGTATAACCATCGACATAATAGCCAAAGTCAATTGTTACCAATTCACCATCAGCTATTACCTTATCTGTTGCTTCCCCATGGGGTAACGCTGAACGATATCCTGAAGCCACAATTGTGTCAAATGAAGCTTTTTCAGCACCATATTTTTTTTGTAAACGATCTAATTCGTTGGCCACTTCGCGCTCTGTTTTACCTGGTTGAATAAATGGTATTAAATCTTGAAAAGCTTTGACAGATGCTGTGGCTGCAAGTCTTAGCGCAGCCAATTCACTTTCATCTTTTACTTCTCGCAAAGTTTCAATAGCACTTGGCAGTGCATCAAATTCAATGTTTGCAGGTAATAGTTCATCTAAATAATCGTATATGTTATACGGCATATCTGCTTCAAAAGCCAAATGTTTGATACCAAATTCTTGAGCAGTTGCAACTGCATCTTCGTAATATGCCCTAGTTATTTTTAAATCAACCCCTTCAGGCAAACGATCTTTATAGTCTTCTTCATATCGAGCATCTGTAATCAGTCGTGCTTGATTTAAACTAACAAGGACAACCCCATCACCAGTTCCGCCATCAAAACCTGTTAGATATTTTGTGTTAAACCCTTGGTATACAATCATACCGTCTAAATCAAGCTTTTTTAAAAGTGCTTGTAATTTTTTAAGCCGTGCTTCGTAATATTTTGTCATAATAATCTCTTTTCTCGTTCTGCTTTCATTATAGCAAAAAAGACTGACCTAAGTCAGTCTTTAGAATAGCTACTTACTTGGCAGCAGCAACGATTTCATTGTATTGTTCACGTGTATAAACAGATACTTGACGCTTTTCGCGACCTTTACGCTCAAACTTAACAACACCGTCTGTCAAAGCAAACAATGTGTCATCGCCACCCTTTTTAACGTTTACGCCTGGATAAATATGCGTACCACGTTGGCGGTAAATGATTGAGCCAGCAGTCAAATCTTGTCCGTCAGCAACTTTAGTGCCTAAACGACGACCTGCTGAGTCACGACCGTTGGCTGAAGATCCGCCACCTTTGTGGTGAGCGAACATTTGCAAGTTTTCTTGATTCATCAACATAAGTCTATTTCTCCTTTACAAGTAGTAATGATTACGCGATTGAATCAATCTTCACGCGTGTATATGGTTGGCGGTGGCCTTGCTTAGTATGTGAATGCTTCTTGGCACGGTACTTGAAAGTAACAACCTTCTTTTGCTTGCCTTGCTTTTCAACTGTGCCTTCTACCTTTGCACCATCAACAAATGGTGTACCAATTTTTGAATCAGTCAGAACAACTTGGTCAAAAGTTACCTTTTCACCTTCAGCTGCGTCCAACTTTTCAACGAAAATTGTGTCACCTTCAGCGACTTTGTATTGTTTGCCGCCAGTTACAATAATTGCATATGCCATTATTGAATTCTCCTTATACTTAGACTCACCATCACAGGCGGTTAGGCCCTAGTCCCAAACATGCTTTAACCTGATCTGAGTGGTTGTAGCTTTGCTAACAACCCTTATATTTTACCAGTTGAAAATGCATTAGTCAAATCTAATGCGCTATTTTGCGGCTTTAGGCGTAAAGTCAAATAAACCTAACCCCGTATCTTTGATAACAGTCGGATTGCCTCGCCATAAAACTGCGAATTCTTGCAGCAAATCATCTTGTGTCATATTCATATCATCACTCAACCACCGCGCAATCATAGCCCAGAAGCCTGCATTAATTGTCTCCCACTGATATTGCAATCGTCGATTAACATCCTGAGCTGATGCATTCACTTTGGTTTGCATTTGCGTCCTGAGACGATCAAACAGTGCATGCTGGAAAGAAGGATCGGCATGATGATTCAACACCGCATTATAAAAAGCGGCTTGGCGGCTGACACTGGCAATCATTTCAGCAACAATAAAAGTTTCTTTTGTATGTAACAATAAATCATTCAATATGACATCATTGACTTCAGAAATCAAATGTTCTTTATTGGCATAATACTTATAAAAAGTTCCCCGCGTAATATCGGCGCGTGCTAGTAATGTTGTAATCGAAAATCCAGGTTGCGTTGTCAATAAAGCAATAGTTGCTGATTGAATAATTTGCCGCGTGCGCACAATGCGAGCGTCAATTTTCTTGGACACAGTTTTATCCTCCTTTGCAGCATTTGTTTTTATTATACCATCTCTATCGCTAACCAAAAGTAATAAACTTGTGATGATTTGAAGCTATGTACGGTGGCTCCCATTGTTGGGGTAAACGTTTTTCAAACTCAGAATTATGAAAAGGAATAGTTGAATTAGAATGTTTTGTGTTGCGGAGTCACCTTAAGTGATATCATATCATGTCAGTCACATTTAGCTATGTGCATAACCAACAAATTTCGAACATGTTTTAGGTCATATTAACCAACTATTTTGAAGCATTAATTTATAATTAATACCTTATCGAGTATCTGAAGACAACTAAATAACGTTAATTGTGTTAGAATATCTTCATATAAGTTGTATGAGGAAAATCATGTCAGCCTTCACTTTATTATTTATCTACACCTTAATCTTAATTACGATTTTAATCATTGGCATCGTTATTCATAATAGTCACATGATTATCGCCGGTATAATTGGTGTTTGTGTTCAAATTGCAATGCTAATTTACTTATGTTATTTTATTGTGCCATACATGTAGCAAATAAAAACTGCTATGACCCTCAAAAAGTAGATCACAGCATTTCTTATCTCTTAACTATTCTTCGTGCTTAGCACCAATTTGATAAATAGCCTGCTCAATATTCAAATCACTTTTCATTTGCGCAACAATATCAGCCCTCTGCGCCGAACTCTTGTTGATTGCGTTAACTGACATTAAAATAATAGTATCAAATGCGCTGTGAAAGCGTGAGGCCACGCTACCATCAATGTTATACTTGCCTGTTTGAGCTGCTTTCGCAATTGTAACGATACCATTTTTCCCATACAATGCATCTCGCAATGATTGAGCATCAGCCTCACTTAAATTACTACGATTGTTTTTTATGATTTTGTCAGCATCTTTTTCAATGGCCGACATCGTTGCTTGCTTTTTATAATTAAATTTGTTCAAATCACTAATTAGCGCTTTTATGTCGGAACGTGACGTTTTCAAATGCTGATAGTCATCTTTTGGCATTGAAACACCAGCATATTTGGGCTGTTGACTGAACGTAATAAAGGCAACAAGTAATGCAACAACAATTGCTGCTAGTGCAATAAAGGCTTTTCTCATAAATATTCTCCAAGTTTATCTAACTCTAGTATAAATCAAATAACGAATTAAAAAAACTCTTTCATGAATCGTTCTAAAATGGTATCATAGTAAAGTACGCGTTGGTAGCTCAGCTGGATAGAGCAGCCGGTTTCTACCCGGCAGGTCGAGGGTTCGACTCCCCCTCAACGCATTTTGACTGTTATCTTACAAATGTTGAGATAACAGTTTTTGTTTGCTTAAATGTTGATTTATCAATGTTTGAACAGAATTGTGTAGTTCGCTTAAAATCATTTAAAGTTATATAAATTCGTATTTTTTTGCTACAATTTGCTACAAATTTGCTACAAATAAAAAACGCCGACCAGATTAATTTCTAGTCGGCGTTTTCAATTCTGATCGCTCTTATGTCTTCTAATAAATGACTGCTAATCTTCCCATCTGAATTTTCAATACTCAAACTTCTATCGTTAAGGTTGGCTACCAAACCTACTATGTTCTTCGGTGTATCGTGTTCATATGTTGTTGTATTCAATTGTATCACCACGAAACGCCAATTAGCCATAGCATGCATAGCCTCTCTAACAATATCGTTGGTTGCCATTTGTTTCATGGGCGTTTCATCAAAGTTGTTATCAGCGTTGAAATGCTTTAAGGCACTTGTGTGGTCTGATAAAAAATACCCTTGCCACTTCTTGATACCTCTTTCTCTATAATCATGCTGAAAGTAGTTAGTTACCAGTGCGCTAAAATCATCATAGTCTTTGTGTTCCATAAAGTCACCTCTATGACATTATACGAACACTTGTTCGATATTGCAAATAAAAAAATCAGCCAGTTTTTACACTGACTGAACGCGTTTTGGGATGTAATCTTATAGGGAAGATTACGAATACAATTGTAAACCACTTACTAATTTATAGCAAATAAAAAAAGAAACACATCAGATGTGCTCCTTAAACATAAAAGAAATGTAGCGAGAGTTATGGATGCAAGCTACGAGATATATTGTATATCACTTACTTTAAAATAGCAAATAAAAACCCAACAAGTTGAAAACAATTTCAGAATGGACGCCTCCATTATTAAAAAGTGATTGTTGGGCTGACTATATGTTATCACTCTTACTTTTTGAAAGCAAATAAAAGCTCAACAACCATGTAATCGTAATTTAGAGAATAATAAAGCGTTAGCTAATGTAATATATTTTGGTTGTTGAGCCAAATATAATCATACTCCTTGAATTTCAAAATGCAAACAAAAAGCAGGTACTACCTGCCGTCTGCTAGTTTATATCAAAATATATCGTCTCTAATAATACCACTACCGTTTATTAAAATCAAAATTAGTTATTAATAAAACCCAACAAGTTGAAAAACGATCCCATAAGGAAGAGCTCGCGAGAGCATGAAACCGATTGTTGGGTCTGTAGTCCACTCTTGAAAGAACTACGACTCTATTTTATCACAAATTAAAACCCAACGATCATTGTGCGATATCGGTAGACATCTAGGTCTAGTTCCGATAATGATTGCTGGGTAGTGTCAACATAAGACTTACTTATTGTAAGCTATTTAAATTTTAATTGCAAATAAAAACCCAACAAACATATCAGATTCGAAATTGGAAGTAACTCATCATGATGTTGTTGGGCTATTTAATGGTATCACTTGTGCGGGTTTGGGGCAAATAAATGATATAGTAAAGAATTATAGAGACAAATTATCCCTTCCAGTGAAATATATAATGAGAAATTAACGACCAAGCTATTGGTACTAAAATTGCAAAAACCGCTATCCATCTAGTCGTTGTATCGTAATTCTTTTTGCTTATTTGACTTTGATGTTTTTTTAATTCGTCCGCTATATATTTTTTTAATTTAGCTTCACTTGTGTCTATTTTTTGCGATACTGTATCGATTTTTGCGTCTACAGTTTCAACTTTGGCAATCGTTGCCTCTTTGGAAGCATCAATTAAATCTTTTAGACTATTCAAATCGCGATTTGTTAGGTAATCATTATCTGACATTTCTAATACACCTCCTTCAATTTGTTTACTTGTAAAGGTAGTAATGCTTTTAGAATGATGATTTAAAGAATCATCAGATGAGTAAATATCGAAAACTTTATTTTTTAATCCATCGTCGGAATTTATGGAAACATAGCCACTATTTAACGTGACAGTTGATATAAAAGCTGCGGCAATTACCGGTAATATTTTAGATGAATGATGTAATTCATCTTTTGTTCCACTATTAAATTCAAAAAACGGTGTTTTTGACTCAGTGCTATAAACAACATCCATATTGTAAAAACCTATTGAGCAACATGCACAATGCGGAATGATTGCCTACCCTGCTCGTTACCATCGATTTTGAATACTAATTCATATTCTCCCTCTTCTCTAAATAGCACATTTCTAAAATTCAAGTTGAAGTTAAATGTCTTCAATGGGTTCATATTTTGAATAGGAGATTTACCATTTATATCGTTTACTACATTCTGAGTGCTTTTCTCTAAAATCGTAAACTGCAAATCGTGCTGCTTTTCGAAACTGATGTTTTCAGTCAAAACACCCGCTGCAAAAGATAACGCACTAGGCACAACCGGCAAAGCAAAAGCCATCGTAGGATTAATTAATGCATTCATCGCTCCTGATCCTGTAGCTGGGTTTTGTTGACTTTCAAAACCTTCTCCAAAAACTATTTGTACACTCATGTTTTTTCTCCTTTGTTTTCATTTTTTATTATATATCATAATGTTTGTTTTTTACATAATTTTATTACTATGAGTATATATATTGTTAACAAAAAAGCGCCCAACCAGAAATAATCCAGTCGGGCGGCTTTTATTATATTCAATTTTGTAAGGCGTTAACCTTTGCTTGTGCATCAGCTAATGCCTGTTGTGCTTTGGCTAACTCATCAGCCTTAGCTACTTCACTAGCTCGTTGTGCTGCTGCCTCTTGTGCTTTTGCTTGTTCGGCCGTCATCTGTGGATACGTCTGATTCAGTTCATTAATCAACGCAGCGTATTCTTTTTCAATAGCGTTTTTGATTAGTGTTTCATCAGTATCTGATAATCCTAACGCTGATAACGCTTTTTTGACGATATCAACGGCTCCCAATTTCTTGGCTTCACCCTCTAGGTATTGTGTCACACCTAACTTTTGCATAGCTACGATTGCAGCTTTAGACAATGGTGATAAAACGTTAATCAAAGTGGTAGCCTTGCTATTACCAGTAATGACTTTACCAATCCAGCCACCGATGATTGGAATAGCTGCCAAAGCGATTGCGATAATAACATCTGAAATACTATTTACTTGCATGTGATCTCCTTATTTGATTATTGCAAACGACTTCATCATGGAAACTGGCTCACCACCAATTTCAACGTTAATCGTTGTCGCTGTCTGTGAAATAACCTTGTACTTACCGTTCAAAGTGAAGTACTCCATACGTCCGTTGTTGCCTTGAATGTATTGATTTTTCAACTTATTACCATATCGGTCAGTCAAAGTTAAGGCTGAGATAGGAATATAGTTGTTGTAATCAATCACTGGAATACTCATATCAATGTTGACACCGTACATTTTGTTATTGTACTTAGTCCAGTAGTCAGCCACGTAGACACCACTAAAGGTTGCATAACGTGTCTTTGCTGGTGTGCTTGGTGTGTTCGTTGACTGTGATGGCTTTGAAGCCGTTTGTTCGGCTGGCTTATCATTATCCAATGAACCAACCACCATGACATTACCATCAACACCAAAGTGATTATCACCATACTGCCAAATCTTCACATTGGAATAATTTGGGAAGTATTGCATAGGTGGCGTTGCTTGATGCGCCGTGGTCAAGTACCAGGCTAACCACAATGCATTAGGATAACGTGCATTGATACGTGTTAAATCAACGTACGAATTGACGTAGCTTGTATAGCTATAAAACATTGGCTTATAGCCAGCAGCGTAAATCTGATCCATGAACGTCAAAATAGCCGTAGTGTTGTTAGCCTTAGTGAGACCAGCGCCTTTTTCATAGTCCAATGCAATGTAGCTACCTTTGGCTAATCCAGCGTTCTGTGCATCTTGTACAGCTAATTGTGCGTGATAACTCGCTTCACTAACTGAATCACCAAACTCACCCCAGAAATAGCCACCGGTTTGCATACCGACGGCATCAGCGTTATGAATTTGGGCGTAGGCTTTAGGATTGACATAATGACTACCCTCACCGCCGCCACGTCCGCCCAGCTTAACCATAGTGAAGTTATCACCATAGCTCTTAAACTGGCTGAAATAGCTTGTGGTTGTGCCCTGATAACTGGCAACGTCAATACCCAATGTATTGGCTGAAACACCTGAAATCGTGGCAACTAAAAAGGCAACCGCTCCAACAGAAGCAATCACCCATCGTTTTAATTTATTCACTTATCTTTCCTCCTATGAGTGTGTGTCAGTCCACTTTTCTAGTGCTGACGTTCGTGTGTCAAGGCTAATCAACTTGCCCTCATGTTGGTCAAGCCGTCCGTCTTGCGCTTTCAAATTACTATTTAGATCTTTAATGGTGTCTTGTAGACTGACAATCTTGTCGCCGATTGTGTATTTGAACACTAACCCAAATAAACCACCTGCAAACGTTATGACTGTTATCCACCCGACAATATCGTGTGGAAATGCCATATTATCCCTCCGTTGTTTCTGCTGGAGCTTCTGCGATAAGCGCTTGAATTTTCGTCTTAGCTGCTGCCTTGATGTCATCTTCTGTTGATGTCAAACTAATACCATCTTCTGGCGTCACCTGCAGATTACCGTTAAGGCTATTTGGGAACGTGCCTGCGTTAAATGAAACTGACGCGTACTTTAATGTCAACTTACCGTCAACGAAACTAAATTGTAAATCTCCAACTGTCATATTCATGATTATTTCTCCTCTTCTTTGGCTTGGTTCTCGTATTGCTCAACAAGTGACTTATACTGCGCATTCTGCAAAGTCAAGTTAGCGTTCTCTTGCAATAACGTTTGTACAATTGAGTTTAAATCTGGTTTCATTTTATTTACCTTCACTTTCTAATTCTTCAATGCGTTCTTTTAATTCTTTGACTAACGGTATCAACAATAATGCGACACGGTCATAGTTAATTCCCTCAACTTCGTTATCCTCACCATACTGAACTAGGTATTCTAACCCAGCGTCACGTAAATCTTCGGCAATCATACCGAAGTACCGTGTTTCGTCATTTTTTTCACGATATTGGCGCTTGTCTATCCACGTTGATAATGGTATTTCAAGTAATTTTTTACTGTCGCTTAACGGAACATTATGTTTAATATCCTGTTTATATTTCTTGGCAGATGAAGCGCGATATAAGCTACCATCTGAGGCAATGTAAACATTGGCAGATGCCGACCAAGTAACGTTGTATGCAGATGGAATGTGCACAGCTTTGGCTTGTAATGATATTCTATCTCCGTTTGGCGAGGCGCCTTTACTATCTGAACCAATATATATATATGGTTCACTGGTCCCGACAATATCGTTATACTGCTTACCACCAGATATTATGACACCCTGTTCTGCTCCACCTATTTTAGTTGGCATCAAGTTGCCGTTATATTTACCTATACTTAAACCGACAAACTTTTCAGTAGATATCGGCGTGTCATACCCTCTGTCATCATATCCATTGATAGAAACTGTCAAAGAATCTCTTGCTTTAATCAAAGCTGACATTCCATTAAACAAAGAACTATTATTTGATATTTCTAAATACGGATTGGTTTGAGGACTAAACAAAGTTGGATCGATTAATTGCAATTTTCCCTGTGTCAGTAATGCTCTAGTAACTCCGTTTGCAGTAGAAATATATCCTTGGTCGATATTAATATCAGTGGTGTAATCAGAGCTGTTAATTCTACCTTTTTGGAACACGACTGATCCGGTATTCAAATTGATATTCAAGTTAGCACCAGAAATAGCACCAGATACAATGTTGTTTGCGTTGATGTTCGTGACGTTTACTTGGTTACCGTTTATCGTCCCAACAGTCATATTTGAAGCGTTAAGGTTTTTAAAGTTACCACCTTTTGCGTAGAAGTCACCAGTGACAGTTGTATCACCATTCAGCACGATGTTCTTACCAGCTATTTGAACACCAGACGTATCCTGGTTGATTAAACTAATAATCTTACCGTTGTTGTCCGTTAAAGCAGATGTTATCTGTGTCGCCGTTTGAGTCTGAATACTTGTGGCTAGCGTGCTGCCTGTGATGATAGACGTTTTACTCAACGCTGTTTGGAAGTCAGATGAGATGTTACCACTTGAATCACGCACAAAGTTAGATATGCTATCTGCGGTGATTTTCACTTGCGCAAGGGCTGCGTTGTTGTTGTACGCTCCAGCAACATAAGCACCCACGGTTGTTCCCAAGGTTAGCATGGGTTTATTGATGCCAATTTTACTTCCCTTTTCGCGAGCGTCCACAACCAATCTGATATACTTTGCACCGGTGGGCATATTAGTTAAAGTAAAATTGTTGACGATATAGTTCGTCCAACCTTTACCACTGGAACCAGCGACATTCTGTGGATTTATGAAAACGTTCGGAATGGGATTTAAGCTAGAGTCCAAGTATTGAAGATATATATAAGATAAACCATTTGTTCCTACTGAAAAAATATAATAATTCAACTTCCAAGAAATGGTTATACTTGATGAACCGTTAAGCGAGATTGGTGAAGAATAAAGATTAACTATTCCCCCACCTGTATTCGCTAGTACTAAAACCGCTCCAGAATAATCATAATCACCCACAGTGTAAGTTCCAGAACCAGTCATAGACCAGCCCTGCAAATCCGGACTAAATTCAGAATTGTTTATTAAGTTAGTTTGACCTAACGAGTTGACTGTCTGTTGTAAATTAGAAACTGTTGTAGCAGTTCCGTTAGCTGTGGTCTCAACTGTTGTTAGTCGTGAAGTTAACTTCGTGTTGTTGGCATCGTAATCGGACTGTGCAACTTTTTGCTTAATCGCATTAGCGTTTGTGACAATATCAGCACTATTAGCGCTAATTCGTCCATCGGCGTCTTGTTTATAATTCCCAAGCGAAGTTGTCACTGCGTCTGCTGTTTGTTGTGCCTTGCTAACACCAGTCGTGAGTTGACCTGTTTTAGTGTCGTAATCAGTTTGTGAAACTTTTGTCGCCACCTGCTGAGCCGTAGCCGTAATATCGGCTTGTGCTTTGCTGATTCGTCCGTCTGCATCTGTCTGATACTTCGATAAGTTCAATGCCGCATTATCAGCAGTTAGTTGTGCTTTCGCCGTTGCACTGTTGTTGTTGTAGTTACCTTGTACATATGCTCCAACTGTTGATGAGAATACAAGCATTGGCTGTGAATAACTACTAGTACCAACTGAACCATTGGTGACGAATACTACAACGACATAGGCTGAATTTGATGGTGATGTAGCAGAGGCTGTTAGCCTAGTCCATGAAGATATTTTAGAACTGTCTTTAATCGTATTTGATATATAATTTTGATTTGAGTCATAATAATAAAATCTTAATGAAGCTGTAACTGTACCATTGTAGTTACTAGAAGAGTATGCCTCCATAGCTAATACTGATATTACATTTCCCCCAATAGGAATTAGACCAGAGTTTATTGATGAAGCCCCATATCCATAAGCATTTAACAGTACATTGCTACCATTAAATTTCTCAGATGATAGTGACCATGATGTATCAGAAGATAAAGGAGTTGTTGCTGTGAACTTTCCTGATGTAGTAGGAGTTCCAATATTCCAACCTGCAAAATCGGGACTAAACTCTGTGTTAAACAGTTGGTTAATTTGCCCCAAACTATTCACGGTAGTGTTAATCTTAGCAACGGTTGCATCAAAACCATCAGCTCTCTGCTGTAACGTACTAATGTCTCCTGATTGTTTCCCTTGCGTGGTTTGCAAATCACTAACAGTCTGCTTAGTTCCGTTGGCGTCAGACACAATCGAGTTCATTTTTGCATCTTGCTCACCATCTTTTTGTTTGATGGAAACAATGTCTGTTTTAGCTTGATTAGCTGTCTGCGTAGTAGCTGTTAAGTCTGTCTGAAGTTGACCTGTCTTGGTATTGTAATCAGTCTGACTAACCTTAGTTTTCAAACCATCTACTGCTGTCTGCGCGGTTGTTTGAGCTGTCTGAACAGCACCGTCATTGGTGGTCTTATAACTACTGAAGTCACTTTGAACGCCAGATACTGATGTTTCAATATTACCCATACGGGCATCTTGTTGACCGTCTTTAGTTTGAATATCAGTGATGGACTGTTTGGTACCATTCACATCAGTTGTAATTTGGTTAATCTTATCAGATTGACTATCTTGTGTTGTCTCGATGTCACTAATGCTTTGTTTGGTTCCATCAACATCACTTGATATACTGTTAATCTTAGAGGCTTGGCTTGTGGCTGTTGCCTTGATATTGACAATATCTGTAGCCTGTGAATCAACAGTTTGCTTAACCTGTGTATATTTTGTTGATAAATCACCCGTCTTTTGGTCGTAATCAGTCTGTGATACCTTTGTTGCAACCAAACCTAATGCGGTTGTGGCATCCGTTTGAGCCTTAGAAACCTTTCCATCGTTAGTATGTTGGTACTGTGTGATGGTTTCTTTAATTTGGTTATCTTTGGTTGTGTAATCTAAGACAACATCTTCAGGTGCTGGGGTCCATGTGGTGATAATTGTTCCAGATTTCATGAACAGATTAGAATAAGTTATAGTATTTCCAGAAGCCATTTGACTCATTATTCTAAAAGTCAAACTAGTTACGTCTTGAGTGGCCGTTAAAATTCCTGGGTTCAATTTAAACTTTAAATCCACATGCCCTGTTAATTGACCTGATTTAACAGTAAAATTTTGTTGTTGCCACGGACTTTGATTAAAAAACACGCTTGCTTGCATATCCGAAGATAATGCTGTTTTTAAAGTCCAGTCAAAAGATATGATGTAATCGCCGTTTGCTATTCCCCAATTTTTAATAGGCGAATAAAATATAGCTTGATTATAAATATCTTGGTTATCTTTCCCATTAGAAGTTTGTGTCTTTGGGTTTGCTGTATCAAGAATGTAGTTTCTATCACCAACACTAAGCGCTTTGATTGTATCGTTAATATCACTCTTGGCTTGATTAACCGCATTAGTAGCTTTGGTGTCTAATGCACTAACTGCATTCTGTCGGTCTGTAACCTCTTTAGCTATTGTGTTTAGCGCGTCTGCTTTAGCTTGATTAGCATAAGTTCGTGCTTGTGAATTGGCAGCAGCTACCGCAGTGTTACGTGCAGACGCTTCACTAGCAATGCTGTCCGTTAAGTCTGTTTTAGCAGCTGACAGAGCGTTTTGTGCTTGATTAAATTGAGACGTTGCCGCACTCTTAGCGTTAGCTTCTGCTGAACTAGCCTGCGACGCAGCCTGTGACTTTGCTGTTGCAATATCAGTTGACAGACCTTGCTTCACTTCATCAGTGTGTGCGTTGGCTTGTGCGACTGCGTCATATACAGCATCATCTATTTTTTCTTGCGTGTCCGAATCTACTAAATCGACCCAATCACCACTAACAAATTGCTTAACACCAGACTTGTCACCGTCTACCCAATACCACAAATCACCTTCTTGTGGGTGTGATGGCTCAACGCTACCATAGTAGTTTTTGTTCTTGCCGTTTGCACTCACTGCCGCTGCGTCAGCTTGATTTTGAACAGAAATAATCTTGTCCTGTAAATCAGATAACTGTGTTCGAGAACTGTCAGCAAACGATTGCTTAGCTGTCCCAACCGTCATTTTTGTAACTCTGTCTAAAATAGGGTCATAATGCAATTCGTTGACAATAGCTGTGACATTCACACCATATTCTGGCACATATACGGTCACAGTATCGGTTAGTGACACGCTCTCTAAATTCTTGAACTTGTCCTGATAGTCTGCGCTATCCTGTAAACTTAAAACATCGATGTCTATTGTGACTGTCGGTTTGTCTCTGCCAGTGTTAGCACTTTGAGTAAACCAACCCTTTGCCGCTGCATTTAAATCCGCCACTGTCTTGATAGTGTCATCAGTAAATTCAAGCGGCAACGTGTAAATCTGTTCATAATTGTTGATATATTGTGAATCAACTGGTGTTCCTTCCAACGTGGTAGTTGTTTGGTCATCGTTTTGAACTGACTTAGTTGGAATAATGCGCGTTACCAATGAACTGATGTCAACACTATATTTCAGACCTGATATATTCTTACCAAGTCTAAAAGTCGCAACATTATCACGACCACGTCTGTTGAACATGGCCACTCGCCTATTCTCGCGCTTTAACTCACCACCCCATATCTGTAAGAATGAGCCGGTTGTTCCCATGATGGCTTCCATAGGATTTACGTAATTGAGCGATGTTGTTGATGAGGTTGCTATATCAGAATAAAAGGAAAAAACAGATGGATTCACAATAGCGTTCTTAAGTGCAGTCATAAATGATTGCCCGTCACCTGAAGCAACTAAATGTTTAACAAGGTTATGTGTTAGATCATACGTAATCGAATCAGCTTCAATCGTCACTGCATAACCACTAATGTCAAGTTCTGTGCTAACAATTCTGAAAGCGTGAATATCGTCTCGCTGGTTAGGCTTAGCCAGAATAAGACGACCAACCGAGATATCAGCATATCGTACACCAGAAACTGGATAGCTAGCCGTTAATTGTAGTAAACCGTTGCGTTGTTCTTCTACATCAACATCATAGATTTCAACCAACGAGCCAAGACCTTGTGAGGTGAAATCAATCTCATCTTTTTCATATAAAATTGGTGTCATAGCGTCCTCCATCTTGGTTCTACTTCAACAGTGCCACTGTTCACCGATACGGTGTTTGCCCCCGGCTTTAGTAACGGGAAGTCACCAATCGCCATTTTTGCATTCTCATTGACAACCGTTACACCGTCCATTCGCCAAACAGTTTGTAGTGCTGAATCAAGTTCAATGCTGGTCGTGACATTTGTCAATTTAGTAACAACGCCATTGACAGTTAGGTTAATTGCACCTGTTCCCTTGATAATAAGATGTGGTTTCGCATAATAAAGCTCTGGGTTAGTCAACGTCAATGATGTTCCAGAAACATTTGCTACGTTCAACAAATACTTATACGGTGCTGCACTCACTTTAACCTTGTATATTCTTGTAGATGAAAAGACAAGCGGTCTAGTCACTCCTACTGCGTCAGTTCTAAAAATTTGGTATTGGTATTGGTCATCAAAATAAAACGTAGCAGGCACGTATTTACCAGTGTCTAGCGCAACCATGAAAGCCGTATACCGTGACTTCCGTTGTGCTTCTGTGTCGGCTTGAATTGAGAACTCAAATTCAAACTCTCGATTTGCATAATTACCATCATCAAACAAAATAGCACGATCTAATCCGACCGCGCTATCGTTTAAAGTTGTTTTTCGTTCTGGTATACCGGTATCAAACCAGTTTGTAATCACAGCTCCATTGGCAGAACCAACAAAACCGTTGATATTAAAATCTCCTCGTCTCACTGATTAACCTCCTATCGCTCTAGTTTTAGAATTTTGAGCACGTGTGATACCGTCTGTCACAGCGTCTGTTAACTTCTTTATCGTTTGTGCTGATGTGTCAGCTAACACTTGAACGGTCACATTGATTGTGTCACCGCCTAATCCACCGGTTGCTTCAGCAATGCCCTTACCAATACCACCCAACGTCTTAGCATTAAGTGGTAATGCTGCTTCGGGTCCTGCTTCACCAACACCACTAAATCCGCCGTTATTAGCAAACAAAGTAGGCTTAGTGAACACACCACCCTTTGCATACCAATCAACACCGATGTGAGGTATCTTACCCTTTAACGGATTAAATGAACCAGATAGATTAAAGTGAGGCAGTGGAATATGTGGGATGTCAATTGATGGAAACCTCAATCTGAAATTAAACAGACTTTTAATTCTATTGACAATTCCGCTAATCACATTGTGTGCTGCTTGAATAGGTGATGTGATAGCTGACTTAATACCGTTCCAGACGCTAGTAGTAACTGATTTAATGCCGTTCCAAATA
Source organism: Leuconostoc pseudomesenteroides KCTC 3652 (assembly GCF_014634745.1). Taxonomy (GTDB): domain Bacteria; phylum Bacillota; class Bacilli; order Lactobacillales; family Lactobacillaceae; genus Leuconostoc; species Leuconostoc pseudomesenteroides. Next base: position 230,823 of record NZ_BMBP01000002.1, read on the forward strand.
CTACTTACGGTACTCTTGATACCATTAACAACACCTGAAATCGTTGACTTAATACCATTCCAAACAGAACTAGCAGTCGACCTAACAGCATTAAATACTGATGATGTAACGGATTTTATACCGTTCCATACTGACGTAACTGTGGACTTAATAGCATTTACGACTGATGAAACTGCTGATTTAATTGCATTCCATACGCTAGTCGCTACTGATTTTATGGCATTGAAAATATTTGATATGCCATTCTTCATTTGGTTAAACTTGTTACTTACAGCGGTGACTATTGCATTAACAACATTTGAAAACATTGTCTTAATACCGTTCCAAATATCAGACACTTTTTGTTTAATAGCAGTCCAAATATTACTCCACCATATTTGAAAGTTTGCTATTCCAACGTTGATTGACAATATTAAATCGTTCCAAATTGCTTTAACGTTGTTGACCATGTCCGACCAAACGCCTTTAATCCAGTCAACAATTTTTCCCCAATTTTGAAATACCAAAACAACTGCCGTTATTGCTGCAATGATACCAGCTATAATTCCAATGATTGGTAACAAGGCTGTAGCACCAAAAGTACCAATAATACCAGCTATCATTGTTATTATTGGCGCCAAAGCAGCAATAGCCACCGATATACCACCAAAAACACCAATTACTGTTTTTACTGTCGGATTTAAATTGTCAAACCATTTTATTAAGTCTGATAACTTGTTAATTAATGGCGTCATTTGAATAACGATGTCTGAAAATGACAACTTCAACTTATTTAATGCGCTTGTCCATTTTTCTCCCGGTGTTTGTTCATTCATCTTTTTTGTAGCGCCGGTAGTCTTTTCAGTCTCTTTGGTAGCCATTAACAACGATGATGAAGCTTGTTGCCCCAAATCTTCAAATTGTGTTCCTAGACCTTGAACTGCGGCTTTAGCCTTATCAGCCGGCATTTTAGACAAGTCTTGACCAACAGAAGCCATAACATCAGCACTTGTTGCCTTTCCGGCTTTAAATTGTGCGAAAGCATCTTGTGTTGATTTACTAAACTGTTTCATCGGCTCATCGAGCTGACCAGACGTTAGTCTAAGTTGAAATTCTTTCACAGCGTCGGCTACCTTATCGGTATTAAATGCCCCGGCTTGCATTCCTGCATTTAAGACCGATAACATACCACCTGCACTTATTCCTGCATCTTGAAATGTTGGTGCATATTCGTTAACCGTATCTAAGAAGTCATCGTTCTTATTCAATCCATCTTGTAACCCTTTAGAAATCAAATCAGTGGCTTCCTGACCAGTAAGCCCCATAGCTTTCATAGCTTGACTAGATGAGTTAACTGCGTCTTTAATATCAACACCACCGTGTTTTGAAACCGCAACCAAATCAAGAGACAGCTTTTTAATGTCACCACTGCTTACAATCGTGCCAAAGCCGTTTATAACATCTTGAACAGCTTCGTTAGCTTCATCAACACTATCAACCATTCCTGTTCCAAAAACATTTTTGACAACGTCTGTGGCAGATTTTGCACTTGAAGCCGTTAGACCCATCGTGTTCTGCATTGATGATTGTGCATTACCAAAGTCCATTGCAGTTTCGACAATAGCATCACCCATTTCTGCAGCCTTGTCGCTTACCTGCGATAGACCCTCAGCCATAGTAGCGCCTTTGAACACGTCCATCTTTCCAGACGTTTCATCAGTCTTATTGCCTAAGTCCTCAATGGCTTTTGAGGCATTAGTGATATTAGTATCATCAACTTTATCGAGTGTCTGTGTCAGTTTTGACATATCAGAGCTTGCCACACCACTCTCTTTGGCAATCATTTGCAAGGCTCTGTCTAGTGATTCAGAATTGGCCGTACCACTCTTAATTGCATTAACCAGCCGTGTACCTAACACACTTTTAAAATCATCAACAGATGTTCCGGTAGCCTTAAAATAGTTTTGCAATCTTTGTGTTGATTGGCTCAACTCTTGCTGACTATTTTCTGCTGTTGAAAGTTGGGACTTATAACCTTTTAACGTTGCCTCGGTTGAAGCTATTTCACGTTGGAACGCACGATACTGTTCTTCCCCAATATCGCCTTTAGCAAACTGTGCATCAACTTGTGCCTGTGCGTCTTTCAACGTCTTTAACTTGTCGCCCGTTTGCGTAATTGCTTGTGACAACAACTTTTGTTTTTGCGCAACCAGTTCTGTGTTGCCTGGATCTAATTTTAATAGCTTGTTGACATCACGTAATTCGCTCTGTGTCTTATTTGCGCTAGAGTTGACACTAGACAGCGCTTTATCCAAGCCTTTTGTATCACCATTTATTTCAATTGTGATACCTTTGATATTTCTAGACATAGCCACCTCCTAATTTATGTACAAAAAAAGCGCTACTAAGCGCTAATTTTTTAAAATGAATCGAACATTGCCTGATTAGCTTTGACTTTCTTGTCTTTTTGACTATCAGGCGTTTCAGAATTGACATACTCCGTGATATAGTCCATCACTTGTCCTATATCCATCATCTGCATTTCTTCAAATGAAAGACCAGCCTTTTTAGCAACGTACAGATAACTCTCATCATCAAATGTCTCGTCACTTTCTTGACTGGTCTTTAAGCTTTTTTTGTTGTCACTGAACGCATGACCAATTCCATGACATCACCAATAAAATCAAACATTGGAAACTCGGTGAAATCGGCAAGCCATTCATCTAAGGGTTTTAAACTCATGTCTGCGTTTTTTGCATATACCCAAACGAAGTTATACATGATTGCAATATCTCCGTTTTCAAACAATGGTAACAATGCAGCCATTTCTTGACCCTTTTTCGACTTGTTAGCCGTTTCGGCAATTTTTAAGAATTGTCCCAAGTCTGCGAAAAAGTCACGTCCAAATGCGTTCTTGTAAATGATTGGTGTTGCACCGCTTGAAATTAACTTCACGTCTTTACCATCAATATTGATTGTCTTTTCCATTTTTTAACCTCTTTCATATTGGTATGTACGTGGGATAACCCACTTTGTTATTCACCACCTGTTTGAGCAGCTTCACCTGTAAACACCGCGTCATACCATGCGTTATAAACCGCTTCAGTAGTTGCTGAATTAGTCTTAGTCTTAACATCACCAGAATATGGATCGGGCGCTGCTGTAAATTCAAGTTCTTGCGTGTTAACATCAACCTTGTCTTCTTTTGTCTTTGAACCATCGCCAGGGCGCGACAATGACACATTGAACAACAAATGACGAACAGCTTTTTGGTCACCATCAAATTCAAACATCAGAGCAATGCGCTTAATCTTTGCGTTTGCATTTTCTGTTGAAACACCTTTGCTGTCGTCAATACCCAGGACTTCTTTTTCAAACGCTTCTGTCAATTTTGCAATGGTTAACTTACCTGTATAACCTTGGTTGTTGTCAGCCGTATAATACTTCGTATCGTCTGCTGAAAATTCAACCCCATTTCCACTTGCATCTAAGGTTAATTCTGTTGCTCCAGGCAATGCAGCCGGTGTTCCGTATGTTAACTTTGTACCATCATCGGTAATGACGGCATAATGTGTATTTTTCAAGCCAAAGGTTACTTTGTTTTCACTTGCTACCATTTTATTTCTCCATTTCTAAATCAAATTCATAAATTACTTCGTACATCTTCTCGTCGTCAATGTACTGCTCACTGATATAAGGCACGATACCCAAACCGTTCAAAAATGACTCAACACGTGCTTCCAAGTCTTCATCTTTGGAATCTGTGTACAGTTCAATGTTCATTGAACGTACTTTGAAGTAGCTTTCGTCATCAGCTATCATGTCATCACGTTCAACAACGTAATACACGGTATAAGGTAATGCAGGTGCTTTACCAACCGTCCAATGATGATAAACAGACGGTAAACCGGTAACGTTTTTGAGTTGTTGATAAAAATCACTTAATTTCATGACAGCTCCTTTCTGACAACCGCTTCAAATTCATTGATAACCATTTGTTCAACCGGTTTAATGTGCGGGAATGCTTTTGAACGTCCACCGTTTCGCAAAGCGTGACCAAACTCCAGCAAATGAGTCAATGAGGCGTCTGTTGCGTTGAAAATAACGTAATTATTACCAACCTTTTGCAAGCGCCACCCTTTACGATAACGACCAGTTCTGTTCTCAAAACTTCCAGCATTGCGTAACTCTTTCACAGCTTTCTGACCAACCTGTTTCTTAGCGCTTTCCAAATCACGTTCCACATCTGAACTGTATTGCCTTAAATGTTGTACTATTTCCTGTGCAAGGTTAATTTCCGCCATTTGCCACCCTCTTTGTTAAGTACACCGTTGTCTTATCGCCACTTTGTTGTGTGCGGTATATGTCATACTCTTGACCAAGATATTGAGCTTTTTCTTCGCCTGCATAATCAATCGTGTTGACTTGGAACGAATATTCAGGCGTTAAACCTTTTTGAGCAGCTGCCGAAAATTCAGCACGACCAACCGTAAATGGATTAGCATAAACTTTGCGTGGTGTTTTGATTGGTTTGTAGTTACCAATATCATCTTGAACATCGGTTTCTGTGATTAAATAAAGCACTGCGTCATACTTCATAACCATCACCTTGCAAGTATTGTGTTGACACACTTAACTTGTCCTTTAACTGTTGATATAATGCACCAAATCGTTCAGCGTCTGGATTGTCATAACCCCAATTGGCTTTCACGTAAAGCAGCACAGCTTGTGTAATCAAAACGTTATCATTTGAATCAGCCTTATCAACTAATCCAAATATTTTCAGGTCTGCACGAGCTGCCAAAATCAAATCGTTCAATTCCGCATCAAGTTCATCATCAACAACAGTAGAACGAACAGCTACCTTTGTCTTAGCAAACAGTGAGTCTTTTTCTTCTGCCATAAAGACCTCCTTAATGGGCTTCACACCCCATTCGACAGATTAAGCGTCTGTGTCGTTGACCAATGCTAACAAGTCAGCCTTTACAGCGTTAGATGGATATGGCACATTGTGTGCATCTAGCCACGCCTTAATTTCAGCAACTGTATTAGCCTCGGTTGGTTTAGCTGGCGTTTCATCAGCTAGGTTATTAGCTTGCGCTGGGCGTGTCAGTGATTGTGACAAATACACCAGCGTCAGAATCAGCAGCAGAGACACCGAAACGCAATACACCTTGCAAAAGTTGACCATAAACATCATTGTCAACCCAACGAACGGCAGCATCAGCACGGTTTGCATACAATGAAGCACGCTTCAAATCACCAATGAACAACTGCTTAACACCTTCAGCACCACCAAATGCAGTGTCTTCAACAACAGTCAATGGCTTACCGAACAAAGTCGTACCAGTTGCGCTACCAATTTCTTCTTGCAACAATGGACGACCAGTTGTGTCTTTCAACAAGTCAAGTGCGTTGTATGCAGAAGCTGTCACAACCCATGACAAGTTGTAGGCTGGATCGAATGCAGTATTCTTGATAGTCTTCAAATCATCAACCAAAGTAGCTGATGTTGCTGACTTAGCTTTGAACTTTGAAAGTACAGCAGCAATCTTTTCATTTGAAGTGTTGACCTTAACTTGGTTAACCCAGTTTGATACCAATGCAACCAAATCTACTTGTGCATCTGCAATAGATTCTTGTGATACTGGAATGTAACCACGGTAAGTATCGACAGACCATTCAACATTAGTAAATTCAGGCTTTCCCAATTCTGGGTTAGCAGCTAATTCAGCAACAGTTGGTAGCTTTGTTGAAGCACGCTTCAAAATAGGATAAGTTCCCTTTGCAGTAGTAACCGCTGTCTTAGTTACCAAAGAAGACAAGTCAGTAACCGTATCAATGGCTGCTTCTGGGTTATAAATGATTTCTTCTGGGATAACAGCACCAACATCAGTTGATGTGATACCATCACGCTTTTCACCCTTTGAATGTAAGAACTCATTTAGCAAATCACGATATTCTTTCTTTGGTGTTGCTCCTACTGGTTGTGGCACGTCTCGTACCTCCTTTTCTTTTTCATGTGATCGTTGTTGGTTGTCATCTGGATTAGCAGGTGGTGTTGGTTGGCTGTCAGTTGACTTGCCAGCGTCTTTGTTGTCACCCTTTTCTTCTTCATCAAGAGTGTCAGGCATGGCGTCAACCAATTCTTTCAACTTTTTGATGTCTGATTCATAATCACGAACTTCAGTCATCAATGAGTCAGCATTATCTGCCTTATCAGCGACTGCTTTACGTGCTTCTACGATTTTTGCTCGCAATTCTGTTTGCTTTTGAGCCAATTCTTCTTGAATTGTCATACTTTAATTCCTCCGATTTCACGCTCGATGGCGTTTAGTTCGATAAGCTCAAGTTCTGATGAACGATGTAACTTATCACGCTGTGCAATGGCAACCTTTGTATCTTGGTATGCAGGAATAGGCGTGAGCGTAATTTCAAACAACTCATCAATTTTGAGAATTGTCCGAATATCAGTTTCATCCCCCGCCTCCCAATTTTCATCAGCAACCGTAAACCCAAACGACATACCTTGAATGTTGCCAACTCGAATATCTTCAAGCACATCATTTGCAAGGGTTGTGTTTGGTAAAGTTGCATTAAAAAAGACGCCTGTATCATCTACCCCAATGGATAGTGTTCCTGCGTCCACACGTGCCAGTACGTTGTTAAAATCATGACCATAGAGTAAATACACGTTATCGAAAGAAACGTCCTTAAATGCGTTATTATCGACATATTCGATAAATCCTCCTAGGTTCTGTGACGGCTTTCCGAATACCACTGGATAACCCGTGATGGTTCTGCCATCTGTGCCATCACGTATCTCAATATTAGAAATACTATACGTTCTGATTTCCTGCATTTGTTGACTCCTTTCCTACTGCGTTTTCTTGACCAACGGCGTTAATTAAATCAGGCGTGACCAAGTCACTGTGACTGTCTTTAAGAATTTCAAGACCAAGCACAGAACTAATTGCGCCACCTTTAATTAAGTTGGTTGTCCGTTGTTCAAGCATTGCACCATCTAAATCGGTAGCTTCACGAATATCAGCAATAATATTCTCGCCGTACTTCATAGAAAGTTCTTCCAATGCTGGTGCTAGGTAACGACCTATTGTATTGTTATAAGTCGCTCGTATCTGATCAGCGTTAGAATGTTCCGACTCACTACCCAACATGTCGGACGGCAACATAAACGCTTTAGCGATTTGAGAACGCGTCCAATCAGTAGCAGTCAACAATTTAGCAACATCACTTTTAACTTCCAACTGTGAATAGTCAAAAGTACCGTCCATTACCATTACTCGACCAGCATTAACGCCAGTGTTGGCTGCTTCAAAAGCAGTACGAACAGCTTCACGACCCTCACTGTTTAATTTGTTGCCAGTATTGAGTTTCAACATTGCACTAGGGTTAGCTGACTTGTTGAATACAGAATTAGCCAGTTTGTTGTTACCTGATTGCAGGGTTAACTCATCAACTAATGCAGTTAAGGGACTTTTACCAGTTAACCCGCCATCAGTTGAAAGTAATCGTAAATGAATAACATCATCTGCTGGCACATTTTTCAAATCATCTTCTTGTGTACCATTAAAAGTAATGTCATAGGTCGTTGTTTGACCATCATCACTTAAATACTGACTAATATGCGATGGTGAAACAAATTCAAGATACTCACCCGATCCATCTAATCGTCTCAAAGCATAAGCGTTACCTGTCAACAGCATTTGTGCAATCATGGACTGGAAAAAATTAAAACGGTTAGTGACACGGCTTGGCGTGCCTAACAATTTATCAATTTTTTGTTTCTTCGGTGCATGAAACTTAACACGTGCAATGTCGGAACTGATAATATTAACAGCAGTCCATACATCACTATTCTTTAATGCTCTATCAGCACTAATATATCCACTACCTAAGACCATCTGACCACTTGACAGCGTATATGAGCTTCCCGAACCTCTAATGGGTTGGCTTCTTTTTTCAAAAAACATCATTCACCTCCTTTATTGGAACGTGTGAAGTAACTAATCAACAACAGAAACGCTCCTAACACAATAAAACCAACGATTAAGTGCAATAAAAAAGCAGCATACGTAATCGCAGCCGCTCCCAATAGTGAAGTGATATCTGATATGTTTTTAAACAGCCAATTGACTGTATTTTTTATCCTTTTCAAAAGCCAAAACCTCCACTTGTAAAGTATTCATTAATCTGGTCATCGTTCATTCTGTCAAACTCACTCTTTTCTGTTCCAGCAAAATCTTCAAAATGATAAATACCTTGTTTCAAGGCGTCAATTAAGGCATCGACCAAATCAATCTTTAAAGTCGCCTTATTTTTATCAATTTTGATACCGTTATTGTCGCTTGTAATAACTGCATTCATCAAAGACTTCTCCATCATTGGGTCATCAAGCCGTGTGATACGTCCCTCAATGAAACTGTCTTGTAGCCACTTGGTTGGCTCATTCAAACTTAGTGAACCTTGCCTTACTGGTAGCATAGTCCAAGTTGTCGCTTCTTCAATCGTTTGAATAAAGGCATAAGCGTGCGCCGAATCATAAGCAAACACCAAAACTTCAAGTTCGTACTCTTCCACGAAGTCCATAAGCCACTGATAGATGAAGCCATTGTCAATTAATCCACGTCTGTGCTGTGTAATATCAGCAAATCCTTTAGCTTCCATGTCACGATAGTTAATACCATCTTGCTTTTCCTTAGCTTCAATGTTTCCAGCCTTGTGCCACGGTATAAACGAATGTTGATACAAATGGAAGCGTTGTTCACCATTTTCATCTATATATGGGAACACAAATGCTAATGCAGCGTCATCACTAGTCATAGAATTATCAAACCCAATGTAAACTTGGCGATTGTGCATGTCAAAATCTTGAATAACAGCGTTTTGCACGTCTTCCAGTGAAAAAGCAGCGTTTTCTTCTGCATTTAGCCAAATATTCATGTTTTTAACAAGAAAATCGTTAATTTTTCCTTGCGACATGAGTGTATTTCGCTCCGAAACTAGACCATTTAACAGCTTCATGTGCTGACTTTCAAGCCCTAATAATGGGTTTGACTTCTCCCAAGTCTCTGGTTTGAACACTTCATCAGGACTATCTTGTGACCAAACAGCCAAAAAGAAGTCGTCTAGCTCATGAGCACCACTTTTAATGTCATTAGAAACGTTCCTAATATCCTCACGCAATGGTGCATTAGGGTTTTGATACGCTGTACTAATCATTAAGAATAATGCTTCTTCAATCTTGACCTGTCCTGATGTAATTTTCCCAAACGCTTCACGGCTTTTTTGGTCGCCTGCCTCATCGAATATGGCAGTAGTAGCATGATAACTATCAAACTTGCCACCATCGGCTGACAACCGGACAATCACATTATTTTTTGACTTCATTGTGATTGTTTCGTATGTATCAGCAATATCTTTATCACGCTTCTTGAAGATGCCTTGACGCATTTTGTTAATCGTGCCACGAATATATCCATATAGCTTCTTTGATTGTGCAACTGTGTTAGAAGCGACAATGATATCTTGGTTATTCTTTTTGTAAGACTGTACAAAGAAGTCATAAGTCGCCAGAACACTAGCTAAGTAAGTCTTACCTTGACCACGTGCGATACTGGCAATCGCTTTGCGGTAACGCTTACCACCCGTCTTTTTGTTTCGCCAACCTACCAATGACCCTAAAATAAACACTTCCCAATCCATCAATGGCATAGGAACGCCTGTGTCAGGGTCCGGCACGTATTGAGCGAATAATAAAAGGCCATCAACGTAATTAGAATCAAATTCATAATCCCAATCTTTACGTTTTAGGTCTTCAAGATGGCGTTTAGCACTCAAGATTAAAAGTTCACCAGCTACTCGTTTTCCGTTCACAACATCTTGAGCATATTGTGTCACTTTGTCCAAAAAATCATCCCCTTTCTAGGTAAAATATAACAGTTAAATATAATTATAAAGTAACGTTTATTAAATGAGATTATGAGAAAGTCCCGAAAAGTAACAAAAAACGTGTTACTTTACTAAAAAAAATGTTACCTATCTAACCCTTTGAGCCACAATGACTTTCTAGACAAAGGTAACAAAGTAACATAATACAATATATTATTATATATATATTATTATGCAGAGTGATTTAAAGTTACTGTTACCCTAAAAAAGTTACCCACCCATCTTAGCAACAATATCATCTGTTTCATCATCATTTTCAGAAGTAACATCAGCTAAAATAGAACTACGACTAATCGGATCTAATCCCAATGACGAACCTAGCGATTTAATGTTTTTGACTGCATTATTCAAAACGTCAACGGCTGGATTCTTTTTCATTTTGTCATCTTCAAAAATAACCACACCATGCTCATTAATGACTTTACGAGCTTGACGACTAACAGAAACTTGTACAACAAATTCTTCAAGAATAGAACTGTCTAAGTCTTTCAAAATACCTTTACTGTTAAACTCTTGAACGATGTGCTTATACAACGTCTTTTCTTCCGAAGTTAAACGAGAAGGCGGTGATTTAATCGCTTGGAAGTCACTGTTGTTGTCAATAGCTCGTTTTGCACGTTCTGCACGGTCTTTGTTCTTTACATCTGGATTGTTTAATTTTGGTTTACGACCTTGACCTGGTGCATTAGCCACAAAATCACCTCCTTTTCAAATAATTAATTTTGGGAATTGTACAGAAGACGAGAGCTATACTACGTTTTCCTTTTATCGTACCCATAGCCCCCCATCAGAAGCTCACAGAGACGTTTTAAAACCGTTTGAGTATAAATACACCTAAATACATTTAAACGTCTTAAATCGTCTTTAATTCATTAAATTTAATTGGAATATATTTTATCTCTTTAACAGGCACAGCACTCTTGTTAATCGTGTTCTTCTTACCTGTGCCGTAGTATATCTGTTCCCACTCTGTCTTAGCTTTATGTGAAGCCATAGATGTTAGCACAAGGTTGTTGATGTCATCTCTTAACTCTGGCGCAAACTCAATCGGGACAATGTGGTCTACCAACTTACCAGGAACTACCAGACCATCACGCAAAGCATATTGATCTAACCCATTGTCACGTTCGATAACTTGCTTGCGTAACCGCTTCCATTGTTTCGTCTGATAGAAAGCGATACGTTCTTTGGTCTTGTTATCGTGTTGGCGCTTCACATTGTATGCCTTATCAAATCGCTTTGTGTCTCGGGGATGAAATGCAATATGTTGTGTACAGTATCTGTCATCAAATGGTATCAGCTTATGGCAACCTTGATATGCACATGTGTGTACCTTACTTCCCATTATCAAACGCTTCAGTGATGGCACTACCAATTCGAGAATACTTCTCGCCTAATTGTTTCATCTCACTGTCATCTACTTCAACCTTGACGTTAATAGTAATGTCATCTAATCCACGTGTTGACTTGTGCTTTGTAGCTGGTTCCATAATCTTTGGTTCATCATCAATAGGTACATATGAATTCTTAACTTGTTCATTACCCTGCTCCATAACGGTTGCGAATTTATCGCCTTTAATAATAGTCAGACTACCATCAATTTCGATATGATTACCCCTAATCAAAATACCGTCTTTGGTTAGTTCAATTACTTGTCCGTTAGTTAAATTAAATTCTGTCATTGTTTTCTCCTCATTCACTGCAAAATAAAAAGCGCTTATCTGTCAGCCGTTGCTTCAATAAAAATTAATAAAACAAGAAGCAGTAGCCACAAAATAACGCCGATAATTAAAGGTGAAAATACAATTAGCCAACTCCACGCGACTACATTGAAAACTTTCAACAAAATAAATAGAATTGTTAATATACTAAATAAACCTAATTTCATATCATTCTCCTAAACGTGCCACTCGGCAACTAACTTGTCACTATCGTATTCAAGTGCATATAGTTCTTTCTTAGATAACGTCCATCCGTTCATGATTTCGTATTTGTCGTTGGGCTTGACTGTTCCAAGTTGTCGGCTAATCACGCCACCCTCATCAACTGTCTTCTCGTTATGAAAGTGACCTTTATGGATTTCACGACTGTGAGATAGTGACCAGACACCACCAAACTCATTTGCAAATAGCATAGGCAAATTCTTAGGTGCTAAGTCACCGTGAGCTAACATGATGCCCACGTTATCCAGTAAATAAGCATCACGGAATTTAATGTTATTCTTGATAACGACTTGTGGGTACTTGGCTTTCAAATACTCCATGAACATATACTCTAAATTAGCACTATGATTTCCCGCCATTTGTTTTATGTGAAGTGTTGTGCTATTTTTCAATGAAGCAGTGACCAAAACGTCAAAGAACTGTTTAGCGTCCTCAACGGCTTTTACCATATTAACTTCATCAAGTAGCGTGCCTTTTAAAGTCTGTGATGACCACATCTGACTAGAATGGAATAGATCACCTAGCTGCTCAATCACAATCGTTTTGTAGCCCTTATTGATAAGCTCTAACAGCCTATCTAAGTGTCCTTTAACATCAAGCATAGTAGTTATACCAAAATGTAAGTCAGGAAGCGGTACAACCAAATTGTGTGTGTCTCGTGCTACCTGCTTGACTGTGTATGGCCTAATGTCTGCTTTGAACAGATTAGCAATATCCTGTGGTGTTAATTCATCATCTGACTTTGGCTTAACATTAACCTTTAACTGGAAGTTCCACTTTGGCCCATTATCCGTTGGTGTCGTCCATTGATTTGGAATTGCTGACACGATACGCCAGTCGTTGACATCAAGATTAAGATACTCAAGAATATCCTCTGGTGTCTTTTGTGTCTGCTCATTCAGTAGTAGATACTTAGCTGTAATTTTAATATCATCAACCTTACCGTCACTACCATAACTATATTTAGGCTCAATACTAAAATGGTCGTTTTCACTATTGTGGTTTTGTGGCGCTTTTACACTTGCGTATCGTTGAACGGAACGTTTCGCATAATACACACCTGTTTCATCATAAAGTTTTTCAATTATACTTCTTGAATCAAGTCCTTGCTCACTCAATTCTTGAACACGCTTCTTTAATTCATCAGTCCATTTTGTGTAGCCCATTATCGCCACTTCCTATCATCATAAAAGGCATCTTTGCGCTTGTCTGTATTCGACTTGCGTTTAGATGCCTTGTTGTGTTTCTTATTATATTTTTGTTGCCTGTCTAACCTGCGGTAGATGTTTAATTCATCATCACTGGCGACAAGTCCATAATCGCGATCTATTTTCATGATTTCACCATAAACAACTTTTCGCATCTAGAACCATATCCACCTTTTTGAAAAGTGCTCCTTGCGGTTTTAAATTCGTAAACACATTCAAATCTATCGTCTGAAACTTCATAACTTGATAACAATACGATGTTGTTTTTTGACATCTCAACAGCCCAATCGTAGAAATCTCGATAATCAATTTGTGCTTTGTATGAACCGTTTTCTGTATTTTCATAGGGTGGATCTAAATATAAAATACTATCTCTGATGTTTGAGAAAAAGTGATAGTCTTTGCTTGATGTTTTCGGATAACCGTTTAATTTTTGAACATTTGCAACAGACGTCAGACTATTAATTTGCTGAATGGGGTGAATTATTTTTCTACCTGTCCTGTTGTTTATACACTTTCTAAAAACTTCTTCGTTGTTAAATACTTTGTCAATATATGTTTTTGTTTTTGAATAGTTTGAAAAATTGTCATTTAACGCTTGAATATTTTCTAATTGTTGTATCCTATCGTTTTTATCTATTTTTTTATATGCAGATTTTTGGTACGTTGTGGTATTCTTATAACTGAATAACACATCTTCTCTTTCTAAAATCTCAACGGCTACCTTATACTTTATATCGCTTAGCTTTTTACCGTATAAATAGTCTTTTCGATTATTGCCAAAACTATTGACTAACAACTTCAATTCGTCATCAACCGTTTTAATTTCTTTTTCTCTAATCGTAAAGAACTCATCACGACTAACAATTAACGTTTTAATCCATTCTCTGTCTTGATGCAAAACACGGTTAAACATATCCGTAATTGTTTTATCTAAGTCATTATAAACAACATCGATGCCGTTAATCATCAATTCAGCAGTGATTGCACCGCCACCTCCGAAGACATCGTAAACCGTCTTATCTGTTCCAAAATTCTGCTTGATTATTTCTACAATCTTTTTGCTAATTTTCTTCTTACTTCCAACATAAGGAAGTCCAACAGCTTTTCCCTTGCGTATTTTCTTTTCATCAAGTGTTAAATTCATAATCTTCTCCAATAAAAAAGCACCCGTTAAGGTGCAACTATCAGCTATTAAGGATTACTTAATAACTCAAATATATACGACCGTTCGGTGTAACGGTCTTGGCTAGTCATTTGGAACTAATCTATAAGTACAGCTTATATTTAACGACTAATGACTAACCATACATTTGCTTTTAATGGATAAGCAATAACCAGATTGTCAGGCGTCACAATCGAGACATACGCTAGTTTTGATCGGATATCTAGCAACCGCTTATTAAGGCAAGTTCCCGCACCGGTGCACTGGCCTGTCCGTCGTAACGTAGTAATCAATCGCTAAATAAATTACAGAACTTCGCCTCGTCTTAATTATCTGATGATACAAATATAGCACCGTTTTCTTGCATAAAAAGTCAGAAAACAGCTTGCAATATACATCTGACTACAATACAGCACCAAGAATATGTTTAACCTCTGAACGCCATGCCTTAGCTGTACTTTCAGATATGTGAAACTGCTGTGCTACCTTTACCCACGTGACAGTCTTGCTTGCATAATAATACGCAACTACTTTCTGCTTGTCAGGCTCAAACGTGGCTATCCAACGCTCAACATCTTCCTTTTGCTTTTTGAGACTGTTAAGGTATCTATCCTCATCAAGTCGTATCACCATGTCATCAACTGGACGTGTGTGTTTATTTTGCGCACGACCGCCACCGATATTCTCATCAACTTCTTGGCTGTCATACCGTATCGTTTCTTCACGCTGTTTAATTCTTAATTCGAGACGACCAGAGAAGTAGTCTCTCAAAATGCTATCAACTCTATCCGCCATGTCTCCCTTTCTACTTCACCGGTATTGCCCTTCCAAATTTAAACAGCTTCAACTGTTGTTTCGTCTTTTTACTCAATTTATTCATGACCGCTTGTGCGTCAATCTGATTGCCATAAGTAGCACCCGATGTTTCCCATTCGTCATTATCTGTTTTACGAAAACCAACGATGTACACTTGCTTTTCTATTACTTTCATTTATCCGCCACGCTTTGCTTGTCATTATTTTCACACCCTTCATTATCATCTGCATAAAACACATGTACGATTTTGTTCCCTATTGACGCATGCTCCACGTAACCATGCCCACCATTTTCATCTTCTGTCATTTCCGACCTCCATAATATTTCATTACAATATGCACCACTGCGACCATTGCTGACAATAACATGCCAGACTCAATCGCATGCTTTAAGTTGTGTCCTATTTCAATCATTTGAATACCTCATAAATTGCCCAAGTAACTAGCAAAATCACTATCATTGCACCTAACAAAGCTGTTGAAATTGTCGCTAATAGGTTAGTCAACGGATTACTAGACATTAGGCCAGAAACGATAATGAAAATTACCAATGCTATGACCGCTGTAATAATGCTCCATGCCAATATTTCCATCACTCTCCCTCCACTGGTAACTTCACCGCTTCTGTTAGCGGGTTGGTCCATTTCTCAGCCTCTTCTTTGGTATCAAATTGTGTGGCGTATTCTTTGTTATAGTTGTAAGTCAGCTCCCCATCATCAGTGCAATAAAGCATATTACCACCTGTGTTTGGTAGTATTCTTCTCACAAACCACTTCATATCAGGAACAATATCAATCGTTTCTTCTGGGTTTTCTGGGTTGTAATCAGACCATAATTTTGCAAAAACAACTTCATTTTTAATGTTTAATTCGTCTTTACCTTTATAAATTTTCATAAAGATGTTGTGATATTTTTCAACCTCTTCGTCATCATCTAGTAAAGCCATTGCTGATGAGAATAAAGTATTACATTCGTATAATTCATGCCAATCATCAAATTCCGCCTGTGTCATCTTCACGCGTGGACGTAACTGTTCCGCTGTATACACAGGCGTATACTCATCGTTTGGCGTCCCTTTTCTAAGCACGCTATATGCTTTACCATCTTTAATTTGTACATACGCTACTGGTTCAGTCATCACTTATCTCCTCCGTGTAAAAACTCATGAATATCATTGCCGATGTCATCAGGACTGATACGGTCGGTGTCGTCGCTCCATTCCGCAATGTACTTATCAGCTGGCAACACTCTGATGTGTCTGTCTGACGTGTGGACTTCATAAGTACCAAGTGCTGGAATTGAATCGCCACTTACTCCAAAATACGGAATATTTTTAATTTCAGTTACTGTGGTATCTAAAGAATTTCCGGCAGCATCTAGGAATGTTGTACCAACGTAAATTTCGTATGGAGCATTAAACTTTTCACCATTACCTCGAGCATACGATGCCCCCAATCCCACGCTCTGTAAGCTAACTATTTTCATCTCATCACACTTTCTAAATCTCAACCATCTTGCCGTGATTACCTAACACGAAGAATCTACCAACGTTTTCACGGTACAGATAACTGATTCGTTTAATAATCGTGTCACGTAGTCGCTGACGATACTGTGGGTTGTCGTATTTTGGATCGTAGCGCTTAACCCAATCAGTATCAGCTAGTTCTTCCAACTTGTACGAGAACGCATTATTTTGTTCTTGCGTAATGTTGTTCAGGAAGAAATACTCATTTTTAATTTGAACGATATATCCTGATTTACTCATTGTTCATTTCCTCAATTTCAATTCTTAGATACGGCTTAGGCGTGAATATCTTTCTCGCTCTGCCGTCCACAATAAATCTGTCATCAGCTATAATTAGCTTGTTCAACCTATCTTGCGTTGACTTGGTCAAGTTGTCCCAATCGCCTTTGTTTTGCTCTGTTGGGTAAATCTCATTGTTCAAAGCACGTTGTACCTTTTTCTTGCTCCATGATTTAGTTGGTGCAAATCCAAAGATGTAGTCCACCTTGATTGGCACTTCACCGTACTTTTCAAACGCCTTATTCTTGATAATTTCAGCACGTAGTCGATACTCAAGCTCTTGGATATAAGCTTTTTCTCTAGCACCCTTGTAAACCTTGCCACTCTTATTAAAGTTTGACTGGTTATGTGGCGCCGGGTCTCCCGACAATTCACTTTCAAAAATAAATTTAGTCACTCGGTTATCTACCTTCCTAAATTCACTCGTGCACGTTCAACCAGCGCCGCTCGTTCTTCATCAGAATATTCACGACGTTTAGAGATTGTAATATATCCATCTCTATCAAACCTAACCGCAAATTGATTAGCGTCTACGTTAAGACCTGTATAGCCACCAGTGTCTAGTTCGTCATGTACCAACTTCAAATCAAAATCTTTAGCGTATTTTCTCAATCGGTATTTCTCGTTACTAACTGACGTGTCGATATGAATAATCGAATTATCAGAATCACGATAGATTGTCGTTTCGTATGCTTCACTCATTTGTTATCCTTTCGAATATCTTTTATTGTTTTGTGAGCACTGTATTTGCCTTGCTCGTAAATTTATCACGTTGTTTTAAATTGCTTTTCGCATAATTACACCAAAACTGTTTTTAAACGCTTAAATCACTTTATATTCAGTCCGTGTGCCAAAGCTATTTTTTCGTCAATCTTGATGCCGTTAATCTTGAAACGCTGCATGAACGTTTCAATGCCAAGTGAGTGAGCCAGATTGTGGTGTTCCCTACATAGTTGCACCGCTCTGTGTCCCAAATGATTGGTATGCTGGCGGTTCATTCCTGACCCAACTGTATCTAAATGATGTAGGTCGCTTGGCTTCTTGCCACAAACAACACATATCTTTTCCATGAGACACCTGTACTCCCACCGTGCAATTTCTTGCGGTTCTAATTCGTTCAGCGGCTTCACACTCAAACTAATGTCATGTATCGCTGCATAATCTAGCAACATGTTGATGAACTGGTTTGTATCAGTCTTGTTTCCTTTAGCGTCACTCAAACTAAATTCACCAAAATCTAAACCGTTGTAGTATTCGTACGCTGCGTAGAAATGTTGTTTGACAGTCTCTTTTTCCTCAATCCAGTAGCCGCCTTTTTGTGACGAATAGATATCGTTCAACAACGCAAAAGCGAAACTACGTTGTTTTGGTGACAGTCCGTTTTCATCACTCGCTATCAATGACACCACCTGTTGCTGTCCGCTGGCGTGATACTTCTCTAGCGTGTGAATATCATCAGTGCTCAACTGCAACGTGATTAGACCTTTGTTTGGGTCAACCTTATTCAGTTTTGCAAATAGCTCTGTCAATCATCAATTACCCCATTGTCAATTCTATTTTTGAGTATCTTAAGCGCATGTTCGTGAAATGGTAATTCACTTTCATAAAATCTCAAAACATTTTTTGCATTGACATAAATAGTTTGAATGCTTTTATGGTATCCATCTCTATCCCAACCACTTGTCATCATGATCTCAACCTGTTGATATTTATCATCAGAAATAATCTTTTTAATATCTTCAATTGACGAAATCATATTATTATTTTGTCGTTTCAGCTCGCGATATTTACCAATCAAATCCCGATATTCATTAGCTTTCATTTTGTTGCTTCCTTTCTCATCTCTTGCAATACCGCAATCGCTTCGGGTGCGCTCTGCCAAACTTCTAAAACTGATACGTAATTAGCACTGGCGCATTTAACCATTTTTGTGAGCGATCCATTTTCTTTTAAGCGTCTACCTAGTTCTTCAAAATTAACCGCTGGGAATGATTGACTGTTGCTAGATGTCGGTATTCCCATTGCCTTTAATCTGATTGCTAGGAGTACAAAATCTAAAGGTCCTTTGCCGCGTCCGTCAGCCATTCTGGTAACTCCCTTTCTGGCTCCTCAACTGGTTCTGAAACACTCGCTAACTGTGGCTCAACAATATTTCTTCTACCGCCATACCTTGAAGCCTTTTGAGATTTATTTTTTAATTCATCTGCTTCAACCGCTTTCAGAGTGAACAGTTTTTTGTTGTACCATTTTTTAGTGATAGCCAATACATAGTTAAAGTTATTAGCACTATTAAGTGCTGCAATCTCCATTGCTTTGGTAATGATATTAACCGCTTCATCTTCGTTAGATTCACTAGCAAAATCTTTCAGTTCATCATTGATTTTTTCTGAAACGATTGGGCTGACCAAACCAAAACCATTTTTTTCATAAACAGCCACAATCTTTTGATATGCTGTTGGCTCTTTCTTTATTTCTGGTTTTAACTCTGTCTCTATATCTATCTCTTTCTCTAACTCTATCTCTGGTGTACGTTTGTCGTACATTTGTACACTGGCTTGTTTTTGATGTTCAACGTTTTTGCGATAAGCCTTGATGCGGTCAGCTTCGGTCGACGTTTTACCTATGAAACTTTGAATATCTAACATGTAGATTTCACCAGTTTCCAGAACTTCTATCAGTCCAAACTTTTTGAACATGTCAATCGCTCTTGTAACATCGCCTAAACTATGACCAGTGACCGTTGCCAACATTTCAGCATTGAAAGGAATCCGTTCGTTGAACATGAGACGGCCTTCATATTTGAGACTTTTGAGATACATTTTTAGTAAGATATTTGAGAATTTATAACCGTCATTTGGAATACTCTCCAACAATTTGATTTCATCACTATCAAAGAAGTTTTCCTTGAGACGGATATAATAATATTTTTTGTTATCTGCCACTTGTTACCTCCTAGGGCATCACACCCATTTGTATGGTTGCGCCATATCGCTGTGAATGCAGTGCGTTACAATGACTACTTGCGCTAGCTTGTAATCTAAACTCCACTGGTGCTCGGTTTTACCACATTGAGCTGGTGGTGTTCTTATTGCAGTAATTGTGCGATTTTAGCTAAATCATCTTTAATGTCTTTGCCGCCGTAAATGCCATCATCTTCGTAGTTCGAGTACAATTCAGAAAAGGCACGATTTAGATCACGCTTTAACAAATCCAAAGGTGTTAATTCTGGTTGTTTGTTTTGGTCGTATTCTGCTAATCTTGCTTGACTAACGATTTCGTTTTGAACCTTGCCAACAATCTTTCCTGTCGGTGTAAATGTTCCTAATTTTCGCCAATCATTTGCGCTTAATTGATGTTGACTATCCAAGTGGTGTAATTCATTCTGTTCATCAATAAACGCTTCCAGAACAGGCATGTTAGCGTCTAAACGTGTTTTCTCCCACGTATTAGTGCGCTCAACCAAATCTTCACGGACACTTAACAAAGTATCTAAAGCAGCTACTGCACCATGATTTTCTTCATAGAACGCTTCACTGCGTCGCTTATCCTCTGCTTTAAGCTCTTTCTTAATCAGGTCGGCATTCTTTTTCAAATCACTTTTAACAGCGTTGGCGCGTGACCCTTGAGCAGCAGTTACAATAGTTTCTGGCAATGATTTATACTCTTCGGCAATTGCCAACAAATCACTGTAATTAACCATCACACCATTTTCAAAACTCAATGCTGGTTTAGTCTCTAACATCAGTTGTCACCTCCTAGATTTTGAGCGAATGGATTGGGTGCAGTCTCTTTATCAACATCACTCAATTCACCGAACAGACTTTCTTCCTCGGTACTAATTTCTGGTGCATTTGTTGTTTCAACTGGTGCCTCAATATTTGCTGGCTCTGGTGTAACATCTTGAATACCAGCTTGAACATATTCAGCTTGTGTATCTTCTGCTAGCGCTCGTTTCATTTCGCTAGACTTTGGTGCATACTGCAAAATAGATTTAAGCACCGTCTTTTTAGCCATTGCATCAAAATCAGTCGACCAAGGACCCTTTTTAGATTTACTGAAGCGATCACGATGGGCTTCAACTTTTTCCTTTGGCCAGTATGCTGCCATTTTGAATCCGTTAACCAGTGTGAAGAAAGCATAATAGCCAATGATTTTTCCTGTTTCTTCGCCGTCAGTCACCAGCTCTTGGTTGTACTTGTCCCATTTTGGATTTTCACCCTCATAGACACTTTCAGCTCCAAATGATTTCATCTGTCCGCTTCGCATTGCCAATTGAACAATGCCTTTATAGCCAAGTTGGAATTGCGCATCACCTTTGTAAGGAACCAAATAGGCTTCACCTACCGTTGGCAACAGAGACAGACCCAATGCGCTGGCTTTGGTTGCTTCAACAATGACCGTACCCAGTTTTGCGTGCTGTAATGCTGGATTACCAGAAATGGTCAATGCCACTTCTTTTGCAAATGACTTGGCGCTTTCTCCGGCTGTTGCAGCAAATTGCTCAACGACTTTGTCACTACTTAATTGCTTTGCTAATGTTATTTCGTTTGACATGCTTAATCTCCCCAATCAATATCATCTAATTCGTGCATCTCAACTGCGATAAGGCAGCCGCTATATTTTTCTAAATAGTCCGCTAAATCGGTATCTAGCACATAGTCACCATGCTTATCTTCTGGTTTCAGAAAGAATACACGCTCGGCATTGTTTGCTTTTGCAACTTCCGACCGTTTCATTTCTCCAAATGGATAAACGCTCAAAGTTGCCTTATCATCATAGTTGAAGTTGTCACGGTCAACTTGTTCGTGACGTTGCGTAACGTCTTTTACATCTGTTACCATTTGCTTTTACCTCGTTTCTTGCTATAATCGAGATATAAATTATTTTCCAAGACAATTTATACCTACTGCGCTTAGCCAACTCCAATTGTGCTAAGCGTTTTTCTTTTGCTTCAGAACCTTGTTAGCTTCATCAAGCGCACGTGTGTTATCGCTTGCGTGCTCAATTTGCCGCTGTGCTTGGTTCCAAGTCATGCCGCTATCCATTAACTCGTTGATGTCACGCAACGCTTCTTTCTCGTCAAACTTTCGCTCTGAATAGAAGAAGTAGATAATTGCGACAACTATGATAATGATTGCTGCTATTCCGTATGCCATTTCACTAACCTAACTCTTTCATCAATTTCAATGCCTTTTCGGCTTCTTCAATCGGTCTGTAATTGATAGATAACTCGCCCTCTATCGCCTCGCGACCTTTGCTAATTGCTGCCTGTGCGTAATCAAGCAACGACTGCCTGATGTCTTCTAAATCTGCACTCTTTGACATGCTGACCTCCTAATTTAAACCTAGTTGTGATATTCTTTAATTAACACTTATAAGGAATAATCTAATGACTAACATTCTCGCCATAATCGGTGCTATTACCGGTATCGCCGGTTTATCGATACAATTTATATCTTATTTGTCTTCAAAACCAAAAATTAATTTCAGTCAATCTTCAAAACCTCATAAAAGCCTATACGTTGTACCTCTTGATGGAACGTTTGGAATCATAAATGGTCATCAGGTAAACAGCACCACCCCTTATTCAGCGGTGTGTATCCAAATGACTATAAATAATCAATCTTCGCAACCGGTAACAATTCTCGCCCCATGGATAACCTTTAAAGGTAAAAAGATTAATACTTTTAGGGGTAATGATGTCTCACTTAACTCTCCGTCATTTACGACAGATGATGGAAAGATGACACTTACAAATACTTTTCCTCAACAACCGCCTCTAAAATTCCCTTTGAGAATAGACGGTTTCGATTCATTGAGTGGAAGTGTGACATTTATTATTTTCAATGATGATCAGTTTTTTAAATCAACCAAAGTTTATTTGCCTACGACTAACAAGATATTCAAACGCAAATTTAATCTGGACGAATTTTCAGAGTGGCATCGTATGGCAACAGAGGACCTGAAATCTTAATTTCAACCGTTTCACTACCGTGATAGTTTTTGTTGATAAAATCTATTACGGCTTTTTTGATTTCATCTTCCATAATTTCTCCTATGCTACTTGCAAAAACTTGTTAATAAAGTAAATCTGTCCCTTGCCTGTAATCTTGGTGGTATGTGTCGTTCTGATTGACCCATCAGGATTATTGACTGTTCGTGTCTTCGTTTCCATCACGCGCAAGTCCATACTCTTTTGAGTCGGTAGATTGTACTGCTCACCACGGCTGCCCAGATATTCATGTTCACGCAACCACTTGAATAGTCGGTTTTGACCAATATTCACGCCATTTTGTCGCAACGTCTTAGCTAACTGACCGACTAAGATACTGCCATCACTTGCATCTACCGCGTCAGCGAACAATGCTTTAGGTTTCATCTCGGCAATTATTTGGTCTTTCTGGTCAAGTAATAACTGTGACGCTTTCAAACCGAGTGCCATTTGATAAGATGGATCATTGGCTAATTTCTTGTAACGGTCTTCGACTTGGATAAAGTAATCTCGAATTTGTTGACTCTTTTCAGTCTTTGACATCATGGCTACATTTTTTGCCATGTCGACCGTGAGTGAATAATCTTGAAGATATTGAACGTTACCATTTCCACCGATAACGGGTGTACCTCCAGGTACGCCTGTAAAATCTGTGCCCTCAACGTACATTTCCTGATATTGTTCAAACCATGCGCTGAAACGTTTCTTAACGCCTAATTCCTTGTGCAACTCTCGAGCACTGACTCGTGTTTCGCCTTGCTCGTTTTGGTTAATCTTGATAATTTCCTGCATATTGCTTACCTTCCTGACTTCTTATCGAAGTACCACACTAATGCTCGTCCGTCCCAAATCTTCTTGCGTGGTGTATCAAAAATTGGTTTAGGAAAATTCTTGTCACTGCGGAAATGCTTGTTGAACGTTTCTGACGTGATGCCTTTTAGTTCAATTTGAATTTCTTTCTGCAAATAATTTTTCGTTTCATCAAATGACATTTGTTTGCCTCCTTCTTACAACCAACTTTCGCCATCATAATCCGTGAACTTGAACAGCGTTGCTAAGTGTTCTTTAGCCGCTTCGCCTTTTGCTGCACCAGATAGTAGTTGACGTACATATGATTCAGACTTTCCTATAACCGGCGCAAGCATACGAGGCTTCAACCGTTTCTTTTTCAAATGAAGTGAGAACTTAAATTGTTCTTCTTCAAGTGTTTGAATCGCTTCCTGCACACTCATAATTTCCTCCTTAGTATTACTTACTGTAAAAATGTTTGTAAGTTTTACTTTACAAGTATCGTATGAAGTACTATAATTGCATAGTAAAGACAGCTAAACAAAGCAAAGTATCAACATATCCCTCCGCCAAGATTGATAATGTTATTACTGTTTTTTGTTTGCACTTTTAACTTACAAGAATTAGTATAGTACCTCATGCAGTACTTGTCAACACTCTTTTACTATATGCAGTACTTTTTCTTGTCTATACAAGGAGAAAACATAGATATGGCGCTAATTGACAGAGTCAAAGAAGTTTCAAAAAAGAACGGATTATCGTTAACAGAACTTGCAATTAAAGCAGGAATTGGTGAAAAATCAATTTATTCATGGAATAAAAGAGAACCCACGGTGGCAACCCTTCAAAAAGTAGCAGATGTACTTAACGTTTCTACTGATTACCTTTTAGGGAGAAGTGACATATTGCAATCGAAAAATTCAACCAAAGACCAAACAGTTGATATTTTAGATGACGAAACCATTCTTGCTTTCGATGGTATGGAAATAGAAGAATCTGAAAAAGAGAAGTTACGTGATTATGCGCGTTATATTATTTCCTTGCGTGAGAAGGAGAATAAATGACAGAATTTTACAATTACAGTGAGCAACTATATCCTGAAATAGTTCAAAATGTTGAATCAATAGCTCGTAAAAACAACGTAATTGTTATACTAGCCGACAATTTACTTTCTCACGTTCCCGATACAGCTTTAGTAAAAAGTCGTGCCATCATAATGAATGCTAATTTTGATATCGGGGTTGATTATTGTTATCGACTTTCTCACGAATTAAGTCATATATTATATGGCGATCATGAAGCACAAGCTGTATATCAATTTAGCGAGTTTGGGAAACGTGGTGAGGAATTGCTTGCTCATAGAAACGCTATCAAAATGTTAATGTCTATTGAAATGCCAACAACCGTTAACGGTTTTATGGAATATTATCGTATTCCCTCTTGGCTTGAACACTATGCAAATGAAACATTTAAGTCTCTTAGTGTTGTAGAATAGGTTTATGTGCTAGGCGTCCACATTAAAAAGCTTTTGAGATTGGGAGATCAAGAAATATGAGTAATGCCATGATGTTTTTATGGTTGATATTAAGCGTAGCGTTCTGGGTAACGTTGATAATTCTAATACTTAATAAGTTTAGAAAAAAAGAATCAAAATTCACGTGGAAGACACCGTTGGTGCTTTTTATAGCCGGTTGTGTGTCATTGATTGTTGGCGTCAGTTCCATGCCTCAAACAAACAATAGAGATACGAGTGCTGATAGCTCTATCAGCGACGATAAATCAAGTAGTAAAAAATCTTCATCCGAAAACAGTGCTGAATCATCATCAAAAGCTGCTGAATCATCGTCAAGAGCTGCCGCTTTATCTTCTAGCGAAGCTGTCGACAAAGACCCAAATTCGTATAAGACGGGTATAACCTATGAACAAGTCGCCCGCACACCAGATGACTATGAAGGTAAAAAAGTTCAATTTACGGGTAAGGTTATTCAAGTGATTGAAGATAAATCAGAGACACAAATAAGATTAGCTGTTGATGGAGATAGTGACAATATTATTTTAGTGGGCTTTGACCCAGATATTTTGAATGGTTCAAGGGTTTTGGAAGATGATTTGGTAACAGTTTCAGGAACAAGCGTTGGGACAGTGTCTTACAAATCAACTATGGGTGGTAAAATCACCGTACCTGCAATGGCTGCGAAAATACTTAACGACCAAGGAAAAGCAAGTGACGACTACGGTTACTAATTTCATGCCCGTTTGGGCGTATATAATTGACAATGAAGTCATAAAAATAAGCAAATAAAAAAGCACACCCATCCGGCTAAAGACAAGGTGTGCTAAACGTAAACGCACGGGGCGTTCTATTAGATTATAACAGATATAAGCCCCCTTTTTAAAGGAGGTTTTTATTATGGCTTCAATATATAAACGTGGTAAAACATGGACGGCTAGTGTTTCTGTTCCGGATAACGGAAAATATTTGAAAAAAACTCAATCAGGATTTCAAACAAAAAAAGCAGCAACTAATTGGGCTAATGAGACAGAGGTTCAAAAACAAAATAGAGAGCTGACTAAGGATAACGCTATATTCGTAGAAGTGTTTGAAGACTGGTACCATATTTTTAAGGAGCCACAACTTCAAACAGCTACCAAACAATGGTACAGAACTACCCTTTCTTTACTGACAAAAAAATGGGGTAACAAAAAAATGTCAGAAATTACCTCTAAGGATTTCCAATTACTAATCAATGAATATGGAGCCGAGCACGTAAAATCGTCTGTATCACACATAAAAAATATAACTAGCGCTTTTATTCGATATGCTATTGACGAAGGACTAATCATCAGAGACTTTACAAGAAACGTTAATACTTATTCGATAGTTAAAAGTAAAGATAAGAGCTTGAAATTTCTTGAAGAAGATGAAATGAAAAAGCTAATCATTAGAGCAAGTGAAAGCGATGCCGTTACTAGCCACATGATTTTAACTGCTTTGTATTCCGGCTTAAGATTTTCAGAGGTCGCCGGTTTAACAAAAGATGACTTTGATTTCAAAAACAACACTGTATCTGTAAACAAATCTTGGCAGATTCACGATCAAGCCTTCAAGGAAACAAAAACAAAAACATCTAATAGAGAAATCACCATCTCATCAGAATTTATGAATAAAGCTAAAAAATGGACATTTGGGGAGCGGTTTGCTTTTCAAGGGGAAAATGATACACCGCCCTCTGACAATGCTGCTAATAAGCAATTAAAGCGTTTTCTTGAAAAAGACAATAGCACAGTTATAACATTTCATGGATTAAGACATACACATGCTAGTTTTCTTTTATCAAAAGATATATCAATTCAATACGTATCAGAAAGGCTTGGCCATGCTGATGTAAACATCACGCTCAGCACGTATGCTCACCTACTAGAAAAGAAGAGACACGAAGAAACAGAAAAAGCTATTAATTTATTCAAAGGACTTATTTAGTATTTGCTACAAATTTGCCACAGTGACTCTTCAAACGTTGATATATCAATTATTTACACTCCCCCTCAACGCATTTTGACCAATTCATCACGTTTGTTGATGAGTTGGTTTTTTACTTGATTAATACCTGAGACATGATGATTAATTAAAATTTAGACAAAAAATGACTGAGGAAGTATACACCTCCATTATATAAATGTAATTTCGGTTCAGCTCACATTCCATTATTTCAGACGTAGTTGTTCTTAAGTATGAACATCACATACATTATCTAGTAATCTTTTTTCCACAACACAGCCCACACAAAGTCAAAATATTCACTGTAACTACATTAAATTACCAACCGAAAAATACTGACTTTTGTTATAATATTAGGTGAAAATAAGTCACACCAAGGGAGACCTTTATGAGAGGAAAACACATGCCTAGATCGACCAAGTGGCCGGTCTTCGTACTAATCATTATTGCAGTGATTTTAGCCATGATTATATATGGCGCAAGTTCACGCAATCAAACCACCAAAAATCAAAGAACTGTTAGCCATCAATCTAGCCTTTCTTCAACACGGTCATCATCCATCAAATCGTCCAGTAACCATAGCTCAAATCAATCTACGAGTAGCAGCGATGTCGCAGTAAAAAGTACCTGGAATGCCACTAAAAACAAGCAATTAAGTGATTTCATGAGCCAATGGCAAACGGAAATGAATCAAACATATACTGGTACCTATGATAATCAAAAACCTGATTATTATGGTATTTCATTTCCAACAGCCTTAGAAAATGGTAGACTTAGTGGCCATATCAAGTTTGACAATCAAGATACAACCATTGAATGGTCACCAAATGGCAGCAGCAATTCCAAGAATCAAGTCATAGCTGTTGCTGTCGGTCAAACATCATCAGATGGTTATAACAAAATCCTTTACTTGTTTATCTCTCAAGAAAGCCAACCAAAAGTATACGTTTCACAAACAACAAATGGTGAGGATCTATATTTTACAGAGACAAAAAATACAGCGCTGGAAAACGGCTTTAGTCAAATATACACAGGTAACTAAAGCTAATCACCTAACTATATGTCATTAACACAAACAGGAGAACATCATGAGAGCAAAAATAGGTAACAAGATGGTCGAGGTTTGGCAGATTTCACATCAGCCTATCTCTGAGAGTTGGGTCCGTCAGAGTTTTGACAAAAAATTATTAAGTTGGCACCAAATTTATCCAGACGACCTGTTGGTCAATGCGCCTTGGTCTGTCAGTATCGGTAAAATTGGTGATTATTTGATTAAAGATGGTAATCAAATATCTTTAATCACCCAGCAACAATTTGACAAAACATATAGACTAGCTAATTAGATAATGGCAATATTTCAGTCAGCGCTACCGCTGACTTTTTTTGTATCAAAAATATGTCAAGCTGACTAAACCCCTATCAGTGAATTGTTCCTAACCAAAATGGTAACCATAACGAGATATCATCTTTGAAATTTGGTTTCACTAGTTCTGTAAAAAATTGCAAACCTTGTGGCGACAATTTTTGTTGCAAAGCGAGCGGTCGAAAATTACCAATTAAGCTACGGATTACCAAATCTTCTCGCTCTTTTTCGTCTATCAATTGATGGATTGCGATGTTGACAAAAACTTGTTCTTCATCATTCAAGGAAAGATGTTGTAACAATTCAGCAAAATTATTTTTTTCTTTTTTCAATTTAATACTCCTCTAATCATTAATCTTACAATAATACTTATATTTTTTCAAATCAAGACCAAAGTATGGCAATTGATCAGTCTAGGAATGTTTATTTAATATGATTATCTTTTTAATTTGCAGGAATTATTGATCATTGATATTTAATAATAGAATGACTGAACTTAAATTTTAATCTAACTGAATCTAGGTATCTCCCCTAACAAACAATAAAAAAACAGCGGTTCTGCTGTTTTACTTACCACATATACACTTGTTCGAAAGGAGCTAGCGGGATTTGAACCCGCACACCGCCAAAAGCGGCTCGACGGATTTCGAGTCCGTTGCAGTACCAGATTGTGCCATAGCTCCATCATGAAGAAGTTAGAACATATTATCTAACCTACTTCGAAAATTTAAAATTACTTTGATGCCTTACGACGTTTTGCGGCCTTTTCACGCTCAGCTGTGTTCAAGATAGCTTTACGAATACGAACGTTTTCAGGTGTTACTTCAACATATTCATCATCATTCAAGAATTCAAGTGATGCTTCCAAATTCATTGTACGAGGTGTCTTGATTGAAGCAGTTTGATCCTTGTTTGAAGAACGCACGTTTGATTGAGGCTTCAATTTCGTAACATTGACTGAAATGTCGTTGTCGCGGGCATTCATACCCACAATCATGCCTTCATAAACTTCAACACCGGCACCAACGAACATTTGACCACGGTCTTCAACACCCATAATGGCGTAGTTAGAAGTTGCCCCTTGGTTGATCGAGACTAAGGCACCATTTCGGCGTCCTGGCTCCCAGTTGCGCACTACTGGACGATATTCAGCATAAGTATGGTTAAAGATACCATAGCCTCTTGTTGCTGACATAAACTCTGTTGAGTAACCAATCAAACCACGTGAAGGTGCCATATAGGTCAAACGTGTTTGACCGTTTCCGACAGACTCCATGTTGACCATTTCACCCTTACGTTGGTTCAATGAGTCAATAACAGTTGATGAGTATTCATCAGGCGTGTCAATTTGTACAGATTCATAAGGTTCTGATTGAACCCCATCAATATCACGGTAAATAACTTGTGGACGTGATGCTTGCAATTCGAAACCTTCACGACGCATTGTTTCAATTAAGATGGCCAAATGTAATTCACCACGACCAGATACTAACCAAGCGCCAGCTTGATCAGTGTCTTCCACGCGAAGAGAAACATCAGTGTGCAATTCGCGACGCAAACGATCTTCAATTTGGCGTGCAGTGACAAACTTTCCTTCTTTACCAGCAAATGGGCTATCATTTTGACGGAAAGTCATTTGCAAAGTTGGCTCATCGATACGAAGAATTGGCAATGGATCTGGATGAGCAGGATCTGCAACTGTTTCACCCACAGAAATATCTTCCATACCTGACACGGCAATCAAATCACCAGCCTTGGCTTCTTCGATGTCAACTTGATCTAAGCCAATGAAACCAGACAGTTTTGTTACGCGGAAGCTCTGCGTCGAACCATCCAACTTCAAAACTTCAACGTTATCACCAATCTTGATTGTGCCGCGCTTAACACGACCAATTCCAATACGGCCAACGAAGTCGTTATAATCCAACATTGCCACTTGGAATTGAAGTGGTTCATCAGAATTATCGACTGGCGCAGGAATTGTTGCAAAAACAGCATCAAAGATTGGCTTCATTGTGTGTTCTTGATCTTCAACAACTGGTGATAATGATGACGTACCGTTCATAGCTGAAGCAAAGATAACTGGGAAATCCAAATCCTCTTCGTCAGCACCCAATTCAATGAACAAATCCAAAACTTCGTCAACAACTTCTTCAGGACGGGCGCCAGGACGGTCAACTTTATTGACAATCACGATGGGTGTCAAGTGTTGTTCAAAAGCTTTTTTCAAAACAAAACGAGTTTGTGGCATTGTACCTTCAAAGGCATCAACAACCAACAAAACACCGTCAACCATACCCATGATACGCTCAACTTCACCACCAAAATCCGCGTGACCTGGTGTATCCAAAATGTTAATTTGCTTGTCACCAACCTTAACGGCTGTGTTCTTTGACAAGATAGTGATACCACGCTCTTTTTCGATATCGTTGGTATCCATGGCACGATCACCCAATTCCTTGCGTGAGTCCAAAGTGTCTGATTGTTTCAAAAGCTCGTTAACCAGCGTCGTCTTTCCGTGATCGACGTGGGCAATGATAGCGATGTTACGAATGTCTTCGCGATTTGCCAATTTTCCAGTGCTCCTTTAATTTAAATGCTACTCACATACAAAAGCTAGGGAATCCGTATTCCCTAGCTTTTATGCAACTCGACAATGTCGCGATGCGCTCGTTTCGTAGCAACTAATACTATGTTTGATGATAACATATCCAGTGCTTGCCCGTCAATATCTGAGACGATTAAACCCAAAGTTTTCGCTAAAACTTGGCCTGCAGCAAAATCCCAAGGCATCATTTTTGACGAATAGCCAACAGCTTGTCCCGTAATAACCCGTATAAATGAAGGACCAGCGGCACCAATAACACGATATCCTAGAGCAGCTTTAGCAATTTGATCATAGCCAAACATACCATACAGCAATCTGGCGCCACTAAGCAAAACTACGCCTTCCGCCAAGCTATCATCTCCAGGTTGTTGAATGCGCAACTGATTAGCAAACACGCCAATTTTTGGTCCGCCATGATACACAACATTATCAACCACATCCAGAATCCAACCTAGCACTGGTTGATTATCCACATATAGGGCTATCATAATGGCAAAATCAGTATGTTCTTTGACAAAATTCATTGTGCCATCAATAGGATCTACAAACCAAACATGCCCGTTCATAGCTGTTGGTTTATCGCCGAACCCTTCTTCACTCACAATCTTTGCATTGACATCGAAAGACCTAATAAGCGCGTTAATTTTTTGTTCATTCGCCTTATCAACATTGGTAACCAAATCACGTTCGTCATGTTTTGTTCCGACCTGTAAATGGTGTCTCATTGCACTGATTGTATCCTTTTGTAGATCATCAAGCCACAGAAGTACTGTTTGGTCAATATTTTGAATTTCCAACTGACTCATTGTCATAGTCGCACCCTTTTTTCTGTGCTCGTTTGTAATAGTTTAGTCACGCGATAAATGCTATGCCCTGTTTGACGTTCAAAATCTTTGTCGAAACGCTTTTGTTCGCTTTTTGCAGGCATAACAACGCGATATTTGTTATAGTGTTGTACCAGTTCGTCTCGTGAAACACCGTTTTCGTAAACGCTCAGAATGGCATCAACAAAGTTTGAAACTATCACAATATCTTCAGTTGTCCAGTTACCATCAATTGGTAAAGTATAATTTTCGCTCATAATCTTATTTTAACATGTTCAAACGTTTGATATACTAGAATATGAGGTAAAAAACATGACAATCAGATTTACAATGGATAAAATAACGCGAGATGGCGATCCTGTCTTACGTCAGACAGCTAAAGATGTGCCATTCCCGCTGAGTGATGAGACAGCTCAACTGGCTAAAGATATGATGACCTATTTGGTTGTTTCTCAAGATGAAACTGAAAATGAAAAATATGGTCTTCGTCCCGGCGTTGGTTTAGCGGCACCACAAGTTGGTTATTCTTTAAGAATGGCTTCAATTTTGGTCCCATCACTCGATCCACACGACCACCCAGAAGAGCCCTACTTTAAAGGTACGATATTCAATCCAGTGATTATTTCTGAGTCAGTCAAGCGTGCCGCACTGGACGTTGGTGAAGGCTGCTTATCTGTTGACGAAGACGTACCTGGATTTGTACCACGCGCCGACCGCATCACTGTTCGTTATCAAGATGAAGATGGTGAAACACAGACAATTAAGCTGCGCGACTATCCCGCCATTGTCTTCCAACATGAAATTGATCACCTACATGGTCATCTTTATTATGATCATATTGACATCAAAGCCCCATGGCAAATTGATGATGATACTAAATATATTGAATAGTTATTAAACTTGTTGTTAACTATGCCGCCTAGGTTGATTAATTTCAACCTAGACGGCTTTTTCTATTTCAGGGCTTTTTCCACAACGACTATTCCCTCAGCAATGGCATCCTCCAAGGAAACATGACTATTGATTTGATACCCAACAACAATACTGATTATTGTGCTACTAATCAACTTTATCGCCTGAAAATCGCTGATATTACATATTTCACCACGCTCTCGTAATATGCTCAATAATGGTTTCACCTCCTCAACAATTGCTGTACGAAAATGCTGAACCATTTGTTCTGCAAACGTTTTATCCACTAACACTTGAACCAATGCAACTTTGATAGCTGGCAAATTATTTTGGATGAAATGGACGCGATTTGAAATGACTAACATCAAAACATCGTGCAGTTTTGGTATTTTATCACGTGAAGTGATTTGAGACAAAAATTCATGAACGGCACTTTGAAAAACATTGTCAAGTACGGGCGCAATGCCCTTAACCAACAACTGATTTTTGGTTTTAAAATGTTTGTAAACTGTTCCTTCCGATACACCAGCGGCGCTGGCAATATCTTTCGTCGACGTTTGCTCGAATCCTTTTTCTGAGAATAACAGCAAACTGGCATTCAACACCGCTTGCTGTTTTGAACTCAGTGCATCATCTTTTGCTGATAATTGCTTAAATAGTGCAATTAAATTTGTTTCTGTCATTAATCCTCCTTAAACACGCCGATATCTTTTCAAGCCAACTATATTTAACACTAATAATATTATAGCAAATCCAATTAACACAACTAAATCCAGCCATACACCGCTAATTGAGGCGCCTTTTTTAATCACATTAGTCAACGCATCATCGCCATAGTATAGTGGCATTATTTTAGCAACACCTTGCCATATTTGATTCATACCAGAAATATTAAAAATACCTGAAAAGAATATCTGAGGTACAACTAAAAGTGGAATAAATTGAATCATTTGAAATTCGGATGCGGCAAAAGTGGATACTAGTAATCCTAAACTCAAAGCAACCAAAGCTAAAATAATATTGATGATCAAAACAAGTACAAATGAACCCTGATTTTGCACACCTAATACGAAAAAAACATAACTGACAATAATCACAGTTTGAAGCACTGCCAGTGTGCCATAAGCTAGTGTATATGCACTGACAATTTCATAACGTTTAACGGGCGATATCAGCAACCGGTTCAGTGTTCCGGTTGTACGTTCATGCAACAGCGAAATACCAGAAATTAGAAAAACAAAGAAAAATACAAAGAAGCCAACCATTACAGGTGCAATACTAATAAAGAGTGAACTGTTAGATTTTCTATAAATATAATTTTCATTAATTGTCATACCACTGTTAATCTCAGATATTGCTCGGCCTGGTTTTGTTCGTTTGGTCACCTTTGCCAAAGCCGACTTAAGTTTGGACATTTGTTCGCCTGAAACCGTCTTTGTAAGATCTGCTTTCACAATACCAGTGAGACTTGTGTCTGCATTTTGGTATGTCACTGTCAATTGGTTTTCTTTTTGTGTTATAACAGCAGATAAATTATATTGCATCAATGATTCTTTGGCGGACTTTCGCTCTTTCAGGGATACAAGATGAAGATTATCATTTTTCTTCAATTGATTGACTATTGTTTGGTCAACTTGATACACACCTAGTCTTGCAGTTACTGAGGATGAATTTTGTAGGATGGCAAACAACAGTGTCAAAATAAGCAGTGGAGCAACAAAGACAATAGCTAATGTACGTTTATCCCGTCGTAACTCTGTCATAATTCGTTTAAATATGGCTATTATTCTCATAACGTTCTCCCGCCTTGATAAATACTGATTCGATATTTGTGACCTGATATTGTTTTTCCAAGAAAGTCGGCGTATTGTCAGCAATGATATGTCCGTCTCGCAACATTAACAGGCGATCCACCGTCTCAATTTCAGACATGACGTGTGTTGTAATCAGAACTGTCTTACCTTGTTGATGCAATTTATCTAATTCTTGCCAAATTTTGATTCTAAGTTCAGGATCAATCCCGACTGTTGGTTCATCCAAAATTAACAATGGTGCATCTGATAGCAATGCAATTGCGAGAGATAATCGTCTTTTCATACCACCTGAGTATTGGTTGACCCGTAAATCTAAGTGATCCTGTAAATCAACAGTTTGGCTAACCAAATGAATTTTGTCAGTTAATACCGAACGAGATAGCCCCATTAATTTTCCAAAAAATGACAGATTTTCCAAACCAGTTAAATTACCATATAACGCGTCATTTTGGGCCATATAACCAATATTTTGCAGAGCTGATCGATTAGGCATGTCACTGTTCAATAACCTGACTTGTCCGCCGTCCAATCTTAACATGCCAAGCATTGCGGCAATAAGCGTGGACTTTCCAGCACCAGACGGACCAATTAAACCAACTAATTGTCCAGAATTGATAGTTAAACTAATTTTATTCAACACATGGTTAGTTCCAAAGTGTTTATCAACATTTTTAAGTTCAATCACTTTTTCCATGCCACACCTCATTATTTTTATTAAGTGAGTGAGTGTTCACTCACTATTTGTACAAAATATAACACAAAACACAAAAAAATGACAGAACAAAATTATTCTGTCATGTCAAATTCTACAATTTATCAAAGAACCCTTTGCGCTTTGTGCCAGTTGTTGCTTCTTGAAAGGCCTCTAACGCCTTCTTTTGTTCTTTGTTCAATTTTGTTGGCACATCAACAGTGACAACCACAAATTGATCACCATTCCCGTTACCACGCAGTCGAGGCGCACCCTTTCCACTTAGGCGGAATCGCTTACCAGTCTGTGTGCCGGCGGGAATACGTAACTTAACCTCTCCGTGCACAGTTTTCACTTGGATATCATCACCCAAAGCAGCCGTCACGAAACTAATTTTTTGTTCAAGATAAACATCAGCTCCATCACGTTCAAATCCGTCACGCGAAGCGGATACTTGGAAGACAACGAACAAATCACCATGTGGTCCACCGTTAAAGCCTTCTTCACCTTGACCAGCCAAACGCATTTGTTGACCAGTTTCAACACCAGCAGGCACGGTCACTTTAATTTCATGTTGAGAACCATCACCACGTTTGAACTTAATCGTTGTTTCTTTACCAAAGATGGCTTCTTCAAATGTCAAACGCATACGGTACTGTAAATCCTGAC
Source organism: Leuconostoc pseudomesenteroides KCTC 3652 (assembly GCF_014634745.1). GTDB lineage: Bacteria > Bacillota > Bacilli > Lactobacillales > Lactobacillaceae > Leuconostoc > Leuconostoc pseudomesenteroides. The sequence goes on from NZ_BMBP01000002.1 coordinate 266,870, forward strand.
CTTTTCTTGGTCGATTTGGATCGTAACCACCACCAAACATCTGACTGAAAATATCTCCAAGATCAGAAAAGTCACCAAAGCCACCTTGCTGCTGGTAACCGCCAAAACCACCTTGTCCACCAAAACCGCCTTGCGCGCCAGCTGGTCCAAATTGATCATATTGCGCCCGCTTTTGCTCATCACCCAAAGTTTCAAAGGCTTCCTGAACTTCTTTATACTTATCTTCAGCTCCTGGTTCATGGTTCAAATCAGGATGATATTTTTTTGATAACTTTCGATATGCTTTTTTTATTTCATCTTGACTAGCGTTCTTATCTACGCCGAGACGGTCATAATATTCTGTGTTATTCACGTGCCCGCTCCTTCTAATTTATGTACACAAACCGCACTCAACGAATGCGGTTTGCATGATCAATAATTACTTCTTGTCGTCTTTTTTAGGATCAACTTCTTCAAAATCACCATCAACTGTATTGTCATCAGCTGATTTTGCGTCACCCTCAGCCCCATCTTTTGGTGCCGCTTGTTGATAAAGCTTCATTGCCAATTCACCGGCAACCTTTGTCAATTCTTCTGACTTAGCCTTCAAATCAGTTAAGTCAGCGTCCTCAGCAGAAGCATCTTCTTTGGCCTTTTTCAAAGCTTCCAAAGCATCTTGGGTTGGCTTTTTATCGTCATCACCCAACTTGTCGCCAACTTCTTCCAAAGTCTTTTCAGTTTGGAAAATAAGTTGATCAGCTTCATTGCGCGTGTCAACCGCTTCTTTCTTCTTAGCATCGGCTTCTTCGTTGGCCTTAGCATCATTCATCATTTGTTCAATTTCTTCATCAGACAAACCACCGGCGGCTTGGATAGTAATCTTTTGCTCTTTTTGAGTACCCAAATCCTTGGCAGAGACATTTACAATACCATTACGATCAATATCAAATGTCACTTCAATTTGTGGTACACCACGCTTTGCAGCTGGAATATCTGACAATTGGAAGCGTCCTAATGTTTTATTATCAGCAGCCATTGAACGTTCACCTTGCAACACATGAATATCAACTGCAGGTTGATTATCAGCCGCAGTTGAGAAGACCTGAGACTTTGATGTTGGTATCGTAGTGTTGCGATCAATCAACTTTGTGAAGACACCACCCATAGTTTCAATACCTAATGATAGAGGCGTCACATCAAGCAACACAACATCTTTAACATCACCAGTAATCACACCACCTTGAACAGCAGCACCTAAAGCAACAGCTTCATCAGGGTTGATTGAATGGTTTGGTTCTTTGCCAGTCAATTTTTTAACTGATTCTTGAACGGCTGGAATACGTGTTGAGCCACCATTCAAAATCACTTCATCAATGTCTGAGAATGACAAGCCCGCATCCTTCAAAGCATTCAAAACTGGTTGTTCCGCTTTCTTAACCAAATCAGCTGTCAATTCATTAAACTTAGCACGTGTCAAAGATGTTTGCAAGTGCAATGGGCCTTGATCACCTGAAGCAATAAATGGCAAATCGATTTGTGCTTCGTTAGCTGAAGACAATGTCTTCTTTGCTGATTCAGCGGCATCCTTCAAACGTTGCAAAGCCAACTTGTCATCTTTCAAATCAATGCCATTTTCAGCTTTAAATTGCGCTGCTAAGTAGTCAATGATTTTGTTATCGAAATCATCCCCACCAAGGTGAGTATCACCATTTGTTGACAATACTTCGAAGACGCCATCGCCTAATTCAAGAATAGAAACATCAAATGTTCCACCACCCAAATCATAAACTAAAATCTTTTCATCTTTGTCTAATTTATCTAAGCCATACGCCAAAGCAGCTGCAGTTGGTTCGTTAATGATACGTTCAACTTCCAAACCGGCAATCTTACCAGCGTCTTTAGTTGCTTGACGTTGTGCATCATTAAAGTAAGCAGGCACTGTAATTACTGCTTTATCAACTTTTTCACCCAAGTAGTCTTCAGCATATCCTTTGATGTATTGCAAAACCATTGCTGAAATTTCTTGTGGTGTATAGTCTTTACCATTGGCTTTAACCTTGTAACCAGCTTCACCCATGTGTGACTTAATTGAAATGATTGTGTCTGGGTTTGTAATAGCTTGGCGCTTAGCCACGTCACCAACTTGGCTCTCACCGTTTTTAAATGACACAACTGAAGGTGTGGTGCGACCACCATCTGGGTTCGTAATAATCTTTGGTTCGCCACCTTCAAGGACGGCAACAGCTGAGTTTGTAGTTCCTAAATCAATACCAATAATTTTTGACATGAATATATTCTTCCTTTACTTTTTAATTAATTAGTTAGTCTTTTTAAGGTGTGGTGCCAGCGCTGAATCACCATAGTAATTATTTTGCAACCGCAACCATCGCTGGGCGCAAAACTCTGTCTTGCAATGTATAACCTTTTTGCAAAACTTGTGCGATTTGATCTACTTCAACTTCATCACTGTCAACAGATTGAATGGCCTGATGTTTCGTCGGATCAAAAGTGTCGCCAACTTTACCTGTTGCAGCAATACCATTATCCGTTAGAGCCTGAGTCAATGTTTTAAGTGTCATTTCAACACCTGTCTTAATTTGCTTAGCAACTGCGTCATCCGCTTCAACTGCCAAAGCACGTTCTAAGTTATCAACTGCTGGCAACACTGACGTTGCTAAGCGTTGTCCGTCATATTTACGAATACTTTGCAGTTCACGTGCATTACGTTGCTGAATATTTTGAATTTCTGCTTGAGATCGAAGTAATTTATCTTCTAATTCAGTAACCTTGGCAGTCAGCTCATCAATTTGTGACTGTCTTGGATCGACATCAGTCTGCAAGTCATCAACATCAGCTTCAACTTCTTGCGTTGTCGCCTCGTCGTCAACAACTTGTTCTTCAACCACTTCTTCGTTTTTATCTGTCACAGGTGTGACCTCCTAAATTATGTATATTCAATCATCTTTTGACTTAGTGCTTCTCCGAAAGCGTCAATTAGTAACGCATTTTTACTATACGCCATCGGTATTGGACCAAGTAAAGCAATAACACCACTACCTTGATTAGGTACCAAGAAATCTCGCGTAACCAAACTGAAATTGGAAAGCAGTTTTTCGCCAATTTCTCGACCAATTTTAATTTGGACTTGCGCGGAGGGTGTCACAATTTGCCTAACCGCTCTTGCATTAGTGAGAAACTCAAGCAGTTGCTTAATATTATTAACACCAGTTTCACCACTGAAATCAAGGACGTTGAGCCTGCCACCAATATGAACATTATCGCCAACGGAACGAGCCAATACATCACCAAACAATTGCAAGAACGCCGCCGGCGTTTGAATCATGCGACTCATTTGAGTCGGCAACTCATCAGATTGCATCATTTTTAGAACATCATTAACTGGTCGACCAACCATCTGCTCGTTAATGTATTTAACCATGCCCTCCAAAGATTCAATTGCCATTTCGTTTGGTAGTTTGAAAGTTTGGCTTGTTACCTTACCGTCATTAGTCACAAGAACCGCAATTAATTGGTGCCCCTCTAATGGTACGAGACGGAAGCCAGAAACTTTAATATCCACACGCTTAGGTTTAAGAATTAAAGCCGTATAGCCAGTTAGTGCTGAAAGTGTTCTTGCTGTTTCATCCAACAAGTCATCAATTTCATGGAAATTGCCTCGGAAAGATTGAATAACAGCACGAACATCTTGCGGAGAAGCCTTGCGGGTGACCATCAAATGGTCAAGATAATACCGATAACCCTCGTAAGATGGCACTCGACCCGCAGAAGTGTGTAATTTTTTGATAAAAGCATCAGCTTCTAGTGTCGCCATCTCATTACGAATAGTAGCAGAACTCACTTTAATATTAAGTTGCTCTTGCAGGCTTTTTGAACCAACCGCATGAGCAGTCTGAGTATATTCATAAATGATAGCACTCAAAATTAACTTTTGTCTGTCGGTCAGTGCCATCTCATCACTCCTTTTAGCACTCTTTTTTTTAACTGCTAACATCTTTTATGATACACCTATTTTTCAAAAAAGCAACCCTTTTTGGCACTCTTTTTATAAGAGTGCCAAAAAAGACACTTGATTATTCTTCAAGTGTCTCAAAATATTGTTGCGTCGCCGTTTGGTCTTTAATAAGTTGTTCAATTAGTTCCTCGGCATTATTGAATTTAACCTCACCGCGCAAACGATGATACCAGGCTACCTTAACTGCTTCACCATAAACTTCATTATGAAAATTTAAAATGTTGATTTCCACCGTCACTGGTCTGTTGTCACCAAAAGTGACGTTTCTGCCAATGCTTGCCATGCCAATAAACCACTGACCCGCAATTTCAATTTTGACGGCATAGATGCCAATTCCTGGTAGCCATTCTTGTTCTGGCGTTTGAATATTAGCAGTTGGAAAACCTAGTTCGCGCCCTCTCGCCTCGCCATGAACAATCATCCCCGTTGTCGTGTGGATTCGCGCCAATTGTTTCGCCGCCTCATCAACATCTCCATCGTCAAGTAATTTCCTGATTCGTGAAGAACCAATTTTTTGATCGTCTAAGCTGCATTTTGGCACAGTAATTGCTTCAAATCGTTTGCCAGCATAACCTTGTAAATGCGTCATGTCACTATTGGTATGTGCCGGACCATACAAGTGATCAAATCCAGCAACAACTGCCACGGGGTTTAAATGCATTAATATCTCATCCACAAATTGTTGTGCTGATAAATTCGCAAGTGCAGATGTAAAACGCATGACATACACGCGATCAACACCTAGTACAGACATCAGTTCAATTTTTTGATCCAACGGGGTTAGGTATCGTAATGGTTGGGTTAACATTTTGAAAGCGACAATCGGATGAGGATCATATGTTAATACAGCGAGTGGAACGTGACGTTTCTCAGCTTCGCGCTTAGCATGTCTGATTACCGATTGGTGGCCTTGATGAACGCCGTCAAAAAAGCCCATCGCAACAACTTGTTGCATTGGCTCGACATCATTTTGAATTGGATAGTGAAGTTTAATTATATCTGTCATATTTATTGATTATCAAATACATAACGCGAACGCCAAACGTGCTCACTGTCATCATACTGATAGACTGCTTTTAATTTATCGTTATAATAAAGTTGTTTCAAAAATGAACTTGGTTCCCAATCGGCAATTTTTTGACCATTTCTAACGGCAAACCATTCATCATCTGAGAGAACGTGAGTAGGCCAAGTCAAAATATCTTTGATCGGCACAATCGTCTGACGTAAATCATCTGGTGCAAGCTTTTCCACCTCTAATAAGTCATGAGCTTCACTCAATGTGAATCCACTACCCATCGTCCGTGTCAAACTTGTCATTGTTGCTGGTAGATCAAGCCTCTTACCAGTATCCGAAGCCAACGTCCTAATATAAGTACCTTTTGACACAGTTGCCTCAAAATTAAATTTTTGGACACTATTTTCAAAATCGATATCTGACGTTCGATGAAAATCATAAATCATTGCATCGCGTTCTGGACGCGCCACTGTCTCACCTGCTCTGGCATAATCATAAAGTCGACGACCGTTTACTTTCACAGCTGAATACATCGGTGGCATTTGTTTAATTGAACCATTTAAAGATTTTATTGCAATATCAATTTTTGCCGCCGTAATCGGTATATCGATTGCCCTTGTTGCAATTACAGCACCATCTAAATCCTCTGTTTCCGTCGCAAAGCCAAGAGTGATTTCACCAACATAGCGCTTAGGCCTAGTTTGGAGTTCATCGATTAGTTTAGTCGCCTTTCCAAGTGCAACGACTAACACACCCGCCACAGATGGGTCTAATGTACCAGCATGCCCAACCTTTTTTTGCCCAAACATCCGACGCACCTGCCTAACAACATCAAAAGAAGTAACACCTCTTGGCTTGTTGACAATCAGAACGCCATCAATCATCTGTTTGTTTGTCATTAAAGTCATCCTCGGATTGCCAAATATTTTGGCCAGCATAGACTGAACCAAAACGGACTGTTGGAATTTGGCGTTCTGCCCAAACAACATAAACACGCACAGCCTCACTGTTTTGCGCTAAGATTTTTTGGTTAGCTGTTCCCACAACATCACCGGCATGTAATTGTTGTCCGGTACCATAACATGCCAATCGAGCAGCTTCACCTTGACCAACTAAGGTCATGGTAACACCTTGACCATGACCATCCGTAATGATTAACTTTTCGGTGGTCGATTCACTCACAATTCCGGATACTGGTAGCATCAAATTTCCGCCATTTGGAATTAACATAATACCATTGGCAGCTTGATAATGCTCATCATGGCTTTCTTTAATAGGTCTTAATTGTCCAGTGGCTGGTGCCACTAAAACAAGCGTTCCCGATTTTTTTGCCATTTTAATAGCATTGAGCCGCCCAGTCGCATTTACTTGTGTTTGTTTTTTCTTCAAGCGAAAAATTCGTTGCCAAAAATTCATTTTGAACTGCGTACCTTTTCAATATACTTTGTTATACGTTTCATGCCCTCAGCCAAATCTTCATCAGATGCGGCGTACGAAATTCTGATGTATGGATTAGGTTCATCACCATGGCTAAATGCTGAGCCGGGAATCACAGCGACTTTTCCCTGCTGTGCCAGTGCCAATGCAAAAGCATCCCCATCATTGCCTAAATCTTCAGGTAGCTTTGCAAATAGATAGAAAGCACCTTCAGGTTCAACAACCTCAAACCCCAAATCTTGCAATTGCGCCAGCAGATTATCACGACGGTGTTGATAGGTATCACGCATCAACACCGGTGCATCCGTCACGTCACGCAAAGCAACTAATGCTGCATCTTGAACAAATGTTGGTAATGCAAATACTAAAGCACCATGTACTTTCTGCATTTCATCAATAATTTCCTTTTGCGCCAAAATAAAGCCAACACGATAACCTGTCATGGCATGTGATTTCGACAAACCGTTAATATAGATTGTTTGTTCAGGAATGATTTCAGCCAAGGAAACATGTTCTTTGTTATAGGTCAAAACCGAATAAATCTCATCAGAAATAACCCAGAGCTGATGCTTTTTAAAGGTCACTGCTAGCGCTTCTAATTCTTCACGTGAGTACGTTACTCCAGTAGGATTAGTCGGGTAATTCATCAAAATAGCTTTTACTGGAACTTTTGCTTCAGCAATTGCTTTGTCCACCATTTCCGGTGTCAATTTGAAGTCATTTGGTGTCGTATCAATACTAATTCTGGTTCCGCGCGCCAGATCAAGTGACGCAAAATAAGGACCATAAGCTGGTTCAGGAATCAGTAATCCATCATTAACATTTAATAGCGTTTGAAAAACAACATTGACGGCTTCACTCACCCCCTGTGTCACAATAACGTTATCTTCATTTTTAAAATTCAAATGATATTTTTCATTGAAATAAGCAACAACTTCTTGTCGCAAATCCGTTTCACCTTGACTCTCAGCATAATGCGATCGATTACCATTTACTGCATCAATTGTCGCCTGCTTAATTTTATCGTCAACATCAAAACCAGGTTCTCCAAAAGTAAGACGAAGAATGCCAGGAATATCGCGAATCATCAATTGAAAGTTTAGCAATTTATCTGCCGCCATCTCTGCAACAGCACTGTTGATTGGTTGTGTCAATTTAGTCATGTATTAGCTCATTTTCTTAAAATAATTTTGATAATCCTATTTTAACACAAAAGACTCTTCCCAAAATGGGGGAGAGTCTTTTCTTCACAACTTATTAATTTTCTTTGTGTAACTGACGGATTAAGTCCTCAATATGATTACCATATTGAACGGAATTATCACGCACAAATTTTAATTCAGGAATCTTATACACTGTCAAACGTGCACCTAATTCTTTCCGAATTAAGCCACTAGCGGCTTCTAATCCTGCTTGTGCTTTTTTAGCATCACTTGCTAAATCAGACAAGATTGAATAATAAATCGTTGCAATTTGCAAATCACCTGTCAATTCAACACTTGTGACAGTAACATCTTGTACACGAGGATCATTGATTCGCTTGAGCAATAGATCTGTTACATCACGTTGAACTTCTTGAGCAAGACGACCTGCGCGTTGTGGATTAGCCATAACTGCATGCCTCTTTTCTTTAATTGATTATATTTGTTTCTAGGTTACTTAGGCTTAACTTCTTGCATCACATAGGCTTCAACCACATCACCCACATGAACATCGTTGTACTTAGCCACAGTGAATCCAAATTCAAATCCCATTTTGACTTCGTTCACAGCATCTTTGCCACGTTGAAGTGAGCCAACCTCACCATCAAATACAACAACCCCATCACGAATGACACGAACTTTTGATTCTTTGGTAATCTTACCTTCTTCAACCATAGCACCAGCAATGGTACCAACTTTAGAGAACTTGAAGAGTTCTTTAACAACAACTTGGCCGATAATCTTTTCTTCAAATACAGGTTCAAGTTGACCCTTCATAGCTGCTTCGACATCATCGATAGCGTTATAAATCACATTATAGAAACGAATATCAACTTTCTCCGTTTCAGCTTGCGATTTAGCCAATGGCGTAGGCCGCACATTGAATCCAATGATAACAGCCCCAGATGCTTCGGCCAATGTCACATCAGATTCATTGATAGCACCAACCGCCGTGTGGATAATATCAACACGAACACCATCAACTTCAATTTTCTTCAGTGAGCCAGAGAGTGCCTCGACCGAACCTTGTACATCAGCTTTGACGATGACCGGAACAGTCTTCATGGCCTTTTCTGCCATTGTATTAAACAAAGTATCAAGTGTAACGACTGACCCAGAGTTACGAATTGCTTCTTGCGCACGCTTTGCACGTTCTTCACCAGCTGCACGAGCTGTTTTTTCATCAGCCATAACAATGAAACGATCACCAGCTTGTGGTACATCATTCAAACCAGTAATTTGAACTGGCGTTGCTGGTAGAGCCGCTTCCAATTCTACACCGCGTTCATTAGTCATTGTTCGTACGCGACCATAAGTATTACCTACAACAATTGGGTCACCAACATGCATACTACCTTGTTGCACCAACACAGTCGCAACAGGTCCACGTCCACGATCCAAACGCGCTTCAATCACTGAACCACGAGCAGGCATATCAGGATCAGCCTTCAGCTCAAGCACTTCTGCTTGTAGCAAAATCATTTCAAGCAACTCATCAACATTTTGTCCAAACTTAGCAGAAATCTTAACAAAGATTGTATCACCGCCGTATTCTTCAGGCACTAAATCATATGCCATCAATTGGTTCATCACATCATCTGGATTGGCACCAGGCTTATCAATCTTGTTAACTGCCACAATGATAGGTGTGCCGGCAGCTTTGGCATGGTTAATCGCTTCGATTGTTTGTGGCATAACCCCATCATCAGCAGCAACCACCAAAATTGTCAAATCCGTCACATTAGCACCACGTGCACGCATCTCTGTAAAGGCGGCGTGCCCTGGTGTATCCAAGAAAGTGATTAGCTTGTCATTCAAACGAGTTTGATAAGCACCGATGTGTTGTGTAATACCACCAGCTTCGCCCTCAGTCACATGCGAATTACGCAAGTAATCTAACAACGTAGTTTTACCATGATCGACGTGACCCATGATTGTAACAACAGGTGGTCGAGGTACTAATTTACTTTCATCAATCGTTTCATCATCGAAGAAACGATCAATATTGGCAACATCTTCTTCTTCTTTAACTTTAGCATCAATACCATAATCTGCAGCCAAAATTTCAATCGTATCTTCATCCAAACTTTGGTTTTGGTTCGTTACAATTCCCAACAAGAACAACTTTTTAATAATTTCTGCTGTATCACGGTGCAAAAGTTTTGATAAATCTTGGACGTTCATACCAATACGATATTCCAAAACCTCTGGCAATGGCTGTTCCTTTCGAACAGTCACTGGTGTAGCTGGTTGATGTTTCGCTGCAATACGACGTGACTTTTTAGATCCGCGTGGACGATCATTACGGCGTGGCGTTTGTTGTCCTGTTCCATTAGTATTGCGCTTGCGTGAATTATTACGCGCAGAGTTATTACCAGAAGCCAATGCACCACCAAACTTACCGGTTCCAGCAGCAGGAGTTGCTGGTTGTGCTGTGGCTGCAGGCTGTGCTTTAGGTTGCGTTGCTGGTTTAGCAGCAGCCTTTTTAGGGTGTTTAACTGCTTCAGAAGCTTGTCGCTTTTTTTCGTTTTCATTCACGTACTGCTTGAGACTATTGTCAGGCTTAGCTGAATAATCTACTTGTCCGGCACGTGGCTTTGTTGACCAATTTTTCTTTTCACGAATCATTGGACGACCTTCAGATGGTGCCACTCGTGAGCCAGGACGACCGCTATTACGGTTAGTATTGTTTGTATTTGAGCGACTCTGACCACTATTACTTGGTCGATTTTGAGATGTATTACGCTTTTGACCTTGGCTACCGTTATTTTGGTGACCTTGACCATTATTGTTATTTGGACGTCCCTGACGTGCTGGACGTGAACTATTTTGAGCTGGTGTTGCACCATCCGCTAACTTAGCCGCATGGCGTCTTTGCGATGCGGGCAATTCCTTACGTTCTGGCACTGCCTGTTTTCTTGCAGGACGGTTTGAGCCTGAGAATTTCTTTTCTTCTGCCATTTAGTTCCGCTCCTTTTCTGATATTAATTGTTTAATTTTGCGACTAAAACCATGATCTGCAACAGCAAACACACCTCGATTAACACCGATGGCGTCTGTCAATTGCTGCTTAGTATAGTCTTGTACTAATCTGACATTGTAAAATGATGATTTGTCGGCTAATTTTTTAGCTTGGCTAGCGCCACCATCGCTTGGAAAAAATGCTAATGACACTTTTTGCCCACGAATGGCTGCAAGAGTCGGTGCCGTTCCCAGCACTAACTTGCCAGCGCGCATTGCCAAACCTAGCAAATTTAATATTTGTTCGTCTTTACTGATCACCGAACAACTCCCGACGTGCTTGTTGATGATCAACGTATGCTATCAGTTCATCATAAAACTGATCAGGCACTTTCACTTCAAACGCTTTATCAAAGATGCGCTTTTGTTTAGCTTTTTCCGCTACGGCCACATCTAAACTAATGTATGCACCACGGCCGTTTGCCTTGCTTGTAGGATCTAAAGTGACCTTACCTTCTTTGTCGCGAACGACACGAACGAGATCTTTTTTAGGAAACATTTCACCTGTTACAATGTCTTTTCGCATTGGTATTTTACGAGGTTTCATAGTTTTAAAACATTAGGTGTGGAGTTTAGGTTGTCACACACCATGTATCCTTTCAAATTATTCTTCGTCTTCGTCAATTTGTTTGTCGTCTGCAGGCTTTTGCGCTAATGTTTCTGCTGCTTCGCTTTCTGACTTGATATCAATCTTAAATCCTGTCAAACGAGCCGCTAAACGTGCATTTTGACCTTTTTTTCCAATTGCTAATGATAATTGGTTATCAGGCACAATGACAGTCACCGCGCGGTCATTTTCGGAATCAAAAATAACATCCGTTACTTCAGAAGGATTCAAAGCGTTCGCAATGTATTGCGCTTCGTCTTCAACCCACTCTACAATGTCCATGTTTTCGCCAGCTAACTCGTTGACAACGCTTTGAACACGTGCACCGCGTTGACCAACCATAGCGCCCACAGGATCTAAATCACCATCATGCGTGTAAACAGCGATTTTTGAACGATCACCTGCTTCACGTGCAATTGACATAATTTCAACCGTACCATCGTAAACTTCTGGCACTTCTTGTTCAAACAAACGCTTAACCAAATCAGGCGCTGTACGTGAAACGAAAATTTGTGGCCCCTTGGCATTGTTTTCCACTTTATTGACCAAAACCTTTATACGATCACCCATACGGTAACGTTCATTTGGCATTTGATCATTGGGGGCCATGACAGCTTCTTGATTGCCTGGTAAATTGACATATAAGAAACGCGAATCTTGTCGATCGACTTCACCAGTGATAATTTCGTTTTCATATTCAGCAAACTTATTATAAACCGCTTGACGACTGGCTTCACGCATTTTTTGAACAATCACTTGTTTGGCTGCTTGTGCAGCCATACGACCAAAGTCCTTAGGCGTGACATCGAACCGAATTTCATCACCAGCTTCGTAAGCTCTATTCAAAGCCAAAGCATCAGACAATGCAATTTCCGTTTCATCATCTTCAAGGTCATCATCTAAGACAACGTTTTTCACCTGCTTAATACTAATGTTACCCTTTTTATCGTCAAACGTTGCTTCAACATTATCGGCGGTGTTGTATTGCTTCTTGTAAGCTGCTTTTAGTGCGTCTTCTAAAGCATCCACAACAACCGAACGATCAATACCACGTTCTGCCTCAAGAGCATCAAGTGCATCTACTAATTCTTTACTCATTCGATTTCTCCATTTTTTACCGATTAAAACTGAACATCTAATATCGCTTTTGCTATCTCATCGAAAGTCAAAGGCAAATCACCATTTTCAGTTTTTAAGACTAAACCATCCTGATCAAGCGACTGAATTTTACCTTGCCACCTCTTTTGACCATTTTTATTGGTAAATAGTGATACTAATATGTTCTCGTTTGCTTCTTTTGCCCATTCAAAATGCCAATTTTCTTTCAATGGACGGTCAGCTCCGGGTGAAGAAATGTCTAACATGTATGCTTCAGGTATTGGATCTGGATCAACCGTATCTAATAATTCATTAACATCTTGTGTAAAAGTTGTTAACTCATCCATCGTAATAAATTCATGGTTAGGTTTGTCAATCAGTATGCGTAAAATCTTTTGACCACCTTCTTTAGTGATCGTCAAATCCCACAGCAAATCATCATGAGTCTTTAAAATTGGTGTGATCAAGTCTATAACAACTTGTTCCGTTTTACTGGTCATTTGCTTTCTCCTTTCGACTAAATTCAGACTACTATTTTTGGTACACATTTGAATACCTGTTCGTGTGTATTGACAGCAAGCGCTAATCTCATAAAAAATGAGCCGGCCTCTTTTTACAAAGTGACCCGCTCATTTACAATTGCTATGTAAATTAACTATATTAATTATAGCTTATTTATGAAAAAAATGCAAATTCACTGTTTGTTTTCACAAATAAAAAAGCCGCAAGCCGGCTTTTTAAAATAATATATAAGTGCTTACCAAGAAGCCTTACGCACACCAGGAATTTGACCTTTGTGTGCCAATTGACGGAAGTTCAAACGTGACATACCAAATTCGCGCATGTAAGCATGAGGGCGACCATCAATCAAATCACGATTGTGAACACGTACTGGAGATGAATCTTTTGGCAAAGCAGCCAAACCGATGAAATCACCAGATGCTTTCAATGCAGCACGCTTTTCAGCATACTTTGCAACTAAAGCTTCACGCTTTTGTGCCTTAGCAATTTTTGACTTTTTTGCCATTACTTAATCTCCTTAAATGTCACTACTTTACGAAGTTTTGGTGAGTACTTCTTCAACTCGAGGCGGTCAGGCGTATTACGACGGTTTTTAGACGTCAAGTAAATACGCTCACCAGTTTCATCATTTCCTAAAACGACGTGGATACGCATAATCCTTGCTCCTTAGTGTGTTTTCTTAAAAATTTTTATTTGCTTGTCAATACAAATAACTATTATACATGAACTATTGGGCACTGTAAAGCCCTTTTTTCTAACTTGACGAAATTTTGTTCGTAAAAGTTTATATCTCAGCTTAAGATGTTTAAAAAATCTTAAAATTGTTGCTCAAGTGGTGGGACAACTTGTTTTTTACGAGACACTACACCTGGTAAATCAATGACATTGCCTGCTAATTTCGCATTGAAGGCACTTTCAATGGCATCGTTTGCATCCCCTAGATAAATTGCTTTTGAATTAGAGTTCAAAATATCTGTAATGACAAACAAGAAGTCCTCGTAGCCTTCAGACTTGATGGCATCTTCAATACCCGCTTGGCGTGCCAAAACGTCATCAATATCAACAGTGTTCACTTGCCCAATGCGGAATTGGTGCCCAGCCATATCAAATGACTTTGCGTCACCATCAATCAACTCTTTATCAGTACGTGAAGAAAGGTCAGTCCCTGCCTTCAACAAATCTAAACCATACTTTTCATAGTCTTCAAGACCAGCTATTTCTGACAATTCTGACAAAGCAACTTTATCAGCTTCAGTGGTCGTTGGGCTTTTAAGCAACAAAGTATCTGAAATGACAGCCGATGCCATCAAACCAGCTATGTTAGCTGGAATTGTAACGTCATTATTTTTAAATTCAAAGTATAAAATAGTAGCTACTGAACCCCAAGGCTTAGCCACAATATAAAGTGGTGTGCTATTGGAAAAATTGAATTTATGGTGATCGTATATAGCTGCTACTGTCACATCAGCTAAATTATCAATTGATTGCGCTGCCTCGTTGTGATCGACTAAGACAACATCATCGGTATCAGCACTTGTAATGACGCGAGGTGCTTCTAGTTTAAAGTAACTCAAAGCGAACTTTGTTTCCTCGTTTGGTGTCCCTAGTGCAACTGCTTCTGTGTCCCAGTTGTATAGGTGACGCAACAAATGAGATGTGGCAATTGCCGAAGCAATTGTGTCCGTATCAGGGTTTTTGTGCCCAAAAACTAAAGTTTTAGCCATGAATTTTATATCTCCTAGATTAATATAGTTTCATTTTAACAAAAAATTGTCAATTTGTCGTTACCAATGTTAGCGGTGTCATTATCCATGGTGTCCCATTTTTATCAACATCTACAACATACTGACCATTTCCTATCCGTTGAGATGGTCGGTAATCACTCAATTGAATTTCTTGAACTTGATAGCGCGTTGTCAGAATCGACAGTGCAGTGACTGTCTCGTCAAAAATTGTTGCTGTTGCCACATGATAAGCTACTGTCTTCTTTTGAGTGAAAATCAGCAGTCCCTTGTTGGCACGCTTTGAACGGCTAATTTCAGAAACAGGCATATACTTAAACGCCCCATTTGTTGCGGCTATTGCAACTTTTTGTTGGTTATCAGTAATTAATAGTGCTGCTTTGATGGTGTCTCCATCACGCAAATCCATTGCCTTGACACCTGCCGTTCGCGCACCAATTTCCGGTACGTCAGTCAATGCAAAACGCAATCCCACACCATTATGAGATAGTAACAATACGTCCTGTTTAGCAACCTTATCAACATAAACAACGTTCACTAAATAACTCGTTTCCTGTTTTAGCTTAATCGCCATGGCTGACTTTTTCTTATATGATTTCGGCACAATATCTGAAACTGACGTTTGCTTAATATAACCATCATTGGCTACTAATAAGAAATCGCCACCTTGGTCAATATCCGTAAGTGCTATTGCTTTGATGACATACTCGTCACTCACCCAATTAGAAAGCTGCTGAGAAAAATGCTCACCAGTATCTTTCCATTTGGTATCAGGTAACTCATGAACTGGTCGATAAATGACATTCCCTTTATTAGTAAACATCAGCAAATGCGCCGTGGTATTGAGCGTTCCCTCAAATATTGTTAAATCATCATCCGCCAAGCCATTTTCGTTATCTGATGCTTTATATGAACGAATCGACGAGCGCTTGTAATAACCATTTCTTGAAACCAATACACGGACATCTTCTTCAGCAATCGTAACCGCTGTATCAATAACTAGTGTTTCAACCTCTGCCTCGATTTCACTGCGACGAGGAGAAGCATACCCTTTCGTGATTGCCGCTATTTCAGCACGAATCACATCTTTTAGTGCGCTCTCATCTGTTAAAATCAAGTTCAGTCGTGCAATTTTTTCATTTAATTGCGCAAATTCTTCCTCTAATTGCGTGACATCAGTGTTTGTTAGACGATACAACTGTAAAGTAACAATTGCTTCCGCCTGTGGTTGCGTAAATTGAAACTTGTCGATTAAGTTTTGCGTCGCATCTTTACGATTTTTTGAGGCACGAATTGTCGCCACAACCTCGTCCAAAATTGATAGCATGCGAATTAGGCCTTCAACAATATGTTGTCGTGCCTGAGCTTTTGCTAACTCGTATGCAGACCGTTTTAGAACAACTTCTTTTCGGAAATCCAAGAAAGCAGATAAACCGTCCTTTAGGCCAACGTGAACAGGTCGCTGATCGTGGATAGCGACCATATTAAAGTTATACGATATTTGTAAATCAGTCTTTTTGAACAAATACGTTAAAATACCTTCAGCATTCGCATCTTTTGAAAGTTCAATGACGATGGACATGCCTTCACGATCAGACTCATCGCGAACTTCAGCAATACCAGCAACTTCTTTATTGAGTCGAATAGCATCTATTTTAGAAACTAATGTTGATTTGACAACTTCATATGGCAATTCAGTAATTTCGATTTTTTGTTTGCCGCCCTTCAGCGTAGAAATAGCTGTTTTAGCGCGAACGACAATTTTGCCACGACCAGTCTTATAGGCTTTTTTGATACCATCCAAACCTTGAATAATACCACCTGTTGGAAAATCAGGACCTTTAACGTAACGCATTAATTGTGATAACGTTGCTTCTGGATGATCCAGCAGGTAAGTCAACGCAGCATTGATTTCTTTGAGATTATGTGGCGGAATCTCAGTCGCATAACCAGCAGAAATACCGGTCGCACCGTTGATAAATAGACTCGGAATACGTGATGGCAAAACTGTTGGCTCATAAGTGGTATCATCGAAATTCAACACCATGTCAACTGTCTCTTGTCCCAAATCAGCCATCATCTCACCGGCAATTTTGGATAAACGTGCTTCCGTGTAACGCATGGCAGCAGCTGGATCATTATCAACTGAACCATTGTTACCGTTCATATCAATTAATGGTTCACGCACTTTCCAACTTTGGGATAAGCGAACCATCGCCTCATAGATTGATGAATCACCGTGAGGATGAAAGTTACCCATCACATTGCCGACTGATTTAGCGGATTTACGATATGGATGATCATATGTGTTACCATCTTGATCCATCGCAAATAAAATGCGTCGTTGAACTGGCTTTAAACCATCACGAATATCTGGTAATGCACGTTCTTGAATAATATATTTGGAGTAACGCCCAAAGCGTTCTCCCATCACTGTTTCCAGTGATAGATCAGTTATACGATCTGCCATTTAACTTTGGTTCTCCTATTTTAAAAGTTCCACACTTCTTCTTAATAATGGTTCATTATCAACAATGATCAGCATTAACTTATTTTTTGCACGAGTAAAATTCATGATCCACATTTTATCTGAGAAATACGGTGTTTGTGAGCTCTTACATAAAACTGGTTTTCCATTTTTTCCATATACAAACATTTTATCAACGATCAAAGCAACATTCTCGAATTCTTGTCCAATAACATCATGAGTATTTAATGCCTCTGCACTCGATACATTAATATTATCAACATGCGTTACATTATATTTTGACGCTGTTAAATTTAGTATCTGGAATTCTTTCGAATATTGACTCAGAAAAATTTTTGCATTTTCTGCTTTAGTAAAATACTCAATTTTTATTTTATCTTTATCTACAATTTTCCTTCCCGCTTTCTTATCATATTTATTAAAGATTCCATGAATGAAATTAGCCAAACTTGTGTTTGTTCTTATCTTTGTACCAAGAGTAGCAATTTTTTTTGTTTCCAAAAATTCCGCAGCTCCACCTTCAGAATCTTTTTGTCCCAATACTTGTGCTGCATCGAAAAAAGGAATGACCGTTTTATCATTTTGTTTTTCTAATGCTATCAAAGTATCCCCATATATTCTCTGTGTTTCATCAATAATTACAACCTCATAGTCATTTGACAAGAGAATGTTTTTTAAAGATTTCACTCCATAAACTGATGTCCCATTCTCTCGTAATTGCAAAATACCTTTATTTTCTTTTGCCGCTAATATTAACACACTTTTTTTGCCCAAGTCCTGTGCTTTTTTTAGGACATCAAAAGCCATTAACGTTTTCCCTGACCCAGCAACACCAGAAATTGAAAAAACACCTTTCTTCTTAAAATCAACGGTTTTGGTCAAGAGATTTCCTATCTTATCAAATTGTTCCTGTGTTAATAAGTACTTATTACTCAAAAATCTTAAGGGTTGATTATAAGGTGAAACCAAGAAATTTTCAGGCATCAACATTTTTTCAAAGTACTCTTCTTTATCAAACGCTTCCTTGTTTTGCTTAGCAATCTCTGCTTCTGTTTTATAGTTGCCTGTTTTTTTTGGCCTTGGAACTACTTCAATAACATTGGTAACTGATACTTCAATTAGTGTATTGTCATCAATTACCTGAAAAAATTTACTTTCGGAAGCAACAAACGTAAACACAGAAACATTATCAAACATTCTTAGATAGTGCTTAACAGCTTTTTGCTGACATTGAACTCTTTTTTTACCGCTCAACTCTTTTTCTTTATTATATTCAGGCCAATCATATTTCAATTCAATATCAACGATTGAATTTTTATCATCACTAATCTTTACAAGATCAATTTCTTGAGAAATTTGTGGTAGTTCATAGCCCACAATCCAATCTTCGAAAATATACGGCCTTTGATATCCTGAATCCAAAAACTCTTTTACCATTTGTGACAAGGACTTAAACTCATTTTCCCTGTGTATTTCAATTTGTTGCATTTCACGAAAACTATTCCAAAATTCTGTATCATTTTGACCTATATGTTCAAATGTATCAACAATAGATAGCAAATTATTCAGCTTAACCATAACTGCTCCTTAGAATAACTATACAAACAATCCTGACGCTTTTAATTATTTACTCCGAGTAAACTTGAACATTGAACGTCTTCACTAAATATATACAATACCACTATCGATATATTTTAATCCTTTATGTACATCAAACACAATAAAGTATTTGATTTCAAATTATTATTTGTATTATTTGGAAGTACCATTCTGCCAAGTCTTAATGACTGGTACATTTTTTTGTTCTTTAAATTTTGTATCAGTTTCATGATGACGGACTTTTTCAAAGACATCACTTGACTTAGTATCGCCTTCAACCGTATCCAAAATGGAACCAGCCTCATCCATTGTAAATTGGACATTAGCTTCAATCCAGTCGCGTCTTGGCTCAACTTTATCACCCATCAAAGTTGTTACCCGCTTTTCAGCAAGTACAGCGTCATCAATTTTGACACGAATTAGAGTTCTTGACTCAGGATCCATTGTTGTTTCCCAGAGCAATGATGCGTTCATTTCACCTAATCCCTTAAAACGTGTCAGTTCATAACGTGCCTCACGTTTGCTGGTAATTTGCTCTAATTCATCGTTGGTCCAAGCAAATTGATCAGGAATTTTTTTAGATGAATATTTAACGCGATAAAGTGGTGGCAATGCAATATATACGCGACCTGCTTCAATCAACGGGCGCATATATTTGTAGAAAAAAGTGAGTAACAAAGTTTGAATATGAGCCCCATCATCATCGGCATCAGTCATGATAATAATTTTACTGAATGCGGCATCATCTACTTTGAAATCAGCTCCAACGCCACCACCAATTGCATAGATTAACGTTGATATTTCTTCATTCTTCAAAATATCAGCTAATTTGGCCTTCTCAGTGTTCAAGACTTTACCACGTAAGGGTAGAATCGCTTGAAACTTACGGTCTCGACCTTGTTTAGCTGAACCACCGGCCGAATCACCCTCGACTAAAAATAACTCGTTCTTGTCGGCATTTTTTGATTGTGCTGGTGCCAGTTTACCTGACAACAAACGATCTTTAGCACCCTTTGATTTGCCAGTACGACTTTCGTCGCGCGCCTTACGTGCTGCTTCACGGGCTTCACGGGCTCTGATTGCTTTGCGAATCAAGCTCTGCCCAAAGTCACCATTCTCCATCAAGAAACGACCTAAAGTTTCATTAACAACCGCATCAACAATTCCACGAGCTTCCGGTGTACCTAGCTTATCTTTAGTTTGACCTTCAAACTGTAAGAATTGTTCTGGCACACGCAATGAAATAACGGCGGCTAAGCCTTCACGTACATCTGTCCCTTCCAAATTCTTATCTTTATCTTTCAACAAATTGACTTTTCGGGCATATTCGTTAAATGCTTTGGTCCATGCAGTTCGAAAGCCAACCTCATGTGTACCACCATCTTGAGTTCGCACATTGTTGACAAATGATAACAATGTTTCCGAATAGCCGTCGTTATATTGGGCAGCAACGTCAACAACAATACCTTCTTGCTCGCCCTCAAAAGTCATGACTGGTCCGATCGTTTCTTTGTCTTCATTTAAAAAGCCAACGAACGCTTCCAAGCCTTTTTCATAATGATATTCTTCAATGCGAACTGGATCTACTCGTTCATCTGTCAACGTGAATTTAACACCACTCATTAAGAAGGCAGATTCACGTAACCGCTCTGACAATGTTTCGTATTTATAAACTGTTGCACTAAATATCGATGGATCAGGCTTAAACGTTACCGTCGTACCAGAATGCGCTTTTGTTTTGCCTAAATCACGCAGTGTACCAACAGGATTACCACCATTCACAAAGTCTTCTTCCCATTTGTGTCCATCACGAACAATCGTTACTTGTAAACTTTCCGATAAGGCGTTCACAACTGATGACCCAACACCATGTAAACCACCTGATGTCGCATAGCCACCTTGCCCAAATTTACCACCGGCATGTAGGACGGTCAAAATAACCTCAGGGGTTGGTTTACCTGATTCATGCATACCTACCGGCATACCACGCCCAAAATCTTGCACAGTTATGGCGTTATTAGGATGAATGGTCACACGAATATCATTGCCAAAGCCACCCAGAGCTTCATCAACAGCATTATCGACAATTTCGTACACTAAATGATGCAACCCGCGACCGTCAGTTGAGCCAATATACATCCCCGGCCTTTTTCGAACGGCTTCTAACCCTTCTAAAATTTTTATTGAATCTGAATCATAATGATTTTTTTCTGGCATGTTTATTTATCCTTAAAAACACGAACCAGTGTTCGTGCGTTAATGTCAATCTATTTTATAATAGATTAAAAAATGTATTCTGACAAGTGGTAATATTTTAAAATTGATTAGTCATGCCATATACTAAGTGCTTTTATGGTAAACTAATAAATGGTTTTTAGTTAAAGGAGTTAAGTTATGTTAACCACCATTACCATGTTTATTTTGGCCTATTTATTAGGTTCTTTAGTGCCAGGCTATTGGGTCGGCAAAATTTTTTATCATAAAGACATTCGTGACGAAGGGTCCGGAAATATTGGCACAACAAATTCATTCCGTGTTTTAGGCGTTCGAGCCGGTATCACCGTTTTGGTTCTCGATCTACTGAAGGGAACGGCTGCTGGACTACTTCCCTTATTGTTTCACAGTAACATTAATCCAATGATAATTGGATTAGGGGCAATTCTAGGGCATACCTATTCATTTTGGATTGGTTTCAAAGGTGGCAAAGCGGTTGCCACTTCAGCCGGTGTGTTGCTAGCTTATAATCCGCCTTTCTTTTTAATGGTCTCTGCAGTATTCATCATCACTTTATTGATTAGTTCGATGGTCTCTCTGAGTTCTATGATTGGATTTGGATTTGCAACGGTGGTTTCCTTTTACTTTCATGATTGGATATTAACACTAGTTGCTATTGCATTAACTATTTTTGTTTTCTATCGTCATCGTAGTAACTTATCACGTATTAAAAACGGCACTGAAAGTCTTGTCTCGATTGGTTGGTACTATCACCACAAAAAAAGCGCTCAGAAATGAGCGTTTTTATTTGTGATCGGTGTCAAAAATAATTGTTACCGGACCATCATTTGTCAATGTTACTTGCATATCAGCACCAAATGTACCAGTTTCAACTGGTACACCGGTTTTCAATAAACGATCATTAAATAAGTCATACATCTTTTCTGCAAAATCAGGTGCACCGGCGTCAGTAAAACTTGGTCGATTACCCTTTTTGGTATTAGCGTACAACGTAAATTGTGAAATTGACAATATACCACCATTGATATCCTTAAGACTCAAATTCATATGGTCGTTTTCATCACTAAAAACGCGTAAATTGGTAATTTTACGAACAAGGTAATCAATTTCATCCTCTGTATCATGATCACTAATACCTACCAAGAGCACAAAACCTTGTCCTACTTGACCGGTTGGTTGACCATCAATTGCTACAACTGCTTGTTTGACGCGTTGCACTACTACTCTCATATTGTCTCCATTTAAGTATATCTTTTGTTGTTATCATGATACGTGAAATAGCATTTGGTTTCAAGCGACGTAAAAACAACGCAGCATGGACCGTTATCAACAAAGCATCCAGAGGGTCACTTTTAATCACATAAAAAATAAAGAACATAATAGCAGTTGGCGGCAACAAAAAAAGAACAAAAGCAATCCATAATCGTTCAAACCACCAATATTTCAAATCAACAAGTAGTTCATCTTTTTTAACTGTCAAGGGTTTTAATTGCGTTAAGTTATATTTTCCTTTTTGCCGACCAAAGTACCAAGCTAAAAATGGCAATCCAGCAGTTAAACATAAGCACAGCCACCATAAAATTGGCTGATGTATCACAAAATGAGGCAACGTGATAAAGCGATCAAACAGCCAATAGGGTGTCACTAAAATACCACTCACAATCAGTAACCAAAGTAACCATTTATCTGCCTTAGCTTCTGGCAAAACTTGAGGTGTGAAATAAACCTCGTGATGCCGCTTATCAACTAATAGCGTCCCCACTTTTCCCTCTTGTCTGATTGATGCCATTGTAATTAAATGCATAGTATGCTCTCCTAATATGCGCTATATTTTCAAAAAACAATATAGCACAAAAAAAAGACTTATCGCCTGATAAATCTTTTAATCTCACTACAAAAGGAACTCATTAATGAAATGCGCGTTCAACATCATATACTGAAGGCAGATTATTGAGCGCATCCATAATAACGGTTAACTGCTCAACATTACGCACGCCAATTGATAATGCCACTTGTGCCATGCCATTTTTTGTCACATGACCATTAACTGAGTTGACATATTTGGTACGCCCATTGACGCTCCGCAAAACATCGTTCAACAAACCATTGCGATTTTCTCCACGAACAGTTAGATCAGCATCATAATTAGGTTTCAAGCCAGAATCATCTTCCCATGCGACATCAACTAGCCGTTGTCCCTGTGCTTCAGCAGCACGAATGTTGGGACAGCCAAGGCGATGGACAGATATACCACGTCCCTTTGTGATATAACCTTTTACAGCATCTCCTGGCACGGGTGTACAACAACGTCCTAATCTGACCAACAAATTATCAACGCCTGCAATCACAATATCATCAGCAGAGGCTTTTTGACGTTTAGTAAATGCCGTTTCATCACGTTTAATGCCATGACCTTCTTCAAGCATTTCACGTTGCAACTCTTGTGCCGCTGCTTCTTGTTGTGCTTCTCTTATTTTTTCAGTGAGTTTATTGACAACACCAGGTAAGGCAACATCGCCAAAACCAATCGCAGCTAGCATATCATCAGATGAATGATAGTGCATTTTTTCGGAGACTTCCTGAATATTGTCTGCCGTTAATATATCATTGACATTATAGCCACCATCTTTGATGCTGTTACTCAATAATTCTCGAGCTGCTTCAATATTATCATCACGATCAAGTTGCTTAAAATACTGCTTAATTTTATTACGAGCACGACGCGTTGACACAAGTTCAAGCCAATCACGACTTGGTTTGGCATTAGCTGAGGTAGTGATTTCAATAATGTCACCGGTTTTAATTTTATAATCCAGCGGCACAATACGACCATTAACTTTTGCACCTGTGGTTTTAATGCCCACATTTGTATGAATTGAAAAAGCCATATCTAATGGTCCAGCACCTTTTGCCAGTTCAAACACGTCTCCTCGCGGTGTGAAAGCATAAACACGATCCGAAAATAGATCGCCTTGCACGCTGTCCATAAAATCTTCAGCATTTTTAGCATTCTCTTGAAGCTCTAAGATACCTTGTATCACATTCAGCGTCTGTTCACTTTTATCTTTGACATTTGCCTCTTTATTAGAACCCTTATTTTGTTTATAGGCCCAATGCGCTGCCACACCAAACTCGGCAACTTCATGCATATGGTGAGTTCTAATTTGAACCTCTAAGGGGCGCCCACCAGGTCCAATAACAGTAGTATGTAAACTTTGATAGCCGTTAGCTTTCGGTAGCGCGATATAGTCCTTGAATCGACCAGGAATTGGGGTCCATTTAGAATGAATAGCACCTAACACAGCATAAGTATCTGGAATAGAATCGGTTAAAATCCGGACAGCTGACAAATCGTAAATTTCTTCAAACGCCTTGTGTTTGTCAGTCATTTTACGATAGATTGAATAAATATGTTTTGGTCTACCATAGACCTCGACATCTTGTAATTCCAACTCTTGAATCGCATTCTCGATTTCTTGAACAGCTTCGTTGACATAGCTAATCCGCTCATCACGTTTCATATTCATCAAGGAAGCAATGCGATGATATTGTTCAGGATTGATAAAGCTTAATGATAAATCTTCTAATTCCCACTTGATGGCACTAATTCCTAAACGATCAGCCAATGGCGCATAGATATCAAGCGTTTCATTGGCAATTCTCTTTTGCTTGTCATCACGCAGCGCACCAAGTGTCCGCATGTTATGCAAACGGTCAGCCAGCTTAACAATAATCACTCGAATATCTTTTGACATTGCCAAAAGTAATTTACGATGATTTTCAGCCAGTTGTTCTTGTGAACTTTGATATTGAATTTTACTAATTTTGGTTACGCCATCAATAATTTGAGCAATTGTGTCACCAAAACGTGCTTGGACATCCGCCAACGTGGCAGGCGTGTCCTCTACAACATCATGTAAGTAACCTGAAATAACTGTGGCGGTATCCATTTTTAATTCAGCTAAGATACCCGCAACTTGAATTGGATGAATGATGTAAGGTTGCCCTGATTTGCGCTTTTGTGTCTTATGCAAATCTGTTGCCCACTCATAGGCTGCTTTCACTTTTTCAGCATCCTCGCTTGACATGTATTCATTCACCATATCAAGCACTTCTTGTCCAGTATAATCTTTTGTTCTTGCCATATCATTACTCTGTAAGCGCACATAATATCACTTTTTGGCGCTCACTTCCCTTCATATAATCAGGAAGATACTTCACTATTTTTAAAACCGCAAAATACCTTAATAACGCTTTTTAAACGTACATCAATTATAATCAAAATTTAATCTATTCACAAGTCAAGGTTTAAAATGTGCACATTTTAACATTTAGGGATAGAATGGAATAATAGTTTATATCATTTTATAACACACTAAGTTAAGGAGGTCGCGTATCGATGATGTTACGTCTAAGGTTCACCCTTAACAACACATCGTTTTTAATAGTATTAATCGCTTAAATTTACTATTAATTCGCGTAATATTTATGTCTGAAAATTCTGAAAGTAATCTTTGGAAGCGTAATGTTTTTGTTCTCTGGTTTGGCGTCTTCATGACCGGAATCGCATTAAGTGAAGTAATGCCGTTTTTAGCATTATATATTGACACTTTAGGTGATTTTAGCAAAAATGAACTCACGTTTTATTCAGGTGCTGTTTTTGCTATAACGTTCTTGGTCACTGCAATCGTGTCACCATTTTGGGGAAAATTAGCAGATCGTAAAGGTCGAAAACTAATGATGCTACGAGCTGCGTTAGGAATGGCAATTGTACTATTTCTGATGGGATATGTCAGCAATGTTTGGGAACTATTCGCTTTAAGAGCATTACAAGGGGCCATGGGCGGTTTTGTATCTAACTCAAATGCTTTAATTGCCACCCAAACGCCCAAAGAGCATGCTGGTCACGCTTTAGGTATTTTGGTCACTGGTATGACAGCCGGCAATCTACTCGGGCCATTGTTCGGTGGTACACTAGCTTCACTTGTCTCCTATCGAATGTCATTTCACATCACGGGTGTGATTTTATTTCTGGTTTTCCTGTTGACGCTATTTTTAGTTAAGGAAGAACCTGTTAAAATATCACCTCGAACCGCTCGTGCTTCCACAGCACAACTCTGGCAAGCTGTTCCAAATAAACAACTTATTCTAGGTTTATTCATCACGACCATGTTAGTACAAACTGTGAATACGTCAATTAATCCCATCGTGAGTTTGTTTGTCCGTGAATTAACGCATAACGCTTCTAATACGACGTTCATCGCTGGTGTAGTCGCTGCCATGCCTGGTATTGCAACGGTTATAGCCGCCCCACAATTTGGAAAAATTGGAGATCGTGTTGGTACTGACCGCATGATTAAAATCGGGTTCATGATTGCCGTTGTTGCGTTTGTACCAACGGCATTCGTCACTAGTATTTTCATGCTAATGGTCTTTAGATTTATTGTCGGTATAAGCGATGCGACCATGTTACCTGCCGTGCAAACCATGTTAACTAAAAATTCGCCAATGGCCATGACTAGCCGAATTTTTAGTTATAATCAGAGTTTTCAAGCTGTTGGTAGTGTGATGGGACCTATGTTTGGCGCCTTGATTGCTAGTATGTTTGATTACCGAGGCATTTTTATCTTCAGTGCGCTACTAATTGTTCTCAATGCCATTTTATTTAACTTTAACGTCAAATCGCTCAAAAAAGATGAGAGTGCAACAAAAGCCTAAACATGTCATCTCATGTTTAGGCTTTTTTATATGGTAATAACAAATCATTATCAACAGTTTCGGATGTCCATCGTTGCATTGGCGTGTAGGCATGGCGTTGATTAAAAGGCAAGTTTTCCACTGCTATCACAGCAATAGTTTGGTTATTTTCAGTCAAAAAAACTTGTCCAAAGCTAACGTACTTACCTTTTGTATGCTTACCTGTTCGCCAAATATTTGGCTTGGCGTCCTTTTTTGGCACGTATCGTCCAGAAGCATTTTGTTCAACTATAATACCGGTGTACAGATATGTTTCATATTTTGATTTATTCATCGTATTTAATGCCTACCCCAATTTCAAATCGCGTACCATCAATTGTTTGTGTCGGCTGTAAGTGTAAAGCATAATTAATATCTGAAGCAATCATAGCAACATCTGCCTGCAAAATTAATTTATTCACATTTACTAATAGTTCATTGTCCTGTAACGTCATTCTTGACAACAAAGCTCTCACTGTCATACGCAACCACTGCACTTGCATCACTTTACTCATAAACGCAACTTGGCCAAATGGCATTGGTCGCAACCACGTATCATGTGATATATCGGGCACATCAACATGCTTGACCCATTCTGACGTATCTTGATACCAAATCACTTGATAAACACCAGGATTTTCTAAGTGTGTTTGTGCTAGCTGAATTGGCAGTTGTGCAATTTCTGGTACAATACGAAGCTCACCAGTCATGTGTTGTGTAATATTGATTGGATAAATGTTGTGCCCATCAGAAAAGACATTGAGAGCAAATTCTGTTTCAGTATCATCTGGACCATTCGGCACATGTTTTTCTTTTGGCAAAATTAAGACATTTTGCTTTAAATCAGTTAAAGCATCAATCAGTTTACGTCGATTACCAGGTACAATGATAGCAATTGGTTTTTCAAGCGCCACTACTTTCATGACATCTGATATCTCTAAGGGTTCCAGATACTGCTTGTCGGCCAAATTTTGTAGTAAGGTAGCATCACTTGCATTATTATTCATAATTACGGTGTGATATTGTAAACGTCTTAATTCCGACAAAACAATCGTGGTTGCATAACCACCAGCGGCTGCATCGCCCATTCGGAATGCACCACTACCAATAACTAAGACAGTATCGTCACTCACCGGCAATGATTCATTTTCCTCTTCGTAAGTTGCATAATATTGTCTAGCGTTTTCTGGAAATTCACCAGCAGATGGTTCTAATGCTTTAAAAGTTGGTTCAATATGATTTTCGTGTGCCAATGTTGCGATATTTTTGAAATTAGTCTGCCAGAATCGTGCTAACAAGCCGTCTGACAAACCATACTTTTTTGCACGGCGCAACGCTTCAACACTGTCAGCTTGTTGTTCCACCTCTAATTCTAACTTTAATAAATGACCCAGTTGGTAGAAAAAGAATTCGTCAATATTAGTTAATTCAGCTAATTCATCAATTTCATAACCACGCTTAATCGCTTCAACTAGAAGCAACACGCGATTGTCTTCTGGATGAATTAATTGTTGAATCAACGCATCATCCGAACTATGGCTCATATTGGTTGGTGAAAAACTCGCATTATTAAAATGGGCTGAACGAATTGCTTTTTCAAGTGCTTCGATAAATGTACGCCCAAAGCCAATTGTCGATCCAACAGATTTCTGAATACTATTGAGTTGACGATTAACTGAAACGCCTGCTTGCTCCAATTCACCGAAGGGAAAAATTGGTAATTTGACAGTGACGTGATCCATCATCGGTTCCATCATTGCCATTTTTTTGCCAAAATCATGGGATAAAACAATTTCTTCAAGGGCAACACCCATCGCCAAATTAATTGCAACCAACATGACAGGGTAACCTGTAACCAGCGCCATACGACTGGCCATTTGATCAATATATGGTGATATCTTGATAATATAGATAGTATTCGTCAAATCATCAACTGCAAATTGGACATGCAATACACCTCTTAAGTCTAATAAATCAGCAACCTGAAAGGCATAAAATCTCATTTTTTCTAAAATTTGATCTGAAAGTGTTAGTGTCGGCGATACACTCAAGGAGTCAGCAGTATGGATTCCTATGGGATCCATGTCCTCGCTAGCACCGATTTGCATTTTATTGCCTCGAAAATCTCGCAATACTTCAAGACTGACTTCTTTCATACCGTTAATAGCTCTGGAAATCACGATTTCTTGTGTCATCGACTGACTTTTAGCACTATTCACAGCTGTTTCAAATTCGTCTAATCGTTCAACAATTTGACGCGTATTTGCCTGATTTGGGTGCAAAGCCCGCACCATTAAAGGTAACTTAATTTCACGTAGTAGTTCATTAGCATCTTCTTGTGCCTTAGCAACATGGTTCGTAATAACCGGTAATCCAGCATCAGCCATCATACTTGTCAAAACGGCCACGTTGTTAACACGCAATAGCATGTCAATAGTTAATCCTAGCGTTTGCGGTACCGGACCATCGCCGTGTGACCATGCCTGAACCGTTTGCGACCACAAACGTAACGCACGTTCACCACCAAATAGTGGCAAAACAGTATCGATTTGATACTGTTTAATAACAGCCTTAATATTTTCAACCGTTAGTGGTTGCCAAATAGCCGTTGCTGCTAAACTTTCCAACGATAATGAGTAAGGATTCTCGTCAATCAAGTAGACATTAACACCATGACCACGAAGTTCAGGCATCACTTGATAAATGGCTGCATCGTATTCTGCTTCACGACCAAAATCGTTAGCACCTGCGCCGATAAATAATACATTGTTAGCTGTGATGTTCGACATAGTCCTCTACCGTTTCAAAAAAATCTGCAAAAACTGCTGTAGCTTCTAATGGTCCTGGCGCAGCATCAGGGAAAAACTGTACACTAAAAGCCGGATATTCACGGTGCCGCAAGCCTTGCACAGCACCATCTACCAAATCCCGATAAGTGACAAATAACTTTTTGCGATCAATTGAGTCATTGTCAACAGCATAACCTTGCCCTTGCATCGCAAAGAAAATCTGTCTCGAAATAATTTCTTGTATTGGATGATTCATACCATGATGTTCCGACGATAGCGGTGCTAAAGTAGCATCATTGGCTAGTGCAAATAACTCATGCCCTAATCCAATACCTAGTAATGGCGCCTTCGTTTGCAAAACACGAATTAATGTTAATACACTATCTGGTAATGAACGTGGGTCACCAGGTCCTGTCGACAGAATGATCCCGTCAGGATCCAGCGTGAGTACCTCATCTACACTTGTTGTGTAAGGTAATACGGAAACATTGGCATCATAATCGCCTAACATTCGCAATATACCATGTTTTAATCCAAAATCGATGACAACAATATGCCGTCCACGCCCTGGATTAGCATAAGGCTTTAGTGTTGCCGTATTTTGCACCTGCTTGTTCGTCAAGACCGTGGCAACTAATTGATCAACAGCATGATCGTCCGCAAAATCAACGATTGTAGCCTTTTGTGGGCCAGTTTCTCGCAAATGACGAATCAATTTTCGTGTATCTACTTGATACAATCCGGGCACGTTATGTTGCTTCAAAAAACGGTCTAAATTCATACGCCGTTGTCGATTAACAGAAACTTCTGCCAAATCGTGGACAATCATTCCCCTGATGGCTGGTTTGACAGACTCATAAGCCTCAGCATGAATCCCTGCCGCACCAATAACAGGCATAGCAAATACAATCATTTGCCCATCATATATTGGATCTGTAATAATTTCTTGATAACCGGTCATGGCAGTATGAAAGATGATTTCACCAAACGTAGTAGCAGGCGCACCAAAACCAAGACCTTCAAAAACAGTCCCGTCTTCTAAGATTAAATGTCTTTTCATAAATACCACACTCCAAAGTTATCATGGCTACACATCAAGATAACCAACAAATTTTGATTTAGTGAACAATTTCCACGGCGTCCTTGCCATCAATTTCCTGTACAAATACCTTGATTTTTTCGTTCTGAGCTGTTGGAATATTTTTCCCAACAAAATCGGCTCGAATTGGCAATTCTCGGTGACCACGATCCACTAAAACAGCTAAAGCAATTGTTTTCGGACGACCAATATGAATTAAAGCGTCCAATGCTGCACGAATTGTTCGACCAGTAAACAGTACATCATCAATCAACACAATATTTTTTTCAGAAATGTTTAATCGTTCAGCTTGATTTAGTCCCAAGTCATCATGATGATCTGGAATATCATCACGAAAATTAGTAATATCAATCGCCATCACTGGAATACGCACACCTTCGAGTTGTTCTAGTCGATCAGCGATACGATGAGCCAAAAACTCACCACGCGTTTTAATGCCAACTAAAACGAGGTCTTCCCCACCTTTGTTACGCTCAATAATTTCATACGTAATACGAGTTAGCGCTCTTTGCAAAGAGGCATTATCTAAAACTTCTTTATTTGCCATTGTTTTCATCCTTTCGAATAATAGGTGTTAATGTTGCTAACGCTTGATCAAAATAATCTGGGAGTACACTATCAAACGTTAACTGTTCAGCTGTCGTTGGCTGCGTTAATGACAAGGTCTTTGCATGTAATAACTGACCATTCAGTGAAACATTTGGTAACTTTTGTGCGTTCCCATAGACCGGATCACCGACAATAGGGTGCCCAATATAAGTCATGTGAACACGAATTTGATGTGTACGTCCGGTTTCTAAACGAACTTTTAGCAGTGTATAGCCGACAAACCGTTTTAAGACTTGGAAATGTGTAATTGCTTCCCTGCCGCCTTCAGTAACAGCCTGCTTTTTACGATCAACTTTATGACGTGCTAGCGGTGCCGAAATGGTGCCAGTATCTTCCTGAAATTCGCCGCGAACTAAGGCAATATAGATACGTTGATTTTTATGCGCCTTTAATTGTGCAGACAATGCTTGATGGGCGCTATCATTTTTTGCAACCATCAATAATCCACTAGTGTCACGGTCAATACGATGTACAATTCCTGGTCGAAATTCACCATTAATGGTAGACAGTGGTGAATGATACATTAATGCGTTCACCAGTGTACCTGTCGTATGACCAGCAGCCGGATGCACAACCATACCTTGTGGTTTATTAACGACTAACAAATCATCATCTTCATATACAATATCAAGCGGTATATTTTCAGCCAAAATTTCAGTGTCTTTAATTTCTGGCGGCGTAATTGTGACAACATCACCTGAAGATACTTTGTAAGATCTCTTCACCTGTGTGCCGTTGACTAAAACATTGCCTTCTAAAAGCCAATCTGACAATGTTGTTCTAGAATACGGTAACGTTTCTTTTGCCAAAACGGCATCAATGCGCCCAACCTGATCAACAATGTTAATCGTTATGTTATCTGCCATTCGTATCTTTATATCCTTTAATTTGCTCCGCGACATTGCGACTTAATAGGTATTTTCTTTTACGGTCTGCACGTTCAAAAGACAAAATACGTCCCTTTATTTGCCAATTATCAATGTCTTCTAACTTAACTTTTTCGTATTCAGCCATTAAGATACGCCCCAAGAAAATTTGCGAGCCGGCCAAATAAACGCGCCTTCGAATAATCATTAACAGTCCCACTACGAGGACAACTAAAATGCTAACAATGGGTAGAACATCCAGTTTGAAGCCAATTTCATTCCAAATAATGAAACTCAACATCAAAAATACACCCCACCATAACCAACTCATGAGGCCAACAGAATCAATTGGCTGAAAATAACCGCGTTTTGGTACCATGTGAAACTCTTTTCTATAAACGTATTCGTAACCTATTTTACCAGATTTTTGATATTAAAAAAATGATGACAAATAAAAGTTAGCTTTCCAGTATCAGGGTTGTGATATTTTAGAATACTGATTTCTGTTATAATGGTTGCTATAAACCATTTCAGGGGATTTTAGACATGATGACACTTTATGTTGACGCAGCGCGAAACGTCCACACTGGGCAATCAGCAGTTGGAGCGGTTTTAATCGTCAACAAGCACCAGCAACAACTCAAAAGCGACTTACCCCAAAGCGCTGATAATCATGAAGCCGAGTTCATGGGGCTTATCTGGGGCATCAAACAGTTACCAATGATTGATAATTTACAGATTTATACCGATTCAAAAATTGTCGCTGACGCTATTCAAAAAAAATATGCCAAACACTACCAATCTTATGTCGATCGAATTATAAGCCTATTATCTGAATTCCCTTTGGTCTTAATTAGTTGGATACCCGAAAAACAAAATCATGGTGCACACCAGCTCGCAATGCAGGCGTTAAAAAAAACGAACCGCTAAGCAGTTCGTTTTTTACTTACTATAATATTTAAATCGTTCATCGTCACCAACGAAATCTTTGTTAGCGGCCGGTGCTTCAATAGATCCAAACACTAATTGCGCACGTAAACGCCATGTACTTGGAACGTCAAAAGCTTCGGCAACTTCTTCGTCAATCAACGGATTATAATGCTGTAAAGAAGCACCTAAACCAGCTTCTGTTAATGCTAACCAAGTAGCGTATTCCGCAATACCATGCCCTTGTTCAGACCAATCCTGAAAGTTTTCTGCGTATAATGGTACATTTTCTTCAAAAGACTTAACGATTGCAGTATCTGTGAAAAATAATACGGTTCCGAATCCAGCCTTAAAGCTTGCATTAATTTTGGCTAAAGTTGCTTGATAGGCCGTTTCATCGGGTACTTCTTGTTTTAAACGCTTAGCAACAATATCCCAGAGCTTTTCGTGAGCATCACCCGTCAACACAATACTACGTACTGTTTGGTTATTGAAGGCAGTCGGTGCATAACGAACTGCTGATTTTACCAGTTCAAATAATGCTTCTGGTGTTTGCTGAACATTTTGACCCAGCGCGTAAATTGTTCGGCGTTGCTGTTGTAATTCCGTAAATGATGTCATGTGTTGACCCCTTATCAAATTAGTATGCTCTTATTATATCCGCTTATTTTAAGTAAGTAAATAGCAAAACAAAAGTTTTTTTAATTTTAAAAGTGCTACACGTATCAAAACGTGTAGCACTTTTATAGTTAATCATCATGCCAAAATGAGTTGATAAGCCCATCGTTCGCCGTTAATTTCTTTTCCCTCATTAATATAGACAACGCCTCGTTTTTCAAAACCATTGCCAGTAATAACTGACTGCATCGGATGATTTTCTGGATGCGTATCAATTCTCACATCGAATTGATTTTTGTGATAGCATAACGTCAAAATAGCTGTCATAAAACGTTGCGCCAACTTTTGCCCACGAAAACCATCTGAGATAGCAAAGCGATGAACGCTGATATACTCATCAGTATCAGATAGCCACTGACCTTCTGTGATTGCTTCATATACTGGATCTGCCCCTGCAATTAATGCTGTGTACCCAGCTACTTCACTACCCACAACCAAAACATAGCCACGATTTAATGCGATATCTGTTGCAACGGTTTCTTCATTGGGATAGCCAGATTGCCATTGTGGCAGACCTTGTGCTTTGAGAAAATGACGTGCGCCGTCAATAATAGTTGTAATCTCTTTTAAATCCGTTTTGATGGCCGGACGCATGTAAACTGTTGTCATAGTCATATCCTTTTAGTTATAATTATTCCATTTTATCATAACTTCCACAGATAAAACTAACCTATTCTGGTGGCACTATTATTTTCACAATATGACGATAGCCGCGCCATGGCATCTGTGAGCATTGCCATTGAAGCTGCATAACTCAAGCGAATATAGCCTTCACCACCAGGACCAAAACCTGATCCGGGTACTACTGCTAATTTTTCTTGATCGACTAAATCATAAGCAAAAGCAACATCGTCTTGATTCAAATTTTCAGGAATTTTAGCAAAAATGTAGAAAGCACCGCTTGGTGTCGCCATTTCAAAACCAAGCGCCGTCATTTTAGAGACCAACAAATCACGCCGTTCACGGTAAGCATTTTTCATTTTTTCGGTATCACTTGCACTCAAACTACTATCAAATGCCTCCGTTGCTGCTGCCATAGCTGGATTGGATGGTGTCATGATAATAAAACTATGGACCATGTTGACTGGAGTGATTAGTGCAGCCGGCCCAGCAATAATGCCAATCCGATAGCCCGTCATTGCGTGAGATTTTGACACGCCATTAATCACTAACGTTTGGTCAGGTAAAAATGTTGCCATTGAAACATGCTGATCATCATAGCGCAGTTCACTATAAATTTCATCTGAGATGACCAATACGTCTGTACCACGCAAAACATCAGCAAGATCCGACAAGGCTTCTGCAGAATAAGTCACGCCTGTGGGATTTGAAGGATTAGTCAAAATAAGCGCCTTGACATGCGTATGATTCGCCAAAATAGCGCGTAGATGATCAGGCGTTAATATAAAATTATCCTGCGATATATCAACCAGAAGCGGATTACCTTTGTTGAGCCTTGTCATAGCAGCATAGACGGGATAAGCTGGCGTCGGAATAATAACTTCATCATTTTCATCTAAAATAGCAGACAAAATGGCATACAGTCCTTCAGTAGCTCCAATTGTTGTTAAAATTTCGGTGTCAGCGTCATAATGAAGATCGTATCGATCAGCTAAAAAATGACTAGCCGCCTGACGCAGCTGTTTTGTCCCAGCAGAAACAGAATAATGAGAGTCATCTGCCAAAATAGCTGCCACCGCGGCTTGCTTGATGTGCTCTGGCACTGAAAAATCTGGTTCACCAATCGTCAGCTTCAGAATATTTGGTAAATCGCTCACTTTTTCATCAAACGCATGAATCGGACTTGGCTTGACATCTGAAAGCACGCTGGCAAATAGGTTGTTAGCTTCAATATTTTTTTCAATCATTAACATTATCCTCATTTCATTATTAATTTATTTTAACAATGAGATGATAGCACGTCATGACAACTATGAACAAAAATAAAAACAACGATTATACATTGTGCACAATCATTGTTTTTTATTTCACACGTTTACCCCAGTATTGGAAATAGTCAACGCGTAAAGCACCATTATATAACTTGCGACGCTTGGTTGCCTTCTCGCCGTAACTTTGTTCAAATTCAAGATCACTTGTCAAAATATACTTGCTCCAACTTGGTAATTGGCGATAAACGTCACCCATTTGTTGATACAGTTCTCGAGCAGCATCTAATTCTCCCAAACGTTCGCCATAAGGCGGATTGGCAACTAAAACGCCATTAATTTTGTCAGTTGTCCAATCCTTAGCGGCTAATTGTTTGAAGGTAATGTCATGTCCAAGTCCAGCATGCTTCGCGTTTTCAGTGGCAATTGCCACCATGTTTTCATCAATGTCAAAACCTTCAATATCTAGCGTTCTGTCGTAATCTGCCTGTTCTTCGGCATCATCACGTACACTATCTGACAGAGACTTATCAAACCAATCCATTTGCTCGACGTCAAAATCACGAATTAAGCCAGGAGCAATATTGCGTCCAATCAATGCAGCTTCAATTGCAATTGTACCTGACCCAGTAGTTGGATCAACAAATGGTCGATCTGGGTGCCAATTAGTCAACAAAACTAATGCAGCAGCAAAGTTTTCTTTTAGTGGGGCGCCACCCTTATTCACACGATATCCTCGCTTGAATAATGATTCACCAGTCGTATCCAACGTCACAATCACATGATCTTTGTCAATCATCACTTCTAATTGTGCAAAATAGCCATTTTCAGGTAAACGTGTTCTGATGTGGTAAGCATCCTGCAAACGATTCACAATCGCCTTTTTAGTGATAGCCTGCACATCTGGTACACTAAATAACTCTGATTTTTTTGAACGGCCGGCCACAGGAAACTCAGAATCATAATTGAGATAGTCTTCCCAAGGCAATGCTTTAACATTTTCAAATAAATCGTCAAATGTCGTGGCATCAAATTCACCCACGATAATTTTAATCCGATCTGCAGTACGCAACCAGATATTGGTATTTAAAATATCACGCTGCGTGCCATCAAACCTGACACGATAATTCTCCACTTGGTGATCATACCCCAAACGTTCTAATTCTTTACCAACCAGTGATTCTAGACCAGCGGCTGCAGTCGCCATTAAATGATATGTTTTTTCCATGATTTTCCTTTATAATGAATTTATGAAATTATCAGACTTAGAAGATTTAACACGCTATATGTCACCAAAAACGCGTTTATTATGGGAAAACGATGCTAATCGTTTCCCCATCACAACATTAGCTTACGCCGATGATACGCATCATGAGGTGTTATTTGTTTTGGGTAATAAGTCCATGACTTTGGGACAACTATTTTCACGTTTAAAAAATTCGTCATTTCGTACTACTTTATTAGCACCAAATAAACAACCGATATTTGGTTTTCACTTGGATGACCAGTATCAAATCATCTTTAAATAATTAATCAATAAAATTAGTGTATGTGACACCACGACGCCTTTGTTTTGCGACTTCAGCTGCTTGAGGTGTCGTGATATTGTCACGTTGCCAATTAGTCAATATGGTCTCAATATAGCGCAAACTCCGCGCATTGTTTGCGACGGCTTCTTGAATAGCAAGCATCATCATCACTGGCTCGAAATGATCTTGGTCAAACCAATGACTAATCGTCTGCATTTCCATTGGTGATAGTGGCCTACCAAACTCCGACTCCAGTGTCTGCATGATTTGTCGGCGGGTGCTTTTACCATCTGATAGCAATTCACTGTGTTCAACAATTGTGCCGCCCAATAACTTATCAAATAGCGGCGTAAAATCGTAGACTTCAGTTTTAATAGCGCCACCTTTTACTTGCATCAATTCGCGCTTAATCAAACTTTGCAAACGTTGGATTACCACTTTTTCAGTGGTATGCATAATCTGCGCCACAGCAACCGGTGTCGCTTGATCACCACGATCTTGAATTCTCTGAACTTGAAGATATAGTACGAGATCGTCATTATCCAAACCAATGTCTTGATAATGTAGCAATAATTCATTGCTAATGCTGCTGTTACCAGCTTGAATATACTGTTGTAGTCTTTGCTCTAACGTCATATTCCCTCTGTTTTAAAAACGTCCAAGATATTCTTGGACGTTTCTTTTTCAACAATAGTGTACCATAATTATACACTATCGAAATCATCTTTTATGGTCTCAGACGATTTGTCATACGTGGGAAAGGAATTGCTTCACGAATATGTTCCTCACCAGTAACAAATGTGACCATACGTTCCAGCCCAAGTCCAAAACCAGAATGTGGGACCGAACCGTAGCGACGCAAATCCAAATACCATTCATATTCAGACATATCTAGCCCTTGTTCTTCAATGCGAGCTTTTAATGTGTCGTAGTCATCTTCACGTTCAGAGCCACCAATAATTTCACCATATCCTTCAGGCGCTAACAAATCAGCAGAAATCACCACATCATCACGCGTTGGGTGCTTTTTCATATAGAATGCTTTAATTGCTTTTGGATAATTAATGATGAACACCGGTTTGGCGAAGTGATTAGCCAAAAATGTTTCCTCAGGTGAACCAAAATCAACACCCCACTCAACATCAAAGCCATTATCTTGCAAAAGCTTAATTGCGTCATCGTAACTTACACGAGGATAAGGTAGTTGCGTGTAGGAACGCAAAACGTCCTTATCACGTTCAAGAATATCCAATTCTTGCTCATTTCTCTCAAGTACTTTTGAAATCAAGAAAGCAATATACCGTTCTTGGAATACCAAACTTTCTTCTTGGTGCATAAACGCCATTTCTGGCTCAATCATCCAAAACTCAGTCAAATGGCGACGTGTTTTTGACTTTTCTGCACGAAAAGCTGGACCAAAAGTAAAGACCTTACCAAATGCCATTGCGCCAGCTTCCGCATACAATTGACCAGTTTGTGCCAAAAAGGCTGATTCACCAAAGTAATCTGTCTCAAATAATTCAGTTGTCCCTTCGGCAGCAGAACCTGTCAAAAATGGCGCATCTAATTTTGTAAACCCTTCTTGATTCATGAATTCATAAGAAGCCGCAATCAATGTGTTGCGTATTTTTAACGTTGCGAATGGCTTTAAATGACGCAAGTACAGGTGCCGTTCATCAAACAGAAAATCCGTACCATGC
Source organism: Leuconostoc pseudomesenteroides KCTC 3652 (assembly GCF_014634745.1). GTDB lineage: Bacteria > Bacillota > Bacilli > Lactobacillales > Lactobacillaceae > Leuconostoc > Leuconostoc pseudomesenteroides. Next base: position 305,673 of record NZ_BMBP01000002.1, read on the forward strand.
TCTTTTGGCGTAATCGGATAATCATGACTTTCACCGATCACTTCAAGATCAGAAACAGCCATTTCATAGCCAAATGACGACCGTGAATCTTCATGAATTTCTCCAATCACGTACAGGCTTGTTTCTTGCTTTAAACTCTTTGCTTTTTCAAAAACAGCTTCTGATACATCTGCTTTTGCAACAACACCTTGGAAAAAAGCGGTTCCATCACGCAGTTGCAAAAATGCAATTTTGCCGCTACCTCTTTTTTGGCGCAACCAAGCCCCGATTTTAACGGTCTTGCCAACATAGTTTTTGGCATCAATAATTTGAATTGTTGGAATTTTTTCAGTCATCTGTCTCTTATGCTTTCATATATTTTTTAAAGAAATCGCTTAATCTATTTATTGCTTCATCCAAGGTGGCTTGGTCTTTAGCATAGCTCAAACGGAAATATCCAGGCATACCAAATCCTTCTCCAGCGGGTACCGCAACGTGTGCTTCCTGCAAAATTTTGGTAGATAATTCGGTCGTATTAGCAACACCAACAGCCAATAGGGCTTCTGCGTCAACTTTGGGAAACAAATAAAACGCGCCCTGAGGCTTCACGTCAACATGCAAACCCGGTACACAATTTAGTGCATCAAAGGTCTTGTTTAATCGTTCTTCAAATGCCTGTCGCATCGTTTCAACCGTTGCTTGATCACCATTGAGTGCTTCAATAGCGGCATATTGTGCAGCCGCCGTGGGATTTGATGTCAAATGTCCAAGCAATTTATTCATCGCTTGAATAATTTTAGGCTGCGCAATTGTCCAACCAATTCGCCACCCCGTCATTGCATATGCTTTTGAAACACCATCAACAATAATCATATTGGTTTTGTTAATATCTGCTAATTGAAGCCCAGAGGTAAATGTCACACCGTTATATACTAATTGGCCATATATCTCATCTAGAATAATAAATACATCATTTTTTGAACCCCAATCAAGAATATGTTGAATTTCTTCGCGAGAATAAACTTGTCCAGTTGGATTAGTTGGTGAGTTGATAATGACTGCCTTGATTGGTTCAGAAACATTCATCAAATCTGGTACCGTTAACTTTAATGCATCATTTTTAGAATGTACTTCTAATAATTTGCCACCAGCTAATTTGACTTGTTCAACATAACTCACCCATTCTGGTGCTGCTGTTACCACAACATCCCCAGGATTAAGCAAAGTTTGCATCAACACGTACAGTGATAACTTTGCACCAGTGGTAATCGTCACATTATCAGTCCCAATCCGCGCCTGATAACGCGCATATATGCGATCCACAACAGCTTGCTTTAGTGCAAGTAAACCACTTGATGGCGTGTAAAAACTTGTTTTTTCAGCTTTTATGGCGGCTATTGCTGCTTCAGCAATATTTTCAGGTGTTTGAAAGTCTGGTTCACCAACACCTAGATTAATGACATCAATACCTTGTGACTGCATTTCTTTTGCCAAAGCATTCATTGACAATGTTGGAGAGGCGGTAATAGCTGTTACTCTATCTGATAAATTCATTTAATCATCCTTAATTACATGCCCGATATGGCGCGATATACCTTACCTGTTTTAAAATCTAGGGTTAGGTAATTGAGTTTATTATTTTGTGCTTTATAACTAATTTCCCAAACTAAAACGTTTTTGTAGCGGCTAATATTAGCGCTGTATAATTTTTTAGGGTGATAAGTTTTAAGTAAAAGTGATCGTAATTGGGCATTTGACATACCTTCAGAACGACTGTATGTTTTCACTTTGTTATCTTGCACAATGGCAACTTTTTTTGTCCCATTGGCAGTTTCACCAGAAGCTGCATAGGTCGTACGGTCTCGATAATCAACTGACACTTGCGTTACGGTAACAATGTCTGATTTCTGACGAACAATTTTTTCAATTCTTGTTTCCGCTTCCCGCATGGGTGATAGCGACAAATAAAAATAGCCTAGTGTCAAAGTCCCCAGCACAATAGCAGCACCAATAATTAGAAACCAAACTCGTGCCCAATGAATGCGAGTTCGGCGGCGACGCTGGCGGATTCGAATGTCGTCCTTAAATTGCATCATGATGTTACTCCTTTATGCACATACACTTATATTGTACCAAATAAACGTCTCCCCTGACTGCGAAAATTAACGCTGATTAAAAAGTTCATGGTATTGTGCCACTAAATCATGCTCAACATTAAATGGCACTATTGCGAGCTGTTGTTTGAATCGATTACGTTGCATAGCATTTAATTGTGTTACTAGCATAGCCGATTGGTGCCGTTGCATTTGGTTTAATACGGATGCAAGTCTTGCAACTGGCTGCCATACGTCACGCTCAGGCACGATCACAATCGCTGGTAACTCTTGATCACGTTGCCACATCGTCCCAAAAATTTTTGGCGTTACAATCACAATGTTTTGACGATTTGTTTGACTTTGACGTTGGATTTTTTCTAAAGAACCAGTAACGCCTTCCGCCACAATATTATAATTCGTTGTCACCGCATATTTTATCTTTTGATACCAGTGATTCACACGCTCCTCATTAGGCACGATGACCATAATTTCACCAACATCCTCTTGGGTCATAGCCTGCAAATGCAGAATGGGCGACTTTTTTTGTAATTGTACCAATTGGACCGGCTTGCGATCATCATGAACAAAATCTCGCTCAATGGTCCAAGTATCTGGGACATCACGCAAAAAATCCGTCACACCAGTCGGCAAAAATTCACTAACTACTAATAATTTTCGAATATGTGCAACAATTTTTTTGTGGTAAATAGCGCGTTCTAACACATCGAAACTCAAAATGACCTGTGACTGACCATTTTCAGAAATCTGCTCGTTTCCACTCACCACATCGTCTTGCGTTTGAAGCCTGATAATTTTATTGAGCTGATTTTCAAGCAACTGAAATTCTTTCGGTAAATGCGCTTCTGTAAGCGAAAGCAATTGATTAATATGAGAAATCACCAAGGCTAAACGTTCAGTACGTTTCAAATTGGTCCTAGTACTGTCTGATTGTGTCAACTGTTTCAAAATTTTGAGTGCTTCACTCGTACTTTGCCTAATAAATAATCGCTGTTTATGCGTCAATCCGGTAACTTCTTGATGCGCAATACCCTTTAAATCATTTTTTAGTGCTGTCACATTAAATGACACATGAAAATACTGCCGCAAATCGTCAACAAATTGCGCTGGGGTTTCCATGACAACTAATGGCCATTTTTGAATTTGCCTTTTTTGACGTAATGATTGATCCTGCGTGAAAAAAGTTTGAAAATTCATAATCAACACATTAGCATTATCCGCATTTTGACGTGCTCTTTTGAAAAATTCTGATTGCTCATCGCCACGAATTTTTTGAATGATATCTAAATTGTGCAAGCCAATACTAATTTCTTGCAATAATCCAGTTTTCGTTTGAGTCAACCAGACTAACAACCGTGCTTTAGCAAATTGTACTTGTGATGAATCGTGAACGGCTAACGTTTTAATGAAACGTGACAAATCAATATAAGCAGAAGGATCATACAATATTGCACTACTAAATGGCACATCAAATAGAGATGATAACTTTTCTAACAAGGCTAATTGTTGCATTTGTAAACTATCATCATTTGTGAGTAACACAGTGTTTTGTTGGCTTAAAATGACCGGAATTAAATAAGCAATTGTTTTGCCCATCCGTGGCGCTGTCAAAACCGTCAATAGACCATCAGAGCGTTTTGTTAAAAAACGGTGGGTTCGATCCATTAGAAATTCTTGCGCTTCATTTTGAGTTAACCATTCACCAAATAAGGCACGCTTTTCGGTCACACTCACTGGATAGTCAATCGGTTGGATATCTTTAAGGTTTGCAGAGGAAACCTGTTGATTAATTTGCAACGCCACCTTGTCTTGAACATCAAATGGCTGGGTACTTTTAGGACGAACTAACTTTAAAAACTGCTGGGTTTGCCTTAAAAGTGGCCAATCACCAGTTTGTAATTGCTGTAATACCACAGATGGCAATTGTTCAGCACGACGCCACATTTCTAAGAAAAGTAAAGCAGTCGCATGCGCATCAGCGTTGGCGCGATGGGCATTTACTAAATTGATATCCAAATACGTTGTCAAATCTAACAGTCGATATCCCGGTGCAGTTGGCAACAAAATTTGCGCCAACTGTACAGTGTCAATTGCTGGAATCTGTAAAACGGGAAATCCAGTTCTTTCAAATTCATCATTCAAGTAGGGATAATCAAAATTAATATTGTGCGCAATAATCACGGCATCTGACAGTAAGCTCTGCAACATTGGCGCAATTTCATCAAAATATGGCGCATGTTGTACATCTTTTTGGCTAATGTGTGTCAATTGTTGAATTTGCCGATCAATCAACTGACCTGGATTTACAAAAGACTCAAAATGGTCAACAATTTTTCGTTGCCGAATAAATGTCATACCAATTTGAATAATGCGCCCGCCCTTTGCCACACTTTGTCCTGTGGTTTCAAGATCTAAAACCACAAATGTATTGTTGGCGTTCATAAAAATACCTTTCTTCGGTGTGCTCATAAGCACTTTATATTTTGTATGGCGCTGTTTACTGCATGCATTACACGCACTAAACAACGTCATTCTCTTTATATTTTACACTAAATGGCCTCGTGCGGTACAATAGTAAAGAACATCTGGAGGAAATTATGTTAAGTCAAATGAATGGCGTTGGCAAGTCCCACGCAAAAGCGATTTTGATTGGCGAACATGCCGTTGTTTATGGTGAACCTGCGATTGCAATCCCTTTGCCAAATATGACTGTTACAGCCACTCTACGTCCTGCATTTCGCGGTCAAACGATTGATGGGGCTGAATTTCACGGCGATTTAAGTGAGTTAGGAGCCAATGTCGAGGGGGCACGGCAACTGCTATTACGTCTTTTAGACAAATTCGATATGAGCACGACGCCCTTTCACCTAGCTATCGATTCAAACGTCCCTCAGGAACGCGGATTTGGTGCTTCGGCTGCTTTGGCAACAGCGATTACAAAAGCTTTTTTTGATTATTTTGATACGGATTTGAGCGAGGAAGAATTAGCCTACTTTACCAATATCGAAGAAGTGATTTCACACGGCTCACCGTCTGGATTAGATACGACGACAGTTAATGCCGATAATCCCGTTTGGTTTATTAAAAATAAAGGTATGTCTACTTTTGGTATGAATTTAACAGGTACACTGGTGTTAGCTGATACTGGTATTCACGGACAAACAGTCCATGCTATCAGTATTGTCAAAGAATTTTTATTGACAGATCACGATCGTGCTTGGGCATCAATCACACATCTTGGACAAATTGCCGAAAAAATTCGGCTTGATATTTCTGAAAATAATCCTGAACATCTCGGTATGATGTTCACTGCCGCACATCATGAACTGCAATCATTGGGAATTTCTCACCCCAAATTAGATAAGCTGGTAAACGCTGCAACGCACGCTGGCGCACTTGGCGCTAAATTGACAGGTGCCGGTATCGGTGGTGCAATGTTTGCCTTAGCCAAAAATAATAATGACGCGATTACTATTGCTAATGCGCTAACAAAAGCTGGCGCTCAAAATACATGGATTCAACCTTTATGACAGCTACTGCACACACCAATATTGCCCTCATTAAATACTGGGGGAAAAAAAATGCATTTCTTAATTTACCCACTACCAGTTCTCTCTCATTAACACTCGATCGTTTTTACACGACGACTAGTGTTTCACCCAGTGAAACTAGCACAGATACATTTGTATTAAACGAACAAGTTTGTGACGCTACGCGCGTGCACACGTTTTTAAAAATATTACGCACTCAATTAGGTGATTTTCCACCTTTACATGTTTCATCTGATAATCATGTGCCGACAAGTGCCGGTCTGGCATCTTCTGCTTCAGCATTTGCGGCTTTGACTGGTGAGGTTGTTGCCTATTTAGGACTTGATTTACCTAAAGAAACACTTTCACGATTAGCAAGACGTGGGTCTGGATCCGCTAGCCGTTCTTTTTTTGGTCACTTTGCTGTTTGGCATGAAGGCGTAGACGATGACTCGTCTTTTGCTGAAAGTTTGCACGCACCTGATATGCCGATTGCCCTCATTGTTGCAGAAGTATCTGGTCAGAGTAAAAAAGTTGGTTCGTCTGAAGGCATGATGCGCGCAATGACTTCACCCAATTATGATGATTGGGTCAAGCAGTCTGCAAATCAATTTGATGATATGACTGCTGCTGTGGCAAATGCGGATATCGAAAAAATAGGCGCCATTGCTGAAAACAATGCGTTGGCTATGCACGCGCTCAATTTGACCGCCACCCGCCAGCCATTCACCTATTTTACAGATGAAACACAATTGATTTTGTCCTTAATCAAAGACATGCGACGTCAGGGTATACTGGCCTATGCAACACTAGACGCCGGTCCAAACGTCAAAATCGTCACGACGAAAGCCCAAGCACCTGAAATTGTGGCAGCGCTTCACGATTATTTACCCCAACTCAAACTAGACGTTGCAGTTAGTGGACCTGGTATTACTTATGACTAAAATATTTGTTCCTGGAAAATTATTTTTAGCTGGCGAATATGCAATTACACAGCCTGGTAATTTAGCACTAATTGTTGCTGTCGAGACTGGACTGACAATTACAATCGAGACGGCAAGCGACAGATCGATCATAACGTCAAATGTTATAACAACGCCGCTTGTTTTTGATATTGATCGTTTATCTCATGATTATCATGATGAATGGCGTTTTGTCCGCGCTGCCATTCAGATTATGCACGATTATGTTTATCTCAATGATTTGCTTGCAGACTTTAATAACGTCCATATAACGATTTCGAGCGACCTCAATAGTGCAACCGAAAAACTAGGACTCGGTTCATCTGCAGCAGTCACTGTTGCAGTTGTCAAAGCTATCACCCAACATTTCCATTTAAAATTAGATCTACTCACACAATTTAAATTAGCAGCACTCGCACATCTGCATGTTCAACAAAATGGCTCACTAGGTGATGTTGCTGCGATTACTTTTGGTGGCGCTATTGCTTACACAAGTCCAGATTTATCGTCATTGAACGTCAATAATCACCAATGGCTGAACCCCACTTTTGTCGACAAATCATGGCCATTATTAAGCATCACCCCACTACCTTGGCCAACTGATTGGCAACTGGTTTTAGGTGCAACACATGAAAGCGCAGATACGGCTAAAGCAGTCGCTAATAATACCCTTGATTCACATTTTTTAAAAACAAGTCAAACAATTGTGCAACAAGTCATTGTTAATTTAATACAGCAAAATTATCATGAATTTGCCAAAGGGTTACATGACAACCAAGATTTGCTCACCAGTACATTACCTAACAGCTACATCACACCTAAATTAAGTTATTTACTCAGCACACTAAATCAAACGGCTGGTAAAATTAGTGGCGCTGGCTTTGGTGACAATGGTTTTGCAGTCATTAACTCACCGTCAACTATTAATGATCAATGGTTAGCTGCGGGTATCGACGTCCACATGATGAACATTGCACCACAGAATAGAGGTTAATATGACTGAATCACCACAAGCACATAGAAAAGATGAACATTTATCCCTTGGTGTCAGTTTATGGCGTGATACGACGCCAAAAAAACAAATTGGTGCTTCCTTTGATGATATTCGTTGGTTACCAAACACTTTTCCTGAAATGAGCATTGAAGATGTTGATGTGACTACTAATCTCTTTCAACATCAATTTAATTGGCCATTTTATATTGAAGCTATGACTGGTGGTTCTGCTCTGACTGGTCGTGTTAATGGACAGTTGGCTACTGTTAGCGCTAATACTGGCTTGGCAATGGCAGTTGGCTCCCAATCAATTGCACTTAAAGAGCCATCACAAGCAACAACATTTAAAATTGTTCGCCAACGCAATCCAGAGGGATTTATTTTTGCAAATTTAGGTGCTGATCACCCTATTGCAAATGTCAGAGATGCGATTGACATGATTGATGCTAATGCTATTGAAATGCACGTTAACGTTGCACAAGAACTTGTTATGGCTGAAGGAGATCGCCAATTTAAATGGCTTGATAACTTAGCCGAAGTGATTGCTAAATCGCCTGTTCCAGTCATTATTAAAGAAGTTGGCTTTGGGATGAGCGTTGCGACTTATCAAACAATAGCACAACTCCACCCCGCCGCAATCAATGTTGGGGGCGCTAATGGTACAAACTTTGCGGTGATTGAACGTCGGCGTAATCGTAACGATGATTCGTTTAATATAGACAATTACGGACTTTCTACGGTTGAAAGTCTCATTTCAGCACAACTCGCACAAAATGCACTACCGCTGATAGCAACAGGTGGCATTCAAAACGCCAATCATATTGTAACTAGTCTAATGCTTGGCGCCAATTTGGCCTCAAGTGCCGGTTTCATGTTACAAACTCTGATGGATCATGGCGAATTAGATTTGACCAAACAAATATTAGACTGGCAACAAGCATTACCACGCTTATTCACTTTATTGGGCGCAAAAAATATTGCTGAATTGCAACAAAATCAACCGCTCTACTCAAATAGTTTACAAAATTTTATCAGCCAACAAAAAAAGCGATCTTAAGATCGCTTTTTTTACTGCATTGTATCACTGACCGTTTTCAATATGCGATTTAACTTAATTCTATACAGGATAATTCCAATTAAAAATCCAAGTATCGTTGGCGTAATCCACCCAAAACCCATGTCTGCAAATGGCAACAAATTTTGATAAATGCCAAAATGCAGGGTGCCCATGTCGTCATGATATCCAACCACCCCTTTGAACAATCCTGAAAATGGTGAATTGGCAATACCATCCATGATTGCTGGTATCATTGCAAAAATCATGGTTGATAAATAAACGACACTTGCATTATTAAACAATGGTGATAATAATCCCAACAAAATCAGCGTAATTGCGATTGGATATAAAAACATGAGGATTGGCACAGCCCAAGCAATAATATTATCTAACCCAAAATTGGCAGCCATGAACGAAAGCCCAATCGTCAAGATCAACCATTTTTTATAGCTAATCTTTGGAAAAATACGGTGAAAATCTTGCGCAAAACTTGCTGTTAATCCAATCGCTGTCGTCAAAACAGCTATTGTGCCCATCACAGCCAAGAACGCGCCCCCAAAGGAACCAAGATAATGATTGGTAATTTGCATCAAAGCAGTTGTGCCATTTTCCGATAATTTAAAATGCGACAACGACGTAGCGCCTAGCAAGATTAAACCAATATACACAATCGCAATACCAGCAATTGCAATGAAGCCCGTTTTTGCAGTGATTTGCGCGATCTGTCGACGACCACTAAAGCCCATGGCTTCAATAGCACGAACAATCGTAATACCAAATGCTAAGGCTGCAATGGCATCAAGCGTATTATAGCCTTCAATAAATGCCGACGAGAATGCCTGTGTTTGATAAGCAGCTTCAGCCGTATGCTTTAGAGTGCCCATGGGATTGAAAATCGCTAACAAAAAAATCAAAACCAACAAAATAACGAAAATGGGATTTAAATATTGACCAATATACTTCGTCAAATTTTGTTCACGCGATCCCAAGAAATAAACAATACCAAAGAAAATTGCCGAGAATATCAATTGCGCAATTGACTGCCAACTACTTGGAATCCAGTTAGCGAAACTTAATGAATACGCAACCGTTGCTGTACGAGGTGTGGCGATCATTGGCCCCAACGAAACATGGACAGCAATCAGGAAAAATATCGCAAAGCCACGTCCCAAAGGCTTAGCCAAGTCATAAATACCTGTGGCACGCGTTTGCGATAGCGAGATGAGTGCCATTAGCGGAATAACAGTTGCGCTAAGTAAGAAACCAATAGTGGCGGGTCCCCAATTTAGACCAGCTAGCTGCCCTAAATGAACGGGAAAAATTAAGTTCCCTGCGCCAAAAAACATGCCGAAAATCAATGATGCTAATAATAAAGTCTTTTTAATATCTAATTTTGTTGTCATACGGTTCTCTCCATTACGTTTAAATGCTATTTGTGATTATGTGCTATTGTGCTTGACTCGATACAAGCCACCAACTGAATTTTCCATATTGTCATCCTTACTATTTTTTCCAATAAAAAAACCGCTAATTGTTATCAAAACAATTAACGGGCGAATTCTCGCGGTACCACCGTCGTTTAACTAGCAAAACTAAACTAGCTATCTCTATCTTAACTACGGGCGCAATGCCGATAGCCATACGATATAACGGTCGTGACCGATCAATGTCTCGTTATCCAAAACATTGATTCTCTCCAGAATTACTTTCCAATACCTTTAATGACGCTTTCCCATCAACCAGCGCTTTCTACTACATTAAAAAGTAGTGTACTCTTTCTTTCATCGAAATCTTATTTATATTATACAGAAATGATAAAATAATAACAATACTTACTTTATAATTCTTTATCAACCAATCAAATTCAACTTGTCAAAATCAATAACGGCAATGACTGGCAAATTTCTGAAATAATTATTATAATCCATACCGTAACCAACCACAAATTCATTGGGCACTATCAGACCATAATAATCGACATCAAAATCAACTACACGCGCTTCACGTTTATCAGCCAAGGCAACAGTGGTAACAGTTTTAGCCCCTTTGAGGGCAAAATAATCACTTAGCCATTGCATGGTACGCCCGGAATCAATAATGTCGTCTATGACAACCACATCGCGTCCAGCTAAATCCATATTCACATCATGAACGACTTTAACCTGACCAGTAGAAGCAGATCCACTGTAACTTTTAACGTCAATGAAGTCAAAGTCCACATCAAGAGGCATTTTTCGCAATAGGTCTGTGGCGAAAATGACCCCACCTTTCAAAGCAGCTATAAATACCGGGCGTTGTTCATTATCTTGAAACTTTTCTGTTAATTCATTGGCAACGCGCTGAACTTGTGCCTGTATGTCCGTTTCAGTTAAAAGCACTTTTTTTATCGCTGGATGACTAATCAAGTTGTTCATACTAAGCCTACTCTCTTAAAAATCTCGTCCACATGACGCAAATGGTAGTGATAATCGAACGCATCATCAATTTGTGCAGGCGTTAAATTAGCTTGAATGGTCGGATCAGCGTCAACCAAATCACGGAACATGAGTTGTTCATCCCATGAACGTGCTGTTAGTGGCTGTACAGTATCATAAGCTTGCTCGCGTGACAATCCCGCATCAATTAAACTCAATAGTAACCTTTGCGAATAAATCAAGCCATACGTCCGGTCCATATTTTGACGCATTGTATCTGGGAAAACGCCAAGATTGGTTAAGATACCAGTGTGGCGGTGCAGCATGTAATCAATCAGAGCCGTTGCATCAGCCAAAATAATACGTTCCGCAGATGAATGTGAAATATCACGCTCATGCCACAATGTCACATTTTCCAGCGCCGTTACTGCGTAACCACGCAATACGCGAGCTAATCCGGTAATATTTTCATCCCCGATTGGATTACGTTTATGTGGCATAGCCGAGGACCCTTTTTGCCCCTTAGCAAAACCTTCTTCGACTTCATGAATTTCTGAACGTTGTAATGACCGGATTTCAGTGGCAAGCTCTTCCATTTGTGTGCCAATCAAAGCGATTGTCTGGATATAATCGGCATGCAAGTCTCTTGGCAGGACTTGTGAACCGATTGGTTGTGGGGTTAAACCTAATTCAGCCATCGCCACTTCTTCAACTCGCGGCGGCACATTAGCAAAAGTACCAACGGCGCCAGATAATTTACCAGTTTCAACTTCTTTTGCCACACGCTCAAAACGCTCTATTGCCCGTGTTGCTGAAGCATAAAAACGAGCCATTTTCAAACCAAATGTTGTGGGTTCAGCATGGACCCCATGAGTACGCCCCATCATGACTGTATCTTTGTATTTTAATGCTAGGACTTTAATGGCTTCGCGCCATTCGTATAGATCTTGTTTAATGATGTCATTTGCTTGACGCAAGCGTAAGGCTTGCGCAGTATCAACAACGTCTGTTGAAGTCAAACCGTAATGAATCCACTTCCGTTCATCACCTAATGATTCAGACACATTACGCGTAAATGCCACTACATCATGGCGCGTAGACAATTCAATTTCGGCAATACGGTCAACATCAAAAGTCGCATTAGCGCGTATTTTAGCCAGATCATCAGCTGGTATATGTCCTTCTGCAACCCAACCCGCATCAACTGCAATTTCTACATCAAGCCATGTTTGGTATTGATTTTGCAATGACCATATATTGCGTAATTCTGGTCGTGAATATCGTTCAAGCATAATTTCTGTCCTTTTAAAGTGAATTTAGACAATATCCGCAATTGTCTTAATGGAAAATGACTAACTATCTCCACTATCTAGTTTACCAGTTATTATAGTCAATGCGTTCGTAATCATATTAACCTTCTCTCACAAAACAAAAAAAAGTTCGGTTATTCCGAACAAAAGCTATCTTATAAGAAACAAAAACGAACGTTAGGATTTAAAGCGCTTAAATTCCGAGATAGAATTTAGCAAACAGTGCCGCAAAAATGGCGCCAATAAATGGGGCAATACCTGGAACGAGTAAACCATATTTAAAATCACTCGTTGTTCGCTTTTGCCATGGAATAATTGTGTATGCAATTCTTGGTCCCATATCCCGGGCTTGATTCATTGCAAATCCAGTTGTACCGCCTAGCCCCATACCAACTGCCCAAACAAGAAAGCCAACACCTAATGGCACCATTCCTGGCACACCACCTGCATGAGCAGAAATAGATAAAATACCGGTTAGAAATATGAAAGTTGCAAATGCTTCAACAAAAAAATTACGTGGTAAATTACGAATGGCTGGCGCCGTCGAAAAGATATTCCGAACAATGACCGGATCAATGTCTTTTTCTGATAACTTAAATTGATCAGCATACATAACGTATACAATCAATGACCCTATAACGGCACCAAAAATTTCTACAAAACTGACAATTATAAAATAAGGTAAATCAATATTCCCCAAAATATATTGCGCCAACGCCATTGCGGGATTAATATAGACATCACCAAAGATGAACAACACCATGGCAATACCAAATCCCCAAGTTGTAATCGAAAAAATATGTCCCGAACCGTGATATTTTGTACGGTTCAGCACTTCGTCAGCGTGAACGCCAACCCCAAAAATTATCATGAGTGCTGTACCCATGAATTCAGCCAACAACTGATGTATCATTTTTAATCTCCTATTGGCGTGTTAGTTATTATGCTTGTGATAGAATAACTAATTCACGCAAGTGGCAGTTGAAAATTTGCATTGTATTGCGGTTTTTTATTTCGAATACTCTTAATATAATAAGGCCACCAACCTACTAAGTAAAGCGTTTTTGTTGTTTTGTCAATAAACCGTCACAATTCGTTACATTTTGCACAAACGAATGCTGTGCAACGCGTCAATAAATCGTTATAATAGTATTGAAGATAATGAATTGAGGATTTTTAAATGAATGCACAAGTGGTATATGCAACTATCACGGGTAACAATGAACAAGTTGCCGACGTCATTGTTGACGCCTTAGTTGCAGCAAACGTATCAGTTAAAAAAACAGAAATCAGCCAAACCGAGGCTGATGAACTGGAAAATGTCGATATCGCCATCGTTGTCCCTTATACATACGATAAGGGTTCGCTTCCAGATGAAGGTCTAGACTTTTTTGAAGACCTTGCTCATGACGATTTAACAGGTGTTGTATATGGCGTGGCTGGCTCTGGTGACACTTATTATCTCAGTGATTTTGGCTTGGCTGTCCCAAAATTTGAAGCACAATTTGCCAAAACATCTGGTATTAAAGGTTCCGAGGGCGTTAAAATCAACCTTAGCCCTGACGCTGATGATGTCGTTACACTCAATAAATTTGTATCAGACCTAATTCAGGTTGCTAATGCAAGACATTAAAAAGAAGGCTTACGCCTTCTTTTTAAATATCACTAGTTTGCTTAGTACAAAGTTAGTTACAATCACAAATATATTTTGAATCACATTCCAAATTTGCGCGTCCTGTTTGAGCACAACAACCCCAAAAGACAAAATAGCATAACCTAGTAGTGCTGTGACAATTCTCGCAACAATAAATTGCCAAATCTCATTTATCACTGATTTGACATTGGTAGCTGTCGAATGGAACACCCATTTACGATTCGTCAAATAGGCAAATAATACAGACCAAAACCACGCGGCAACGTAAGAAAATGAATAATCAACGTGCCAGATTTTGTAACAGAGTGCAAAAACAACAATGTTGACAATTGTCGTCAAAACACCAAAAATCAAATATAAAATGGCAACTTGATACTGTATGAGTAGTTTTTTTATTTTTTCCATGATAGTTCCTTGAGGTTAATGGTGGTTGTCATTAAAATCATCCGCAAATTCTATGTTCGGATTAAAAGATTTTCCAACTGATACACCACGTTTAAGCGTTGATAGTTTTTCTTGCTTTCTTTCAGTTCTAGAAAACCTAATTTGTAAGTATTCCAAAAATATACGCAAAAACGCGCGATATTTTCGATAACTGTCTCTTTTCTTAGCATAATAAACTTTATTTCTATAAGAATAAAAGTATCTAGGAGTTCGTTCCGGCACATCATTTAATAAACTGCTACCAACATTTGTAGCCATTTTATGAACCACTTTCGCGCTGGGGACAAAATATCCCGGTGCTACACGGGCAGCCCTCTCAGTATACTCAATATCATCACCCCAAATAAAAAAATCGGTAATTGGTAAGCCAATTTGTTTAACAACAGACCTTTTCATCAATAAAGAAACAAAAGTTGCATTTTGTACTTGTATCGGTTCAGTTAAATCTTCAGGTACTTTTTTAAGTCGATTCATTGGGGCTGGCCGATTCATAAGGGCGCGATGGCCATCAATCCAGCGCACATCACTAGCCAAAAATCCAAAATTTTTTTTAACGTTAGAAAACGCAAGTAACTGGGACAATGTATCTCTTTGTGGGATAGTGTCGTCATCCATCAGCCATACAAATTCATCGCTAGTATATGACATAAAATAACGGATTCCTGCATTAAAACCACCAGCGCCACCAATATTATTTGGTAAACGAACATACTCAATTCGATCCCCTAGTGATTCCAAATAGGATTGTGTATCTGACTCACTGGCGTTATCCACCACAATTAAATGCGATACGGCAGTCTCTTGCTGCTGCAAACTCTCAATAACTTCTTTCAATAACGCAAGTCGATTGAAAGTTACAATTACGACACTGACCTTTTGATTCATATATCCCTCTTAATTTAATACAACAGTTAAGTTTGCTAATAATGTTACTACTGACAATAAAACCAATGTAATTGCAAGTAATGAAAATCTTGACTGTTTCCATTGTACACGAACTAATACAAAATCTAATAAAAATTCTATGAGTTTTATTGCAGTGATCAAACCAATGATTGTAACAAATATATTTTCTGCGTTACCGTAACTAAAGTAAACACCACTAATTTTCGCAGCAATAATCACAACGGCGGCACCAAAGCCAATCCATAATAGACGCCACTTTTTTGAATCTATAATAATTAAACTGGTGATTATTAACAGCCCTGCACCAAGCATCGCAGCATTCAGACTAAATGGTAAATCAATAATACGACTAATATATTGTGGTAAAATCATCAAAATAATTGCAACTAGAATCTGTGCCCATTTTGTTGTAATTTTGTGATCAATATAATCAGACAGTTTAATGGCAATCGGCGCCATCATCAGAAACCAGCCAACTCGGTAATTCGTCCAAATATCACCTAATGGTGTCTTCATATTTCCTTCATTACCTATAGCTCCTGCTGTAATGGCGTCCCACCAATTTCCCATTGAAAATTGAAATGGCGCCGAAATGTTTATAACTCCTAACACAGTTATAAAGCCTAAAAACGCAAAAAATGTCGATATCAGTAAATAAACTTCAAATAGTGTCCCCGTTTTACGTTGTTCAATTTTTAGCAATTTGTTGACTCCAACCAAAAGTAATGGCCATGCAAAATAGCTAACAAGTTTCCCAGCACCATAGTGTGCATGCAAATCGCCTTGCACTTTAGTCAAATAAAGCACACCCACCAATGCTAATAGTGACATCAAAAACGCATTTAAATATTTCTTTGTCGCCATGTTATTTCACTTTCTGGAAAAAATTAGTTTTGAGCAGATAACTTTTACCCGTTGTAATGTCATATTGTACTAATTTAAAGTCATTAACAATTTCTTGCTGATCTTTGGTTAAAGACTTTTCGTCAATTTTATTACCCTGCTGATCAAGAAATGTCAATTTTCCTTTATCATCGCGTGTGTAGTTGTTGATTGTTGGCACTTTTTCTAGCATCTCTGTTTTCAGTGCCCAATAGGCATCAACTTTCATACCATTCATCTTCATCATCATAGCCGTAAAGTCAGATGGGTCAGCATAGTTGGCCGAGACATTGACGGTCCCATTCGCCTTCTTCGCAGCGTCATTTTGCCAAATGAAATAAGGTGTTGAGTGTGCAGACAAGGCATCCGTGGTAGTGTTGACAAAGTTAAATATTCCTGGCCAATGATCCCCATACCAAACCAATGTAATCGGACGACTTAATTCATTCAACTTATCCAAAAACGTTTGAGTTGCCTCATCAGTATAATGAAGCCCTTGCAAATAGGATTCAATTGTATTTTCATCAGCATTTGAATTAGTTGGTTCAATCATATTATAATCTCGCCCTTCAAAAGTCCAGGGCGTGTGATTTTGCATTGTTAGCAGTTGAATAAACTGACTATTATTCTTTTTACTAATTTTACTTAGAACATTTTTATAGGCAGATTCATCACTGATATGTGCATCACCATCAATAGTTTTTTGATATTTAACGGGTACAGCACTATCTGTTGTGTAGAAATAATTTATTCCCATATTCTTATAGACGGCACGTCGATTATAAAATGAGCCCACATATGGGTGAACCACAATTTTATTATCAAATTGTCCAGTAATAGTAGATTTTTCATTAATACTGCTTGTTAACTGTGAATAAGGCATCGTAACAGTAGGGCGATAAGAAGTAATATTGAATCCTGTTAGCGTGGAATATTCTATCCCTGCAGTACCTCCCCCATAGCCAGATGATACCATATGACCAGAACTTGTATTATCCATAACATTATCTATATTCGGTAGTGGATCATCGCTTATCGTTAATCCAGGCACATAACTGGGTTTAGTTAGCGATTCGCTTAAAGTATAAATGACAGTTTGGTTTTTAAAATTAGTATTCTTACGCGTTTGATTGATTAACACGGATTGCTTAGTGTATTTAGTAACTAGATTTTTCATAGCCTGTTGACTATAATTTTTTGGCTCAACCATTGCGTCAGTAGTGCGCGAATTTAATAAAGCTACAATACCACCATTTGATGCAGCATCAAATAAAGAATCCCATACTTTAGGGACATCACCTAATTTATTGAAAGTATCTTCATATTTGTCAGAGTTTATGGATAAAAACGGTAACAATGTTATTATTGAAATAACAAATAATAATGCGCGCCAACGAATTGATCTAAAAATGATCCATTTGTTTCGACGATATACAATTACCAGTAATATAAGTGTCAGAATTAAAAAAGCAATTGCACTAATTACTAGCTTAATATCCAACATACCTAACAAATCACCTATAGCTGTAATCTCTTGTAAACTGGCTTCTGTTATTGCTTCTTGTCGGGTATTTATTAACTGATATTCTGCTATAGCAGCAATCGTGGTCATTACCGTTGCAATTATTAATGTGACAGGAACACGATTTGTAATGATGAGCAACATCCACAACAAAATCATCATTAAAAGAACATTAATACCTGCTGCAGTACTATCGTTTATAACAAATTGAATCCCATTGACCCAAACATTACTGCCCCAGTCGCCAGTGCCATATTCTGGATTACTCGACATCACAGCAATTTGAATAACATATAACGCAATTAGAGAAAACCACAAAAACAAAAAATTAATTTTTAAAAATCTTAAGGATTGATAATAAATTTTCATAATACGATCCGTTCTAAAAAAGGAATAGTGCATTCACTATTCCCCCAATAATCTAAACTCCATTATACTATAAATTTATAATTATGTCTTTTTAGATACTCAATGATATGCAATGTCAGAAAATAATCAGATTTTCTGATAAGCTATTTTTCTTCACGTGTAATAAAGATAGGCCTTCTTTTCGTTTCCAAAAAAATTGCCGCAATGTATCTGCCAATCACACCTAGACTCAACAACTGCACACCACCGATAAATAAAATTATTGTCACCATAGATGGCCAACCATCGACACTATTATTGTGAACCAATGCGCGGATAACGATGAAGATTGCGCTCAAAATTGATATACCGAAAGAGATGAAACCTAGTACTGTAATAATTGTCAGAGGAACAGTGGAGAAAGACACAATCCCCTCAACTGCATACTTACTTAGTGACCAAAACGACCATGAAGTTTGTCCAGCAACACGCTCTCGGTTTTCAAACGGAATATACTTAGTCTTAAAACCTACCCAAGTAAAAATTCCCTTACTAAAACGTTGATTCTCAGATAACGACAATATAGCATCAACCATTTGTCGTGTCATAACACGATAGTCTCGTGCGCCATCCACTAATTGTGTTTGGCTGATTTTGTTCATCCATTTGTAAAACTGCGTTGAAAACCAAGAACGTATCCTTGCTTCACCTTTACGATCCGCTCGCCTTGTGCCAACCGCATCCCAGTCACCACTCTGTACTTCTTTTAACATTTCAGGCAGGAGTTCGGGAGGATCTTGCAAATCGACATCCATTACTGCGACATAATCGCCGTCAGCCTGTTGCAAACCAGCATAAAGTCCAGCTTCTTTACCAAAATTACGTGAAAAACTAATATAATGAACATTGTTATCTTGCTGAGCTAATTGTCGTAACAAATCGAGCGTCTTATCAGTTGAACCATCATCAATAAAGTGAAAGTGAATCAAGGCATTTATTTTTGGTGCAACATTTTTAATCGCCTTGTAAAAAATTTCAATTGTATCTTCTTCATTGTGGACAGGGACAATTAAAGACAAGATATCACTATTATGCTCGATTCTTTTATTTTTAATATCCACTTCCATTACACCTTTTCTCATTTCATATTATGTACGCCCTAACGGGCATGTTTATTTAACTTCATCGTGAGCAAAATTAAAATCTTGATTGATATCAAATTCTTGGCGGACAGTATTAAAAGCATCATTAAACACTTGATCCATATCGAAGTAACGATATTTGCCTAAGCGACCACCAAAAATAATTTCTGGATGATTGTCACGCGCTTCTTTAGCGTAAGCTTTGTAAATGCGTGTGTTTTCATCATTGTTAACAGGGTAATAAGCCTCTTTTGAACGATCCCAATCTTGTGGATACTCTTTAGTAATAATTGTTTTACCTTCATCGGCTAATCCATCAAAGTGTTTCCATTCCATAACACGTGTATATGGCGTCTCAGCGTCAGTATAATTGATTACTGAATTACCTTGATAGTTGTCTGAATCAATCACCTCATGCTCAAATCGCAATGATCTATATTCCAGTTCACCAAACTTATAATCAAAGAACTGATCGATCATACCCGTGTATAACATTCGAGGAAATTCTGATAGTAATGTTTCTTTGTCATCAAAGAAATCTGTATCAGTTAAAACGTCGACCAATCCATTTGACTGCTCCAACATGCGCTCAAAAATCTGTGTATAACCACCCACTGGAATTCCTTGATAACGGTGATTGAAATAATTGTTATCATAAATGAAGCGCACTGGCAATCGCTTAATAATGAAAGCGGGTAGTTCTGTTGCTTTACGACCCCATTGTTTTTCCGTATAACCCTTAATCAACTTATTATAAATATCTGTACCAATTAAGCTAATTGCTTGTTCTTCTAAGTTACGAGGTTGTCGATCACCCAGATCCTTCAAAGCTGCATTCTTTTGTTCTTCAATTTTTGCGTGTGCTTCGTCAGGTGTTTTCGTTCCCCACATCTGGTAGAAAGTATTCATATTAAAGGGCAAATTATACAGTGTGCCTTTATAGTTTGCAACAACTTGGTTTTGAAAACCATTAAAATCAGCAAACTGGCGAATATAATCCCATACTTCTTTGTTATCAGTGTGGAAAATGTGGGCACCAAAGTCATGCACTGTGATACCATGCTCTGTGTGTGTATGCATGTTACCACCGATATATGGACGTTTCTCCACAATCAAGGACTTCTTGCCTCGCTTAGCCGCCTCGTATGCAAAAATCATACCAAACGGTCCAGCACCGACAACGAGATAATCATAATTTTTTGTATTGTATTTTTTTGTCATTAGAAATGCACCTTTTTTTTTGATTTTGGAAAAAACTTCCGCTTAAGAAAATTATACCCTTTATCCAACCAATTTGTCCGCTCAAGTCCTATCACAGGGCATTCAACCACAGATACCCTTTTTGTGTTCACCCAAGTATCCATCAGTCGCTCTGCTAAAAATCCATATACCCTTGCTTCCTGCCCTTCAAACTTTTCAGTGTCGATATTTTTCTCAACTTCTTCAAGAACACCAAACAAAAAGTCAGCATAATCATTAAACAAACGCTTTGGCATAATGAACATATTGAATAAATGCGCTGATGTAGATTTTTCCATTTGCTCAAACGCTGGTAAATATTCAACGTATTTCATTGCAATCACCTGTTTCATGATAACATACGGTTCTGTTGAATGAGCATGCAAATAATGATCTTTTTGATTTTCAATGATATAATTTCTTTTTTTAGGCAAAATAATATCATATTGGCTTAACAAATGATTAATCTGCTGATTCTGAAGAATATCTTCAAGTCTATGACTCTTTTTTAAACCCAAATACCTTCTATAATGCATTAAACCAACAACTTCATCCTTAGTATTATAACGAATCCAGTAGATGGCTGTTAGTTCATTAAAATTGCTATTCTTCAGGGATATATTTCTACCAGTGGCGTCAGATAGGTAGCCACTCGGCAACTCAGAGTGACGCGCCGCGCCAACAAGAATAGGTTGATAACCATCAAATGGTGGCATCACATATTTTTTATGTGTTGCGATATATATCATTAAAAAGCACCGTCCTGCTTAAATACTGCAATAATATTTTTAAACAAAACGTAGAAGTCGAACTTTAAGTTAGCCTTATCCACATACTCTAATTCAATATGCGCACGTTCTGGATAAACTATATTACTCCGACCACTCGCCTGCCAAAGTCCGAAGATACCGGGTGTTACTGACAAAAACTTATCAACCTGATCGCCATATTCTTGCAGTTCGTCTTCAACGACAGGACGAGGTCCAATGATGCTCATTTCACCAACTAGTACATTCCAAAATTGGGGTAATTCGTCCAGAGATGTCTTTCTCAAAAAAACACCAAACTTTGTTATTCGAGGATCTTCACGCGTTGCTAATTTATAACCATTACTAATGAATTCGGCGTGTAATTTTTCATCTTGTTCTAAAATCAATTCAGCGTTATCAACCATCGTTTGAAATTTATAAATTTTAAACTTTCTTCCAAACTTTCCAACCCGTTCCTGTTGATAAAGAACACGACTCGTTTTTTTATCGAATTTAATGACAATCGCAATAATCAGAAAAAGCGGTGACAAAAATACTAAAGCAACTGAGGACACTGACAAATCTAATATTTTTTTAGAAATAATGTAACCTATATTTCTATTAGGCACAGCCTGCCCCTCCTTCTCTAAATTGATAAATTAAAATGGTTGACCTTTTCAACAAAAAAAGACAAATTACGCTTAACTTTTTTCAGCTTTACAATTACTGAAACAATTAAGATAAATTTTTTAAGGTATCAGCTTTTTGTTTCAAAATAAAATTATCTGCAGCAACAGTATAACCCTGATAGTCTTCAATACTTGCCTCATTGATAACATTCAGATCGTCATCAAGGGTAAAAGTTTTTTTAGGCATTGCCAGATAACGCGCTTTAAATAGTGCATTAATTGATCGCTTTGGTATTCTCATAAGACCCTCTGCATACTCAATTTCTGGATTAAAGAATATGCCCTTAAAAATACCGCGGATAATCATTTTTGCTTTAGTAAATCTAAACTTAACATTCTTATTAAACAACACAAATCTTAAATCAAATCTAAAACCATTGATAACTGTGTGCATGTATTCATGCTTTGAAATGCGTCTTGCCGTCAGCACACGATTTCTAAATTCAAAGTCGTAGCGCCAAAGACGTGATTCATCTTTTTCTTTCACAATATCACCAGGCATTGTGTTTTCTTTTGATTTATGAACGGCAATTGAGTTTAAAACTGTATAACCACGATCAACATCTGCGATACGATTAGTATATTCCATATCATCACCCCAAATAAAGTATTCCTTTTGGGGTAATCCAATCATTGCTACCATTTTGCGAGAAAACATTACCGAAACAAATGTTGAATTTACAACCTCGACAGCTGGATTTTTCGGTGTCATATACATTTGCCATGTAAAACCACGTGGCGCAGGTACATTCATCCATGAAGGATTACCCTCAAGGCTGCCCCAACGAACTTGGGAGTTAACGAATCCAACATGATCGTGTTCTTCAACAAAATCCACCAAGTGTTCAAGTGCATCGGGTTGCACAATCGTATCATCATCCATCAACCAAACATAATCATCGTCTGTTTTTTCAGCGAAAAGGCGCACAGCTTGGTTAAATCCACCGGCGCCACCTAAATTATCTTCCGAATTGAAAACTACAAGCCGTTCATCTTCTAAAGATGACAAATACTCTTTTGTACCATCATTCGATTTGTTATTAATTACAATAACATGATTTAAATACTTTGTTTGTCCTAATACGGCACCCAACGATTCTTTCAGCAAATCTAGTCGATTGTATGTAACAATCGCTGCCGACACTTTTTTACCAGTCATAATATCTCCATTTTAAATAAAATCAATCAATTGATCTTTGAACTTCAAGTACAAATGTGTACCTATTACAGCAAAAATGCCAATTTCCAACCAAAACATTGTCAACTGCAATGGTGAATTCCAAAACCATCTGTCAAACAGAAATGTATCACGCCACCCATTAACAATATAATAGAAAGGATTAACACGAGAAATGTAATAAATTAATGAGTTAAATGCATTGCCTTTTGCAGGTTCAAATAAAATGCCTGATACAAAGAACAACAACCGTAACACTTGGCGGATGGCTAAATCATAGTCGGGAATTAAGATATTAATTGTTGCGCTAAAAATTCCCAGGAAAAACAACATCACAAGAGCAGCAAACATATAATAGATGATTTGAATCCAGTAGATAGAGACATGAAAATGTCCTGTCAATGCCATACTAATAAATGCAACAATTGAAATGGAACAAACTGCAGGAAATACCTGCAACACCCGAATTGTTGGTAAAACGGAAACTGGAAATTTAACATTTTTTACCATAAAAATTTGTGTCTGAATAGAACGAATAGTATCGCTAAATCCTTGGTTTACTAAATACCAAGCGGAAAAGCCAACAGACATCCAAACAAAATATGGCGTCCCTTCAACTGGGGCTGATTGTCGAAAACCACCACCGAATATAATTGCATAAGTTAAAACTTGAAATAACGGATCTAAAATTTCCCAAAAATTACCTAGATATTTATGTGCATTGTTAGCCTTGGTATCATAAATTGCTAACCGAATAGCCATACCTAAATAATTAACCTGCTCAACAACTAAACTAAATATTGATTTGATCATTATCCACATTGTGCTATCATCCCTTCAACAAATAGTTATATACAACTAGTGCCATTAAACCAAACAACACTGTTAAAGCAGTATAAAGTGGAATCGCTTTAAAGCCTTGGAAACTTCTGATTGCAGTTCTGGCTTCAACATCTTCTTTGTTATGACCATTTAGCGATAATTTATCTTGCAATTGCGCTAACGTAAAAATTTGTTGGTTATGCTTTTGGTTTGATACAAAAGTATCACGTTCTTCATCTGACATCGCATTTAAGTCTTTAACGAACGTTTCATATTCATCAGTGACTTGTTTCATTGGACCAAAATCACGCATTTCACCATATTGAATCCACATCACTTTATTGGTGAATTCGCGAACTTGTTCTAAATCGTGAGACACAAAAAAAATTGTCTTTTTTTCGGCAATAAACTCACGTATTTTACTAAGTGCTTTATTCGAAAAATTGGAATCTCCAACCGATAAAGCCTCATCGACGATTAAAATATCAGGATCATTGTGCGTAACAATTGAAAATCCTAATTTTGCACGCATACCATTCGAGTAATCCTTAACTGGTTGATCAATAAATTCACCGAGTTCTGAAAACTCAATAATATCAGGCATTGCCTCATCAATCTCTTTATTCGTTTTTCCCATCATTAGTTGTTTCAAACGAATATTTTCACGCCCTGTAAGGTCCCAATTAAGGCCTTCATTAATAGCTACAACACCAATACTGCCATTTAGTTCTAGGGTCCCCGAAGTTTGTGGAATAACACCACTTAAAATATTGAGCAAAGTTGATTTACCGGAACCATTCGTTCCAACAATGCCCACAACGTCACCTGGTTCAACGTCGAATGATAATCCACGTAATGCCCAGAAATTAGCATCTGCAGTGTTTCCTAAAAAAGTTGATTTAAGCTTTTCTGATTGGTTAGCGTAAAGTTGAAAATTTTTAGTAATTGATCTGGCACTGACCATATATTGTTTTTTTGTATTATCCATAATTATCCTAATTGTGGTAAGAGTGAAAACCACATAGTATTATATTACCATATTCTCTCATAAAAATCTGAATGCCAACAATAATAATAGATTAACTGCGTGATTACTTATAGAAGTTAAATGGCATAATCTATTAAATATTTAATAGATTATGCCATTTAACATGTTAGCATTTATATCGCGGCATTTTTTATTTCTTGGTCACATCCTGCTCAGCAACGTGTACACTGTGTACGCCGTTTGAATACTGAATATCATATTCCCACGCTGAATTTGAATAAGCCTTTGGTTTCGCTGAAACCACTGTGCCCACCCAATCTCGCCGATTGACGAGTGTATAACCATTAGTTTCTGACCAGGCATTACTTGCTATTTTAACTGTTTGACCTACACTATATTTTGCTGCCGCAATGGTGGTCACATCTTGCTCGGCAACGTGTACACTGTGTATGCCGTTTGAATACTGAATATCATATTCCCACGCTGAATTTGAATAAGCCTTTGGTTTCGCTGAAACCACTGTGCCCACCCAATCTCGCCGATTGACGAGTGTATAACCATTAGTTTCTGACCAGGCATTACTTGCTATTTTAACAACATCCCCAACCTTATACTTGACAACTTGTGTAATCAAATTCGTATAATCAATCGAAACATCAAAAGTGCCACTAACACCTGGGAAACTTGTATTGCTGTTCCACTGCCACATACCATATGTTGTGTTCCACAATGAATTGCTGCTTGGCGCAAAAGGATATTGTGCTATCCACGCCCTATTATTTCCTATGTACGAAAAATTCAGTCCAGTTGTGTTTTTATAGTAAAGGCCTGTATATGTTGACGTATTGGAAAATCCCGTCGCTTTGACTTGCGTGTTGAATGCCTTTGCATTGTTAGTCACATTATTCGTCATTGTGTAGGTGTCTTCCAAATCATCAACCATTAGGGTGTCAGACGGCAGTTTCAAAGACTTAGCGTAATCAGTAAAGTACTTTGCTTCAGATTGCGCACTAGATTGTGACGTATACCAAGAATAATGATAAGCACCAATCTTGAGCCCGGCGGCTTTTGCATTCGCAATTTGAGTTGCAGCATACGGATTTCGATATGAAGTAGCTTCCGTTAATTTGACAATTACAGCACCTACACCATATTGATGCATTTTTTGAAACGAAGCAACAGAAATATTACCATTGTTAGATGAAACGTCGACAACGTCCATTCTTGGTAGTCCTGACGTTCCAGCAGTGATAGCTGGAATGCTATCAGCAGCATAAACTAAATTTGACTTCAATGACAAGGCTGTTGCAATTGTCACAATTACACCAGCGATAATAGACGATTTTTTCATAGATATTTGCTCCTTAAACTTTGATCTGTTCCGTACATTTTATTGATGATAATTAGCTTTAGCATAATCAATGACTGACATATTTTGTTGCGATGACTCTGTGATAATTTTTTTGATATCACTTGGCCCCCATTTGTCGGCAGGCAATCCAGCACGAATCAGTTCTTGACGAACTTGAGTAATCATTTCAGCAGTAACTTCTGTACCTTGAGCTGTTTTGTTAGGATTATAACTTGCTGTATTTGGATCGTTTGCCACTGAACTTGACGTTCCCTGAGAATTTATATGACCCGATGATTCACTAGTACTCGATGATTGTTTTTGTGACAAACTCGATGAAATACCTTGTGTTGAGGAAGATTTAGAAGTTTTTTTCATTTTACTTTCTCTAGGGGTTGATACGTTTTCTAAACCTTGTGATTGATTGAAATGGGCATACAGTAGCACAGACACCATAGTTACAACAATGCCAACAGCGATCATTATATTCTTTTTCATTTAATTTACCCTCTCCATCAAAAATATTTACCAATTAACTTGTTTAGTTTAGCATAGTTTATGGCGTGTTTTCTTGTATTACATAATTTTTTCCTGACCATGCTAATCATTTCATAGCTGAGTATTGTTCAAACGAAAATATTCCCTTTAAAATAAGACCATTTTTACCGTGATGTATGAACACTATTTGTACAATTAATAAGTCCATTAAAAATATTTATTATTTTTTATCTAGATTGTTTTTCAATAAATTATCTTGAATAATAAACCTTGGACGTCCCTTAACTTCATTAAATACTTTTCCAACATATTCACCAATTACATACAAGCCAATGAGTTGTACACCGCCGATAAACCAAATCGAAACCATCAGAGATGACCATCCTGCTATTGTTTCTCCTGATATATACTCCCAAACCGTGTATGCCAACATAAACAAAGATACCAAAATAGTTACTAATCCCATCGCTAAGACAAATTGCATCGGTGCAACAGAAAAAGAGGTGATGCCTTCCCATGCAAAGGACAACATCTTGCGCAGTGGGTATTTTGTAGTCCCCACTTCTCTTTCTTTTCTAGCATAGTACACTGTGGTGCTTGGAAAACCAATTGTTGGCACGATTCCTCTCAAAAAAAGGTTTTTTTCTTTGTAAGTCAATAAATGTTCTACCGATCGTTTAGACATCAGCCTATAATCAGCCACCTGAGGAATCATTTGGACACCAATCTTCTTCATAATTTTATAAAAAGCAGAAGCACTTTTTTTCTTGAAAGCAGTATCCGTGTCACGATTGTTTCTAGCGCCATACACAATATCAAAACCCTTAGCATGCGCTTCGAGCATTTCAATAATTGCCCCCACATCGTCTTGTAAATCTGCATCAATCGTAATAAAAACATCTCCAAAATTTAAAGTCGCAGATAACCCTGCAATGATTGCACTTTGATGCCCAAAATTACGACTCAAATTGACGCCTGTTATTACATTATTAGTTTTGTTAAATTTCTCAATAACCGTCCAAGTATTGTCAGACGATCCATCATTGACCACTACTACTTTACTTTGGATGTCAATTATTTTTTGTTTTATTAATCTTTCAACAAGTTCTCCTAAAATATCAAGCGTTTTAGGTAGTGCCTCTTCTTCATTATAGGCAGGGACAACAATCATCAAACGTTCCATCACTCCATCTCCTCTATTTTATCAAAATTAATCTAAAAACCTATATGTGTACTATTAATGATGATTATAACATATAAATTTTGATAATATATACTGATTATGGAATTATTCAACTATAAACGCAACAATATGCGCAATATTATTCATGGAAATTTTTAGGTTACGGAAAATAAATACGACATCACAGAAAGAAATTCGTCTTATGCGATCACGGCTGATTTTTCTAATGTGATACTTACTTATCAAATAAATATCTGTCTAATCAACAAAAAAATTATATATTACAATAACATTCATTATCAAGCAGTAAAAAAATCTGCTCACGCAGATTTTAAAAATAATTTTGGCATTCATCACGACCACAATCAAAGCTTTGTTTGAAAGCCTCGAAAGAATCTAGAAATAGCATTTCAAAGCGATATTGTCCTGTCGCAGGTAAAAAATAGGACATCGCAGAAAAAATGTTATTATATAAAGCCTCGGCCTGGGCATCTTCTTGTGTGATAATAAGTGCAACAACTTCCGTCAGCCTTAAAAGCAAGACTGAATACATGTCATCAACAACATCTTTTAGTTGTTGCGTCAGATGAATAATTTTTTCAGCTAGATCTTTGGCATCATGTTTCATGCACAGCGCAATCATGTTAAATCTAATCATCAATAGTTGTTGAATTGACTCTGATTTATTACGATACATCGCGTTAAAATCTCGCCGTGAAAACAGCCGCTCACAATCTAAATAAACGCCATAAATATAATTAAAATTTTGCGATATACTAATCAAATTGATAAACAAATTCATTTCATCAGCGGTGTAATAGTCTAATTTATCAAAGACGAGCTCACGTGACACATCTTGTATTATATCAATCTTGTCAGGCAATTCGCCCTCATATTGTGCCTGTACAATGAAATCAGCCAAAACAACAGCCGTTTGATGGATACCAAGGTCGCACAAATAATCGGTTAATTTGTCTGTTCCAAAATGCTTAATCGTGTTGTATTCTGTGTTGATATTGCGTTGTGAGTTATCCGCCGCGTCGTGATACTCGTCAATGACATTATCAATATCAATATTTAAATGTTTGATCAAACAAACAAAACTGGTGGCACCTAGTTCATGTTTACCATTAAAAAAATCATAAAGTGAACTCTTCGACAATTTTGTTTCATCAACTACTTGTTTAATCGAAATATTACGTTGTGACAAATAATATTTCATTGCTGGACCTAAATTACTCATCAACTATTACCATTTGTACATTGTCATTTTGCCGATTAAATACTTTTACTTCAAATTGTGTGAATTTTCGGTTTAACTCAACTTCGCCAGTTTTGGCCAATATTTGCAATTCATTTGTTGTGATATCAAAAAAAGCTTTTTCAGTGTGATCATTAATTTTGCCAACTAGTTTCACTTTATGCCGTTTTTGTTGACTGCGCCATAACAATCCAGAACCAACTAATGAGAAAATTGATTGTTTAACCTTTGGAAAACGTGAATTGACCACTGCCGCCCCACCAACAGTAATGCCAATCGTACCACTTAGCCATAAAAAAACAGCCATCCATGAAAAGCTCTGATTTTTTTTGTTGTTTTGTGATTGATAGGTTGTTTCTGAGGAACTTGAGTGGCTATCGAGACTTGATACTGTAGTGGTTTGCGAACTACTCTCTTCGATCACATCAGCTGTTGTGATAGTACGTTTTGTCGGCTGACTTTTTTTACCATCCTTATTCACTGCGGTCACATAAACTGTGTCGCCCACTGATAAGCCGCTGATATCAGCGCTATAATGCCCAGAACTATTAGGTGTCACGTTAATCACCTTACCACTTGGTAAACTAATCTCAATTGTATCTTTGGGGTCAGAAGTACCAGAAACTGTGGCTATACCATTTTGCGTATTTGTGTCATCATTGGCTGAAACAGTCGAAAACGTAAATGAAGTGATCGCTATAACCATAATTGACAATAATAATTTACGTATTTTAATCACTCCTAACTCATACTATAAACTGATTGATGATTGCCAGCTTAACCGCATTTTTCAATATGTGTAACGGCGTCAGTGAAATTTAATCAATTATAATAACATTAATAATATTATCACCATTGATTATTCTATCATAGCTAAACTTGATTAGGTTAATCTTTTTTACTATTATCAAGTATAAACGCTATATTTCAGACTTAGCTACTATTCTGAATTTATGTACAGCCAAACTCTAATGAGTTTAGCCTTGATACCAATACTTAATAAATCAAAATTTCAAATTGTTTATTAGTTGTCATTTTTCTTTTTGCTAACAATAGTGAGAATTCCAAGACTGGCAGCAAAAATTGCACTTACAAGGCTTCCAATTAAACCATCAATGTTTTCACCAGTATCAGGTAATTGCTTGTTACCACTATTGTTATTTTTAGTGACTCTATAACTAACCTTGACTGTTGGTGAATCAGGTGTTTTTGAGTTTGAACTATTTGACCCTGAATCAGAAGATGGCGCTAAAACAGTTACGATAATTGTCTTAGAGACTGTATTGCCACTGGCGTCGGTATAACTGTAGGTGATTTCATACTGACCAGCTTTATTAGTATCAACTGATCCCTTTACCGTAATATCCTTTAACTCAACTGGATTACCAGCTTGATCAGTGGCAGAAATAAAGTTATCACCAGCTGTCCACTTTGTGTTTGGCCCAGCAACTAACGTACTGTCTTTAGCGTCAATGCTTGCTTTTGAATCAACGACTGTCACCGTAATTGTCTTAGAGACTGTATTGCCACTCGCGTCAGTGTAGCTGTAGGTGACATCATACTGACCAGCTTTGGTTGGATCTGGTGCCCCTGTTACCTTAATATCCTTTAACTCAACTGAATTACCAGCTTGATCAGTGGCAGAAACAAAATTATCTCCAGCTGTCCACTTTGTATTTGGTCCCGCTACTAACGTGCTATCTTTAGCATCAATGCTTGCCTTTGAATCAACGACTGTCACCGTAATTGTCTTAGAGACTGTATTACCACTCGCGTCAGTGTAGCTGTAGGTGACATCATACTGACCAGCTTTGGTTGGATCTGGTGCCCCTGTTACCTTAATATCCTTTAGCTCAACTGGATTACCAGCTTGATCAGTGGCAGAAACAAAATTATCTCCAGCTGTCCACTTTGTGTTTGGTCCCGCTACTAAGGTGCTGTCTTTAGCGTCAATTCCTGATTTATTTTCTAAAACTGTAATTGTTCTTTGGAATGTTGCTATGTTACCAGACCCATCAACAACAGAATAGGAAATGACGTAACTGCCAGCTTTCAGGTTCTTACCATCTTGTGGATAACCATCATAGTTAGTGATTGTTATTTTATCAGTCAATGAAGTGGTACCGGAAAAAGCATAAATATCTGTTAAAGGACTATAACTATCAGTTGCATATACAGTTTTATCTTGTCCTCTGAAGTACGGTAAGCTACTTCCTGCGTCAACATTTTGAAACATTGAGGTATTTTTAAAGTTTGTGAACCAGCCTGTTCTGAACTTAACGTTATTAACTGCATTAATATCAGACTCTGGTACGTAAGCACGTAGAAATAGTGGTCCCCAACCGACGTCATTTAAGTAAGCTGATGCATCTACAAAAATTGATTTATCACTTACAGTCCATTTAACACGTGAATCATTTGTGATATCAATATAGTTGCCATTATCTTCATAAAACAAATGATAGTTATCAAGATCAAAACTATCATCAGAAGTTATACCTAATTGTGCGCCACCCTGACCACCAATAGTTGCTTGATAATTTACGATATAAGAAAAATACTTGGAACCATTTTTGTTCAAATCATTAGGGTTTCTTAATGTAACACTGTTACCCATTTCAATTGGAGATGATTCATTTGCATAATTGGAATTATTAATATTAGTATTATTGTTATTACCTGAACCAGCATATCCAGGAACATTGTTTGGTGTGGGATTATATGGCAGT
This sequence comes from Leuconostoc pseudomesenteroides KCTC 3652, assembly GCF_014634745.1. Classification (GTDB taxonomy): domain Bacteria; phylum Bacillota; class Bacilli; order Lactobacillales; family Lactobacillaceae; genus Leuconostoc; species Leuconostoc pseudomesenteroides. The sequence goes on from NZ_BMBP01000002.1 coordinate 337,617, forward strand.
GGCTTGACATAAACAGACTGATCAAATACATGTGTTTCTGATACTGTATTGTTGAACGCAACACTTACTGAACCGGCAACGACATTTGGATTAGTACTGTGTGTTCCAGAAGCTTGATCCCAATCATATCCCGGATCTTGAGTGTACATATTTAAAATAAAGTTATAGGTTCCAGGTGTTAAATCAGTGTTAACGGTGATAGTCCCAGTCCCATTATTATTATCAACAAATGTAAAATTTTTGCCATCTTGATTTAAGTAATTAAACTTTAAAAATTTAGTCCAATCAACACGTTGATCAGGTGAAATTGTGACAGTAAATGTTGACCCTTTTGGGATTATTTGTCCACTAGTACTAGTATTTTTTATACTGAAATTAAGAATATAAGCTGCAGAAGTTGAATCCAATGGTGCTGATTCTGAACTCTGTGAATTTGAAGTTACCGTTACTGCGGTATAGCTTGATGCGTCTTCACTAAGTTTTGCTGTTCTAGCAACTTTTAGATTGTCAGACTTATTAGATGTACTAGTATTGTCAGAATCAGTACTTGTGTTAGAAGCAGTAACCGTCACCCTAATTGTTTTTGAAACTACTGTCCCATCCACATCGGTAAACTTATAGGTAATTGCATACTGACCAGCCTTGTTGGTGTCAACAGACCCTTCAACAGCTATATTCGTAAATGAAACATCCTTACCTGTTTGATCAGTTGCCGAAACAAAGTTATCCTCTGCGGTCCATTTTGTGTTTGGACCAGCTACCAATGTTGTATCTTTAGCGTTAATCTCTGCCTTATTAGTAGTTTTTGAATTCAAACTAGTTGTTGTTGATGCTTGTGTAGCTGTTGAACTTGCGTTAGATGCAGAACTTACATTAGAGGTTGCATTACTGCTCGTATCAGCACTAACTGTTGTTGCTCCACCTAATAGCGTTGCTATAACAACTGAAGAATACACCCACATTTTACCTGATTTGTACATTTTATAATGTTCTTTTTTGTTATTTAACATATCTTATTCCTCTTCTTACCTCTCCTTACAAACCTGTAACAGTGTATTTTTCAAGTTACAAATACACTGCCTTTTTCGGTACCGTTCGAGTTAGACAAAATGAATAACACCTTCTATTTATTGCATATATTGACACATTACTTTTATTATATTCCAATCAAATTACAAATGTTATTTTTTCCGACATGTCGGATTTTTATATCATAATAATTTGGTCGTCTTTAATCATAGATATAGAATAGAATAGCAACTTATTATATTAACTTTTTGAATACAACTAGGAAAAAACGAGACTGATTGTTTTAGTTTCAAAACTACAATAATACCAATACCTCCATTAATGATTCAAGCAAATGCAAGTTAAGCAGGACAACAAAATTTTTAAAAAATCATATTTTCAGGAATCTCTGTAGGCCTTTCATGCCATTTCAGTAGTTCAAAGCCAACTGATTTTGCCTTCTCTGGAAAATCTATACTTGTCCCTGATGCTATTTCTACTGATATATTTTTTAATCTTTTGCAAATAAAAAAGGCTTAGGGAGCATTATTCGATAAATAATTATCTTCTAGATCATACCTTCACCTCAACTGACTACAACACGCCCTAGAATATCAAATTCTATAATAATGAGGATCATAATTGGGATTACTGCTATCACTCGTCGGACTAACTTTTTTTCTAAAAAATTATCATGCATTTCCTTTATTCTATCTGCAAAATTCTTAACAATTATTCATAATCACTTGTCAGTGGTTAAAGCAACTTAATATATAGAAAATGAATATTGCCTAACTATTTTTTAAAGTCTATAACAAAAAACGTTCTAAATTTTTTGATTGATACTCAATGCGATGTACCCAACCTATTTAGCAAATGATTCTTGTAATTAATTTTCATACATTTTGATTACAAGTTATACAAAATTTAAACTATATTTGTGATGTCTCCAAAAAAACCCGCAAGTATCACACTTGCGAGCTTCCAATACTTTACATATTATATGCAAAGTCACTATCGTACCAAATCGTCCCGTATCCTGAATAATTGATTCCTACTGTGGCACTGTTATCTTGGTAATAATCAATTGTACCCCGATCCCAACCAGCATCAAATCTGACTTTGGCTCCAACTTGCACATTCCCGTTATCGCCATTATCGACACGATGCATGATTGCCAGTGGCAAGCCATTTTTAGTCCAATCGAACTGCTCACGCTTGCCACCCACTGTCCGGTAATCGGCAATTTGCCATAAACCATTAATATTCTTGACTGCATCAACGTTAAAGGTTGTATTCGTAAAGGCAAATTCGCCCCCTATCGCTCGGAATTTGTCGTTGTATGTTTTTGGGTTGACTGGCGGCTGTGGATTCACTGGCGTTGGATTACTTTTCCCTGTGCTGTGGAAAAAATGATACTCTGGTTTGTTATCCAGCGCCCAGTAACTATTGTGATTGGTCGGCACAACTGCCTCATTCTTCTTGCCAGCCGTGTACCAAGAAGAATGAATAATCGTATCACCATCATCCATGAACAATCCAGTATGAGAAATACCACCGGCGCCAGCGCCATAATTATCACCCCAGATGAAAACATCTCCTTTTGACACATGATTGCCATCAACTTCAACCCAACCGGCGTTCGTTAAATCTTGTTTGAGTGTCCCTGTGTAATGTGAACGCTTCAAGTACGAATTATCCCATGCACCTGCTTTGTTTAAAACATAATAGACGAAAGCTGAACAATCAAAATAAGTTGTCCCATCAGCTTGTTTGCCATCACGTAGATCCCACTGCATGGAATAAGTGGCCCGGTGTTGCCATGATAACGCTTCATTAACTGCTGTCTCTTTGTTGTACGTCATAGTCTTTCCTCTTATTTTTTTGAATGGGATTAATAGCCTATCTGTTAACCACATTTTATATTAAAGATATGCCTATTTTGTGATCATTCAGAGATTAAATCACATTGCTTTAAAAAAATGATATTCTGGTTTATTGGCCAGTTCCCAATAGCTAGCATAATTTGTCATGGTCACTGCTTCATTGTGCTGTCCAGCTGTGTACCAAGAGGAATGAATAATTTTTTTACCATTATTCACAAACAAACCGGTATGCGCACCATCACTAATGCCATAATCATCACCCCAAATAAAGACGTCCCCTTTTGACACATGTTGACTATCTACTTCAACCCAGCCAGCCTTTAACAAGTCATATTGGAGAGTACCAATGTTATGCTCACGTTGCAAATAAGTGTTGTGCCATGCTCCAGCCTTGGCTAACACATAATAAATAAATGACGCACAATTGAAATACGTTGTCCCATCGACCTCAACACCGTCGCGTAAATCAAGTTGCATAGAGTAAGTAGCCTGATGTTGCCACGAAAGTGCCTCAGTTACTGCAATGTCTTTGTTATACATCCCTCTTTAACTAATCTCCCCCTCTTAAGGTTGTTTGCTACCAGCACTTTCAACAACTGTCGAATCTGTCGCCAAAGATTCAGAATTAACATTTTGATTAGAACTAGTTGTAGTCGCACTTTCCGACTCAGGTTTAACAATGGAATCAGCACTAGTTGTAGCCACATTGACCTGCTTTACTGGTGCAACACTGCTAACGTCAGACACAGGGTTACCCAACATAACATCTTTTATTTTGTTAACAAAGTCAATAATGGAACCTGAATACGTCGTGTATTGTGATTCATTTCCCTTAACAGCAATAGATGTGCTGTTATCTTCAGGGACAACTTGCAAATAATAACCAATAATTTGTGGTTCAGCAAATCGCACAGTTACTGACTCACTGTCGGATTGAACAGATGATTTTTCGCTTGACGAAGATGATGAACTACCGCTGGAAGAATGAAATCCAAAGAAGCCACCGCCTCGTGAAACATGTTCTTCAATCGCTGATGCTATAACATTGGAGTCACTCTTTGATTTGTCAACACGAATAGTAACATCTTTAGCGATAACAAAAGCAACAGGATACGCTGGAAATATCCAGTCTTTTAAGTTTTGAACCACTTCTGATTCACTATCTGGCAGATTTGTTTGGATTACGCTAGTACCTTCCGAGATTTTGGTCTCGCTAGTTTTAAACATATCAGCCGTCAAAGCAAATACACCCGGATTGAACCAATTGCGCGTCATGCTCACTTTCGTCACTGCCATACCAATGGCAACTGACGCGCTTGAACTTTTAAGGGAGCTCGCCATGATAGATTGAGTCGTTTCGTGCCCGCTACTGCCACCGAAGAGCCAAAAACCACCATTACTTTTTGTAGCTGTGCCCGTACTTTGTTGTGATTCTTCCGACTCTATATCTGATGCCTTGGTGTTAATTAGCAACTCAGTATATCCGTTGTCGATGATATTAGGCATGACATCAACCTTTTCACCTTCGGGTAACTTGAATTGAACAGCCATAGACAATTTTTGATTCACTGAATCAAGTTGATCCTGAATGCTCTCAAATTGAGAACTCAATTCGCGCACTAACGGCATAATTTGTGTGCCTAACTCGGTCGACTTATATGTCATTGCCGCTTGCAAATAATCTGTGGTGGCTTGATCCATCGCTGATTGCGATTGAAGAATATTGTCTTGATTTGTTTTAAAACTGTTAAGCACACTGTTGATAATATCCTGTTTATTCTCTCCTGGGTCTAATGCTTTATCATTATCCTCAGCAGTTTTTTGAAGCACACCTTCTCGTTGTACTTGTTTTCCCTCATCAGTAATCGCACTCACCACGGTAGCTAACTGATTAAATAGTGAGGCTGCCGCGCCAGTATAAGTATTACCCTTAATATCGAATTGCTTGTAATAGCTAACTTTCTGTTGCTTATAGGCTTCCTTCAGCTTCTTCAACTCTGCTTGATTTGGCACCACAGCCATCAAATTCTCAAAGCGTGCTATCAAATTTCTTTTTTGGCGGGTCAAAACGCCGATTTTTTGCGTCAAAGCTTCTTCAGACTCAAGCAAATCTGTATATTGAAATGATGATGACAGCTTGGTATGCCAGTCTTCTGGATAAAATGTGACCGGATAAACTGTTCCACCATCTGGATTGATCTTTTCAGCATTAGCTAAACGGGTTCGAGCCTCGTGAATTTCTGCGCCCGATCCTGAATCTAAGATACCTTGAATGATACGCATATCGTTAATTGAAAAAATAGATAAAATTTTTCCCTGCTTTTCTTCAATGCCAGCTAAAAATGGCTCTGCATTATCTTGATACCAAATCGAAAATTCTTCTTGGTATTTAGCTTCATTTTGAGCAACTGCTTCTGGCGAAAGATTCTCTGAAGGATTAAAATACTGCTCTCTGATGGCCTTTCGAATCCCTGTTTGTTTCAATCCCCATTTTTGTTTTTCCTCGACCCATTCATCATATAATCGATAAAAAACTTGCTGGAGTGTACTCTTTTCTTCACCGTCGCCAAAATTATAAGTGTAAGGTGTGACAAGAATTTTTCGCAAATGAATTTTTGCCTGCATAATTTCCAAATTCATGCGCGGTGATAACATATCAAGGGCCGTTTTATATTGGGTGGTTAATAATCGCCCATTATCCGCCCCTGTCACTTGCACTGGATCAAACAATTTATTGGCAAGACGGCTTTCATTAGCGACCACTCGAAGTGGCTTATCTTGCTTGACATCATATTTAAAGCTTTCTTCCGAAATCACTGTTCCTGGAATTGTCATGCATAAAAATTGATTAGGATTGTCACCGCCGATAACTGTGTTTAGCTTGCTATATAGTTCTGTTACGAATGAGCCTGACATGATTTTTCTCCTTTGGTTTTTAGTCTCTATTAATTAATATCTCAGTTCATAGCTTTGCGATAGTCTATCGTAAGCATAAATTGGTACTTCACAGGGAATTACTGTCGTATTCACGCGAGCAAACGGGTTAGATGACGAACACACCGTCATGACGACTTCATCTTCATTTACGTAAATACCCGTATAAAGATACGTGACAGGCTGCACAAATTTTTCATGAATTTGGAATGCCCACATAATTTGTTCACAGTCAACTGGATGCGTTAATTCACAATGCAAATCATCCGTGATAGTTGGTCGCTCACTCTCGCTTGGTACATCCCAAATCATAAATTCGTCGCTATTGATATAACAACTTTCTTTTGAAAACCTCCAAGACCTTGGGTCAACAGCAGCACCAATACTTTGATTCCAACTCGCATCCCCCATTTTCAAATTAGTAGGCATTGAACATAGCACATCTAATAAGTCAACTGATGAGTCATGACAATACTCTTCAATGCTATCCAGATCCTCTTTTGAACGTCCACGACTTGATGAAAATAGACTTGTATAATCTTGTGCGGCCGCCATCAAGTTGTTAGCAATACGCTGAGATTCATCTCTGAAATTTTCGACTATCTGTAAATATCTTCCGTTATCTCTATATTCCGTGCCTAACTGGTCTATAAGCTGCCATGTAATTTCTGCATCCTGTTGATACATTGACAAACATATCGAATTGACAAAACATTGCAATGATCTACTCCACTCCTCCAAGTCACGTTCATTGGTGGGCAGTTGTTCAACTAAATTAGTCATGACATTATTCATATACGCCCAACTAAATATATGACAAATATTTTCTTCAAGTTCTTCAAATGTCTCACTTGCTTCGAAAAGGTAAGACGGCTCTGGTTCTGAAAATAATGCTATTACTTCTGATCGAATTCTTGGTCGAAAAAACATAATCAATACCTCTTAATTTTTTATTTATAATCATTCAGGTGGCCACCAGCTGACTATATACGAACTATAACATTTTTTTTTTCTCAGACCGCAAGCTAAAATCAATTATTTTCATATTTTATTCAATAATTGTTCACTATATGTTCTAATTTGAACTTTTTAAACATAAAAACAACAAAAACGTTATTGATAACAAAAAAACCGATTTTAGACTATAAAATCTAAAATCGTTTTTTGTTATCGTTTCTTGGTTTTAACATTAAGGCAATACATTCCCTGCTGCCAAATATATATCGTACCAGTCAATATAAAGCTAAAACATTTCAACTTACCAACTCAAAACTTTGTTTAAACGCCTCAAAAGAATCTAGAAGCAACATCTGCATTCAAAATAACGCCTGTTATTCTTCCTTGTTTCTCAATTTAGACAGGTAGTTACTTACAACTTAAATTATCAATATAATAAAAAAGGAATAATCAACCCTTTCGTTGGCAATCGTTGTATTTGGATGAAAAAGCACGTCCGGTCCTAAGTAGGATATTTCTTTGTACTACAAATTATCACACTTGATGCACAACAATCTCATTCAATTATACAAGACCTAAATTACTGATATCACGCACCGACTGATTCTCATCTTGTTCATCACTTTGAGAAGCAAAAATCATCACGATTCCCATCAATAACTGAACATTATCCATTATCAAACCAGCAATTTTACACTGCGGTGGTAAACCAGAAATAAATAAGAAGCGGCAAAATGAACTAATCGAAAGGATGAATTCATTGATATACGTCAACACATCAGCTGTTTTTTCCTGAATTTCGTACACTAAGCTAGCAACAGTACCACCCAAGTAAACAAAACCAGCAATTGATGATAATAAACATGAAACATCTTCGTTTTGAATGTTGATTCCTGAATCTGGATTGGCCACACATTGCATCACAAAATCAAAAGCCAGTCCCACAGCACAAGCTCCCCAAGCAACAATAAACCCAGCAAACGGATCAGAATCATAAATCCAAGGCACAGTGATCAATACCCAAATAAGATTTATACCTATCCCTATCCAAGCTACTCGATCTAGTTTTATAATCGATGGGCTATCCTTTACACCCTCGTCTGTGACATCTGACACACCTAAGCATACATAATATGCTGTCTGGCAAACAGCACTCAACGCTTTGAGAAATTTGGTCCAATCTTCTGAGATATGTTGCCGGGTATTTGGATTCAAATTCGTAAAATAATTTTGAAAACCGGTCACTTGGTCATCATTTTCAAATGGCACATGACCCGTACCAATTTTACTAGCAATATTAACACCAAACGCCAGCATAAGTGATACCAAATTAACAACCGTCAATTGCTGATCAAAAATTGTTTCAAACAATGATGTTAAAATAGGTACCTGAATCGTTTGATTCAAAAACGTTTTGACCAAGTCGATAATTTGCTGAATCAGTTGGGATACTGCTGTCGATGTTACTTTCATGAAGTCAATTGTCAATTGACATAACGCCTGCACAATCGTCAAAATTTGACTGAACGTCATTGTGACGAGTGAATTGCTTGCACTTGTCGCTAAAACGAGATCCTGAATCTCATCTTCAACTTTTTTAAACTCAGGTTTTGCTTGATAATTAACTGCTTGTGTCTTTAATTGCTCATACAGGACTAAAATATCATCGGCAACTCGTGCGTCCAATGACATTGTAAAATGTCCGCCATTCATGTTTTGAACAGCGGCTTGCCAAATGTAATTATCTAACGGATTGTCGTTGCTACCTGTGAGATAGCTTTGGCTATTTTTATTGCCAATAGCACTTGATTTAATATAGTTAAAGGTGTCATCTATCGTTGTTGATAACGCATCCAACTGTTGAATAAAGGCAGCGTGACCTGCACCTACAGCATACGTTAAAATATCCGTACGATTGAAGACAACCTTAATAGCGCGTTGGGTCCTTTTAATACCACTCCAGCCAACCAAATCACTCAACCACTCAAACAATTTTTCAAATGGCATTTTGATCATATTAAAAACTGTTTCAACTAGTTTCATGACGCCGGGAAATGTTTTTTGTAAAAACGAAAACGACTTTGTCGCACCATCTATGACAATCTGAATAACAGCATTCACACCGTCTACTACTTTTTCAGCGACAAAACTAACCACTTGAACAAACTTTTTTGAAACACTTCGAAAAAAATCACCAATACTAGACCAAAAACCAGTAATTGACTGTGCTCCCGCGAAAATATTTGTCATTGCTTCTTTTGTTAACACTTGATATCTAAAGCGTCCATCTGTGTAGTCAAGTGAGAAGGCCTTTGCACCATTGGCAAAGACATCAGCCGCTAACTCTGTGTTGACCAGAGGCTTAATTGTTCTTACCACTTCTTCAACTTGATTAGGATTGTCTCTAACATCAGCCGCTAAAATATACTGGCCATCCGCATCACAAGCATTTAACAAATCTTCTTTTCGTAAGGTACCAAATCGATCTTTAAAAATCAGACTTGTATCAATTTTAATTTGTCCAGTCTCTGAGCCACTAGTGTAATCGAGCGTTAATGCTGGTTGAGCGAGCGTATCAGCAGCAAACATGATACTTAATTTGCCTTGCTGATTTGTTTGAATTTCAAGTGGTGTAGCATGATTTAGTGCGTAATGCTTATCATCAATAATCACACGTAAATTATCAGGACCGGTAATGTTCACCGTAGCTGATTGACTTTCAAGACTTGTATCGTCACAAAACATCAACTGTGTTTCATACACTGGCGCTACAACAACACTTTGTGCTTTATTTTCAATAAATTGTTCAGCCAACCAATCACCAGTTACCTCAGTTTTGGTCAATAGCTGTAATAAGTTTGTCTCCGCCGATTCAAAAATTACGCCGATAGTTGATTGGTTGCACTGATGGGCCGACCATTCAACCACTGATTCCGCTAATGGGTACCAGATGTGCTCATCATCTGCCAAATATACATGAGAAAGTGTATTGGTCGTATCTCTAGCAATAATTGAAAACACTGTTTGGTCATTTTGCAATTCGGTTTGGATGTTAAAAGTACCATCCATTTCAACGGGTGGTAATAAAATCTGCCCTGAATCAAATTGGCCCGCTGTCACCTGATACACTAGAAAAACTAGTCTGTTTGCTTGTTTGCCTGAAAAAACCACACAACTTTTTTCCTTAGTGTCGGCAACTTTAACTGAAGTTAATGACACATCTGTCACGCCGTCTGGCAACTTGAGTTGTTTTTGTTGGTAACTGTTATCATATTGTTGATAAGTTACATACCAACCATCTGTTAGCTGCCTACTCTGACTAGCAAATAAGTATCCGTTCACAGGTATCGTAGGATTGCCCGTTCGTAAAATAAAAGGCGCAATCGGTGACGCGTCTGAAAAATCAGCATTAGTAAAACTACGACCATTATTGCGTGGCTGCGCATTGCCCGTATTATACCAATGTACGTCATATTTTTGCGGTGCTGTTTCAACCAAATAGCCTATAAAATTGGATACGTCTGTTTGAGATTGCGCTACCCCTAAGCCTTTTGTTCCAGCTGGCCATGACAACTGTTCAATAGCAAAATCAAAACTGCCTTGCTGGATTTCCACTAAACGATATAAACTAACCTTTTCCACCTGCTCAAGTTGTAAGACAATCGCCAAACAGTTTTGTGTCGTAAAGCCACCACGAATATGGTTAATTTTGCCCACTAGATCTAAATTATCAACTTGATAACCTGTCTCACTACTATCATCTGAGTAGACAATGCCGTGCGTACCGTTCTGTGTTTCAAACAAAATTGCCGTTCGCTCATTTGGTGCAGCAAATGTCCAAAAATCAGACGCCGCCATTAAATCAATAATGTGTGTATATTCAAATAAACGTGTATGATTAGTTGCATTGATTCCCATGTCAGTGACCTTTCTTTTCTAATAGTTCAACTAGCTGCTTTTGAACAGCGAGAACATCCTTTGAAAATGCTGGCTTACTCTTGACAGGTGATGGCTTGGTGGGTAATGATAACTGCAAATCATCGTTACCGCAGAGTAAATCATTAGCAATCAACCACTCTGGTGATCCAGTTGTGAGATGATAAGTGACTTGCCCACGATAGTCGACTACTTTTAATTGGTTAATTGTAGTTTCGCCAACTCGTGCTTTCAATACATCACCTACTTTAAGTTCAGACACTGTTGTCGTGCCATGATTAGTCAAGACCGGATGGCTGCTCGTCAGTAAAATTAGCGAACCATTATCACAACCAACTTGATACATCTTTTCTTGATGACCATGACTGATGATCGTCACTTTAGTGGTGCCCTTCAACGTTGCGATCGTATCACCAATCACAATATCTGAAATCTTTTTGACTGAGTTATCTGCCATTTGAATCTCAGTATCTTGACCAAAGCAGCCCCAAAAGTACCTAACTTTGTTAATTTTTTTGATGTTACCACCATCAATCACGCCACTATGTGAATCCATTCTAATTGTTAAATTTTGCGGTTGCATATAAAATCTATTTTTTACTGTCGCATAAATCGTTAATAAAATATCCGCATCAGCTTGTGGTGTTCCTGGAGCATTTTGAATAATTTTGCCATGCCAGTCTTCATTCACTTCCCACGACAAAATATTGGTATCGTTATTTATACTAATTTTGACCGCTGTTGGATCTTGATTATTATAGGCAATACCACTTTGACTGGCAGCAAATTCCATAATGCCACAAAATTGCGCTGAATCTGTTGTAAATTGCCAGCCATCGGCCAATTCCAATGACCCGTTAACTGGTAACTCAATGGGGAGGTTTTGATCCCAACTAGTATCGCTATAGCTATAGTCTCCCGCTGCGTCTCTATTGTATAGAACTGTCGTTGGCACATCCAAATCCATGGGTTTTGTCGTGTCTCTTGGATGTCTTGGGTCATCAACATTAATTTGTTTGACAGCCGTAGCAGGGTTTGCATGACTCCAGACAACTTTGGCAAGTTGTTTTACCACGAATTGTTCATCTCGCGTTTGAAAGAGGACAGTTGAAGCATTTAGAATTTTATAATTGCCATCTTTTTTAATCGCACCTGAAGCATCTATCAACAGTGAATCTTCATTGTTTTCCGTTACCAAGCCCCCGTCGCTGGCAATTTGAACGTTGGTAAAGTAATCATAAAGCGTCGTTTCAATATTGATCGCAGGCAATGCATCACAATTAAGACCAATTGTTTCAGTTACAAATTTTCCTTCACTTTGTTGGTCTAATGAAATAATATTGGCGTAATAATGTGTAAACTCGTCATTTTCCTCAATACTGTCAAGTTTTGAATTTAGAAAAGCCGCATGAACGGCGGGTGCGTGTATTTTAAGATGTGCCATGCCACCCAAGCTTTCCGTAGCTTGAGCCAAATCTTCTTCATTTTGTAAATCATATGTATAAACGCCACCGTTATCAAGTGCACACTGAACATATTTTGCTTTCCTAGTTGACATTTTTTTGACCATTTTGTTTTCCCCTTATTCTTGGTTAACGGCTTTTGATGCTTGCGTCATTTTCATAATCACGTGTTTTGTCAGTTCATCAATGATAACTTTAATTGTCTTCTAAACCGCTCATTGTTTCATCAGTGAACACTCTATGTATTCAATTGTTTTTATCCCGTTTGGCTGGTACTCCTTGTTAGTTATAAAAACCTTATGCTACTATACACAAGTTCATCTTATCGTAAAATTATAATGATTATGTGTTCTAAAAAAGAATTGATTGTGAACGTATTATGAGAGTTAATGGTTTAGTTGCTGGTATGAACTGATTTTGAGGATTATTGTTGGTTTAGTTGTTATATTTAAAAACACTATAAATTATCTATCGTATAAAAATAATATATTTTTCACGTATCCGTTATATCAAAAAGACCCACAAGTATGACACTTATGAGCTTTCAATTTTTTTATGTCATTATCAGTAAAATCACTGTTATATCAGGCAGTACCCTATACAAAATAATTGATGAGTGATGTGCACTATTATTTTGATACTAACCAATTATTTTATCGGTGCAACATACGACCAATAGCTGATATCAGTGCACGCCGTTTAACACGCTTAATCGCTGACAAATCCAATGACTGAATTTCACGATGAATGCGTTCACTAGCGCCCTGATCCTGAAAGGCAAAATACTTTGTTTTGTCTGCTAATTCTTGACTAGTTAAGCGATAATGACTTACAAACACCTCAATAGTTGCTTAGCTTGATAGAATGTCACAAAAATGGTAATTCGTCTAACTCAATATAATTACCAAACACAATCGTAATTCAAAATTTATTGCTACGATTGAAATAATAGCTACTTTTTACTCAGTGGTCTAAGTCGTTATGCTTAATATAGTTAATTTACTTCATCAAAAACCTATGCAATGCCTCGCGCCAGCTTGGTATCTCAAACCCTGTTGACTTTGCTTTCTCTAAGTTCATCACTGAATGATTTGGCCGATACGCTTTTTGCGGAAAGGTTGCACTGGTCACTGGTTCGACCTCGACTGCAGTGTCTTTTAAGATCTCTTTTGCAAAGTCAAACCAAGTGGCAGTCTCATCATTCGATAAATGATATATCCCGTATGTCACCTCGACCGCTATCAAGTGCAACATGAACTCGGCTAATGTTCTGGTCCAAGTCGGTCGACCCAATTGATCATTCACTACTGTCAATTTAGGATGGCTTTCTGCCAAACGTTGCATCGTATAGACAAAGTTATTTCCAAATTCGCCAAACACCCAGCTCGTTCGAACAATATAAGCAGCTGCCCCACTCTCCGTGACAGCTAATTCACCAGCTAATTTGGCACGCCCATAAGCGTTTCTTGGATTAACTGGATCTGTCTCGCGATATTCACCAACATTCAGCCCATCAAAAACATAGTCTGTCGACACTGCCACTAGTTTAGCGCCATATTGTTTGGTAGCGTCGGCGATATTCTTGGTGCCCGCTACGTTAACCTGCCAATTCATGGCGCGTCCTTCATCTTCGGCCAAATCCACTTTTGTATACGCAGCCGCATGGAGCACAACATCAGGTTGTTCTGCTTTAAAAGTTGCCATCACTGCTTCACGATTTGTAATATCCAACGCCTTTGAATCATAGGCAACAAATGTTAACCCACGCTCGTGTAACAACTTTTGCAATTCTTGACCTAACTGTCCATGCGCGCCTGTTATTAAGTATTTCATATTCCCTCCGAAAAAAAGGCCGCTCCCGCTGACCTTTGGTTACTGATTATTCTGTGCGTATTTCGCTTCCACTGCAGCTTTTTCCGCTTCCCACCATGATTGATGATCTTCATACCACTTAATCGTATCTGCTAAGCCAGTCGCAAAGTCAGTATACTTTGGTTCCCAACCCAATTCTTCACGAATCTTCGTCGCATCAATAGCATAACGCAAGTCATGGCCTGAACGATCCTGAACAAACTCAAAGTCATTTTCGTCCTTACCCATGTCTTTCAAAATCGCATGGAGGACCGTGATATTATCCTTTTCACCGTCGGCGCCAACCAAATAAGTCTCACCAATTTTACCCTTAGTCAAAATCGCCCAAACAGCGGTGGCATGATCATAGGTGTGAATCCAATCACGGACGTTCTTCCCAGAACCATATAACTTAGGCTTAATGCCAGAAATAATATTGGTAACTTGTCGCGGAATGAACTTCTCAATATGTTGGTACGGACCATAATTGTTAGAAGTATTAGAAATCGTGGCTTGCAAACCAAACGAGCGCACCCAAGCGCGGACTAACAAATCAGAACTAGCCTTCGTTGATGAATAGGGACTTGATGGTCGGTACTGTGATTCAGGCGTAAACTTTTCGCCGACACCTTCACCATGTCCGGGCAAATCTTCTCGTAATGGCAAATCACCATACACTTCATCAGTTGAAACATGATGGAATCGCTTGTTATACTTGCGTGCTGCTTCAATTAATGTATAAGTTCCAATGATGTTCGTTTGCACGAATGGTGATGGATCTTTCAGTGAATTATCATTATGACTTTCGGCAGCATAATGAATCACCGCATCGGTTTCAGAAACAAGTTGGTCCACCAATGAGGCATCGGCGATATCCCCAACCACTAGATTCACGCGGTCTGCTGGTAAACCTGCCAAGTTTTCTTTATTGCCGGCATACGTTAACTTATCAAGCACCGTGACAAACACCTCTGGGTGTTCCGCTACAATATAGCGCACAAAGTTAGCGCCAATGAAGCCGGCGCCACCAGTTACTAAAATATTTTTGTATTCAGTCATTCATTTTCTCCCAACTACAATTGCGCCTCTGTTAATGGTACAACATCTTTTAGCAAAGGATGATTTTTATCTGCTTCACTCACCTCAGCATTTTCAACATCATCCCATTTAATACCTAAAGCAGGATCGGCGTAATTTACAAAAGCATACTTAGGCTTCAAATCTAGTGCCCAGTAATCATTCACTAAGTATGAGTATGACACTGTCTCACTCAATACTTGGAAACCATTAGCAACGCCACGTGGGACATAAATGCCTTTACTAGCATCAATAACGGTTTGGTAAACGTGACCAAAGGAAGCGCCTTCGCGTAAATCAACCCACGACCCCAAAACACGACCGTTGTCAGCGACAGAAATATATTTATCCCAAGGTTCGGCGTGCAGACCACGTAGCACACCTTTTCTTGATAAGGACACATTGTTTTGTAACTTATTCTCTTTAAAGAAAGACTCCGGAAAGCCTAACGGCAACATTTTCTCTTTTTGAAAGTTTTCCTTAAACCAGCCACGATTGTCACCATGAACTGGAATGTCAAATTCTATCATACCGTAAATCGCGTCAATCGTCCGTCCGGCTAACGCTTTTTCAAAAAAATTATCACTCATCTGCTTTATCCTTCTTCCGCCACAATTCTTAAGAGATATTGGCCATAATCATTTTTTTTCAATGTTTGCGCCAGCTTTTCTAATTGTGCGGTATCGATATACCCCATCCGGTAAGCAATTTCTTCTAAGGAAGCCACTCTTAAATTCTGTTGCTTTTGGATGGTGGCAATGAATGAAGAAGCTTCCAACAAAGAATCATGTGTGCCAGTATCTAGCCAAGCATAGCCGCGGCCCATGACTTGGACATCTAAATCACCACGTTCTAAGTAAGCTTGGTTAATATCAGAAATTTCAATTTCACCACGCGCTGACGGTTTCACATTGGCCGCTATTTCGACCACGTCATTGTCATAAAAATAAAGACCAGTAACCGCGTAATTTGATTTGGGCTGGGCAGGCTTTTCGACAATCGATATTGCCTTGCCAGCTTGATCAAAGTCAACCACACCGAAACGTTCTGGATCTTTCACTTGATAACCAAACACTGTCGCACCAGTTGCTTTCAAAGCAGCTGCTTGTAACTTCTCTGATAGCCCAGCCCCGTAGAAAATGTTATCTCCCAATACCAACGCTACCGAATCATCACCAATAAAGTCAGCACCAACGATAAACGCATCGGCCAAGCCACGAGGTTCTTCTTGAATGGCATAGTCAATATTTAACCCAATATCATGCCCATTACCGAATAATTCTTCAAATTGTCCAACATATTCTGGCGTTGAAATTAACAAAATATCCGTAATACCAGCCAACATCAATACAGACAATGGGTAATAAATCATTGGCTTGTCATAAATTGGCACCAATTGCTTACTTGTTGCTTTGGTAATGGGGTACAAACGCGTACCAGATCCACCGGCTAAGATAATACCTTTCATGATATAATTCCTTTTCATACTTTTTATATACATATAATATTATATCGTATTTGTATCGTATATAAACAATATAAATTCACAATTAACATCATATATGGTTTAAATAAACAAAAAGCTCGCAAGTATCACACTTGCGAGCTTCCAATACTTTACATATTATATGCAAAGTCACTATCGTACCAAATCGTCCCGTATCCTGAATAATTGATTCCTACTGTGGCACTGTTATCTTGGTAATAATCAATTGTACCTCGATCCCAACCAGCATCAAATCTGACTTTGGCTCCAACTTGCACATTCCCATTATCGCCATTATCGACACGATGCATGATTGCTAGTGGCAAGCCATTTTTAGTCCAATCGAACTGCTCACGCTTGCCACCCACTGTCCGGTAATCGGCAATTTGCCATAATCACTAATATTTTTCACACCATCAACGTTAAAATTTGTCTTCGTAAAGACAAGTTCGCTACCAAAAACACGGAACTTATTATTTTATGTCTAAAAGTTTTCGGGTTATTATAACTAACTGAATCTGTACCAACTCTCCTTGAACTCCTGAACTATGGAAGAACTGAAATTCTGGCTTTTTATCCAATGCCCAATAATTCTTATGATTTGTTGGCACAACTGCTTCAATGAATTGACCACACCCAAATTTTTAATTATATATACTTAGAAATCACATGAGACACGAATTGTACCATTTACACTAGAGGCAACATGTGACTCGACACCGTTGATAGTATCAATATATTTGCTATCAATACTCAATGAACTAGTCTTCCCTGTTGGCTTAATTTTTTCGACAACTGGATATCTAACTTTTACCTTGTTTCTACCATTTATTTAAAGAACTTGTATGAAACCTATATATCATTCCAATCTATAGGTTGCTTAATCTTTGACAAAAGCCAGCACATCATCGTTTGTTGATAGATTAGCATAGAGATCTTTTTTCATTTCATTCGATATTTCTGAATAATCTAAAATCTGCGTACGCTTAGCTGACAGTTTAACCTGTTGTTTCTCTACAAAGTCATCAACAGTTTTAATTTGTTTAGCTGGCACCCCCCCGACAACCGTTCCTGCTTTAACATCGCGATTAACGAGGCTGCCCGCGGCAATAATGGCATTGGATCCAATATTCACTCCGGGTAATATTGTACTGTTAAATCCCACAAATACATTATCGTCAATAGTGACTGCTCCAACACTTGTAACATGTAAATGTTTTTTCATTGATTCATCATGAGCCAATATTGTTGAATGTGTAATCGTTACATTATTACCAATTTTAATTAGCCATGGATAATTTTTATCATAAATACTATTCTGACCAAAAAAGTGATCACCTACAATCATGCCGCGTTTTATTGCTCTATAGTAATTTGCATATTTAATTCTTGAGAAGATAACATACAAAATTCTGTTAAGTGTCCCCATTATATACTCCTCCGCTTTCATCCTATTCGTTACTAAAATCTACTATTGTAAAGTAAAAATAAAATATATCAAGCTGTTTACAAGCACATCTAGCTGATAAATATTCATAGTTCTTTAACATCATTATTGCTTATTCGGCTTTGAATTTCATATTATAATTCGATTAGCGACAGATTCCCATGAATATTCGACAGCATAATGGATCACAGCATCCGTTTCAGATAACAATGGGGCGTCAGCGATGTCCACCACCAAAAGCTTCGCACGGTCTGCTGGTAAACCAGCCAAGTCTCCTTTCTTGCACTAATATAGTATCGTGATTATGCATAACTATTGCACAAGTTTATTCTATTTAGTAGCTATGATTATTTTGTGCGCAAAATATGGTTATTTTTTGAACAAATTACGATAAATCTGGCTGGTAACTGATAGTGGCGCTTTTTCGCTTAAATTTTATATAAAACAACATTATTCAAGGACATCAATTGCCCGAGCCAATGGCTAAGTAATCAACAAAAAATTCATAGCCAATAAATTGTTGGTTATTCATTAAAGAAAAAAATTACACGTCGCTTGCAGAAGGTGTATGAAAACTATATGAAATTAAAAATTATATACTCTACAACATTTTTACTCTTTTGACAGCCCTAATAATATCATTCTTTTTAATTAACAAGTAGAGTGCAAGAATCACCATATATCCTATGATAGCTTCGAACGTTGATAAATACCACGAGAGTAAGATAAATAATACTACCATCACCGTTTCCAACAACATCTCTGACGAAAACTTTACGTGCAATTTATTTTTGACATATAGTTCAGATATAGTGCTCCTTATTGCCATTACGATAATAATAACGAAAATAGTTGCAGTCAAATTATGTAACACAAAAACAGAAATCACTGTCAAAACAACACTTATTACTAAAGTAATGACATTAATGAACAGAAGTTGTCGTTCCATGCGAAGCACTTTCATAAATGTATTGGATAATATTTCAAACTTTGATTGATAGGCAATCATAGGAAACAAAACTGACATATATATTAATGCTGAATCATACTTAGGTAGCCACAACGGAATAAAATAGCTAATTGGGAAATATATTAACATGCCAAAAAATATTAATGGCATTAAGATGTCACGAATAACTGAATACAATCCATTCACTTTGTCAGGATCAATTCTTTTAAGTTTTGGAAAAATTATCAAACTAATCGCATTAATGAAAACCATTAGTAAATTAGAAATGGACAAAGTAAGCGAAACTTTACCAAAGGTTGCTACTCCCCAACTATGTTGAATACCCATTCTTACGACACCAATTATTAACATCGCTGCGACATTGGCTATCAATAATTGACTACCAACTCTAATGTTTATCGCGGCTTCACCTAATGACCAAAATTTCCTGTTAGCATAATGTTGAAAAAACAAATCTTTTAACACATACATAGCGTATAATAAAGCCACAAAATTACCAAAAATAAAGGAAATGATTAGCAATCGAAAATCTCGAACATTAACAACAATTAAGCTAATCACAGTTACTACATAAATGACATTGGCCAAAATCGTCACTTCTGAATACTCACGAATGCGATTGGTAATTTGCAAGACAAACTTACAAAAAGACTGTGCTATATAAATTAATAAGAAAATAGCTAAAGCATACAAAATAAAGGAGTATTGTTTATCATGTATAATCATTGCCGCTATTATAATAATTAGGGCAAAAAAAGATTGCATGATCATAAGCAGGATGAATTGCGAATGGAATAATGATTTATTCAATCGTTCATATTTCTCACCACCATAGCGCAGGTATATACCATCAAGCCAGCCCAAAGGTAATAATCCTAAGTATCCAGAATAAAACATAAACAGTTGCCAATAACCATATTCTTCTACACCGATTAATTTTGGCACAACCAAAATTACAATCGTTGAAATTATGAGAGTAAGTAAATTGGAAGATATCACAAAGCCAAAATCTCTAAAAAGACGTTTAATGTTCATTAAAACTATTTTCCTATTTTATTTTTTCCAAAAATGCATCATTTTCAAGAAGACTCTCGATTTGTTCATTTCTAAACCTGTATCTTATGACACGGGCAGGATTACCACCAACAATAGCGTAAGGAGGGACGTCCTTAGTCACCCACTGCCTGCTGCAACAACCGCTCCCTGACCAATCGTTATTCCCGAAAGTATAAGAGATCCAAAGCCAATCCATACATCATCTTTTACAATAATTGGCCCTTTAATCAATGCTTCAAATTCATAGTTCAACAATTTTACTTTAAATGGGAAGGTACTGAAAGAGTCAATTTTGTGATTTTCGCCCCCCATAAACACCACATTTGATGCAATAGAGCAAAAATCTCCAATTATCAAACTTTCTTTATTATCTCCCCATGTCATGAAATTTAGATAACCGTAGCTATATCGTCCAATTGTAACTTTGTCCATTGGAAAAACGTTCTCTGGAATAATCTCATTAAATTCATTACTAGCTTTGAATTTTTTTCGAAACAAAATAAGTGCAATATGTTTTTTTAAAGACCATAAAAATTCTTTTAATAAATTCATATACTAACATTCTTTCTAAACTATTTAAAAATCCCGTACTTGAAGTCAAATTAATTATAAGTGGATAAAAACTCCATGTTTACAAAATTAAAAGTAAATATCTGTATTATTATCATAACAGTAGATCTTTCTTAATATTCATATTTATTCTAACCAATCCACGTTTTATCAAAACAATTACTGTATAACAGAACCACAACACAGTGAATAAAAACCGTTTAATCTTTCCAACTTTTAAATAAACCTTAAAATAATAATTCCTGCTCTGCTGCAACCGCTTTTCATGTATCAAATCTTTTCTAAATTTATTGCTGTTGCTACCATAACCAGTAGAAGTCCCACCAATATGTTCATAACAGCTGTCCAACAAAACATAACTCTTTACACCTTGTTGTTGTGCTCTAAACTGTAAAATCTCTTCTTCAAAGTATAAAAAAGTATTTTCATCAAAAAAACCAACCCGCTTCCAAATGTCCATTTTTGCAGCTAGCAGAGCTCCTGAAAGAACCTCAACTTGTTTCTGTTTCTTTAAAACATCATCACATTTCTGTTTATGTTGCTTAATATGTAAAAAATCATTAATGATCGTTTTTTTTAAATTAGTAAAGCCCCACCATGATTTTCCATTTTTCATTCTTGGTGCAATAAATGCCTCTGGGAACTCAACAAATGCTTGAGATAGTCTTTCAATATTTTCTTCTGTGATCATCACATCAGGATTCATAACGAGAACAACACCATGATATTCCATACGATTGTTTAGCCATTTCAAACCGATATTATTGCCACTCGCAAATCCAACATTTCTGTCATTTCGAATTAAAATAATCCGTGGATCAATAATTTTATCTATGAAATCTTTAAGAAACTGATATTTCGCAGTAGGAGAACCATTGTCTACAACTACTGCATAATCTAAATTTTTAAATTGAATAATACGCTTCAAATTGTCCACTGTTTCTTTTGAGTTATTATAGTTTAACAATATTACAGAATAGTTCAAAAACCCGCCTCCTACACTCATTTATAATTTACTAGTGAATTGGTTATTTTTTTAAAGTAATTCACCAATTAAATGTATTATGAAATAACACCGCTATTAAAGTACCATCAAGTTTTGTACCATATAGATATGAAAAGGTAGCGTAACTCAAAGTTGTCACGATTCCCAATACAGTATACTTATCAACACCCACTATGCTCTTAGACTTAGTTCGTGAATAATCGCTTAACGTCACAATAGCAACAAAAAACACCAAAAATGAATCTATCAATATACGATCAAAATTGTATGCAAAGAGATACATAGGAAACATATATATTAAGAAAAAAAATAATTTTTCTGTGAGCGCAATATTCACCACCACAGGAGTATTCACTCCGGAATCTTTACTCTGAAATTTTTTGATAATTTGAGAATAAAAATACCATATTCCTAATGTAAATGGAATATCTGCTAAAATAATTTGACCAGGCATTAAACGGTTCAAATAAGAAACTGCTTTCATACCAGTAACACCAAACGGTGTCATTAATTGAGCAGCAAAAACTGTTACCAGTGCCCTAATTGGGCCGAATGCAATTAAAGAAATAAAAATTGTTGTATACAACACCACTACTTTATTCATGATCTTCCCTTGAAATGCAAAAAAGAACACAAATGGCAGAAAAAACAAACCAGCAGACTGAATGCTAGCACCTAACCCGACAAGCAATACAAATAACATATAGCCAGACTTAGTTCGGCTCTTTATAAAACTAAATCCTAAAAAAACAATGGTAGCCATTAAATAGTTTCTGAGTTGAACTGGCGACTCAAAAAAATTTAAAATAGTATACAACAACAAGAAAAGATTTTTATTTTTAATATTAAAACGATGTAACGCGATCAAAATTAAGAATATCTCTATTAAAAATAGTAACCCTCGAAATTGATAAAAAGATAAGCCTAACATCTTACCGAATTTCATTAGCCATATGTAACCAACTTCAAAGTGTGCTAGGTCCGGGTCGCTATAATAAAAATTGTAAATAGAAGTGTCAAATGTCAGAGACTGATCCATCGTAATATAGACAAACAATATAAACAAAATAGATATAAAAGAATACCGAATAACTCTACTTTGTCCATTAAACAACACAGCATTCACCGTCATGAATATAAACCCTATTAAAAATATTATACTCATTGCGCCTTAATCCTACCTTATCCTACATAATATTAACTGTGTCAAACCAAAGAGATGCCACCTCATTAGTTGAATTAAAAATATATTTTTAAGCCATCGTAACGAACCAACTCCAAAAGCAGGAACTAATCCTCGGTTCAAAAGCCTATACCTATTCAGTATGTCTGAAACTGTTTCCTCAGTCTCTATGCTTTTTAAGCCAATATTAACAGCCAATACCATGTGCGTGAAAAACTGTTTATTCAGTAACTTTCTTACATTAGGATTTCGAAGTTGCATTATTGAAAATTTCTTCAATAACATATCAAATATTACCACGATATCTTTATGTCCAATGATGTCTGTACCATTAAAAGAAATAGAACCCTGTCGTCGACGATAAAAATATAATGGATTTTCTATCACAGTAACATTTTTGACAACTTCATTTAATGTAACCGTATAATATACGTCTTCCCATTTAACATTGCTAACTGGAAAGGGCACTTTAACTGCAACGGATCGTTTAATTATTTTATTCCATGCTGCCGTATACTGCTTGTCCGCAGCAAGGCTAATGTGGCTAGTCTCATAAATAATACCTGATTCATCATAAAAGCGACTATAATTAAACAATATCATATCATAATTATCATCATATAAATAAGGTAATACGGTTCTTAGATAGTCATTAGCAATGTAATCATCTCCATCTAGATAAGCAATATACTTTCCAGTAGCTTGGCGAACACCAATATTACGGCTCTCTCCAAGACCAACATTATCTACATTTTGAATGATTTTAATTCTATTATGATAGTTAATACGATTAACAACATTAATCGTATTATCAGATGAGACATCATCTACAATAATAATTTCTATATCATTCCTATTATATCGTTCTTGATTTGTTATGCTTTCTACTGCTTGTTCGATGTAAGCTTCAGTATTCCGAGACGGAATTATTATTGATAAAATTGGCATACATTATCTCTCATATTCACTTTTTTTACTCAAAAAAACTTCTAGTAATTGCATAGATTTTTGAACATGTAAATTATCTGATTGGTTGTCCTGATAATCATCATTTAAAACAATCATCTTAGAAGTGGGTCTCTTCATGAATTCTTTCAATTCACTATCCTGTGTGACATTAAAATATCTACCAAAACTGTGGCTCCTAGCCTTAATCTGTCCCGTCATAATCTGATAATAGCGTACTAACCAATGTGATACTTCGTTAATTTCTCTAAATTTGTTTTGACTAGTCAGTTCAAGCTTTTCCGGAAATAATTCCCAAACTTTAACAAAATTACTTTTCAAATACGCTGTACCAACATGTGGTTCAAAAAAACGGGTAATGTATGGTAATGGCGATAACATGATTGACAATATATTTAATCCAACACCATTTCTATAATTAAAGGCCACTTGCCAATTATTTTTCAACCATTGTCTTTTACTAAACTCTTGGTTGATTAACGATATATTATTGACAGGAATATGAGCAAAATCATCACGTGGCATAAATACAGACTGTGCCGCAATATCTTTGGGTTTCCCTTTATCTGAAAAAAAATCACTCCTTTTAGTATCACTTACAAATAATAAATCATCATTCAACAATACAAAATGCTCTGATAAATCAGCAATACGCCAAATATTGAGCTCAATCACATTAGAATTAAAGGTTGGCAGATACTTTGCTGGTATGTAATCCTTATGATCTACAACTTGAACCTGAGGATTATTGGCAAGCCATTCAGGAACTTGCTGATCTGTGATTAACCAGATCTTATTCACCCAATTAGCATACTTTTCAATTGACCGAAATAGATACTTCAACGTACCAAAGTCTTCAAATCGCTGATTAGAGTTGCCCTCTGTTGAAGCATTACCTTGATATTTTGTTTTTTTTTCTTGCCAAATTGGATCTGCGCCATCAACCCACGGAATCACGAAGTCAATTGGAAAATCAGGATCCTTACTCATCATTCATAGCCTCCATATATTTCCGTCATCACTTTGTCAACCTTTCCATAGTCAAAACACTTCAAAAAATCAAAATGCTTTGTCTTTGGTGTGTCCATTAGGCATTTTCTAATCAACTGATTTAATTCTTCAGGGGAATCGGGAGCAAATAAATTACCATTCACATCGTCTCTGATATAGTCAGAGACCCCCCTTTTTTTTGTCCCGAGTAAATATGTACCATCAACTGTCGCATCTAGTCCAGCCACACCCAGCCCTTCACGTAACGAAGGAAAGATAGAAACGTCACTTGCATAATTGATATCATCAATATCAGAACGATAACCTAATAAATGAAAATGATTTTCAAAATTAAATGTTTGAGCAAAATTTCTTAACAAATCACCATTATTACCAGTTCCAGCAATCACATAGTATATATTCGAAAGTTCATCATCTGACATTAACCGCAACGCTTCTAATACAACACGATGATTTTTTCGGTCACTTAACTCACCAACTGATGACAACAAAAATGCGTCTTCTGGAATGTTCAGTTCCTGTCTGATACTATGCCTTGCATTTTTCCTCTCTGCATCTGTAACTAACCATTTGTTTTTAACATCTACACCAATGCCATTAATTTTCACAACCTTATTAGCATGCATGTGTTTCTTTGCGAGAGCATAATCTTCATCATTAATTGTAATTAGCGTATCAGTAAAAAAAGAAAACAGCCATTCCAACGGATAAAAAACTATCCAACCACTTTTAGGTCCTCCTTTAAAAAAATGAAAACCATGTGCTGTATAAATGGCTGGGACTTTAAACTGTTTTGCAACAAACCGTCCCAATATACTCCCAAGTGGTGAGTGGACATGAATAAAGCTAAAATCATTAGTTTTAAAAATCTCACGTAACTGGCGAATTGAGCGAATATTTCCTTTTAATGTTCCCATACGACGCTCAAAATCAACCTGATGTGCGATGATATTATTGTCACTCATCCATATTTTAAAACGCTCATTTTCGTCCGTACTCATTGAACCAAAATCAACCATATTAGTTGCAACGTGAACTTCATAGCCAAGACTTTGCAGTATCTTAATATTCCGATGGTTAAATTGTTGAATCATGTTAGCCTTTGCTGCTAACATCAATACTTTCTTGCTCACTTTGCTCCCTCTCTAGTTCAATCTTATTCGTTTCATCAATCAGAGTCTCTTTGAATACTCCATCTCTCTTTAAAACCGAGAAAACTGTTTCAACTGTCAATAATACATCGACATGAAAGCTAACATTAGCAGCATATTTACCATCATAAGAAGCCTTATCCACATCTGTTAGCTTATTCCGACCATTAACCTGTGCTAAGCCCGAAATTCCCGGGAGAACAGAATCACCACCATTTTGCTTTCTCAACTCGATGACTTTAATATCAGTATTAGCTAGTGGTCTTGGCCCAATGAAGCTCATATCCCCCTTAATAATATTCCACAACTGTGGCAGCTCATCGAGTGATGTTTTTCTAATAAACATGCCAAAAGGCGTAATATAATTCTGAATATCTGTGAACTTTGAATTAGCAATTTGAGGTGCTGAATCAGTCATTGAACGAAATTTATATAATTTAAACGGACGTGAATTGCGACCATAACGCTCCTGAATGAATAAAATTGGCCCCTTTGATGTGAGTTTGACAATTAAAGCAATAATAAGCAAGGGCAGAAGTAAAATTATAAATAAAAACAATGCTAACAGAAAATCAAACAATCGTTTTAAAAACCGTCTGTACACCAAAAGCCCTTTCTCCTCTCTCTGTCATCCCTATTAATCAACTATTTCGACTTGGTATCTCCATAACCATAGCCGTATCCATAACCATAGCCGTATCCTGAACTCCCTTTCTTTCTACGACTTTGGTCATTATAAATAAATCCTAATACAGGTGCTTCAGCAATTTTTAAAATTTCGTTTGTTCGTTGCAAGGCGCCTTTATTGGTTTTTCCACCGTTCACAACTATCGCCACACCATCGACTTTAGACATAAGGACTTGCGCATCTGTTACCATCAAGAATGGTGGTACATCAAAGATAATCAAATCATACTGTGACTTAAGCTGAGTCACTAATTCGGTCATTCTGCCCGAACCCAATAATTCAGCTGGGTTGGGTGGGATTGGTCCTGATGTTACCACATCCAAATTATCCATAGCAGTACGATGAACAACATCACTGATTTCTTTATGATTATCGCCTAAGTAATTCGTTAAGCCAGCCGAATTACGATTTAAGCCAAAGGTAACTGCCACAGTTGGGCGTCGCAAATCAGCGTCAACTAATAATACTTTCTTGCCTTGCTGGGCATAGACAATTGCTAAGTTTGAAGTTACCGTGGACTTGCCTTCAGATGGCAATGCCGAAGAGATTAATAATGTTTTAATTTCGCCTCTAGATACTGCAGCAAACTCAATATTAGTTCGCAAAGTACGAAATTGTTCTGACACAGGATTTTTTGGTTCAGCTGCTGTAATCAATCTAGCGCCCTTAGTCATTGTTTCAACAGACAAACCATCTTTACCGACACTTGATTGTTTCTTAAAAAAACTCATAATTATCTCCTCCCCTTTACTCCCGATCTAAACGACTCAAGCGAGAGCGCTGTGCCCCACTACTCTGGTTTATCTTAACTGAAGTAGTACTTGAAGGCGCCATACTGAAGTTTTTGATTGGCTTAACATGACCAATAACACCTAAGTTAGTCAAACCAAATAATTGTGAGACTTCATCCGGAGACTTAATCGTCGTGTCTGCCAATTCTTTAATTAGCATATAAAGGAAAGTTAGTCCGCCAAGAACAACTAATCCAGCTAACGTAAATAACTTAGTATTTGGTGAGACAGGTTTCTTATTGGCTTTTGCTGAATCAACAATTGAAACGTTATTAATTTTCATAAAGCCACCGATTTTGTCTTTAAAGACATCAGCCACTTCATTAGCTACGTCTGCGGCTAGTTTTGGATCTTTAGATTTAACATTAATTGAAAAGACTTGTGAATTTTGTTGGCTGCTAATCGTGACCATGCTTTTCAATTCATCAACTGAAAGATGGTACTTTGTTTTGTTAGAAGGCTTGGTTATTTCTTTTTGAGCTGGTGTGACTAAGCGTCGTGTGCCATCTGCGAGTGTTTCATACACAGCATCTTTAGCCTTCTGAACGACAATTGGTGCTGGATTTTCTAGTTTATCAGAAACAGTTCCTAACACATTGCTTGAAATAATTAAATTTTTATATGTATTGATCAGCTGGACATCCGCCTGTTGATCAGACAAGTTGGCTGTGGCAGTACTCGTATCATCAGCTGATCGGTTAACTAGCATACTAGTAGCTGAACTATAAGTAGGTGCAATAACAAATTTAGCCACACCATAACCAGCACAAGCGCCAATAATAGCCATAAAAATAAGCGCAAAAAAATGCTTTTGAATGATATGCCATAATTGGCGCAGTTCAAGAACGTTATTCATGGTTCTTCAATCTCTCTCTTCTCTAAAATTTACTAAAAAACTTTCTTTTTACAATGGGCTCTGGTAAAAGCGTTGTGACATCATTGCCATCTAAAATAGCTTCAGCATTGCTCTCCAACAATTGCTGATACGCTTTACCTAACTGCTTTTCAACTTTAACCATTGCCTCAGCCAATTCATAACGACGGTTAGGCAAGTCATGGGCATCAGACACAAAAACATGCGCTAGATTATGACTAAGAATTTGCTCAGCAAATTTCTCAACTTTTTTTCCAAATGTTCCCACATAAGAACTAGCAGTTACCTGAGCCAACGCACCCGCTTCGATTAAATCAAATAGAATGCTTGGCGTTGACATAATTTTGGTATTTCTTTCTGGATGAGCAATTTCGACCGTAATACCACGTTGCATGATTTGAAAAATCATATCTGTGCTGTAAGTAGGCACATCATCATCAGGAAACTCTAACAATAAGTAACGGTTAGACTCATCGGCAAACAAAATGTCATCATTATCTAAAGCTTGAAGTAAATCCCCGTTTATCCTAACTTCTTGCGAGGGAAAAACTTGCAATGGAATATGATTGTTATCTAAGTGACTTTGAAATTCTTCAGTTAACCGAATAACATCTGGTTTATGATTCACATAATGCCCATTCATATGATGGGGTGTCATAAGCGCGACCGTTACATCATTATCAACTGCTGCTTTTGCCATTCGAATCGACGCTCTAAGTGACTTTGAACCATCATCAACGTTGGGTAATAAGTGACTATGTAAATCGATCATGGTAATTACCCCTTCATTAGTAACACTTTTTATCAATAATAACACTTTTTATCAATAAAAAGACATATTTTATCATTAATTTGTTCACAAAAAAAGCACTATGCAACTGCATTAAATACAGTTGCATAGTGCTTTTTATAAATTACAAATATTTACTATCAAATTCAGGATCTTGACTGGTCAAAATTTTTGGACCATCTTTTGTGATCGCCAAAGTATGTTCATATTGTGCTGACCATGAACCATCAGCCGTTGTAACAGTCCAACCATCTTCTTCGGTATGATCTGTATTGACTTTCCAACCACCAATGTTAATCATCGGTTCGATTGTAATCACCATGCCTTCACGTAAACGAACGCCGTGACCCGGTGTCCCATAATGTGGTACATTAGGTTCTTCATGCATTGTTGGTCCAACACCATGACCAATATACTCACGCACATCGCCATAATGATGTTCAACTTCTGTATATTGTTGAATCGCATTGCCAATGTCACCAATGCGGTTGCCAACAACGGCTTGGTCAATGCCCAAGTACATTGCTTTCTTAGTAACAGCCATCAAGTCTTTAATTTCTGGTGTGACTTCGCCGACTGCATAAGACCAAGCGGAGTCTGACACAGCGCCATCTAATCCAACAACTGTATCAACTTTGACTAAGTCACCATTTTTAAGCTTCAACCCTTTACGAGGCAGTCCATGAGCAACTTCGTTATTGATACTAATTGTTGTGGCATACTTGAATCCCTCAAACCCGATTTGAAGTGGCACGCCACCATGACTTTCAATATACTCGCGTGATTTCGTTTCAATTTCCCAAGTGTCGATACCTGGCTTAATTAAGTCGCGCAACATAAGGTGCATACCAGCAATAATAGCGCCTGATTGACGCATAGCTTCAATTTCTCGTGGTGATTTTAACTGAATCATTTTTGACTTCTTTCCATTTTTAATACTCCATTTTATTATAGCATTTCACCCCCAAATAAAAAGCACGCAATTGCGTGCTTACTGTTACTGTACCATTTGCTGTGAGATAGACTCATGAACACGTTCAATCTCTGTTTGGCTCATCACTTCGGTTGAACCCAACCCACTAATAGTTTGAGTCGTTCCTTTGAGTTGATCCTGCTTGACCGTTCCGAAAGCATTACGATAGCTAAGCGCCAAATTTTTCATAGACGTTGTTGAAACATCTGTTTGAACATTGTTAGAAATTGTCGTTAGCAGTGAGTCATTAAATAATGTACCAACTTTTGCTGAGTTCTTCAAGACAGCCTTGATAACGAGTTGCTGCCTCATTTGACGACCATAATCACCATTAGGATCTTCGTGTCTCATTCGTGAGAATGCTAACGCTTCATTGCCATCCATGTGATAAGTCTTGCCGGAAACAAATGAGTATTGGCTTTTTGAATCCGCTTGTGTTGTGTCACCTGCGGTGGTAAACGTCAGTGGTGATGTGACATCAACGCCACCAACAGCGTCAACCATTTTTACCAAACCACCCATGTTAATCAAGATATAGCCACCATTGATATCAATATTCAGCAGATTTTCAACAGCTGACACCGCTGAATCAGCCGATCCATAAGCGTAGGCAGCATTGATTTTCATTTGTTGACCACCGACTGTTACTAACGTATCACGTGGGATTGATGTCATTGTCGTGACATTAGTTTTGGGATTGATGGTCATGACAATCATTGTATCTGTACGCCCTTTATAGTCGCGTCCCAATTCGCCAGTATCTGTTCCTAATAACAAATAAGAAACAGGTTTTTTGCTAGTCGTGATCTTATCCGCAGATTTTGTCGTCTTTGATGACTTCTGCATTTTAGTAATTGTGCTATTAACTTTATAATAAGCGTATGAACCTGTTGCAACGCCACCAACTACGAATAGTCCAATAATCGTTAAAATAATATTTCGTACTGTATGTCGCTTTTTTGGACGCATTTTTGAACGCCTTTGCATGAGCAATTCTCCCCTTTTATCGTTTGTTACATAATTGTAAAATAGTATAACACAAAATGAACCTTAATATTCAATACAGACAAAAAAGTTCACAAAATGTGAACTTTCATTAAACAAAAATATTACATTGTACCGAATAAACGATCACCAGCATCCCCTAGACCTGGAACAATATAGCCATGTTCATTCAGACCTTCATCTAATGATCCTGTATAGATATCAACATCTGGATGTGCATCTTGAACAGCCTTAACACCTTCTGGTGCTGACACCAATGTAATTAACTTAATATGCTTAGCACCACGCTTCTTTAAAGCAGAAATAGCATCCTTAGCTGATCCACCGGTTGCCAACATAGGATCAACCAACAATACGTCACGTTGATCAATATCTTCAGGTAATTTAATGAAATATTCCACCGGTTCAAGTGTTGTTTCATCACGATACATACCAATATGACCAATTTTGGCTGCTGGAATTAATTGTACAATGCCATCAACCATTCCCAATCCGGCACGCAGAATTGGCACGACTGCTAGCTTTTTACCTGCCAATTGCTTTTTAGTTGTTGTCGCTACTGGCGTCTCGACAACAACATCTTCGAGTTGCAAATCGCGACTAGCTTCATAAGTCATCAACATTGCAATTTCGTCGACTAATGCTCGAAAATCCTTAGTGCCAACATTTTTGTTACGAATCATTGTGAGCTTATGTTGGATCAACGGATGATCCATTTCAACAAATTTTCCCATGATAGTTTTTGAATGAACACAAACGAATCGACTGACAACGCCGTATTCATTATTTCCTTCCAATTCAATTTACTATCTTAAATTATACCAAAAAATTGCGGTATCCGGATAAAAATATCATTCACAGAATGATTTGGTGACTAATCAAGTGCGGTAGCGGCTTGTCGACTAGTAACAACATAGGCACACAAACCAACAAGCGCACCAACTGTTGCTGGGAAAACCCATCCAAATCCAAGTGCGGCAAATGGTACAAACTGGTGATAACCATTCACAACACGCTGTACACTACCCAACGACACCAAAGGCGAACTAGCAAGTGCATCTAAGGCAGCAGGTACAGTGACAGCAGCCACAACAACGCGATACACTAGCGCTGAGTGCTTGAAATATTTGCTGAAAAGTGACAATAAAATGAGCACTAAAGCGAATGGATACAATAGCATCAAAACCGGCACTGACCAAGCAACGATATTAGTCAATCCTGCATTAGCTGTGACAAATGATCCAAACGCAATCACACGCAACCACCAAAGATAACTCACTTTTGGAAACACACGATGCATGTCTTGTGAGAAGGAGACGAACAATCCCATAGCAGTAGTGAAAACCGCTAAGGTCACGATAACGCCAGTCAACGCCGTCCCAAAGTTACCCATGTAATGACCAACGATTTGAGCAAAGGCATCACCACCATTTGCTGATGGTTTGAACAATCCCAAACTACTAGTGCCAACCAGAACTAGCGCTGCGTAAATCACCGCTTCCGCGACGATACTTAACAAACCTGCCTTTGCTAATACAGTCGATACTTGATTTTTGTGGAATCCTAAGCCTTTGACAGCATATACAACTGAAACAGCTAATGCCAACAAGGCTATGCCATCCATTGTATTATACCCATCTAAAATCCCCTGAAAAGCGGCATTACTTTGATACGCCGCAGATACCGTTTGATGCGTGTTGCCCATTGGCATAACTAACGATAATACCAACACTAATAACAATAGTCCCAAGAATAGCGGATTAAGATATCGTCCCACCCATTTCAATAAGCCTGATTCTTTAACTGTTAGAAAGTAAGCCAATCCAAAGAAGACAGCCGAGAAAACTAACATTGCTAATCCTTGATATTTAACAGGCACAAATGGTGCTACGCCCATTGAAAACGCCGTTGCTGCTGTACGCGGTGTTCCAAAAAAAGGTCCGATTGTCATGTGAATAGCAACTAAAAATACTGTTCCAAACCAAGGTGCGACTGGTTTGGCAATATCGTAAACACTTTGACTATTGGTGACACTCACCGCCATCATTGCCAAAAATGGCACAATAGTACCAGTAATCAAAAATCCAACCGTTGCTGGTAGCCAGTTGCCACCCGATAATTGACCTAACTGAACAGGAAAAATTAAGTTTCCTGCTCCAAAAAACATTCCAAATATTAGTGATGCCACTAATACCAACTTTTGCCACGTTAATTTCTTTTCGTCCATTTCTTTTCTCCATAATAGTATACGTTTTTGCTTGATGTAACTCACTAAATCATCTGAATATTCATACCAATCCCTCTTCTCCCTGTATGATGAAAATAAAAAAGACTAGCCACCTTTTTTAGCAGCTAGTCTTTCAACATATCAAATCAGCTACCTATCATGTTTTGTCTGATAGGCGCAAAAAATTTCAGCACTTATCACTAACTAATGATAATAATGCTGATAATAATTTGTTTTGTTGTCGCGAATTGATTTGTCATGTTATCTTCTCATTTATTTATTACTAATATTAAACCAAATATCATTTATTTTGTCAACCTCTAATTTTAGTCAAAAAAAAACGCTTATTGCGTTTTTTAAATTAGCGTTGTACGGCTACTGTCGTTTCAGTTGTTGCTGCAGTACGTTCTTGTACCAAAACATTTTCTGATGACAATGCAGACTTTGCTTGCTCAGCCAACTTTGAGAATGTGTCAAAATCAGAAACAGCAAGATCAGCTAACATCTTACGGTTCAATTCAACACCGGCCAATGTCAAACCATGCATCAACTTTGAGTATGACAAACCGTTCATACGGGCTGCTGCGTTGATACGAGCAATCCATAGCTTACGGAAGTTACGCTTTGTGTTCTTACGATCACGGTATGCATACAAGTATGACTTGTAAACTTGTTGCTTAGCAACCTTAAAATTAATACGACGTTGTCCACGGTAACCCTTGGCCAACTTAACAAACTTTTTACGACGTGCGCGTGATACTGTACCACCCTTAACTCGCATGGGTATTTCCTCCTAGAAATTAAATAATTAGACTTACCTTGAAATTAGAGCGTGCTCAACATCTTAGCGTATGTCTTAACAGTCGTTGAATCCATCATGCGTGTGCCACGCAATTGACGACGTTGCTTCTTTGTCTTACCGTGGAAACGGTGTGAAGTATAAGCTGAAGCTGACTTCAAGCCACCGTTAGCTGTCTTCTTAAAGCGCTTTGCTGATGCGCGGTGTGTCTTCATCTTTGGCATGTGACCAATTCTCCTACTTTACGATTTTTGTTTATGCTTGATTAAACAAGCGACTAAACCCTTACTTACTTGGCATCGCGTGGTGCCAAGACCAAAAACATTTGGCGGCCATCCATTTTGGCACGTTGTTCCACCTTGGCGATGTCATCAAGTTCTTCAGCCATGCGGTCTAAGACCCCACGCCCGATGTCTTGGTGAGTAATCATACGACCACGGAAACGCAAATTCAACTTAACCTTGTTGCCTTGCGACAAAAACTTAATCGCTGCTTTTTTGCGTGTTTCGAAATCGCCTGAATCAATCACCGGTGACATACGAACTTCTTTAACTTGAACAATTTTTTGGTTCTTACGTTGTTCTTTTTGCTTTTTTTGCGCTTCGAACTTCGCTTTACCCCAGTCCATGATTTTGGCAACTGGCACTTCAGCGTTAGCCTGTACCAATACCAAATCAAGGTCTGCATCATTCGCTAATTGTTGGGCATCACGTGTTGACATTTCTTCTTGCTTACCATCATGGATAAGCAAAACACGTGGTGCGCGGATATTTTCGTTGACTAGATCAACTTGTCGTGGTTGACGTGCTATTGTCTGGCACCTCCAAATTTATTTTGTGAATCAAGAAGAAAAGTGGGCAAGAACTTAATCTTTACCCACTTCAACACTTGCAGTACTTAACGTACAACTGTATCTGCCAAGCAACATTATCACTTGGCGAGAAGCGGGTGCTTCTACTTGTTCAACAGATACTAGTTTACTACCTCATTGATCATTTGTCAACTGTGTTCTGTATTAAACGAACGCCATAATGACTGATGACCAAAATAGCGAATTGAACGCCAGCAAACAACGTGACAAAAACAATCATATGCATGCTGAACGATTCAGCTATTAAACTTAAAACATGTTGTAATCTTGTGAAAACATCCCAAGAATTCAAGCGAAGAAAACGGCCGATATATATGCCAACACCCGATAATATCGACAAAACAGCCATAAGGAATAATTCTAACACATCGTGGCGTTTGTCAAAATAATGTTTAAAAATAAGCTCTAAACTTAAAATACCTAACACAACACCGATAAAGATACCTGCCGACAAAACCGCATAATTGAAATATTGCATACGGACTGTCAAACCAATACCGATGTATTGTAAATGAATATAATCTGTAATCATATACATCGTATTTGGATAGAATAGCAACCATAAAATACTAAAAATCGTCCCTAGCGTTACGCGCTTAGTATATGCCACGACCAAAGCAAAATCCAAAGGTAGCAGTGCCAAAAACACGTTCCAAATCAAAAACGTAAAATGTGTGGGTGTTAGGTAAACAAACAAAAAGAAAAGAACCACAATTATATGAATGGCACCTACACTAATTAAATTTTGTTTCTTCATCCGAACACCTCCTCAATTTGTTACATCTTATATTTTAACACGTCAATTCGTTATCGTTTGGCATACACACAAGGACTATAAATGTCTTTATTGTGACAAAAAGCCGGTTTCACTTGCTGTATCTACACTAACGATCGGAGTATGATATAATAACGATAATAAAGCTTTATCAAAACCTAAAATTTATAGTAACTTATGTCAAGTAAATACCCTTGACATTAAATAGAGTTTAACTATTGACAAATGTTATAAATTTCGGTAAACTTGACTAGTTGATAAATTGAAACGAAAGGAGGTGCTATCATGGCTACCCCATCAAACAAGAATTCAAAGTCTCACAAGCGCAATCGCCGCGGACACATTGGTTTGAATGTTCCAAACATTTTGTTGGATCAGACAACTGGTGAATACCGTGTTGCTCACCGCGTCTCACCTTCTGGTGTTTATAACGGCAAGCAAGTTGTTGATAAGAAGTAACAATGATGCCTGTTCTATTTGTAGAACAGGTTTTTTTGTTTGCGAAATAACTTTAATTTAGGATCTATGACTATAAAAATCAAAGAAGCCGCGGTTGACTCTGCTGATCGCGCCCAAGAAATGATTGCACGTGGTGCTAACCGAATTGAATTAAACGCCCGCCTTGATTTAGGCGGTATTACCCCTGATACTCGAACTGTCATTGACACATTAACTGTTGCTGGTAATATTCCGGTTGTCGTTATGGTTCGTCCTCGTGGCGGCGATTTTGCATACGACAATACTGAATTAAATCAAATGCTAGAAACGCTACAAATCATTGCAGATTTAGACGGTCAATGTGTCACTTTTGGTGTCGTTCGAAACGGAGCACTCGACATGGATATGATGTCGACACTCATCGAAACGGCTAATACCCTCAAGCTAGATGTTGTTATGCACATGGCATTTGATGAGATTGTCAAAGACCAACAACAAGAAGCTATGAACTGGTTATTTGCACATGGTGTTACGCGTATTTTGACCCATGGCGGCAGCCTAACAACGCCTATCACTGAACTTTTGCCACAATTAAAATTTCTTGTGGATCATGCACCGGTTGGTATGACCATTTTACCTGGCGGTGGCGTAACACGCGATAATGCTGACAAAATTGCTGATATACTCGGTATTTCTGAAGTACACGGTACTAAAATTGTATAATTACATTTAAGCTTTGGGATACATACTGATTAAGTGACTCATACGACAATCCAGAATTTTAAATCTCAAAATGACTATTGCCCGAATACGTGCCAAGCGTTCACGTTAAAAAGTTTTGGGAGAATTTTTGAGATGAAACAAAACAGTTCAAGGACTATGAATCATCATTCAAGTCCGATCATCATTTTTTTGCTGTCTATTTTTGTTAGTTTTTCTGCTTTTAATACAGTTAATTCTAATGTCGACGCAAGCACTTTTTTAACAAAACACAAACTGTATAAAGTTAAAATTACCAGTGTCAAAACAGACGACAAAGCAAAATGGATAATTAAGGGCACTTCTAAAGCCCCAACTGGCACAAAGATATATGCAACAACTGCAGATAAACAGAATGCTAACTATGGTATTAACGCTGCACAATCAACCAAAAATAAAACATGGGCAACTATGAATCATGGCAAATTCAGCTTAGCCATTGATCCGCATGTTCTAAAAAATGCAACAAATTATCAAATGAATCAGCGTTTTAAAGTATACTTATTCGCTGTTTCAAAGCTAAAGTCTTCTTGGGCCAATTCAAATGCGATAGCACCGTCGGTAATGCATGATATCGCATCAAAAGCATCCTCAAAAAAACTGAAATATACTAAATCACAGTCAACGTATTATCAAAATTTAGCAGCGGAAGCGAGTTCTAAAGCAGTTAGTGCGTCAATTAAATCTTCATCCAGTATTGCTGCACGTGAATCAGCAGAAAATGAATCACGTGCAGCAAGTGAAGCTGCGTCACGGACTTCTTCAGAAGCGCTTGCATCATCGCAAGCGGCTGTTGCGGCAGCCAGCTCATCGGCAGCAGCACAACAAGCACAATCGACAGCTGCTGTAACCGATAATAATTCAGGTGCCAATGTTAATTCGACTGATCACGCTAAGTGGGCTATTCAAAATGGTTACACATGGGCTACCAGAAAAGGACATTCTCATATCATTGCACCGGGTCAACCTTTACCTGATGGTTACTACTGGCAAGTGCCTTAAACAAATTTAAAATCCAAAACCACCAACAGGTGGTTTTTTAATGTCAGCAAGTCGCTTATCATTACGTGATACAATGAAAGAGTCGATATTTAAAAATGGCAGATTGCAAAATTAAACCGAACTCTTTACATAAAAAAACTGCAGAGCCTTTAATGGTAATTGACTAAAATCAACCATAAAGGATCTGCAATCTATGTCTTACACTTTGCCGATAACGAAAAAAATTATGTTCCCATTAAAAAAATATTCACAACATTAATTTGTTTGCTAATATTGAGTTATTGAAAATAGAAAGATAACCTTAACATGACACCATTAATTTCTGAAAATAACAACTATAACCGTAATTATGTAAAATATATCGCTATATTTCTCCTTATCTTGGTTTCTTTAATAATAGTTCCGTCTAGTCCATTGAGCAAAGGAAATATTTGGGTGGATACTAATGCCATGCTAGAAATTGGCAGAGGTTGGTTATCAGGCAATATTCCATATTTACATATGTTTGAGCAGCGAGGTCCAATACTATTTATTTATAATTTAATTGCGAATGTGATAAGTTCTCACGGATATTTCGGATTGTTTTGTATTGAAATCGCTAACTTTTTAGCCATATTTTTTATAACAGATCGAATTTTAATGAAATGCTTTAACAATTCTATAAATCCCTTTATCGCTACTGTTCTACCATTTTTTATGATGATCGATAAGTCTTTTGAAACTGGTGGCTCTCCTGAAGAGTTCGCAATTACATGGTCACTGTTAGGTATATTAACCGCAATAAGTGTCAGCACTGAGCCAATGAAAAATGAATTTTATCGTGCTGTGATATTTGGAATAACAATTGGCATGGTATTCTGGATTAAATTTACGCTATTGGGCCCTTTAATTGGTGCATCCATATTTATTTTTTTATTCTTGTTAACCCATCAACGCTATAAATATTTAATAAAATTTGTGGTTGATTCGCTCCTCTCTTTTTCTGTAATGAGCTCGGTTATTTGTTTCTATTTTTTTTACCACCATGCTCTTAAGAATCTATATAACGTTTATTTTAAAGTAAACATTATGGCATATGGTGGTAATACCACTATCAACGAAAAAATTATCTCATTTATAAACACTTCATTTCAAACCATTACAACTAACAGTTGGCTATTTAGTTTAGCTTTAGCAGGCATATTTATATTATGGCGTTTACAAAAAAAATTAGCGGAACTATTGCTAGTAGTTTCGCTAATATCATTCATTGTCACATATTTAGTTGGCCAAGCAAGACTTTATTCCTTTTTACAGATTTATACAATACTAATCTTAATCATAATTATTAGCACAGTAGCATTGGTAAACAATATTAATAAATCATATCTTTGGATTTTGTTGCTTCTCGCTCTATTCCCGATTATACAAAACCCATTTTTTTCTAAAGCACCTTATATTTGGAGCAAAAATCCAGTTGCTCCAAAACTATTTGGAGAAATAATAAATAGAGAATGTTCTGATGCAAAATTAGAAAGTCTTGTATATTACAACATAGTTGATGCGGGAGTTGAAAGATATACACCAATAAAGGTGTCAGAAAAATTCAAATATTTTGAAAGGACCAATGTACCAGATAAAGCATATCCAGAACAAAAAATATATTTAGATAGGATTATCAACAATTCTGAAGCAACTTACGTTGTCATTGGATTAAATTGGGGGCGGCAAAAATCCATTAATTTAGAGAATAATCACGAAGTTGAAAGTAAAATTCCTGAACAAGTTCAAAAAAAATATAAAGTAATTTCAGCAAGTTATTCATACTACCCTGTTGAAACTGATATGAACCAATTTCAGTTAGCGTTATTAAAAAAACGGTAAAATGAACACACAGGGCGTTCTATTGGATTATAACAGATATAAGCCCCCCTTTTTTTAAGGAGGTCTTTACTATGGCTTCAATTTTCAAAACAGATACTGCTCCCACTATCTTGTTTCAATACAGAACATGGTATCAAAAAGTATTTATCAACTATGAGATTGGCTGATTTTGATAGGAGTGACTTTCAGAAGTTTGTAAATGACTATGGAAAGTAATCGCAGCAAAGAAACGGTTAACAAACGTCGTGTTCATATTGCTCAATCACTCAAAGGCGCCTATGCAGAGGGCATGATAAAACGTGACCCACCATCCGAGTTAAAACAGTTAATTTAGATGGAAAAGATAGCAATATGAAGTTTTTAGAGTTTGACGAGATGACAAAACTCGAAAACTACGCTTATGATCATTATTTAGAAAACTATGTTTTTTTGCAATGATAATTTCAATTCACACTGGATTGCGTTTTTGGTAAAGTAGCAGTACTACGATTACAAAAATAAAGAATTATCCATAACTAAGTCACTTGATAAGTTTCGCAATGAAAGAGCACCAAAAACAAAAAAAGTATCAGGACAATAAAAGTTGACGATACACTTTTAAAAATACTGAAAAATATTAAAACAAAAAAAATGATTATATTATCAATTCAAACGCTCAAGGAGTAACACGTTTTTACATGTTACAATAAAATAGTTGGGAATTAAAGATGTAACATTTCATGCATTGCGACATTTTCACGCTTCTCACTTAATTTCTAGAGGCGTTGTGATTCAATATTTATCAGAACAGAACGTTTCGGCCGTGCTGATGTGTCTATTACTCAACAAGTTTATTCTCATTTACTAAAGTCACTTCGTGACAAAGAAGAAGACAAAACGATATCTCTCTTAAACAATTTATGAAGTGTACAAATGATATAGAAAACAATAGTATTTAATAGTTATCTTTATTAAAAAAGAAACTTTATAAAACGTTGATATATCAAGGCTTAAACTGTTAAATCAACTTTTAAAAAAATTAGTCAGGAGCTAATCAAATGCCGTTAGATGGACTCTTCACTCATGCCATCGTTCATGAGCTTAATACATTGATAACGGGTGGCCGTATCACCAAAGTACATCAACCCTATTCAAACGAAATTGTCCTTGTCGTACGTAACAACGGGCAGAATTATCCACTACTTTTGAGCGCGCATCCAAGTTACGCACGCGCACAAATCACCTATATTCCGTACGAAAATCCACAAACCGCACCAAATTTTGTGATGTTTTTGCGACGCTATTTGGAAGGTACTAAAATACAACGAATTGAACAAGTTGACAATGATCGTATTATCAATTTTTATGTTAACGCACGCGACGAATTAGGCGATGTACAAGAAATCCGGCTCACGCTTGAAATGATGGGACGCCACTCTAACCTTTTTCTCGTACGTGAGCATGATAATCGTATTCTAGAACTCATCAAGCATGTACCTGCTG
This sequence comes from Leuconostoc pseudomesenteroides KCTC 3652, assembly GCF_014634745.1. Taxonomy (GTDB): domain Bacteria; phylum Bacillota; class Bacilli; order Lactobacillales; family Lactobacillaceae; genus Leuconostoc; species Leuconostoc pseudomesenteroides. The sequence goes on from NZ_BMBP01000002.1 coordinate 378,912, forward strand.
ACCAAAATCGCGTGCGCTCATTGTTCCCAGGCGCAACTTATATTTTGCCGCCAGCGCAAAATTTGTTAAATCCTTTCCAGAGCGGTTTAGACAGCTTAGCTGCTATGATTTTAGATGAGCCGTTCGACAATTGGGCAAAGCAAATTCAAAGTACCTTTCAAGGATTTAGTCATGACAGTGCGCAGGCTTTAGCCCGCGCTATCAATCAGGATGGCGACCACTTGGCAAATGCACGCCATTGGTTGGCACAATTTGATAAGCCACAACCGACCTTGTTTACATCAGCCAACGGTGGACTCAGTTATGCAGCATTTAATTGGCAACAAGAATCTACAAGCGCGCAATCATTTGACACAATTGGCGAAATGTTAGATGCTTATTACGTTGGTAAAGCTGAGCGTGAGCGTGTTAATCAACAAGCCGGATCATTGGTCCGCGTTGTTAAAAACGAGCTCAAAAAAAATATCACAAAACGTAAAAAGCTTTTAAATACGCTATCAGACGCTGAAAATGCCGATGATTTGAAAGTCAAAGGCGACTTGCTCATCACCTATCCTCACCTTGTAGAAAAAGGCATGACAAGCGTACAAATCGAAAACTACTACGATAACAACAATTTACTGTCAATCACACTTGATCCTAAACTTAATGGGCTCAAAAATGCGGAAAAATATTTCACAAAATATCGAAAGTTGCGGACAGCAGTTGACTTTGTCAATGAACAGTTGGCGCTCACTGACGCTGAAATTTCATATTTCAACAATATTATGGCGCAATTAGATGTGGCTTCACCAAAAGATGTTGAGGATATCCGCATTGAATTAACAACAGAAGGCTATATTCGAACCAAAAAGAAAAGTAAACAGCGACCTAAAGTGTCACACCCCGACAGATTCGAAAGTAGCGATGGTACGCTCATTGAAGTCGGAAAGAATAATTTGCAGAATGAACGTCTCTCGTTTAAGCAAGCTGATCGTCGCGATATTTGGTTACACGTTCAGAAAATTCCTGGATCACACGTCATCATTCATGACGCCAATCCCTCAGAAGCAACACTTATCGAGGCAGCCAAATTAGCTGCTTATTATAGTAAAGCCAGAGATTCGGCTAATGTTCCTGTTGACTATTTACCTGCTGGTAAATTGCGAAAACCAAACGGTGCAAAACCTGGTTTTGTCATTTTTGAGGGTCAGCAAACACTCTATGTGACCCCTGATGCTGCACTTGTTTCACAATTGAAAATAAAAAAATAACAGCCTGACGGCTGTTTTTTGTTAGTTAGGATTTGGTAAATAAAGGTTCCCTAATGTCGCAGCTAACACTGCTTTAATTGTGTGCAAACGATTTTCTGCTTGTTGGAATTGATGTGCATAAGGTGCGTTAAAGACATCGTCAGTGATTTCCATTTCTGTCAGGCCGTATTTGTCATAAATATCTTGTGCCATTGTCGTTTGCACATCATGAAATGCTGGCAGGTCATGCAGGACAATGACTTGATCGTTGTGCGTTTTTACTACCAATTCATGATTGATTTGATAAGGTAACAATAGTTCGATTCGTTGTGCGAACTGGTCTTCCTCACCCATTGACGCCCAGACGTCTGTGTACAAAACATCTGCGCCTGAAACACCTAAATCAACATCATCGGTAATAGTTATTTTGGAACCAGATACGGCAGCTTTTTGTTTTGCCAAGTGTTGCACATCATCAGTTGGCTGCAAACTTTTAGGTGCCACGATATGAACATTAACACCCAAAATAGCGCCAGTCACCAACAAAGAGTGGGCAACATTATTGCGGCCATCCCCTAAATAAGCCAACGTAATACCTGACAAATGACCAAAATGTTCTTTGATGGTCAAAAAATCAGCTAACATTTGTGTCGGATGCCACTCATCTGTTAAACCATTCCACACCGGCACGCCACTCGTGCTTGCCAACTCTTCAACAATTTTCTGAGAAAAACCACGGTATTCAATACCATCATACATACTGCCTAAAACTTTTGCTGTATCTTGTAGCGATTCTTTTTTGCCAAATTGAATGTCATTGTGACCCAAAAATTCTGGATGTGCACCCAAATCATTGGCTGCAACTGTGAATGCCGAACGTGTCCGCGTTGACGTTTTTTCAAATAATAGGGCAATATTTTTACCCGCCAAATACTGGTGGGGAATATTTTGTTGTTTGAGTGACTTTAAATGCGCTGCCAAATCAATCAATGTTTCTAGCTCTGCTTTAGTATAGTCAATCTCTTTCAAAAATGATTTACCTTGGAAATGTGAATTCATTGGCGCTCCTCCAGAATTTTATAATTGCGTGTTACTTCTTTTTTGACGTTGGTTACAGCCGTACCACCAAGTGATGTGCGACGATTAACAGCCGTTTCTGAAGCCAAAATTTGATAAATATCAGCTTCGATTTGAGGTGCAGCAGCTTGTAAGTCGGTCAGAGTCATTTTCTGCAATGGTGTGTGTGTCTGAATGCCCTTCAATACTAGTTGACCAACAATCGCATGTGCTTCACGGAAAGGCACGCCTTTGGTGGCTAAATAGTCAGCGAGTTCTGTCGCATTTGAAAAGTCATCTTGCGTTGCAGCTAACATCTGTCCCTCATGAACCGTCAAGCCATTTAACATGCCAGTAAATATTTTCACCGAGGCAATCACGGTATCCATCACATCAAAAACTTGTTCCTTATCCTCTTGCATGTCTTTGTTATAAGCAAGTGGTAAAGATTTCATTGTCGTCAATAGCGCCAATAATGAACCATAAGTACGACCAGTTTTACCCCGCACCAATTCCGCGAAATCAGCGTTCTTTTTTTGAGGCATAATTGAAGAGCCTGTTGAAAAATCATCTGACAATTCAATATAATTAAATTCATAACTCGACCATAAAATTAACTCTTCAGCCATACGTGATAAATGCATCATCAAAATCGAGGCATTGCCGAGAAATTCCAATGCAAAATCACGGTCTGACACAGCATCTAACGAATTATGATAAATATCACTAAAGCCTAGCTCACCCGCAACAAATTCACGGTCAATGGGAAATGTGGTACCCGCCAAAGCTGCAGCACCTAGTGGCAGAATGTCTGTATGTTTTTGGTTAAATTCAAAACGTTCGTAATCACGTTGGAACATGTTGAAATACGCTAACAAATAATGACCATAAGTGATAGGTTGGGCATGTTGTAAGTGAGTATAGCCAGACATAATCGTGCCAGCGTGTTTATCTGCCAATGATAATAGCTCACTCTGCAAGTCGGTCACGGCTGACATCACATGTGGCAAACGGTGTTTTACCCAAAGATGAAAATCAGTTGCTACCTGATCATTTCGAGAACGCGCAGTATGAAGTTTGCCAGCAACAGCGCCAATTTTTTCTGTCAATAAAGCTTCCATATTCATATGGATGTCTTCATTTTTAACATCAAATGTCAAATTACCTGCTGTTAATTCTTGTTGCAAACTTTCTAAACCAGCCACAATTTGTGCTGATTCGTCACTTGATATAATAGCTTGTTTGCCCAGCATTTTTGCGTGGGCAATTGACCCTTCTAAATCTTCAGCCGCCATTTTTTGATCAAAATGAATCGACGCCCCAAACTCATCAACCCATTCAGATGCTTTGGCAGTAAAACGACCACCCCATAATTTATCACTCATATCAATTTTTTGCACTGCGCAATGCAACAGTGCTTTCCCTTCTTCAAAACTATGTACGCGCCGAAGCGCTTGTTTATTTCACTGTATCTTTTTTTGGTTGTGAATGAACATGGTTCACTTGTTCATACACCGTGTTACTCAACGTCCACAACTTGATGAAGCCAACAGCAGCTTCTTGATCAAAGGATGATGCAGCCGTGTAAGTTGCCAAATCTTCGTTATATAATGAATTTTGCTCTGATTGACGCGCAACAGCAATGGCATTACCTTTATAAAGCTTCATCTTAACGACACCGTTCACATTTTTTTGTGTATCATCAACGAAAGCCATCAAACTATCAAACAAAGGTGACACCCACTTTGCTTCATAAACGAGATTAGCTAATTGTTGCTCAATTAATGGCTTGAAATGAGCCACATCACGTTCGAGCGTCAAATCTTCGAGATCCTTGTGCGCGGTCATCAACACCGCAGCAGCAGGCGCTTCATAAATTTCACGAGACTTGATGCCTACCAGACGATTCTCAATATGGTCAATTCGACCAATACCATGTTGACCAGCAATTTCATTGACGGCAACAATTAGTTCAGCAAGTGGCAATTGTTCACCATTTAACGCTACCGGCACGCCTTGTTCAAATGTCACATCAATAAATTCTGGTACATCAGGTGTGTTTTCAATAGCCTGTGTTAAGGCGTATGCATCTTCAGGTGCCTGATTCCATGGGTTTTCAAGGATACCAGCTTCATTAGCACGTCCCCACAAGTTTTCATCAATTGAGTAAGGTGAGTCCAAATCAATAGGCACTGGCACGTCATGTGCATGGGCGTATTCAATTTCTTCTTCACGCGACCATTGGAAATCACGAATTGGTGCTTCAATTTTCATTTCAGGATCAAGCGCATGGATAGCTGCTTCAAACCGTACTTGATCATTACCGTGCCCAGTTGAACCGTGAGCAATGGCAACGGCATCATTTTCATGTGCAATGTCAACCAATTTTTTGATAATCAAAGGACGTGACAAAGCAGAAACCATTGGATATTCGCCTTCATACATCATGTTTGCTTTGATAACTGGTGCGACGTATTGCTCAGCAAATTCTGATTTTGCGTCAATAACAATCGACTGTGTGGCGCCAACCTGCAATGCCTTGGCTTGAATCATGTCCATATCTTTGCCATGTTGACCAACGTCTAAAACGACAGCGATAACGTCATAACCTTTTTCGTTCAACCAAGGAATGGCTACTGAGGTATCCAACCCACCTGAATAAGCTAATACTAATTTTTCTGTCATGATAATGTCCTCGCTGTTTTTTGTTTTAATTATTTGTTGATTCTATATTAGCGCGCCTTGTTTAAATATGCAATAAAATAATGATTATATACAATTTTAAGTTGTATAAAACAATTTTAAGTGTATATTTTTGCAATAAAAAAGAACCTTCGGTTCTATTGATGTACCTTATTCATGCCAAACAGGTTCCAACAAATGGGTTTGTTCCGGCGTTGGTCCTACGGCAAAGCTTAACAAATCAACTTCCAACAATTCAGAAATACGTTGGAGGTAATGTTGCGCGTTGACTGGTAATTCTTCAAATGTTGTCACACCAGTAATATCTTCATCCCAACCTGGCAATGTTTCACAGTTGATGTCCAATCCATTAAACCAAGTATCTGAAGCTGGGAAATGATGAATTTCTTCACCTTTATAAGTATACGAAGTCGCAATTTTTAATTCTTTCAAACCTGACAAAACATCCAATGAGTTAATGGCTAACTTAGTCAAACCAGAAACTTGCACCGCATGACGCAAAGCAACCGCGTCTAACCAGCCAATACGACGAGGACGCTTAGTAATCACGCCGTACTCGTGACCCACTTCGCGAATATGATCAGCAATATCATCAAACAATTCTGTTGGGAAAGGTCCTTCACCAACTCGAGATGTATAAGCTTTAATAACGCCAACAACATCTTGAATTTGCTTTGGTCCCACACCCGCACCATTCATCACACCACCTGCTGTTGGATTAGAGCTTGTCACATAAGGATACGTACCGTGGTCAACATCAAGCATCACACCTTGTGCACCTTCAAATACAACACGTTTGCCATCTTTCATCAACTGCCCCAACAAGTAAGATGTATCTGTCACATAAGGTGCCAACTGACGACCATATTCAACATAAGTTTGGTAAATGTCATCGTAATCTAACGCTTCTTCACCATACAATTTAGTCAATTGGGCATTTTTAAATGGCAAGTATTCTTTTAGCAACTTACCAAATACTTCTGGATCAATCAAATCAGCCACGCGAATACCAACACGTGAAATTTTATCCGTGTAGGCAGGACCGATACCTTTTTTGGTCGTACCAATTCGATTATTTGAAGCAGATTCAGAAGCCTTATCCAACGCAATGTGGTACGGCATAATAACATGTGCACGGTTTGAAATACGCAAATTCTCAATCGTAATTCCTTGGCTTTCAACTTCCTTAATTTCAGCTAAAAGTGCTTCGGGATTGACAACAACGCCGTTGCCAAGTACTGCTAGTTGACCTTTCGTGATGATTCCAGATGGTAATGCAGACAATTCAAATTTTGTTTGACCATGCCAGATCGTGTGTCCCGCATTGTTACCACCTTGGTAACGGACAACAGCATCCGCATGTTCAGCGAAAAAATCAACGATTTTTCCTTTACCTTCATCGCCCCATTGGGAACCAACAACAATTACACCAGACATATTTTTCTCCTGTTACGCCGATAGCTGCTTTCAGACGGGATAGGTTTGTCGGAGAAAGCCAGCATTCTGCATTCAGAATAACTAACCTGTTTGCGCCTATCCGTGAGTGTCCCTCTATCATCGTTCATTTTTGTGTAAAACACGAACATTAATTGTGATAAACGCCTTTTACCTATTTATTTTACCATAATCATAAATTTATTTTTGAGAAAAGTGATGTTAATTTCTAATATTATCGTTTAAAACGTTTGCCTCATCGAATTTATAAAAATAAAAAAGGACATATAATGTCCTTTTAAATCAGTCTGCCGTCGTATAAACAGCCAAAACGTCTTCGTTTTCTTCAAGTTCATCAACCAAATGATCTAGTTTTTCACGATCTTCATCGGTAATTGTCATTGGGTTCTGCGCAATCATCGTAATCTCTGCGTCTTCAAAGACAAAACCAGCTTCAGTCAAAGCGCCTTCAACCGTCTGAAAGTCTGCTGGATCAGTGTAAATTTCAAATACTTCATCAGCTGTTTGAACATCTTCAGCGCCTGCTTCTAATGCTGCTTCCAAAACGGTGTCTTCATCCAAATTAGGATACGCTTCACGATCAATTGCTAAGTAACCTTTTCGGTCAAATTGGAAAGCAACTGAACCAGATGTGCCTAAAGCACCACCAGCATGTTTGAATGAATTACGAACGGTAGAAACTGTACGATTAATGTTATCCGTTGATGCTTCAACTAACACAGCGACACCGGCTGTGCCATAACCTTCATAGGTCACTTCTTCAAACTTTGCACCACCGGCACCAGATGCTTTATCAAGTGCACGTTGAATGTTGTCCTTTGGCATGTTAGCTGCCTTAGCTTTTTCAACAACCAAACGCAATGATGCGTTCATCTCTGGATCTGCACCGCCAGCCTTTGCAGCAACATATAAGTCGTGTGCCAGCTTTTGAAAAATCTTACCACGCTTAGCATCTTGGGCGTTTTTACGACCTTGGATGTTATGCCATTTACTATGTCCTGACATTGTGTCATCTCCTTGAAATATGAATATTCAATCTATTTTATCAAAAAAACGAACGATTTACCAGCTTGACCGATATGATAGTTATCGGGCTAACCGTTGTAACCTCAGCTTTACTTGATCAAGGGCCCCACGTAGATTCCTGACAGCGGCTAAAATTTCAGCAGTCGTTGATGTATCATCTAATATAGACAACAACTGCTTCTGTGCTTTCTGCACGATTAACTCTTTTTTAAAAACACGTCTATTTGATTGTTTCAATAGCATAGTTGCCATCGCATTCACGCCTTGCCTAGCTGTTTGCAAATCAATAAATGTCTCTGACAAGTCACGATGTGTTTTTTTCATGGCGGCAAATCCCTCACAAGTATGAATGTGGGCAATTAATTTTTGTAAAGTGGGTTCATTGGCCACACTACTTTGATAAACTTCCTCTAAAAGAAGATCTAGCTGACTTTTCTCTGTTTTTGTTGATGCGCTAATCATTTTCTGAGTGGCTTGCAATTGCTGATAGGCAGCCATGATGGCTTTTGAATCTACTGACTTCATAGTTTGTTTTAAATATTTGATGTCGCTAACAATTTCTTTATCTTGACGCGAGCCATTCATTGTCGTGAGCAACTGACGTGCTAACTTCAACGCCTCATCCAACTCCGCTTGTTTCCGACGTACGGATGATCTCAATCGATTGGTTAGAGAATAGATAGAAGAGATTGTCGCCTTGCTATCGTATAATGTATTGTCCAACACAAGTGCATCAATTTGAACATCATTGTCTTCCGACCACCGACTCATGTAGAGACCATTAAGATAGGTCTCAGCAAACTCAACTGCTTTTTCACGTTCAATTGTTGCCTGTGTCACACGTTCAGATAATAATTTAAGCACAAATTGTTCATCTGCCATGGCGCCTTTATACATGGCTTGAATAAATTCAATGACAATTTTAACTTCAGGTTCCCTTGCAACGTTACTTGTCCCCATATTTGCCATTGTTTCTTCTAAATCACGATCGAATTTTTCACGTTGTTGCAATAATACGTCAAGTTCTTTTTCAGCATTTTGATACAATTCATCCCAATTTTCATGACGTTTTTTGGCTGCTTGCAGTAACATCGTGTTCAACTGTTGGTACACATTTTCGGAAGATAAAAGCTTATAATGCTTTAATAATGCGCCTAAATCACGACGGTATTTGGGTGCTAAATTTGTTAAATCACTAATTTGATTTGTTCGCAACAATTGTGCATCAGACATTCTCCTATATAACCTGGTACTTGGCCCCGCATTTAAATCGGTTAAAGCTATTTTTCTATCAATTCGTGCCAAAACAGTTGTACTTGTCAATTTAGAAATCGCTGCTTTTAATTCATCAACATTGGATTCAGGATGGAGTAATAACTGTGATAATGACAATACCGCTTGTCTAACTTTTGTCTCATTACCAACTGGCATGACGTCGTAAAGGGTCATCTTAGCTTGCCGAAGTGTTTTTTGATGCACTTTTTCTGATGCCAGCATTGTGTCGTGCAAGAAACGACGCGCTGTTATTAATTCATCATTGGATTTTGCTGTACTGAAACATTTTTTTAGTTTTTCCAGAGCAGTTTGAACGTCGGTATTATTAACGAGATGGGGTGGCACTTGCAATCTTCGTGTTGACTCAAGTACTTCATCTCGGACAATTTTATCAGGATGAAAAATTAAGTCAAAATCGAATTGATTCGTGAATTCGGCAGCATTTCTGTCCGAAACTTTATCAATTTTTGCTTCCCAATCTTTTTCTTTCGCTAACATAAGTGATGCAATTGTGCGCCGTTGATTGACCCAAACATAATGTTTTTGAGGTGCCATATCCATTGTTCTTTCTCCCCTTCACTTTCTAACCAGTCATATTATATTTCTATTTTAAAAAATGAAAGTGAATAATTATTGACCTAATCATGTTGAGATAAGTAAGAATTTTAGGCATTATGAAGAATTTGTGTCCAAAAAAAACGCATTGCTGCGTTTAATAGTTATTACCACCCAGTAATTCCAAGTAGGTCATAGCAGCACTGGCAATTAGCGCTGCCAAGATATCGTCAAGATAAACATTAATACTATCTGTTTTATCGTTGATAACACCAATCAATCCTGGCTTCAAGTCATCTAATAAACCGTAATGAACAGTTGCAGCTGCAGAGAATTGCTGGGTAATTGCAATCGCTAAAATTTCATCGACATTGTGGCCATTAGCATCTCGTTGCAGGCGACGTTTTAACGGTTGATCATCTGGCATCGTTTCCGCTTGCTCATCCAAATAAAGCGCTGTCAAAATAATATCTGCTACTTCATCTTTGTGTAACACACGTGAAATAGCTTGTGTCAATGTTTGTTCATCAAGCTCATCGTGGTATTTGTCAGTTAAGAAATTACGAGTGCCTTCTGCAATATCTTCAATTTCAACGCCACGCTTTGCTAACTGTGCAATGGCTTGCTCTTGTAATTCTTGTGTCATAATATCTCCTTTAATCACCAATCATCATATTTGGATTTTGATAACGTCTTGTTAAAATCACGTGTGGAATTTCATCCAAAGCTGTTTTGACATGTTCCTGTTGCGCTGATGTAAAATCATTGATGGCTACCAAAGTATAGGCGTATTGTCCAACAGCGCGGTTGCTCAATTGCTCAATGTTAATGCCATTATCTCCAAAAAAGGCAGAGATTTGACCAATCATGTTTGGTACATTCTCATGAATTATACCAACACGATAGTTGGTGGTAAATGGTTCATTAACATCAGGATAATTTACAGAATTAATAATATTACCGCTAGTTAAATATTCATCTAACTCCTTGGCTGCCATCAGAGCACTTGTATCTTCGGCTTCAATTGTTGAGCCCCCAATATGTGGTGTAATAATAACTTTAGGATTATCAAACAAAACATCATCGGCAAAATCAGTAATATACATACGAAGTTGATCACTATCTAATGCGGCTTTAGCCGCGTGATCGTCGACAATACCACCACGTGACAAATTCAATAATGCTGCTTCTGGTTTCATTAATTGCAATTTGCCAGCATCAATAAAGTGATCGTTCTTTTCTTCCATTGGAATATGGACGGTCACATAGTCGGCTCGGCGCAAAACCTCTTCAACATTACGCGCATGAACAATGTGTCGGTCTATTCGCCATGCTGTATTAGCATTTAGGCCGGGATCATAACCAATCACATCCATATCCAAAGCCAAAGCTGTGTTGGCGACCTTAGATCCCACATTCCCCAATCCAATCACGCCAAGCGTTTTACCAGCCAACTCTGTGCCTCGGTAGCCGCCTTTATTTGATTCAGTCCGCAGAGACACATCCCCACCACGTGTCTGGTTAGCAAATTTGATTGCCCCAACTACCGGACGAGCAGCTAAAATCAATGAGGCAATCGTTAATTCTTTAACAGCATTTGCGTTACCACCAGGCGTGTTAAAGACAACAATCCCCCGTTTTGACAAATCTGCAACCGGAATATTATTAAAACCAGCACCCGAGCGAACAACGGCTCTTACAGTATCTGGAATCACTTCGTCAAATAAATTTTGTGAACGTAACAAAATTCCCTTGGGTGAGTCTTGCGCATTAATATCGTAACCATGTTGCGATAAATAATCCAAACCCTTGCCGCTTATGGCATTATACGTTTTTATATTAGTCATTGCTTATCCTTTTTCTACTTTGTTTAAAAATTCAATCAGCGCATCAACGGCTGCCATTGGTTGAGCATTGTAAAGTGACGCTCTAAAACCACCAACAGAACGATGACCACCAAGATTAAACAAACCATTTTCTTTTGCTTGAGCAGTTATTTGTGCATCACGTTCCGCATCATTGGTCGTGAAAACAATATTCGTTAGTGAACGATCTGAAGCTTTTACTGGTGCTTCAAACAAACGGGATTCGTCCAAAAAGTCATACAGTTTAGCTGCTTTCAAGCGATTGCGACGCGTCATTTCATCAACACCGCCCTCTGTTTGTACCCAAGACAAGACTAAGTCAAGGGCGTAAATGGCAAATACTGGCGGTGTGTTATACATTGAATCTTTATCTAAATAATTTTGATAACGCATCATTGGACCGACGTTTTCAATAGATTGCGAAGCTAACCAATCTTTTTTGATAATTGCCAGTGTCACACCAGCAGGACCAAGATTCTTTTGAGCACCGGCAAAAACGGCATCGAATTGAGTTATATCATAAGGTTCTGCCAAAATGTTCGAGCTCATATCAGCCGTTAAACGACCAGTTGTTTGCGGCAATTTATCTTGATGATAGGTTGTGCCTTCAATTGTGTTGTTAGTCGTGATATGCAAGTAATCATAAGCATTCGCATCAAAATCACCCGCTAATTTTGGTAAATAACGATAATGTTGTGGCTTGCTTGAGCCAACAATTGTCGTTTTTTTACCTAGCATTTGAGCAGCTTGTGCCGCTTTAGCCGCAAAATTGCCGGAATCAAGAACCGCAATGCTTTGTTTGTCGGTTGCCAAATTCAACGGTACCATTTCGAATTGTAACGAACCACCGCCTTGAACAAATGCAACACCATATTCGTCGGGAATAGACATCAAATCGCGCAGGCGTTGCTGCGCACTGGCCATTATTGTTTCAAACTGTGCCGAACGATGTGAAATTTCCAAAATGGACAGATGTGTGAATTCATTTTGTGCCAAATCTGCCTGAATTTGGTAAATAACTGGGGTCGGAAGTACACCCGGACCCGCCGAAAAATTATACGTTACCATGACCATTCCTTTCAGTATACAAAAAGACGACATCAGTTGTTAAACTCATGTCGTCAGCAATTCCACGTTATCATACGCAAAGAATCCCAATCACACGAGTGATTGAGTGGAGGAAGAAGCTAGATTGAATGTGAATACTGTCATTACTATTTCCTTTTCTTACGTAACATTAGAATACCTTATTGAGAAAATTTGTCAACCCTCTTTTTTTCGGGTATAATAAGGGAGTTGATTTGCCGATGTGGCGGAACTGGCAGACGCGTACCGTTCAGGTCGGTATGATGGCAACATCGTGCAGGTTCGATTCCTGTCATCGGCATATTCCCCGTTTTCTCACAAATGTTGAGGAAACGTTTTTTTATTTGCATAAATGTTGATTTAACGACTTATCAATCATATATTGTCAAAACATTTGATCTCATCTATCATTACTAAAACGCCGTTTTTCAAACAAAAAACGACCTTACCACAAACATGGTTGCGTCGTTTTTTTCAATCATTTAAAACCACTCATCATCAACCCCTCTTTGTAATGTCAATGGTCCGGTTTGAGACTGGATTGTAAAATTATCAGAGGTTAATCCTGTCTTCTTTTCAAAAATCTTGATGAATGTACCAATATCTGTATTCGGATCTTCATTTGATCTTAATGTTAAAAGGTAATGCTTATTTTTAGGGTTACTCCAGATACCTAAGTCACCTAGCATATCTAAGTTTAATCCGCTAATTGTGTCATCAATTACAATTTTATATTGCCGACGATGCAAAACATTGTTTATTCCCATTTCACTCTCCTAAACTCATTAATATTTTAGTAATAGATTAACTAAAAATTATCATGAAAGCGCTTTCTTGTCAACCAACCTGCTCTCTTAAAGTATGGTAAAATCAAAACACTCAATTTTTCTGGAAGGTAATTTGAGCCTGTCAGGTGTTTAATTCATAAAGAATTTCTAAAAAAAGTTATCACTTTCTTAACTGCAATGCGCTTTCTTTGATTTTTCACAATTTGACATTATATTTAAGTGAGAGAATACTTTTTGAGGAGGCGATAATATGCGAATTACTTGGTGGTTAATGGCTGGCGTTTGTTATTTATGTGCTTTATTATTATTTGCACTTATCGTCATTGGTCGTTCTATTATGGATTGGTAGCCAATTATTCCTTGAAAAGCGTATAATAGCTTCATTATGAGAAATCCAAATGGACGAATGAGTCCCACAGAAATTAAAAAACAACTTGCCCAATCTGATACGACTGCTATTGAAATGTTACGGTTTGTATTTGGTTCGGTCTTAAAAAGACGTGGTTTAGTCATCTTAAATGTTTTTTTGTTGACTCTAATGGCTGTTTTAAATTTTGTGGTCCCACAGTTTACAAAAAACATTATCGATCACGCTTTACCTAATAGTCAACAACAGGCGCTATACACTAATGTTATTGGTCTGTTAATAGTCACAATCTTTTTAGGCGTAGTCAGCTTTGCCTCAACTTACATGATGCAAATGCTTTCGCAACGTGCAATAACTGAATTACGTATCAAAACCTATCGCTTTATTTTAAAAGAAGATTACGCATTTTTTCAAGATGCCAAAACTGGTGATCTCATGGTGCGTTTAACGAGTGATATTGGCAATTTGCAAATGCTGATTAGCTCCAATACTTTTGGCATTATTGGCAATATTTTTACTTTCGTTGGTGTCCTAATTTTTTTGTTTATTCAAAATTGGCAACTCGCCTTAATGGTATCAATCACCTTCCCAATTTTGTTTGTCACAATTCGTTTTTTTCGCGGCCATATTCGAGAAGCTTATTCTAATGTCAGATACGCCCAAAGTAAAATTAATAATCAACTTCAAGCAACGCTAACTGAAATTGAGCTGATCAAAGCTTATACAACTGAAAATGCCGAAACGACTAAATTTGAATCAATCGCTGAAGAATCTAATGGTTACTCACTAGAAGCAACTAAATGGCAAGCCATTTTCCAACCACTAGTCACACTAATCAATACAATTGGTACAGCGATTGTGCTATTGTTTGGATCCTTATTAGTCATGAACAAAGCCATGACAATCGGTGATCTTGTTGCTTATTTGGCCTATGTGGCAATGCTACAAGATCCTATCCGTTCGTTTTCAATGCTCATGAATGTGTTTCAAACCGCCCAAGTTTCTTATGATCGCATTAAAAATATTTTGAGTTATGAGCCAAAGATACTTGAACCTACAACACCTCAACCTTTCCCAAATCCACTCCAGCAACATATTCAGCTTTCTAATGTAACTTTCGATTATGAAATGGGTTCAGATCATGCCTTAAATGATGTTAGTATGACAATTCCAGCCGGTAAAACCACCGCCTTAGTGGGGCGTTCCGGTTCAGGAAAATCAACAATCATCAAACTACTCACTCGTTTTTATGATCGTAGTAAAGGCGATATTTTATTTGACAACATTGATATTCGTACTTTTCAAATTTCAGACCTCAGACAACATATTTCTGTCGTTAGCCAAGATGTCACGATTGTCGATGGCACAATCGCTGACAATATTATGTATGGCAGTAACAATACCAATGAAGAAGCCATCTGGCAAGCAGCAAAGCGCGCTGACATTGCGGATTTCATAGCTAAACAACCCAATCAACTGGCAACGCAAGTTGGAGAACGCGGTTTAAAACTATCAGGTGGTCAAAAACAACGTTTATCAATTGCGCGTGCCCTACTCAAGGATGCACCGATTGTCATTCTTGATGAAGCAACTGCAGCACTTGATAATGAGTCCGAAAAAACAATTCAGCATGCACTCGACAATTTAATGGTAGCAAAGACGGCAATCGTCATTGCTCATCGACTGAGCACCGTTCATAAGGCTGATCAGATTATTGTGATGAACGACGGTCAAGTTGCTGAAACTGGTACACATGACTCACTATTGCAGAAACAAGGAATATACAAACGACTTTACGATGCCCAATTTGAATAATGATATGACAAAAAAGACTGTATACGATTTGATGGCTGATCATCAAGGTAAAATAGCAAAACTGCAATTTTACGACATGGCTGATCAGTATTTTTTAACGATTGGCGATTGGTCCGTGAAACTTTCTGAAAAGAATGCTACCGAACTATTTTCAATTTTTAAGGACGATGAACAAGCCACGTTTTCAACGTTTAACCAACGACAGTCGCTTATTGTGACACAAAAAAGGAATCCAGAATAATCTTGGATTCCTTTTTTTATCAATTAAACGATTTAAGCCAATGCTTGTGCTGCAGTAATAATAGCAACCTTATAAACATCTTCTTCATTGGCACCACGTGACAAATCAGAAACAGGTTTTGCCAAACCTTGCAAAATCGGACCAATTGCTTCGTAACCACCCAGTCGTTGGGCAATTTTGTAGCCAATATTTCCGGCTTCTAAACTTGGAAAAATAAATGTATTGGCGTGCCCAGCAACCTTTGAATCAGGTGCCTTAGCTGCACCAACTGTCGGCACAAAGGCAGCATCGAATTGCAACTCGCCATCAATCACGTCAGCAAATTCTGGCGCCAACTCTTTAGCTAACTTAGTCGCTTCGGCAACTTTATCTACCAAGGGTGATTTAGCTGAACCCTTTGTTGAAAATGACAACATGGCTACTCTAGGGTCAATTTCAAAGACTTTTGCAGTCTTGGCAGATTGCACAGCAATTTCAGCCATGGTTGGTGCGTCAATATCAATATTGATAGCCGCATCGGAGAAAACATAACGTTCATCACCTTTTTGCATGATGAAGGCACCAGAAATTCGGCTTGAGCCGGGTGCAGTTTTGATAATTTGCAACGCCGGACGAACCGTGTCGCCCGTTGGATGCGTTGCCCCAGAAACCATGCCATCAGCTTTACCGGTGTAAACAAGCATTGTACCAAAATAATTAACATCTTTTAGCCATTTGGCAGCAGTATCGGCGTCCGTCTTGCCTTTACGACGCTCAACCAATGCAGCATTTAATTGCGCTAGCGCACTTTCATCATAGTTGGCAGGGTCAATCACTTCTACCCCGGACAAATCAAAATTATTAGCGGTGGCAGTAGCTGCAATGGCTTTGCCATCTCCCAACAAAATTGGCTTCAAGAGACCATCTGCTACCAATCTAACTGCGGCGCCTTGGATACGAACATCTTCTCCTTCAGGAAACACAATCGTTTTATTTTGACCACTAATTTTGTTTTTAAGTTGCTCAAATAATTCCATAATTCCTCCAAATTCACTACTGTGAATCATTAAATTTTCATTTACACCTTAATTGTAACAGACCAAGTCATAATTGTCTGCGATTTTGTAGTTATTTTGTGAATGTTTTAACTATTCTATCCAATCAATCGGTTCTCGATTATGTGTCCTTAAATACGCATTCGCCTTTGAAAAGGGTTGGCTACCGAAAAAGCCGCGATATGCTGACAATGGACTAGGATGAGCACTCGTGATAACTAAATGTTTTGATTCATCAACAAAACGTCGCTTTGACTGCGCAAATTTCCCCCATAAAATAAAGACTTTCGGCGTACTATCTTCTGAAGCAATTTGAATCAAGGCATCAGTTAATGGTTCCCAAATTAAACCTTGATGTGCATTAGCGCGTCCTTCCGGAACAGTTAGTACAGCGTTGAGCAATAAAACGCCCTGCTCTGCCCAACTTGTTAAATCATGAGACTGACGCTGCCCGATATCTGTTGACAGTTCTTTTAAAATATTTTGCAAGGACGGCGGCGCAGGAACGGCGTCAGGAACTGAAAAACTAAGACCCTGCGCTTGTCCAACTTCATGATATGGATCTTGTCCCATTATCACTATTTTAGTCTCAGGTAGTGGTGTTGTTTCTAGAGCGGCAAATATTTTCTCTCTGGGCGGAAAAATATTTTCTGTTAAACGATAGGTTTGATTAATAAATATTGCCACACGATCTAAATAATCCGAAGTAAGTTTTGCTTTGACGGCTGGTGCCCAAGTTGTGTGAGTTAACGGCATTTTTTTCTTCTTTCATGATAAAATAATAGGTGAATGAGAGGTGCTTAGCAGATGACAAAATATTATTTGAGACAACGACATAGTATTGATGATGGTGTCAATATTGTTTTTGACTCCGACTTTAAGGCATCTTACCTTGTATCAGGTCGCTCTGGTAAAAAGTCTGATGAGCTTCATGTTCAAGACATGTCAGGCAATGTGCTAGTCCGTATTCGTCAAACTTCTTATGGCATTTTACCACGATTCACACTTAACTACCGTGGCCATATCGTTGGCTCAATCAGCTTTACATTTGGACATCTCGGTGACATTGTGTATGTTCGTCATCTTGGTTGGTTAATTTCTGGCAATTTTATTGCCAATCGCTACCTCATCTACCACAATACCAAAAAATTACTCAGTGTCAAACCCGAAAGTCGTCCTGATGGTATCTATAACCAGTTAACCGTTACTTTCGACTCACAAGCACCTGTTCATATTGCTATTGCTGCTCTATTGGATATTTGGGGCGTAAAATCTAACCCGCTAACAGCCATCAAATGGCTACCAGGCCAAAACCGCACCTACAAATTAACGACCAAAGTACACTAAAAAACCACCAATTTTCTCATTAAACAATGAAATTTGGTGGCTTTTATTATTTTAGAACTTGGTTAAATTAGATCATTTCCAAATGCAATTGTTGTGGCTTAGCCCAACCAATTTTGCGCATAATGCGATAACCGATAAATGAAACAACGATTGGTACGGCAACGCCGACGCCCATATAAGCAGCAAATGCAACTGGGTTAGATCCTGCCAATGCCAATGGCACAATGAATGAGTTAAATCCGATACCTGCCATCGCGAATGGTGCCGTCACATGGAAGACCATTGTTGCAATTGGGGCAGCAATGGCGGCGCCAATCATTGGTGGGATAATCAAAGCTGGGTTTTCTGTCAAATTAGGAAATTGAATTTTTGGGGTTACAATACCTTGTGCAATGGTTGCCCCAATCTTGTTTTCATGGAATGACATTGCAGGGAAACCAACGAATACTGCGGTTGTACCAATCAAGATAGCACCGGCTGCTTCAGGTGATGTTACACCCGTAGCACCAATAGCGACTGCTAATGCTGCCGCTGAAGCTGGTGTCATGGTCAAAGCACCGAATACCATCGCAACAACAGCTGTTCCAATAATTGGGTTAACTGCCACACTTGAGGCAATGAAAGCACCAATAGCAACCAAAATTGGTGTTGTTACAGCGGCCAAATAATAACCGGCAACTGTTCCAACAATTGTTGTTGCAGCAGGGACGATCACCATATCCAATGGTGTTTTACCGCTCAACCATTTACCAAACAATACAGCTATCAAACCAGCCAATACGGCTGAAATTGGTTGACCAGTTGTAATAATTGCCGATCCAGCAGCTTGTGCACCGGCATAACCAGTTGCGGTAACACCTTGGACAGCTTTATCAGTGAAAAATACAGCGTTAGCACCAACCGCTGATGCGGCCATAGCACTAAACATAACCATTGTGTTGGTCTTCATTTGTGAAGCAATCGCTGCGCCAAAAGCAGCTGGCAACATTACTTTGGTGATAGCGCCCATTTGTACCATTGGTGCCCAATGAATAAATCCTGCAATTGTTTGCAACAATAGGCCCATACCCAAAGTCACCAATATTGCATTAGAGACAGCAGCACTGACTTTGTAGACTGTATCGCGAATTGATTCTTTGTCGACAGCGGCTGACTTTTTGTTACTTGCTGATTTTACCTGTTCTGCTGTAATTGCATTTTGTGCCATAATTCTTTCTCCTTAAATGTGTGTTCTCCAATGTGAGCCCACAATCGTTGAGAAAAATAAAAATGCCCCAACGATTGCTCGTTAGGACATTCCTACCTAACCAGCTACCAAACTTATCAATGACGATAGTCTAGTAGCTGCTGTTGCTCAAATAACAACCTACTAGACTCAAATGAGTTGGAGGTTGAGGAGGAGGGCGTTATTGAATTTGATGGTCATGTGCTTTGTCATGATACGACTCCTTAAATTTGAGCGACGAATGCGCTATTACTTTATGAATATTAATATACACTACTAATATTTACATGTCAATACTTTTTCTAAATTCTAATAAAAGTGTAGTATAATTGAATGATTGGAGGGTTTATCTATGAAAAAATTATTTCAATTCATTGGTGCTATTGTCACCATCATTGTTATGCTACTCATTCTCATCCCTATTTTACTTGTTGTTATTGGTGTTGCTGTGCCAGTTGTTTTAAGTATTATTGGTATCGCGTTGTTATTTGCCCTAATTGTTGCAGCTATTGGTGGTATCATCGCTATGCTGACAATGTGGCGTTTTAGACGTGATATTAAAAACAATGATTTTGACTTTGAACATCATGGCAAACATTATAATGTTCACATTGACAAACACGGTGCAAGCTTTAAAAATCGACGCGACGTGACTGAAGATGATGATACCCTATCTTGAACAACTCAATCAATGGGAAGAAAAGTTTGCAACAGCATCTGATGTTCTTTTTAAAATTCAGTCAGCTAAAAAAGCCATTGTCAGCTTGAAGCTCCAACAATTACCAAAAAATAACTTACCCCTACTATCCTTTTCAGAAAAAGAAATTTTTAGCAATTTTGCGTTAATGCCGCTTGATGATGATTTAGCTATGTTTCGACAAGAAATCATTCAAACATTTGGTATTTGGCATATTCCTAATCAGCGATGGTTAGTTGATTTACATCATTTTATCAATGGTCGTTCAGTATTAGAAATTATGGCTGGCAATGCTTTGATTTCTGCTGGACTCCGACAACTACAAGATGAAGTAACCAGCACAGACAATTTTGATTGGCGTGGTCAAGATATTTTGACGCCTAAACCATGGACTCATGTTGAACAAGAAGATGCACTAGAAAGTGTCAAGCGGAGATCCTTTGATGTTTTAATTTTAAGTTGGGCCCCTGACACTCAAAACATTGATTGGCAAATTTTAAACACCTTGCGTAACCAAGGATTTACAGGGGATTTTATTGTCATCGGTGAACAAAATGGCGTTACAAATTCTCCTGAATTTTGGCAAAATGCGATTTTGTCGCAACCAGAAATTCTCAATCAGAACCATCAACCCTTTGATACGATTAAAGACGCTGTTTGGTTAGTCAAATAAAAAACGATTACGTAAGAATTATACGTAATCGTTTTTTATTTGTATTTTTTTTCTAAGCCACTCATCCAGTACCCTACTACGATACCCAAAACAAACAGGATCGCACTAATTAAGACACTGGTCATGTTGAAACCACTATAATCGGCAACTGGCGGTATGACAATCAAGAATGTTGAAACAACAACAATCGCCAAAATAAAGTGATAAACAAGAGAATAAAAGTGCTGCAACAAGTAACTCATGACTTTAGAAAAGGAAATTAAAGTCACCATCGCTCCTACAGCAATTGGTATGAAAACACCCATGTCCGCGCGTTTGAAGCCAGCTAACATTGGATCAAACAGGCCAAGATATAACAAAAAATTCGATGGACTTAAACCAGGTACTATCACACCTAGTGCAATGAGTGCCCCTGCCAACAACCAAGAAAAGAAATTAATTGGCATTTGTCCAAAAATGGCAGTCATATTATACAAAAATAACCCGCCCACAACTGCTGTTACACCAAACATGATCCAATCACGATAGCTGCGCCCTTTTTTTGCACTTTCTTTGAATAGCGCAGGCAATGTCCCAACAATTGCACCAGCAAATCCCCAAAGCACTATTGCTTTATAGGAGACCAACAAAAACTCAAGCGGTCGGCTGAGTAAAATAATACCAGCAATTCCGCCCAAACCGACCGGCAAAAAAAACGCAAAATCTCGTTTGAAATTTTGACGAATATGAGCCATAAAACTGAGCATGCGCTCGTAAAGTCCTAATATAGCAGCCAAAACACCACCAGAA
Source organism: Leuconostoc pseudomesenteroides KCTC 3652 (assembly GCF_014634745.1). Classification (GTDB taxonomy): domain Bacteria; phylum Bacillota; class Bacilli; order Lactobacillales; family Lactobacillaceae; genus Leuconostoc; species Leuconostoc pseudomesenteroides. The sequence continues at coordinate 400,141 of NZ_BMBP01000002.1, forward strand.
ACGCCTGGCAAAATAAAACCTAAGGCAATAAAAACACCTTTAATAAAGCGAATAAACCAATTCGTGATTTGTTTTTTTTCCATAGCATTAAGATTAAAGGATAAATGAGAAGGTGTCAAGCTCTGCCACTATCCAATTTTTGACACTTTTAATACTCCATCAACGCTAAAAATGGTACTTCGCCGGCTTCCATGATCTTTTCACGACCATGTAAATCTTCCAACTCAATAATGAAAGCAACGCCGGCAACTATACCACCTAGTTTTTCAATGATTTCTCGTGTCGCATTAATTGTGCCGCCAGTAGCTAGTAAGTCATCAACAATTAGGACACGCTGACCTGGTTTGATGGCATCCTCATGAATTTCAAGTTCGTTAACGCCACCATACTCAAGTGTATAGGATGCACTGACGGCTTTACGCGGAAGTTTGCCACCTTTACGTGCTGGGACAAAACCAATGCCCAAAGTGTAGGCTAATGGTGACCCGACAATAAAGCCACGTGATTCAGGTCCTGCAATTAAAGCAACATTCAATTGCTTGGCAAAATCTGCTATCGCGTCAACCGCCTGTTTGTAAGCAACGCCATCTCCCATCAATGGTGAAATATCACGAAAATTGACACCCGGTTCAGGAAAGTTTTCTACTGTTGCAACGTAATCATGTAAATCTACTGTCATTCTTTTTCTCTGAGCCAAAGCTCATACTTTCTAAATTATCGACCAGCTAAATATTTTTGGTAGGTTGTGGAAGTTGTTAATGATTTTTGTGCGGCATTTGGGTTGATTTTGACAAAACCGTCATGTACTGTCACAAAATCTAACTCGATAAACACTTGCACCATAATATTAAGGTCCTTTTTGCTAATATTGAATTGCTTGGCAATTTTATCCAAATTTTCCGCAAAATTCAAGGTTTGATTGTGATATATAAATTTATATAAAGTCGCAAAAAACCTTTTATGCTCTTCATTATCATCTTTTTGAACCGGTAAATCAACATCAAGTAATAATAATTGTAATGTTTTTTTGCCTCGAAAATAATTCAAACCTAACGTACCAACCATGGCATGCCCATTAGGCTGTGCAACTACTGGCAACCAGTCGGGATGATTAAAGCCGAGCACCTCAACATTATTTTGCAATTTTAACTTGATATGCTGTTTAGCATTGCCCATTGTTACAGCACTGACGACACTCGGTGACTTTAAAGCAAAGACAGGCTGCGGATTATCTGTTCCAAATGGTTCCATCATTTGCAAATCATGATAAATTTCAGTAGTCATCGCTTCAGGTGGCAAAACCAAATTGACATCTATTGGCTCGGGTTTCACAATAATCTGATCATTTTGTGAACGTATTTGTTCAATTAGCTTTTTGAGGTTATCTGGGGTTATTGCCAAACCCAAAGCGCTTTTGTGACCACCAAACGTTGCATATAAATGACGATAATCATTCATCAACTGATACAAATCAAAATCACCAAACGTTCGACCCGACCCTTTATAGATACCGTCAACTAAACTCAAAACAATCACAGGTTTGTGAAGTATATCAACTAATCGACTAGCAACAATTCCTAAAATACCCTGATGCCAACTATCCCCAGCTACAATAACTACTTTATCTTGCTGATATTTTTCTGACAAAGCAACTTGTTTTGCTGCACCCAAAACTTCCTCAACAATTTCTTGGCGCTGAGCATTCAATGCTTCAACCTCAGAAGCTAAGGTGGCAGCTTCTTCTGGATCTTGAGACATCAACAGTTTTAGTGATAAATCAGCATCCCCCAATCGTCCTACCGCATTAATGCGTGGTGCAATTTTGAAGCCGACTGTTTCTGAAATGACTGGTTCATTATCTTTTTGACCAGCGTTCTTTAAAATGGCACTCAAGCCTGGACGCGGCGCTTGATTGATTTGTTGTAAACCAAGTGCCACAAGAACACGATTTTCGTCGGTTAGCGACACCATATCTGCTAATTCGCCTAATGCCACTAAATCCAAGAGCTCTGTGGGTAACTCAGAAATATCAGTGGCAGTTTGGCCATCGCTGAGTAAAGCCTGCGCCACTTTAAAAGCCACACCTGCTCCTGACAAGTCACCAAATGGATAGTTTCCTTCCGGATGTCTTGGATGTACAATTGCAAAAGCTTTTGGTAGTGTTGCAGGTAATTCATGATGGTCGGTAATAATCACATCAATACCTTGCGCCATTGCATATTCAACCGCTTCATTACCACTAACGCCATTATCAACTGTCACGATTAGTTGTGCACCATCTGCAATTAATTTTTGATAGGCCGCAACATTAGGCCCATATCCATCAGAAAAACGATTTGGAATATAGGCAGTCACATCAGCGCCCAAAACTTCTAATGCCTCAACCATAATGGCTGTACTGGTGACACCGTCCATATCATAATCGCCATACACAACAATTTTTTCACCGCCAAACGCTGCTTCTTGCAAACGCTCAATAGTGGCCGCCATATCATGGAGCGCCATCGGATCGTGGAGCGTAGACATACTAGGTTTTAAATACTGAAAAGCAGCCTCAGGCGAATCATAGCCTTTTTGGGCAACAATCATTGCGGAAAGTTGGCTAATATTTAATTGTGACACCAGTTGTTTAACAACTTTATCATTTGGTTTTGGCAACATATGCCAGTTACTTTGACTCATGAATTTCTTTCTTAAATGGAATTTCGATTACATCCAAATCTCGCGCAACGTATGTGTTTGGAAATACTTTTCGCACGTCTTGAATGAGATTTTTGACCAACGGACCAACATAACGTGCTGACAAATGTGTCAACACTAGCTTGCCAACTTGGGCTTTTCTGGCTACATTGGCCGCATTAATGCTAGTTGAATGGGCGTGTGCCCTCGCCATCTTTGATTCTTCATCACTTGCACCATAAGTACTTTCATGCACTAATACATCCGCATGATGCGCCAATAAAGCGATATTATCATTGGGCCGCGTGTCTAGTATCAATGTCACAACACGTCCTTTTTGTGTTTCCCCGATGTAATCCAGTCCGTTTATCGTACGACCGTCAGGCAATGTCACTGTTTTACCTGCCTTTAACCGACCATATAAAGGTCCAGATGGTATATTTTCAGCACGTAACTTGTCAACCAAGAGTTCCCCTGGATGATCTTTTTCAACAACGCGGAATCCCCAAGTTTCAATGCGGTGACGCATCGGTGCGGCAATCACTTGGAAGGTTGGATCATCAAAAATAACCCCTTCCTGCAAAGCTACATAATTAATAGGATAAGACAGACGAGTTTCAGAAACACGCAAAGCAGTCTGTACAAAATCTTTAATGCCTTTAGGACCATAGATCGTTAACGGTTCATTTTTATCAGCACCTTGAAACGAGCGTGAGCTCAAAAAACCAGGTAGCCCAAAAATATGATCACCGTGTAGATGAGATATGAAAATTTTTTCGACTTTACGTGGTCGAATTGTTGTTTTTAAAATTTGGTGCTGTGTGGCTTCCCCAACATCAAATAGCCAAACAGCGTTTCGTTCATCCAGTAGCCGTAAAGCAATACTAGTCACATTTCTAAATTTAGATGGCTGGCCAGATCCAGTCCCAAGAAATTCAAGTTGCATGTTTTTTTACCTACGGCGTGCTTTCCTTTTAACGTTCATAACGAAATCAATTATAACAAAAAAAAAGCGTCTCCGCTCATTTTCAGCGATTTTCAGTATCCTAAAAATCTGTTACTCTTGTTGCCAATTGGCTAGTTTGAAAGCTAATCGTTGCTCCATCTCAAGCGCTTCTCGAGTAGGATCTTTCTTGTAAAATTCTTGGTGATACTCTTCAGCTTCATAAAATGGTTTAACATTTTCAATCGTTGTGACAATTGGATCGGTAAATCGACCAGACGCAGCTAAATTAACTTTAGATTTTTCGGCAATTTGACGCTGTTTTTCGTCAGCAACAAAGATAACAGGTCGATAGTTATCACCACGATCTTGAAATTGCCCCATTGCGTCAGTTGGATCTGTTTGTTCCCAATAGATTTCAACTAATTCTGCATAAGTTATTTTTTCGGGATCAAACCAAATTTTAACTGCTTCTGTATGACCAGTGGTGTGTGATGATACTTCCTCATAAGTTGGATTAACCGTGTGTCCGCCTGTGTAGCCAGAACGTACCTTTTCAATTCCCGGTAACGAATCAAAAGGTTGCACCATGCACCAAAAGCAACCGCCTGCAAATACTGCTGTTTCAATTGCCATTATTTTCTCCTTACAAATTAAAAGTAAAATGATTTGATTCTAATTTTACTTTAATTCTCATCAAATTTCAAAGGTTTCTTGTTGCTTGGCCAATTTAACACGTTCAATATCTTCTTTTGCATGAATCAATCGTGTTACAAGTGCATTAAAAGGTGTGGCGATATGATTTTCACGTCCCAATTTAGCAAAATAACCATTCAAAAAATCGATTTCAGTTCGCTTACCAGCTTGAATATCTTGGTACATTGATGGGTAGTGATTACCTGCGTTTTCTGGTTTTAGCAAATTCGACAAGTCGCTTAAAATACTATTTACATCAACATTAACGCCAGCCGCGTCGCCAACTTGCTTAATCTCATCTAAAATGTTCAATGCAAGATCCATGCCATTCCCTGCTGTGCCGAACTCCGCAATGTTGGCATCAAGTAAGACTGTCAATGGGTTGAGGACAGAATTAATGCCCGCTTTGTGCCAAATAGCTTCTACAACATTATCGGATACTTCAGCATTAAGCCCTGCTTCATTCAAAGCAGTGACAACAGCGGTAATATCTGCGTGATCAATCGCTTGTAATTTAATTGAGCCTGTGCCTGTCACATGAATTTCACCAGGTTGGACCAAATCAGATGTCCACAGAGTTACCCCAGCGATAATTTGTTGTGATGACACATGCTTTGCCATTACTTCAACATTACCCAGTCCATTTGACAAGACTAATAACTGCGTTTGTTTTGTGATAAGCGGTTGAATATCAGTTAACATACGATCCAATTGTGGTGTTTTCGTCAATAAAATCACCAAATCAAATTCACCAGTAACTTCTTTGGGTGTCATGACTGGAATAAAATATTTTTTAGATGACCCGTCATCCTCTGTCACAGTCAATCCCTTGGTATTGATTGCCGCAATGTGCGCTGCCCAACCATCAATACCAATTACATCGTGACCAGCACGTTGCAACATTACACCAACTCGCGCACCTAATGCGCCAAAACCCGCAATTGCAATTTTCATGATTTATTGTCGCATATCATCCAATCGGAAACGATTGTGATACACTTCCTCCACTTTACTTATTAGTACCGTACCATATTTTCTCATCTATAAGTAAAATAAAAAGCTAAGATTTTTCTTAGCCTTCCGTCATTTCTTCAGTTTTAATGTCATCGAGTAAATCACGTTCTTGTGCGGTTAATTGACGATTTTCGAGCAAATCCGGTCGTCGCAAGTAGGTCCGTCGCAATGATTCTTTCAAACGCCACTCTGCAATTTTAGCATGATTGCCATTAGTCAAAACTTCTGGTACTTGTCGTCCTCTAAAGTCTGCTGGTCTAGTGTATTGCGGAAATTCAAGCAGGCCATTCTGAAATGAATCGTCATCAGCACTTGAAGCGTTGCCAAGAATTTCCGGTAAGAAGCGCACTGTGGCATCAATAATAACCATCGCGCCCAGTTCACCACCAGTTAAAACATAATCCCCAAGTGAGATTTCATCATCTACTAACTCGCGAATACGATCATCATAACCCTCATAATGGCCCGCAATAAATGTCAAATGGTCATATTGCGCCAGTTCTTGTGCAACAGAATGATTAAACTGTCGTCCGGCAGGGTCCAATAAAATGACATGTCCCTCATCACCGGCCTTTTTTTCAACATCGGCCATCGCATCAAAAATTGGTTGTGGCATCAATAACATGCCCGCACCACCGCCGAATGGATAGTCATCAACATTATTATGCTTGTTGTCCGTAAAATCACGAAAATCAGTCACATTAAAATCAAGTGCCTGTTTGTCAATCGCTTTTCCAATAATTGATTGTCGCATCGGCGCAAACATATCTGGAAAAAGGCTTAAAACATCAATTCGCATTAATCTAACAACCCTTCTAAAACATCAATGGTAATCAATTTGTCGTTGACGTTTATTTCCTTTACAACATCATCAATCAGCGGAATGAGTGCATCAGATTGACCTTCACGTTTAACAATCCAAACATCATTAGCACCAGTGGTCATAATCTCTTTAACAATACCGATATGATTGCCTGATAAGTCAACAACCTCACTATCAATGATTTCATCATAATAATATTCATCATCGCCGAGTTCTGGACGTGAATTGCCTTCTACGTAAACATCATCGCCTTTGTATTTTTCAATCTCGTTAATATTGCTGACACCGTCGAAGAGTACCAACCAAGCATTTTTGTGTAAACGTGAGGATTTAACTGTTACCGGTACGCGACCTTGTTTGGTATCAATAAAAAGAGACGCTCCTTTTTGGAAACGTTCTTCTGCAAAATCGGTGATAGCCATAATTTTGACTTCGCCACGGATACCATGCGTGTTAACAATTGTGCCCACTTTAAAAAAATTATCTGTATTAGTCATGACTCTATTGTATCAGGTTTTTAAGTAACAACCTATACTCCAAGTTAATCAATTTTAATGCCTTCTAGGGTTAATAGTTGCGTTTTGACTAAAGTACCATATCGAAATTTACCAACGCCACCACTTTTAGGCAAAATACGGTGACAAGCATTAATAATTGGCAATGGATTTTTACCAACAGCGCTTGCGACAGCGCGAATCGCCTTAGGACGACCCACTTTTTCTGCTAATTGACTATAAGTCAATGTGCCTTTGAACTGATTAAGCGTTCGCCAGACTGATTTTTGAAATTCAGTACCCGAAAGAAAATCAATTGGCACACGCGTCCAGTCAACTGACAAACCATTTTCGTATTGATGGAACAATTGCGCAACCGGCAGTGTATCTGGTTCTAACTCATATCCTTGATATTCAGACAGAAACTCAGCTACCCCATCGTTGGCCAAACTGATAAAAACTAAATGTCCATCACGCTCAAAAGCGGTTAAATGACCGCCCAAAAAATCAATTGTCTCATACTTAATCATACGTTTAGTTTATCATGATGATAATGATTCAACAATTATCTTGCATTAAAAGTTAACCTTGTTTGCCAAAATAGTTTTACTTATTTTTTTCAACTTTAAGCGATGTGAGTTGGCTTAATAATTTACGTATTCGTGAATGGCATATACCAGATTCTGTTTCATTAAAATCAGTACCGAAGACTTTCCATAGCAGATAAACAATGCCTAAGACCAACAAAAAACCACCAGCAACTTCAATAATAAGTATATCTGGAATTAGAATGACAATAACAATTGTTAAAAATATAGCAACTATGAATGCAGGCATAATAGTTCTCCATTCTGCGATAGTATTAATTGCTAAACTGCTGTTTAGTTACCATTTATAATATCATTAAATTTCTGTAATAGATATCTCATTTCAATCCCTTTTTTAGGATTCAAATAAAAAATTTTTTGGGGTGATTTTTGCCACTGAAACTTGATTGCTATTTGAAATGATTGCGGGTTTTTAATGGTGTGTGAAACAAGGTAAAATTATTGGAACATATAATCTGAAACGATTATATCTCGTTGGATATATACTCTGGAAGTTATTATAATATCAATTTCTAATTTTTGAAGTGACGAAAAACAACGACTGACATTATTCAAAACAGCCGTACATACTAATTATCAACAGCAGATGACAGTGCTGCACCATCTGTTGTACCGGAATTTTTAATATAGTCTACCACTTGTTTCATTTACGGAACGGTTGTATCTAGTTGAATTTGCTCATTTTCTTATAATAATCAGTTTAAAAATTACTAGCTACCCCATGGTTGATTATTTTCAATTGGTCCTTTAACTTCACTGAGCAGTATAGTCCCTATCCAGTTTTTTTACATTTTGTAAAGAATTTTAGAACTTCGCGCATTAGTTTATCGTAATAATCCTATTCCAATTTGTGCTTTATATACAATTATTCCATAATTAAAATCTGATTTTTGTTACTCATTATTATTTGAATCTAAAAAATTCATTCACCTGGAAAAATTATGAGTAACACCTGATTAATTATTTTTTCATCATTCATCTATCGAATACCTGTTCATTCCATTATGTTCACTAATTTCTTTACCTTGACTATCAAATTTTGGTAATGCTGCACTTAGTTGTCCAATTCCATTATATTGAATAAATAGATATAGATATTGACCACTTTCTAATCCCATTTTTTCCGTATTTTTAAATGAAATAACAGTATTGACTTTATTATTTTCAATATTTTCACTATCTTTTTCAAAAACTTTAGCGTTGTATGTTGGTATTTCTTTTATATCAAATTTTGTACTAGCTAGGCCAGTTGGACCAATATTACCACTTGATGTTGAATATTGAAATTGAACATTATTATTATCAAAATCTATGATAATTCTTTGCGGCGCCTTGTTATTTCCATTTTCAGTAACTAAATTAAACGTTTTAGATCCCGTTAAAATTTCATCTCTGATTTTGTAAGGATAGTCTTTATCATCAGTAACATAAGCTCCGCCCATTCCTTGATTATTTTCTGTTTCTGAATCTGATTCACTTTGACTTTCAATACTGCTAGATGTTGCCGCTGAACTTGATTTATCACTACTTGATAAACTATCTTTTTTATCTGTTTTTATCACGCTTGATTTTGATAAAGTGTGATTATTACTGGTTTTGCCAGTGATAATAAAAAATGATACTATCAATAAACCTGATAATAAAAAGATAATAGCATATAATACGCCGTTACCTTTCCTTAATGCACCATGTCTATTATTGTACTTACTCATGATATTCACCCACTTATAAATGATATTATTACATAATATTTCAAATAAAACAAAAAATATCGTATTTTTTTATTAATTACGATATTTTTTTCACATTCAATAATATCATATTTTTGAGATAAATAAAGTTTTGTTAATTACGATTCCCCACATCTACCACCTCACCCACGCTCAAAGCAATCAGTTTAGGTGGGTTTATTTTGTATTCTGGATATTCTTGTCGTAGTGCTTCTTGATATAAATTTAGTTGTCCTTTATACCGCTGCTCTAGTTGTGCTAAGCCTTCTGCTAGACGTGCTGGTTGCACAAAATCTGTTTTGTAGTCAAATAGTGTCACGCTTTTGGTTGATTCATCGACAAAATAACCGTCAATTATACCGTGTATGAGTACAGGCGCATCGTCATTGACTTCTTGATAGATTTGATTAGCTGGTACAATCATGGCAAATGTAGCTTCTCGTTGTAATGTACGCTGATGTGCTGCAATTTCTTGAGCAAATGGTGTGTGTACAAAACGTAAAATGTCATCAACTTGTATCAATGCTGCCACGCTAGGCAAAATTTGCTCACTAGCCACTAATTTTGTTAATAAATTATCAACACTTTTAGCATCAACAGGTTGCGTTATATCAATCAATTGCAACAGCAAGTGTGTCGCTGTACCAATAGCGCTGCTTGATGGTTTTTGCTGACCATCACTCAAAAAAGTAGGTAATGGCAAAGTCTCTGACACGTAGGCATTAGCAGCTTGTGTATTACCCTGCTCATCAAGTATCAGCGTGCTCATATTCAAACGATCGGGATCTTCAAATAAACGCTTAATCTCACTAACAGATTGATAAGCTGCCGTTTTTGCTGCTGACATATTGGGATATCGGTACGATAGTAGTGCTTTAGCTTGAGTATAGTCTTCAGCCGTATAATCATCTTGTTGCTCAGCTTCATTAGGCAAGCTTTCTGATACTATATTTGGTGCAACAATATCTGTTTGCGGTGTGATTACAATTGATGTTTTTGCGTTGGTTGGTGTTTCATTTCCCATCAAACGCGGTAGACTATCGTCGCCTAACCACGCGTTCAATACTTGATTCTCAGTTCGTGCAAAACTAATCAGTAACCATTGTAAATATGAATTTGCTTGTAATCGCAAGTTTTCTGACAAAAATTGACCGCTAGTTTGCTTCGCTGATTGCCATAATGCTTTAATTGCTTCGTTGCCCTCTTCGCCTTTAATTTTGACGGTTCCAACAATATAAAGTTGTTGCTCAGCGCGAGTTAATGCAACATACAGTAAACGCATTTCTTCGGACCAGCTTTGCCGTTTTAAGGCTTGTTTAACAACTAATTTCTGCAAGGTCGGCATCGTAACCAATGCGTCAGGTTGCAAATATTCCAGACCAACACCCGCATTTTTTTGAATTAATAGTCCCCCATTCAGGTCTTTGGTATTAAAAGCTTTATCAGCTTCCGGTAGCATGACAATCGGAAATTCTAATCCTTTTGACGCGTGAATCGTCATCAAACGAACCGCTTGTGCGTCAGCTTCTTGTGGTGCCTCACCCAAGTCGCCATCAGAACTTTGCAATTGTTCAATGTAACGAATAAATCGAAATAACCCAGCATGTGTGTTATTTTGGTAGCTTTGCGCATACGTGTACAAAGCGTGTAGATTAGCTTGGCGCTGGGAACCACCTGCCATACCACCAACATAATCCAACCAAGCTGTCTCGTCATAAATGCTCCAAATAAGCGTCACGAGGTCATTTTGAATCGCAATATCATGCCATTTGTTAATCATTGCAATCACGTTTTCAGCTTGTTCATTTGATTTGGCATAGCGATTAAATGCTGTCCAAAAATCATGTTTCTGATCCGCCGTCCGAATGGCCGCCAAATCATTCTCATTAAATCCAAACATGGGCGAACGCAAGATTGCCACTAACGGAATATCTTGATGTGGATTATCAATGACACGTAATATATCCAACATCAAGTATATTTCCATAGCCTGAAAATAATTGCCAACACCATCCACTTGGACGGGAATACCTGCTTGTCGCAATGTCGCAACCAAATCAATATAGCCAGTTTTAGAACGTGTTAAAATTGCAATATCGCCATAGGCAACCGGTCGCATTCCCGCTGGCTCAGCTTTGCGGTCATATATAGTTGTGCCGCGCAACTCTAATATTTTGTTAGCCAGTAAGGCATATTGTGCCTGACGTTTTTCAAATGTATCTTCTTCACTCGTTTCGTCAGCATTATCTTGGGTTATGATATCAAGATGAAAGACAGGTGCGACTTCCTCTGGGTATGAAGCTTTGGGCACTAATTTAGCATCCCCAACGTAAGCAATATCGCCCAATGTTTCATCCATCAGTTGAGTGAAAATTAAATTCGTCACACGCGTAACATTGTTTTGTGAACGAAAATTGTCAGCCAAATCTATTCGGCTATCATTATTTCCTGATTGTGCAAATTTTTTGTACTTGGCAGTAAATAATGATGGTTCTGCTTGACGAAAGCCATAAATACTTTGCTTCACATCGCCAACCATGTACATATTGTGTCCGTTGGAAACACTGGTTAGTAAAGTTTCTTGGAGCTGGTTAATATCTTGATACTCATCAACTAAAATTTCTTGGAATTGGCCTTGTATGGTTTGTTTGGTAACGTCATCAGATAAAATTTGTAAGGCTAACGTCCCCAAATCTGGAAAATCGAGTAACTTTGCGTCTCGTTTTGCTTGCTCAAAGGACTTCCGGAAAGACTCCGTCACAATAACTAACGTGTCAATTAATTGAAATGCCAACCCTTGAACTCGTAACCATGCCGACTCGTTTAATATGAAGTAGTCTTCCAGCCAAGGCTTTAATTGTGATTTTGATCCAATGACTTGCGCGCGTACTTGTCGCGCAGCAGCCACCAAAGCTGACAGATCTGGATCTTCTTTAATCGCTTTTGTTTGTGTGTTCATTTTAGCAGCTGGTACAGCTAAAATAGCAGATTGCAATGCGTCCCATGAACCCGTTTCAATCTGCTGAACAATTGACGATAGGTACGTCGCTATTTCTTCAAAGGCATCTTGTGTTTTTTGTAATTCGTCAACACCATCAACACCGAGCTGAATCTGTTGCACTTTTTCCGTTAAGTCAGCAATGTTCGCCTTCAAAAACGGTTTGATGTGTTTGGTGAATAAATCAGTTTTAACCAATGGCTCGCCACTAACGCGGTATGGATTCCGTAAGTTTTCTAACCATTGCGTGCCATCAGCTCGTGCTTCCGCAAAATCAGCTAATTTTAGGACAATATTTTGCAACGCATCATCATGATTGGGATTACCAAAATTATTGACCAAGGCTAAAAAGTCTTGATGGTTGTCATTTTCTTCCGCATAAAATTCAGCAAACACTTCAATTAAAACATCTTGACGCATCAGCTCACGCTCAGCTGTGTCAGATAAAAGACGGAATTGTGGATCTAAGCCTATCACGTGATAGTACATTTCAATGAGTCGTAAAGCATACGCATCAATAGTGGAAATGTTAGCTGCGGGCAACAACAACAATTGCTCTTGTAAAAATCGTTTTTGTTTCCCAGTTGCCGTCTGCAAACGCTTCTCAATGGCTATCTCTAGTCTTTGTCGCATTTCATGAGCAGCGGCGTTAGTAAATGTCACAATTAAAAAATTGTCAACGCTCGTCCCCGCCAAAATTTTTTGAATAATACGTTCAATTAAAACTGTTGTTTTACCAGAACCGGCTGAGGCAGCAACCAGAATATTATGGTCTGTTTCATCAATAGCGCGTTGTTGATTAGCTGTAAATGTGGTCGCCATTATTCACCCTCATCTTTCAATAATTCTAAAATACGATTCTTATCACCCGTGGTTTGCTCACGATAGCGATCGCCAAGCGCGCGATCAAAACGCATGATATCAAGGTATGGGGAATAGGTCAACCCACCTTCAACTGGTGAAAGCGGGAAGTGACCAGCTAATATTTGTTGTCCCGCTGTCACAATGTTTTGTCGATTCCGTTTTAAGAGCGTTTCAAATTCTTCAGCTGATACAGCGTCAACACCTGATTTTCCTAAATCACCATTTTTGAGACGCGCCAATGGATAATGGGGCGACTTTTCTGATGGTTCAATGTCAGCAAGTGCATCAACATAAGCTGAATCAGAAATGAATAGTCCGCGGTATTTGAAGTTTTCTGGTAAGATTTTACCTGCTAATAGTGCATCAATGTCCATACTACGCGTTAATGAGGTCTTATCAGGTACAATTTTTGCAAAAAACGCCCCACCCACTTTATCAAAACCGAGTTGACTAGCACTCTGTTGCGCAGCATCCCAATAAGTCAGTAACTGCATTTGTAAACCATCATAAGCTTGTGCCCAGCTAAATAGTTTGCCATTTGATTTATAGTCAATAATGGTCCCAAATTCACCCGCATTGTCTTGCAAATCTAAACGATCCAACTTACCACGGACATGTATTTTTGGTAACTGTAAGGCTGGCAATGAAGCTTTTGGAAAACCAAATAATTGTTCGACCGCTAATGGCCGACTCGTGTTTTCACGTGCCGCTGCTTGCAAATTCAATAATAAAATGTCACTAACACGTGTCAAATACTCACTGGTAGCACGCATTTTACCATCTTCGGTAAGCATCTCAAAAACTGGCAATGTTACTAATTCAGCCATTTGTTCGGAAACCAAATGTTTGATATCATCGCTAGTCAAGTCACGCAAACTTAAATTATTTTGAATGAGGTGCGCTAACACCTTTTCAACAATAGCATGATACAGTGTGCCTGTTTGCGCGACATCTAGGGTGTTTGTTGTGCGCTCTTTTAAACGCAGCCCATACTGCAAAAAGTAGGCATACGGATTATGGTAGTAACTTTCTAATTGAGAAATCGAGACATTTAACTGGTCACCAAACAGTGCTGCCACAAATTCTGGGCGCAATTGGACCGGCTTATTTTGATAATTTGGTGCAGAAAAAACACGATTAAGTCGTGATTTTACCGTTGTTTCAAGCAATGATTTCACTGCTTTAAACGCAGAGGTTTGCCTAGCAACCGGTAAAATTTTCACTAATTCAGATAATGTTGTTTGAGGTGTTCCAATATAGTGTTTAATTAAGGCTGAACTAGAAGCTGGCTGCCCGCTGACGGTTGTCACGTCAACACTGAAGGCATCAACCAAACGTTTGAAAAATGGCGACATTTCTGCTATTTGTCCACTGCTATCCAAGATTGGGTAAGATAACGTGATATGGTCAGTCGCTGACATCAGACTACCATAAAATAACAAATTTTCTTCTGCCATCTGCTGCTGCGCTGTATTTTGCAGGTATCGTGGCTGGTCACCTGACTGTAAGTCTGGCATAACCATTGTTCGCTCGGCATCATTAATTAAAGCTGTTGTTTTAGTTTGTGCCGGTAAGTTTTGGCGCGTACCGCCAATAAAAAATAATGCCCGATAGCTCGTACTTTGCACAATCCCAGCTTCAGATATGGTTAATTGATCTAGACTGTTTGGAATGCCTGAAAATTTAGCACCGGAAAAGCCAGCAATCAAAATATCAACCATGTCTGTCAAAACAAAATCATCATCGCCTTTGAAACTAACCATATCATCTAATGTCTGGCTGAACATCTGCCAAACTTCATCGTGTTGTTGGGCGTGCACTAAATCCCCTTGCGCCATTAAATTATCGCGTTGCTTAATCAAGGCTTCAACAACATGTTTTTTTTGTAGCCATTCAATCAACACAGTGGCTGCTTGACGGAAAGTTGTTGCTTTTTTAAAACCATCATCTAACTGATCAAATGATTTAACCACAAAGCGACGCAAAAACTCAAGCCGTTGATTAATTTTTTGATCTTGTGAAATTTCTGTTTCATCATTATCACGAGTCACTTGGAATAGTTGAAAAGGTCGATCAAACTGATGCCAAGTGGACTCATAAGGTCGATAAGCATATAAATAATTATCCAAATAGCCCACAATGTCGAAAAATTCATCACTATCAACCAATTTTCCGTCGACAGTTGGTCGCAACAAACCCGTTTTTAATATTGCTAACACATTTTGATAATTAAATTTTTGTGGCGATAAAAGTGTCAGAATCAGTTCGACCAACGGATGATTCATCATTGTGATATCAGTGTCCAGAAAAAAAGGCAGCTCAAATGCGGCCATCACAGCCGAAATATGTGGTTGATAAGGTCCCAAATCGCGAGCCAAAATCAAAATATCTCTTAAATGCAGTGACGGATCCTGTTGTAAAGCACGCCTGATGCGTCTGGCTACCTCCTGAATTTCCACAATCGGCGTTTCAGCTGCAAATGCTTGGAGTGCGGTTATATTATTATCAGTTGCTTGAAATGAACGATATTCCCCTAATTTCTCCCATGCGGATAAGACTTGCTCATTAGCAGAAGAGAGATTTCGTAAAATACTAGCACTACGCGTCTTTACTGATTGTTGATTGTTTGATGCCCATGAAATCAACTGTTGGGCAGTTGTCATAGGCTTGAAAAAGACATCCCCTGCTTGCTGTTTACCCAGTTTTGAAGTATCACCTAATAGCGCTATTGTCACTGGATAGCGGGCAATTAAAGCATTTACGACAGCTTGTTCCGCACTAGTAAAGCCATTGAAGCCGTCTAAATAAAACATCGTATTTGTCAGCTCAAAATCATTCAATTCCTCGACAAAATGCAACAACGTTTCTTGTGCAGTAATTCTTTGTTGTCCTAGTTGTTGTTCAAATGCTTCAGCGACAATTGCCAAATCACGAAGTTTAGCATTTAAAGTTTGTCGCAAAAAAATATTGTCAGCTGATTTAGCCACTATGTCGAGCAAATCTTGAGGTGATACGCGACTCACACGTAGCTCAATTAATTGTGAGACCAACGCTGTCACAAAACCGCTTTTAGCTTGTAGACGCGCAAAAACTGGCAATTGGCTTGCCTTCTCTCGCAAAATATCAGTGACCATCATAAATAATCCGGCCGTTGAAACCGTTTCTGGTTGTTTCGTTGGTCTATTTTTCATGAGGGCCCAAGCCAGCCGTGTTAACGAATATACCTGCAGCCGACTCTGCGAATAACGTTGCACCTGACTATAACCATTGATGACAGAAAAACGTTGAAGCACATCAACTTCGCTGTCAAATTTAACGTGATTAGGCACAATATAATATATGGTTAAACTAGCATTTTGCTGGAGCTGTTTTTGAATATCGGCCAACATTTCACCACGCATGTCATGCTCAGCACGCCCCATTAAAATATTGAGCGCCATTAACTTAGCCTTTCTTCAGGGACATAATTAATTGGTAACCATTCTAAGACACGCTCAATTTTTTTATCCCAATAATACCATTCATGCTTACCAGGTGCAGTTTCAAAAGTGATATCATAGTTTAAATCACGTAACTTTGGAATGAAGTCATCGTTAGTCGGCTTTAAATAATCCTGTTCTCCAATCCAAGCGTATAATTGTGGTTTATGCGTATTTTTTTTGGCTAGCGCAAGCAAGTCATTATCCGAACCAACAAATTTGTCCAAATCGCCAAAAATACCGGTCCAATAATCATGCGGCGTCTCATCTGGTATTGTACCAAATTGCGGATTACCTACTAACGCACCTGACAATGAAGCGGCATAGCTAAACCGAGTTGTGCCTAATCCAAGTTTGAAAGCACCGTAGCCACCCATCGATAAACCAGCGACAAAGTTTTTTTCGCGCTTGGTTGACAGTTGTGGGAACAATGAGGCTACTTTGTTCGGTAATTCTTCTGCCAAGGCATCAAAGTAATTCAGACCGTATGTTGTGTTAGTATACCAGGCCAAATCAGTTGACGGCATCACAACCGCCACAATTGTTTGACGAACTAATCGCTCAATCGATGTACGACGCTGCCAAATATCTTGATCGCCAGACATGCCATGTAGCAAATACAATACTGGTATGTCTTGCAGCATATCAGCTGTCCAACTCGGATTGTGATCAGATAATTCAGGTAAAATCACGTTCATGTGTCGATCCATTCCCAAAACCTGCGAATAATAATTAACTTGTAAAAATGCCATGCGTTGTTATCCCCTTTTAGTATTTACTGCTATTTTAACAGAAATAACCTGCAATTGTGATTGGAAACACCAGTTTTTTTCGCTATTGTCGCAAATCAAAACCTATTTTTGGCAAAAAAAAATGTGCCAAATTAATGGCAACATTTTTAAACTTTTTGAATTAAACAAGTGCTAACAAATCAGCCTTCTTTGCAGAAGATGCGTATTCAGTACCTTGTGCATCCAAATATACTTTGATTTCAGCAACTGTATTCTTTTCTGTAGGCTTGTCAGTAGCAGGCTTAGCAGCAGCTTTTTTTGCTGACTTTGCAGCTGGCTTCTTACCTGACTTTGAGTCATTATACTTAGCCAAAATACCTGCGTTGCTCAACAAGTTGCGAACTGTGTCAGATGGTTGTGCACCATTGCCCAACCATGACAAAATCTTGTCTTCATCCAACTTGATTTCAGCAGGTTGTGCGATTGGGTTATAAGTACCAACTGTTTCAATAAAACGGCCGTCACGAGGTGAACGTGAATCAGCAATAACGACACGATAGAACGGACGCTTTTTTGCACCCATACGCTTCAAACGAATTTTAACTGCCATGTGGTAGTCCTCCAATTATCTTTGTGTTTGTACACATTTATTTTACTAGATAATTATGCCACTACTTCTAAGCTGTGTCAAGTGTTTTTACTTGACATCCTTTTGTTGTTCACGTGCAATATTGATTTCTTCACTCAAAATGATCAAATTATCTAATGCACGTCGCGCCAAAAAAGAATCATGTTTGCGATTGGCCTCATTGGTGATGCCACCAAGTGTGTGTGGTGTATTTAAATCATTAATAATTTTTACAAGCTGATTCTGCCAACTAGTGAGTTGCTCATTCTCCGTCATAAAAAATCCTCCAGTTGATATATCATTTATTCTACCAAATTAACAATAAAATAACAAAAAATCTTCTTAAGATTAAATTATTACAATCAAAATTTTAAAAAGATGCGTTATTAGTTATAAAAGCAGCCATTTATTAATATTTTGTATTGTTTCTTCAGGAACATATCGTAAATGTATCATGTGTCCCCCATTATCATCACGAACAATGATGTCGAGATGTGTTGCCTTTTTTGTGGTTAAGGTAAACATACCATGAGTATTAACACCTTGTATTTTATCACGCGTGATAAAGTAACCCTCTTTCGTTAGACCATTACTACGCTGCAAGTAAATAACAGACTCATGATATCCGATTTTTTGGTCTTTTATTGTCATCGTGTTTTTTAAAATTAAAAACACTGCCACAACCAAAGTAATCAAAATACCAAGCAATATATTATGCCAATCCCAAAATTTTGGTAACCAGATCCTCAAAATACCACTCAAAACGACAATCGTAGTTGCCATCCGCAATAAACTAAATCTAACCTGATACCATGCAGCCGCCTTAATAGCGCTAGTTTGCCACTGCTTGATATCGAAGTCCCCAACTCCCAAAACTTTTCGCAACGTAGTTGTTACCTTTTGATTGCTAACTACTGGAATCAGTATAGTTTTCTTGTCATCTTGATCTCGACTTGCGGAAAGCAAAACGTTGGCATTCATCAACTTAACCATTCTTCTCAGCAAAGTTTGTCGCAATTGAACAGCTTGAATTCTACTAAACTTAAGTTGGACACTTTTACGTGCTAGTAAACCACGCGAAATCACAAGATGATTGTCTTCATGTAAAACTTTAAAATCAAAATATTGATTATAAATCCTGAAAAATCCAACGACAATACCTATCAATAGACCAATTACAATCAAAGAACTCAATACTATCACGGATTGATGATTCACAAAATTTGTAAATGTCGCTTTGAGATGTTTTGGTAAAAGATCGTCAATTTGCGTCCATAATGTGAACAAAGCCAAAAAGCCACCGAGACCACTCAGTGAGGTAACAGCGTATAACATCAAGTCACTATTTGTCACATGATATCTTAGCTCTGCTATAGATTGTTTTGGTCTAATTTCTTCAACACTGGCTTTTTTATTTTGGGCACTGCGCCTTTTTTGCTCGAGAATATCAGCTTGTGTCAAACTCAGAGCATCAAAGACCACTTCTGGTTTGCCTTGACCTGAGGTATCAATTTGTAAACGCACGGATTGAAATGGTTGATAATAAAACGGCACCGTTCTAGAAATAGTCTGAATACGCTCAAAAGGGACATGAACTTGCTTTTTATTAAAAATACCCTGTTTTACTGATAGTTCATTATCATCAAATTCAAAGGTAAAAAATAACCACTGAATCCAAGCGCTACCGATAAATACGACAAACATACCTAATACTATCAAAGGTAAAAAAATCACACCATCGTTTTTAATATTGAACAAGCCCAATATAATTGGCCAAATCATTATTTTGATGTGACTAAAAAAATTAACAACAATGGCAAACCAACTTTGATGCTGTTTAGTCATCTGAAGCTACCTCACGGGCGTGTAATGCTGCTTCGACTAATTGACCTCTCAACTTTTTAGCTGTTGCTTCATCAATAGCCTCAATTTTGAAACCATGTGCCGCTGTTTCAATAGATAAATCCATTAATTTAAAATAACGTAAAATCGGTCCCTGTTTGGTATCAACATTTTGAATACGATTCAATGGAATTGATTCAGATTTTCTAAAAATAAAACCACGGTAAATGTACACGGCTTGCTCATCAATCACATAACGTCTAAAACGATAAAAATACGGAATTAATATCATGTGTATGATAGGCAAAACAGCTACCAAAACCATAACAATTAAAAATAACATTTCCAATTGACGAAAATTACCGCGCAAAAAAAACACGTAAATCGCTATTTCAACAGCTACTAAAAACAACAAAGTGATAACATCATGAATTAACCAAACAATTTTAGCTGCTTTAGGCAGCTGCGTGGCTTTCTCTGGAATCATATTTTTCTCCCCCAAATACTAGACATTCATAGTATTCAGTGTATCAAAGCCATCTATTGAATGCAAAAAAGCTAGCATTTCACTAGCTTTTGAAGATTTATAATGATTCACCGTTGGTTGCAATAACATGTTGGTACCAATCAAATGAATCCTTTTTGTAGCGTTTTCCCGTACCTTGACCCATATCATCTAAATCAACGTAAATGAAACCATAGCGTTTGGCCATTTCCCCCGTTGAAGCGGAAACAATATCAATACCAGACCAAGGCATATAACCGATTAGAGGAATACCATCTAACGCAACTGCTTGTTCCATGGACTTGATGTGTCCCCTAAAATAATCAATTCGGTACGGATCGTGTATCTCACCCGAACTCGTCAATTTATCATAAGCACCAAAACCATTTTCCACAATCATCATCTTTTTATGCCAACGATCCCACATCCAGTTCATTGCATAACGAACGCCTGTTGGATCAATTTGCCAGCCCCAATCGGATTGTTTGAGGTAAGGATTATCACCATGGTTAGCTTCTTCATCATATTCTAAATAATCATCACCCGTTGCAGAAACGGTCCAACTCATATAGTAAGAAAACGCCACATAGTCGACGGTGTTTTCTTTTAAGATTTTAGCATCTTCAGGTGACATTTTTATATCGAAGCCTTTGTGTGCCCAAAAATTCAAAAGCCAGTTAGGATATTCTCCCAACGCATGGACATCACCCCAATAATAACGTGTTTGCATCGCTCGCTGTGCCATCAAAATGTCTTCTGGGTTTGATGTCGCAGGATAAACGGGGTTCATCGCAATCATATCACCTACCATAATGTTAGGATTGATCTCATGAGCAATTTTGGTTGCTAAGGCTGAGGCAACTAACTCATGGTGTGATGCTTGGTACATCAGTTCTTGTGCCTGTTCTTCCGGATAATCTTTTAACCCAGAGTTTTGTAGCATTGGATGTGAATCCATCCAAGAAGTCTGATTATTAATTTCATTAAAAGTCATCCAGTACTTGACACGATCACCATAACGTTCGAATACCACACGCGCAAATTTAGTGAAAAAATCAATCATTTTACGATTGCGCCATCCACCATATTCGGTCACTAAATGATATGGCATTTCAAAATGGGATAACGTAATGACTGGTTCTAAACCGTTATCAAGCATGGCATCAATCATATTATCATAAAATGCCAAACCAGCCTCGTTAGGTGTTTCCTCATCACCGTTTGGAAAAAATACGCGTCCAAGCAATCGATGTTCTAAAGGCTTTCATCCCTAATTCTCGCATCAACGCAAAATCTTGCGGGAATGAATGATAAAAATCAATTCCTCTATGGTTAGGATAGTTTCCATCTGGTAAAACAGTGTCTGTCACCACTCTTTTCACACCATTTTTACCTGCCAACATCACATCAGCAATTGAGACACCCTTGCCGTCAACATTCCAAGCACCTTCTAGTTGATGTGCTGCTACCGCACCGCCCCATAAAAAGTCTTGTGGCATTTTATAACCTGTTGTCATTTGTTATCTTCTCCAGTTCTTATGTTCATTTAGCGATTATTTTGTAAAAGAAAAGCCCGCAAAAGCGAGCTATCAATTAGTTCTCTGCCAATTTGCGATAAAGTGCAATGATTTCAACTGCTAAATCACGAAAAGTAATACCATTCATCAAATGATCTTGGGCATGAACCATATACAAGTCAACTTCAGTATGATTACCTTGTGCTTCTTGTGTTAGCATGTCCGTTTGAACATCATGTGCTTCTTTAAGTGATTTATCAGCTTCATCAATTGCTGCTTGTGCACCCTCAAAATCACCTGATTTAGCCAACTGAATTGCCTGAAAAGCTTGCGACTTGGCATTGCCACCATGCATAATCAGACCCATCACAACTTGCATTCGTGCTTCGTCTTGCATCAAATCGGCCATCTTAAACTCCCATCAATGTTTCGGCAGACTTCAAAACATTGTCGCCCTTCATCATGCCATAATCCATCATATTGATGACATCCATTGGCACACCAGCGGCATCTGTGTGTCCCTTAACCTCATTTTTCATATAAGCAACTTGAGGCCCAAGCATCACAACATCAGGATGCTTTTCTTTTAGCTTAGCGTCAACATCAGACGTTGAAGTTGCAAAAATATCGTAATCCTTTCCTTGAGCTGCGGCGGCCTTTTGCATGTTTGCTACCAATAATGATGTTGACATACCAGCTGCACAAGCTAGCATAATTGTTTTAGTTGCCATAATATGTTTCTCCTTTAAAAATCATTTCTTTTATAACCTTATCATAGCACGTTTTCAAACGAATGTAAACGCTTTCACAGTTTGTTCATACTTTTCCAAAACGATCAAAAAAACATCACAATTATGAATTGTGATGTTTTTTGATACTATTCTAGCCCCTCAGTTAGGGCTTCTGGATAAAACTCACGGACAATATCTGCTTCATGCTTTGACAATTCTGGAAAATCAGTGTCAGAACCAATATCGTCATGATACAGTCGGTCTCGTGGTGAAACTTGCCCTGTAGCATGGTCAACAGTAATGTGCCAACCTGCAAAGTCTTCTACATTTTGTGCACTTTCCAATGATTCCAAATGAAGTTGTGACACCATTAACAACAAACGAACATCCGCATTCAGATCTTTTAACCATAACTGTTGTTCAGTCGTCAAATAAAGTGTAAGAGAAGCCTCTGCATTCTTACCAATTAAGTCGGTTTCACGTGCTTCTTCAAGTGCCTTATTGACAGCATCACGAAGGCTCATAAAGACAGACCATTGCTCAAACAAAACTGTTGTATCACCTAAATCTTCAACATTTGGCATTTCTGTCAAGTATGCAAATTGTTCTGTTTCATAGGGTAGATATTCCCATACTTCTTCAGCTGTGTGGGGCAAGATTGGTAGCAACAATCGTGTCAAGTCAGTCAAAATCTTATAGAAAACTGTTTGCATGGAACGACGCGCGTGCCCAGTAGGTGCCTCAACATAAACAACATCCTTAGCCACATCGAGATAAAAGGCTGATAAATCAACGTTAACAAAGTTAATCACACGCTTAAAGACATCGTTGAATTGGTAATTATCATAAGCACTGCGAACATCTTTAACAAAATTATTTTCTAAGGCATAGAAATATTGATCATGTGCTGCCAATGATTGATATGAAACGCCATCTTCTTTTGGATCAAAATCAGCAGTGTTTGCCAACAAGAAGCGTAACGTATTACGCAACTTTCGATAACTCTCTGACACCTGTTTCAAAATATCATTTGAAACACGCATATCTTGTGATGTATCAACTGATGTCACCCAAAGACGTAGAATTTCAATTCCCATTTTATCAGCGACTTCAAGTGGCGAAATAGTGTTCCCTAGAGACTTTGACATCTTGTTGCCTTTACCATCTAATGTAAAGCCTTGATGTAAGATTGCCTTATAAGGTGCAATACCATTTACTGCCACCGACGTAATAAGCGATGAATTAAACCAACCACGGAATTGGTCAGAGCCTTCCAAATACATATCGGCAGGATAATCTAAATCAGGACGGGTATTCAAAACACCATTCCAAGATGAACCAGAATCGAACCAGACATCCATGATGTCTTCTTCTTTAGTAAATTCACCATTTGGTGAATGCTCATTAGTATAACCTTCCGGTAACAATGCTTTAGCATCATGTTCAAACCAATAATTGGAACCATGTTCAGCAAACAAATCAGCGACGTGGTTGATCAACTTTTCGTCCAGAATAGCTGTACCATCTTCTGCATAGAAAATTGGTAATGGTACACCCCAAACACGTTGTCGTGAAATGACCCAATCACCTCGATCGCGAATCATATTGTGCAGTCTCACTTTACCCCAATCTGGGAAATATGTGACTTTATCAAGCTCGGATAAAATTTCTGAACGGAACTTGGCCACAGAAGCAAACCATTGGGGCACTGCCCGCCAAATAATTGGCTTTTTTGTACGCCAATCAAATGGATAAGAGTGGGTAATCTTTTCTTTTGCCAAGAACAGACCAGCATCTGTTAACTTGTTGATGACAATACCAACAACATCATCATAGAATTTCCCTTCAAAATCAGAACCTGCCTCGGCTGTCATATAACCTTTTGAGTCAACCGTTACTTCGGCGGGAAGACCGTACTTTGTTCCGACATTATAATCATCCTCACCAAATCCAGGTGCTGTATGAACCAAACCTGTCCCTGAATCGAGTGTCACGTGGTCAGCATTCATGACTAATTCTTCATGCTCACTGTCCCAAGGATGATAAGCTGTAATGCGGTCAAGTTCTTGACCTTTATATGTCGCGATTGTTTCGTATGATTCCCAACCAAATTTAGGCGCCACTGAATCAAGTAGTTCAGTAGCAACAACAAATTGTCTCGTATCACCAGCTGGTTTCACAACTGAATATTCGAAGTCAGGTCCTAACGTAATACCCCGAGAGGCTGTGACCGTAAATGGCGTTGTCGTCCAGACGACAAAGTAAGTATTGTCATCCAAGATACCTTTGCCATCTTTTACTTTGTTGGCATAAAATAATGATGTTGAATCAATGTCATGATATTCAATCTCAGCTTCAGCCAACGCAGATTCAGACGACCAAGACCAATATACGGGCTTAGCCCCTCTAAAAATGTAGCCTTTTCCAGCCATTGCGCCAAATACTCTAATTTGCGCTGCCTCAAATTCTGGCTTCAATGTAATATATGGATTTTCCCAATCGCCTAACACACCCAAACGTTTAAAATCCGACCGTTGCTTATCAACTTGTTGTAAAGCAAAGTCTTTAGCTAAATTACGCCATTCTGATTTGGGCATACTTTTTCTGTCATGACCAGCTTTGGTTAATTGCTGTTCAATTGGTAAACCATGCGTATCCCAACCAGGGACGTACGGTGCATAAAAGCCAGACATGTTCTTATAACGTACAATAATGTCCTTGGTAATTTTATTCATGGCGTGACCGATGTGAATATTACCATTTGCGTATGGTGGTCCATCATGTAAATTAAAATGAGGTTTTTTCTCATTTTGAGCCAAACGTTGATGATACAAGTCCTCCTCATACCATTTTGCCTGACGTTCTGGTTCCGTCTTAGGCAACGATCCTCGCATTGGAAAAGCCGTTTTGCCAAGATTTAACGTATCTTTATATTTCATATTCCATTCTCCTACAAAAATTAATCGAAAACAATCATGCAAATAATTATAAAAACGTCCCTATGCCTCACCAGCATAGGGACGTTTTCACGTGGTACCACCCAATATTTAGTAATAATCAATCGTAATTATTACTCTCAAATCAGCATTAACGACCTGCGCCGTTCTAGCTTACTACAATTTCAGCTAAACAAAACTGGTAACTGATCTGATTGGCATCAGGGACGGTCATCTTCCACCACCATGACTCGCTGCACGTATATATGCCAACTTTGCTGTGTTACGCTTTTTATAGTTATTAATGATTGTCTGCTTGGTCTTCTGATTCTGGAAACACCACAACTGGTCCTTGAGCTTCTGCTGTTTCCTGTTGGTCATCTGACCCTTGCTCTGTTGAAACTTCAACTGGTGCTGCTTCCGCAACTTGACCAATACGATTGGCTGTCACTTGACCAATTGGTAAACGATGAACAGCTTCTGCTAACTCATCATTTTCTAATAGTGTACGCTGTGCTGTTAATAATTGCAAGAAGGAATTTTTAAAACTTTCAACTTCTGTACGTAATTGATTTTGCTCATTAGTTAATTCTGCGTTTTCTTGCGCCAAGCGCTCTGCTTCAGCTTCTGCCTTAACACGAGAATCACTGATGATTTTAGTAGCTGCTTCTTGTGCATGTGTCAACTGCTTTTTAACTTCAACGTCAGCATCCTTTTTCAATCGGTCAGCTGCTTCTTGCGCGACAAATATAGATTGATTAACTTGCTCACGTTTGGCTTCTAGTTCATCAACTTGAGATTGTGACTGTTCAAGTTGCACTTTAAGCGCATCACGTTCAGCAATTAATGCTTCGTAATCACTATTGACTTGATCCAAAAATGCATCTACTTCCGTCGCAACGTATGCTTTACTGCCTTTTTTTGTAAATTCGTGATTTAAAATTTCATCTGGTGATAATGCCATAACATTCTCCTTTAACATAATTGTACTTCATAATTTTATCATGCTTAGTCTAAATTAGATAGAAGCTTGACATTACTATCTTTGCACAACATTGACAATTGCTTTCAATTTATCTTTTTTACTCCGACCATCTAATGATTTGATCTGTGCACGACCATGTTTTCTAACTGATATCAAATCACCTACTGCGACATCCATATTAGTTTTTTGCGCAACCATCCAATTTACGTGAACCTGACCACTTTCAATAAGCGTCTTAGTATCGCTACGTGACAGTTGAAAAATAGATGATATGACAACATCAAGCCGAAGAGATGACATCAAAGTAAATTGCTCTTGCCAATTAGTTAAAACAGGCAGGGCCTCGTTTAGTGGTAGCTCTTTCAAATTGGCAGCAACTCTGCCAATTTTTGTAACTGTTTGTTGAATATACGCTACCATTTTTTTATCAACAATAATCTGCCAACTTGTTTCTTCAGCATCAAACAGTATATCGCCAACCACATCACGACTAATACCCAAGTGCATTAGTGTACCCAATATTGTGGCATGATGTAATGTCGCAAACTTTTGCGGATATTGTACAGTTAACAAAGCAATTCCAAAATCTTCTAGTTTTATGTCAAAAACTTCTGGTGCAATGATTGCCCTTTGGCTTTCAGCGCCAGCCACACCACCATACAAATAACTTTGCAACTCAGATTGACGATTAATTAGTGTTTGTAAAATGTATTGTTCTCTAGGATTTAAAAATCGCGTTAAAACTAAGCGATAGTCGTCATCAGCCTGTTTCATCCAATCCAAGACTTGTTGTATGAAAGGTTGCTCATAGTCACGAAAATGCTGTGAAATGCTTGATATGTTGTCCGTCATAGGAATATTGAAACTAGATGTAACAATCCACTACGTGCAAAATTCAAAGCCAAAATTGCCACAATTGGTGAAAAGTCAAGCATCCCAATTGGTGGAATAAATCGAAAGATTCTCAGATAAGGCTCAACTATACGCCCCAAAAACCGGCCCAAACCTGACTCACGAGCACCTGGTAGCCACGACATTAAAATATAAATAACAATTGCATATTCATAATATTGCACTAAACGAAACAACCATATGACAATTTCTGCAATCATGAATTAGTACCTGCTATTGGGTTCAAGGTTATCTGTCAAAGTCCCTGAAATTTCAAATGTATTTGGTGTTACCAAGAAAATAGACTGACCAATACGCTCAATTTCGCCGTTGACAGCATAAACTGCACCACCCAGAAAATCAAGAATCCGCTTAGCTTGTGCTTCATCAATCTGCGTAAAGTTAACAATCACCGCTTCGCCACCCAAAATTTGTGAAGCAATTGCGCGCGAATCAGAATACACTTTGGGTTCAAACAATGCAATTTTACTATTTGCACTATTAAAGTCTGAAGTGGCTTGTTGTGTCGCTGATGGTCGTGTAAATCGTTGTTGTTGGGAAGTATTTGATTGCTGTTGAACAGGCTGTGGTTGTGGCTGCTCTTGGTATGATTGTTGATCATACCCTTCATCTTCGTAATAATCTTCCTCATTACTAAATAGACGTTTAATTGTGTCCCCTAATGCCATGAGTTCTCCTTAACGTTTCTTGAAAAATGGTGGTTGGTCAGTGTCATCATCATTGCCTAAATCAACCGCTGCACTTGAGCTGGGTGTATTAAAGACATCAAATGATTGCTTCTGAACGCCATCAAAGCGATCATCTTCAGAAAATGCGTCCTTGGTTGTGCCACCAATATTCCAATCGGCGAATGGATCGCTTTGTGTTGGTGTTACTTTAGGCGCTGATGATGATGTCGCTGGTTTTTCAAAAACTGATGAAGCAGAAGACAAAGGTGCCGATGACTCAGTTGTTGTTGCCGTACCAAAAACTGACGCTGCTGGTGCAACATTCTTTGTTACAGATTGTTTAGATTTATCATTTGTGTTCTGAAGACCGGTCGCGATAACAGTCACACGAATTGAATCACCAAGATCTTCATCGATTGATGTTCCAAATATAACGTTAACGTCACGTCCTGCCTCTTGGCTAATGACTTCTGAAGCAGTTTGTGCTTCAAACAATGACATATCTAGGCCACCAGTAATATTAAGCAAAACGTCTTCTGCGCCAGACATATCAACTTCAAGCAACGGTGACGAAATAGCCTGTTTTGTTGCGTCAGCTGCACGAGTTTCACCACTTGCTTGACCAACGCCCATCAAAGCAGGTCCGGCATCTTGCATGACAGTTTTCACATCAGCAAAATCCAAGTTAATGAAACCAGGGTTAGTGATCAACTCAGAAATACCACGAACACCTTGTGCCACAACCTCATCAACTACCTTAAATGCTTCAGACAGTGGTGTACGAAGGTCAATACGGTCTTTCAAGCGTTCGTTAGTGATCACAATTAATGAATCAACAGACTCTGATAAAGCCTGTAATCCTTCGGCAGCAAATCGTCCACGCTTTGGTCCTTCCCATTTAAATGGTCGTGTTACAACTGCAACCGTTAATGCGCCTTGTTCTTTAGCAATACGCGCAACAACAGGAGCTGCGCCGTTACCAGTTCCACCGCCCATTCCTGCAGTAATGACAACCATATCGGCACCGGCTAAAGCATTAGCAATATCTTCAGTTGATTCTTCAGCAGCTTTGGTACCACGCTCTGGATTTGAGCCTGCACCCAAACCACCGGTTAATTTAGGGCCGATTTGAATCTTCGTATCGGCTTTTGACTTATCTAGTGCTTGTACATCAGTATTAGCTACGATGAATTCAACGCCACCGACGCCTTCTTCGATCATGTGGTTAACAGCATTTGAGCCACCACCACCAACACCGATAACTTTTATGATTGCGCCCGCTTCCTGGGTATCATCAATTGAAAAATCCATGAGTTGTCTCCTTAAGTGTCTTTTTAGTCTTCGTTAAATAAATTGCTGATCTTTTGGCGAATTTTTCCAAACCAACCTTCACGAGGTGCTTCAGTCGAATCATTAACATATTGATAACTATCATATGATTCTTGTTGCGGCGCCTCAATTACTGTTGACGTTGGCTCAGGATTAGGGGCGACCTCACGACGATTCATAATCGTCTGTTTAATCACCTGTTGCACCATATTTTCTCTAGATGCAAACACTGAATATGCTAATGCACGAGTGTATGAAGGATGTCGCAGCCCAATTTGATCTGGTACAAACAAACGCACATTATCACCCAACAATTGTTGAGCAAAATCAACCATTTTTGGTAAAGCCGCATTGCCACCAGTTAATACAAAGCCTCCGGGCATGTTTAACGCATTAACCTGTTGCAAGTGATCAAATATTCTCGTAAACATCTGTTCTAAACGCGCCGCAATGATTTCCGATAAATATTTCTCATCAAATTGTTTTGGAACAGCTTCACCAATAACTTCCACAGGAAATTCATTGTCTTGATCTGTTTGCAAAGGATCCGCAAAGCCATAGTCCCGTTTTACTCTTTCGGCATTGATGTAAGAAGTACCCAGAACAGTCGAGATGTCCTTGGTGACACTATCACCACCTTCAATATCAACGAACGTATATTTCAATTTGCGATCATGGATAACAGCAGCGCTAGTCTGTCCGCCTCCTAAATCAATCAAAACCGTTCCAAAGTCCTGTTCGCCATCATTTAAAATGGTTGTACCCAATGCCAATGGTGATAGAATAAATTCTTGCAAATTAAGACCGGCTTTTTGAATTGCCATTCGCGTATTGTCAAGAATTTTACTAGGTCCAACATAGGCAACTCCATGCATTTCGAGCCGTACGCCTATCATTTCATGCGGATCTTTAATGCCATCAAAGCCGTCAACAACGAATTCTTCAGCTACTAATTCAATCACATCACGATCCGCTGGCAAACCATTAGATAAGGCCTGTTGTGCTACATTTTGAACATCCTGATAGGTAATGCGCTTATTCTGGTTAGCAATAGATACTAAACCATTAACGTTGATAATTTCAACCTGATTAGCTGGAATACCAACGACAACATCGGTAATTTTAATATTTGCTTTTTCTTGTGCTTGATCAATCGCTTCACGAATCGCAGCAGCAGTGGTATCGATATCGACAATCACACCACGGCGTAAACCACGTGAAGGGGCGCTTCCCGCACCAATGACATTAAATTGATTTCCAGCAGTTTGTGCAATGACAACTTTAATTGAAGTGGTTCCAATGTCCAATCCAACCGTCACGCCTGAATTATTCATGCGTCGTGCCCCTTTGTTAATTATTTTTACAAAATATACCTAATATTAATAATAACATAAAATCGCAATATTTTGCGACCCAATTCTTCTCTTTGAATACATAATTATGATTAAGATTTATAGTTATATGAGAAAGCCCCAAACTGTAAATCAACCACACCTTTTGCTTTCATTTGCGCTGCAATACCTGGATAATAAACAATCTTTTGACCGAATGTTGTAGTTGTTGCCAGTACAGTATTACCATCTGCCATGATAATTTTTAGGCGTTTCGGATTCTCTTTAGTGGGTGAAAATATTATTTGACTAATATTTTGTCGAAGAGCAGCCTCAAGGTTAGAAAATATAACAGCAGTTTTTGATAACACAGCATCACTCTTGAAACCGCTATATACAGGTGCATCGCCATCTGGTTGGCTTATTTGATGCCGATTTCCTTGTTGATTGATGGCATACCACTGTCCCTTTTGTTGGACAAATCCAGCATTTATTCTTTCCACAACAGTAAATAGTACATCATCATCTTTTAACGTGACTTTTACTGAATCAACTTTGTCACTTTGTGATTGCAATCGATTTTCAATAAAGGTTTGTTGTCCAACTAAACGCCAATATGGCGTTTTCTGACTAACATTTACATATTTTTTAATTTGTTCTTTCGAAACAACAGTCGACGCCACTGACACATTTTTAATCGTACGCCACGGTTGTAAAATCAATATTAAACCAACAATCAAAACAGCAAAAACCGCTAAACTCAACCAGAGTTGTAACGGTCGTTTTCTAGTAAAAATATGCTTTGATTGTGGTATAACTTCTTTCATTATTCTCCAATTGCGTCTAGAATTAGTGCATAAAGCCTTTCGCCAGCGTCACGCACACCAATTTTAGTTGATTGGGCCGCCATTGCCTCGCTCACCTTGTCATTTAGTAACAATGTATCGGCCGCTTGAGTTAGCGTAATTGCTGACAAAGATGGCTCTGAAATCATCAATGCAGCACCAGCGTCAACTAAACTTTGCGCATTTTTTGTCTGATGATCTCCTGTCACAAATGGACTCGGAATTAGAATAGACGGAATACCCAAGGCAGTAATTTCTGCTATTGAGGTCGCGCCAGCCCTCGCCACTATCGCATCAGTTTGTGCCATAACTTCTGGCATATTATCAATATAAGGTAAAATTCGCACATTTTCAGCTGGTTGCGTAGTCATTCTATCAAGTACATTTTGATATCGTTTTGGTCCTGTGACAAATACCACTTGATAACTGCGTTGATTAAACGTTTCTAAGGCATCAATAACTGCTAAATTAATAGCTGGGGCGCCTTGCGAACCGCCAAATATTAACAGCGTCTGTTTGTCATCCCGTAAACCAATCTGTCGCCATGAGAAATTTGACTTTAATGAAGCAACTTGTTGTGCTCTTGGGTTTCCAACCACCGTTGCTTTCCCTTTGGGAAATTGTGATAATGCAACATCGAAAGCAACGCCAATGCGCGTCGCCCCGCGAGACAAAAACTTATTTGTAACACCGGCAATTGAATTTTGTTCATGAATGACTGTTGGAATATGCAATCGTTGGGCAGCATAGACAACAGCACCACTGACATATCCACCCGTTCCAACAACAACATCTGGTTGAAATTCCTTGAGAATTTTTTTTGCCTCACGAACCGCTTTTAAAAACAAAGAAACCGTTTTAACATTATCTAAAGACAGTGATCGTTTGAAGCCCTGAACTGTTAAACGATCAAATGCCATTCCAGTCGCAGGCACAATGTTAGACTCAACGCCTCGTTCCGATCCCACATACAAAAATTGTGTATCTGGTTCATGCTTTTTAATCACTTCGGCTAAAGCAAGAGCTGGATAAATATGACCACCTGTTCCACCACCAGATAAAATAATTTTCATAACGACTCCTTTCAAATTTTAAGTGCTTTTTTTAGTGCACCGACAAATTTTTCACCGCGTTCTTCAAATGTCTTAAATTGATCCCAACTCGCATGAGCGGGCGAAAGCAATACCACATCACCTGGATGCGCTAACTGCACCGCTTCTGGCGCCGCTGCCATAACATCTTTAACAGTAATCACTGTTTTACCGGCCTGATGTGCCAAATCAACAATTTTTTGCTGCGTTTGCCCAACAGCAATTACTGTTTTAACATGTTTTAAATTAGGCACCATGCGTGACAAATCATCACCGCGGTCTAAGCCACCACCAATCCATATTGTTGGTTGATCAAAACTATTTAATGCTGTCTGCGTAGCTTCGATATCTGTGGCTTTTGAATCATTATAGTACTTCACACCATTCACAGTAAATAAATACTGTAAACGATGCGCAACACCACCAAAAGTTTTCAATACATCTTTAATCGCACGATCACTCACGCCAGCTAATTTTGCAGCCGTTGCTGCCGCCAAAACATTTTCTAAATTGTGAGGCCCAACTAGTTTAATGTCCGTTACAGGCATTATTGCATCGCCATCAATCAATAATTGATCATCTTTAATTTCTGCCGGCAAACCAGTTTGTTGACGTGAAAACGTCAACACTTTGGCATGTGTTTTGGCAGCAAAATGAGGCGTGTCTGGTCCATCAGCATTTAAAATTAAATACTGATTCGACGTTTGATGGCGTGTAATCTGAAATTTAGCAGCTACATAATTATCTCTAGTTTTGTGATAATCCAGATGATTTGAAAAAATATTAGTCACAACAGCGATATCTGGTTGAATATCAGGTATGCCCATTAATTGGAAACTTGATAGTTCTAACAATAACGTATCTTTTTCCGTTAAATCAGCAACGACTTCACTGACAGGTGTGCCAATATTGCCAGCTGTCGTGACCGGCTGTTCATCAGATTTGAGCATATCACGAATCAATGAAGTCGTTGTCGTTTTACCATTGGATCCTGTCACCGCAATTAATCGACCTTTGAATGTACTCAACGCCACGGCAACCTCTGTTAAAATTGGCATTTTCAAATCAAGCGCTTTTTGCACCAATGGTTGATCATAATTAATGCCTGGATTTTTCACCAGATATTTGAAACTATTATCCAGATGCGCATCTTGAGCCTGTGACAAAAAAGTAACCTGTTGCGATTGTAAATTTAGAAAATCATCATCTTGTTGAAAATCACCATCATTTGCAACGGTAACATCAGCGCCAAGTGCCAATAAAAGCTTAGTCACTGCTTTTCCAGAGCGTGCCCAACCATAAACCATAATTTTTTTATTTTTAAAGTCCATTGCCTGCATGATTTAACCTGATTTCTTTATTTATGTACACGGTCATCACCGTTTTAACTCATATATAAAATTCCTACAATGCTTACTAGAAGACTAACGACCCAGAATAGTATATCAATTTGCCATTCACGCCAACCGAATTTTTCAAATGAATGGTGGATTGGTGCCATTGGAAAAATGCGTTTCTTCCAAAAGTGATAACCAATTGTTTGAATAATAACTGACAGCGTTTCGATTACAAAAATAATGCCAAACCACACTAGAGAAAATGGAATGCCAAGCAAAATTGACTCAATTGCTAATCCTGCGCCCAAAGCTAGTGAGCCTGTATCTCCCATAAAAATTTTGGCTTTTGGTTTGTTATAAATCAAAAATCCAACTAACGCACCAATAATCGCAATATTAAAAATCACAATAGACTGGTTATGCATTGCCATTGCAATCCATGTATAGGTGCCATAAACAATAATGCTAATACCCGTTAGTAGGCCATCAAGACCGTCTGTTAAGTTAGTGGCATTTGACCATCCTACGAGCCAGAACCACATGAAAATGAAATAAAAACCACCCAAATAAATATGACCAACAAACGGTACATTCAGCACAAATGGTACATTCATAAACCACATAACAATCATTACCACCAAAGCACTAAGTGTTTGTGCCAACAATTTTGG
This sequence comes from Leuconostoc pseudomesenteroides KCTC 3652, assembly GCF_014634745.1. GTDB lineage: Bacteria > Bacillota > Bacilli > Lactobacillales > Lactobacillaceae > Leuconostoc > Leuconostoc pseudomesenteroides. The sequence goes on from NZ_BMBP01000002.1 coordinate 434,528, forward strand.
TTTGAATCTGAAACCATCATCCGCATGTTTCAGAATTTTAAGTGCATCATCAACACCACCAATAACAGCAAATGCCACAAATGCCAAAAGTGGCATCAACTGGAGCATGAAACCATGCCATCCTTCACTTGCTACACCACCAACAATCGCACTGATTACAGCAGCTAGTACAAATAAGGCACCGCCCATACTTGGTGTTCCTGCTTTGGCCTGATGATCAGGACCAAGTTTACGTATTACTGCCTGCTCCTTAGAATGTCTCAAAAAGTTAATCAATGCTGGCATAAAAATAACTGTCACGATAAACGATCGTGCGAAAGTCCATAGATTTTCTGTCATCTCTCCCTGTTACTCCTTCTCTTTCAATACAATCGCTACTTGACTGCTTTTGACAACCAACTGATTAGCACCAACAGTTTGACTCGTAATGTATCCAGACCCTTTCCAAGTCAACGTGAAGCCAATTTGCTTCGCAAATGATTGTGCATCAGTTAAACTCCAGCCTGTCATATCAGGCATATTCGTAGTACCTTGTGCTTTCAATATCACTAATTGATTGGTTAATGCTTTTTGTTCCGGCAACAGCGATTGTGATTTAATTTTTCCAGTTGTGCCCACGACAGCCACTCGGAAACCTGCTTTAGTTAATGTTGTTTTGGCAGCAGTAATTGATTGCCCGACAACATTAGGCACCGTCTGTTTCGTTGTCTTAGATTTTACAGCACTGCTGCTATTATTCAAAGCTTGTAGCATTAATGGTCTAAATACTTTGTTCATTGTGGTTTGAATTGTTTCATCTGGAAAAACTTTTGGTTGTTTAACAGCCATGTAAAAAATATACTTTGGATTTTTTTCTGGTGCTAATACAACGACTGAGTGAATCGCATTTTTCAGACCATCTAGGTATTGACCCTTTTCTGCTACTTGGGCAGTTCCAGTTTTAGCAGCAATTTGATATCCAGCATCTCGCAAATCAAATTCCTTAGCAGTTCCAGTAGATTGATTCACAACATCAATCATATATTCACGAACTTTTTCGGCCGTACTGGCTTTAATTGGGTGAGCAACCGTTGTCGTTTTCCCTTCTTTGACAATTGCACCGGTCGAAGAATTAACTACTTTATCGACAAAATAGGGTTTAACTTCTTTACCATTATTAGCGATTGCTGAATAGGCTTGAATCAGTTGCAACGGCGTCACATTAATGGCTTGACCATAAGCCGTATTGGCCTGTTCAATTGGATAATTAAACGAAATAGACCCAGCTTCTTCCGCATTGAGACCTGATTTAGTAGACTGTAAAAAACGGAATCGCGTCAAATACTTACGCCATGTTGTTGCCCCTAGCTTTTGTTCGGTGCGTGCAAAGGCTACGTTCGATGAACGCCAAAATCCTTCACGATATGTCAACACACCGGCATCTTGACCAAAAGCATCAACGACTTTTTTGCCATCAATTAAAAATGTGCCCGATTGATAGGTGTCATTAGGTCGCCACTCTCCTGTATCAATAGCCGCTGCCAACGTTATGCCTTTCATAGTTGATCCAGGCTCAAAGGCACCTTGATCAAGTAGATTTTGCCAAGTCGCCGGATTTGAGGATTTGTCGTTAGCATTAAAGTTTGGTCTTTGTGTCGCCGCAACAATTCGTCCTGTTTTTGCTTCCATCAATACTGCAACTGCTGTTTTTGCCCCCGTATCTTTAAACAATGTATCCATACGCGTTTCTAGAGTGTTTTGCAAACTATCATCTAAAGTGAGGTACACGTCATCCCCATTTTTCACTGTTCGGCTACTTTTGTTATTCTCTTTTTGACCTTCGTAGCTTTTAATGCCATTTTTACCAGTTAGTATAGAATTTTCGGCCGCTTCAATTCCCATTGTCCCAATCATTGTAGATTGACCGCTAACATTTTCACTATACTTAATGTTTCCAATCAGATGAGATGCCATTTGATCATTGGGGTAAACGCGTGCCGCTTGTGATGTGAATTTTATGCCAGGAAGCTTCATGGCCACTATTTTCTTATGCTGCGCAATTGTCAGACTTTTGCCAGCTGATCCAAACTCTACTTGAAATTGCTTAGCAGTTAATCGTTTGTAGATTACTTTTTCTTTTAAGCTAATAACCGTGCTTAATTTTTGAGCTGTTTCACTCGCATCCGTCACATAATCTGGTTTGCCATTAGCGTCTTTTTGATTTTTGTCCAAGATTGCGTACATATTGTAAACAGTTGTGTTCTCGGCTAAAACTTGTCCATTGACATCAAAAATTTTACCACGATTGGCAATAATGTTTTGTTTTCCCATAAACGCTTCTCGTGTCGCTTTTGTTAGGTTATGCCCATCAACGGCTTTGTTCCCAGCAATAACAAAAAGACGAATACCAAGCATTAAAATCACAACTGTTGTGCCACACAGCAACAACCCGCCAAATATTTTGGCATTCTTTGTGATTCTTTTGTTAGGTATCCGTCTCACTTTATTTTTCATAATTATTGATTAACATTGCGCACACTATCATCTGAAAGTGTCATGCCGTATTTTTTTGCAACCTTATCTAGATTTGACTTACTAGTAACATCCTGAATCTTAGTTTGTAAAGCATCATTATTTTGTTTCGTATTGCTTATTTTCGTTTCAATAGCCGTAGTACTGTTAGTCGCTTTGGTAATTTGCATACTCGTAAAGACAGCACCAACCATCAACGATAAGACAACTGCAGCCACAAAAATAACTAAACCACGCTCTTTTTTAGTCCAAGCTGCTGCTTTGTATTTAATTACTTTGCGTTGGCGATGGCGTGGTTGCGTAAGCGGTGCTTGTTGTGCAGCAGCTGATGAATATTCGTATGCATTTTGTGCCATAGCTTTTCTCCAAAAATCTGATGATGTAACAATTAGTTTTAAAACTTAAATTAAGTTATTTGCGTCGAATACCGCGTAGTTTAGCTGATTCCGAGCGATGATTGGTACTCATTTCGGTAACGCTTGGTAAGATCGGTTTCTTGGTAAGCGCATCATACTCAGCTTCAAATTGTCCCGGTAGTACAGGCAAACCAACAGGTAACTCAGGTGTGCTAGTTTTCTCACGAAACATTTGCTTTACAAGACGATCTTCTAATGACTGAAATGTAATCACACTAATGCGACCATTATGATCAATTAAATCGAGTGCCTGCGTTAAAGAATCTTCCAGAGCACCTAATTCATCATTAACCGCAATTCTTAATGCTTGAAACGTTCTTTTAGCTGGATGTCCACCTTTGCGGCGAGCTGGTGCTGGAATTGCTTCTTTAATGATGTCAACCAACTCAAAGGTTGTATTAATAGGACCATTTTCTCTATGCTGTTCTATTTTGCGGGCAATTTGTTTTGGAAATCGATCTTCGCCATAACGACTTAAAACTCGAAGAAGTTCATTAAACGACCATTCATTGACAATTGTTTTAGCAGTCAAAGTTTGTCTTTGATCCATTCTCATGTCCAACTCAGCATCGTAATTGTAACTAAACCCACGTTGTCCATCATCAAACTGAACTGAACTAACACCCAGATCATAAACAATGCCATCGACATTCTGAACATTCTGTGCTGCTAGCGCCGCAGTTAACGTCCTAAAGTTTTGATGAATCAAAACGAGTTTGCCAGTCGCGATGTCATCTACGTAGCGGTTCATATTGTATTGAATCGCTGTATCATCCTGATCAAAGCTATACAGCTTGCCAGTTGTTAATTGCTTTAGAATTTCACCCGTGTGTCCACCACCACCAAGCGTTGCGTCCACATAAATACCGTCAGGCTTGATATCTAATAATTCAATGGCCTCATGCAATAGCACCGTAACGTGTTCAAATGTCATTTCAGCTCACTTTCCTTCTGGCAACCATACTTGGTTACATTAAAAATCAAAATCAACTAATCCCTCAGCAATATCATCAAAGTTTTCAGCTGTTTCAGCTGTGTACGCAGCCCAAGTGTCAGCACTCCAAATTTCAAAAGAATCACCAACGCCAGTCACAATAACATCTTTTTCTAATGATGCGTACTCTCGTAAGTTACTTGGTACAATAATTCGACCTTGCTTATCAAACTCAGCTTCTAATGCACCGGCCATGACAAAACGTCTAAACGAGCGCGCGTCTTTTTTACCAGTTGGTAATTGATTCAACTGGTTTTCTAACTTTTCCCAAACAGATAGCGGCATCGCCCGTAACGATTTTTCCATCCATTTAGTGACGATAAATTTTTCACCAAGTTGATTACGGAATTTTGCCGGAATAATTAGGCGTCCTTTCGTATCGAGCGTATGTGAATATTCGCCCATAAACATAGGACCACCTCCATTAAAATTCTATACTACTAATTTACCACATTCCACCACTTCTCTCCACCTTATTTTTAATTTTGTCATCAATCGGTAAAGTTTAACGCAAAAAAAGCAGTACTATCAATGATAGTACTGCTTTTATAAAAGTGGGGGTCAGTGGTTAATAAAACCCCAAATCATGACAACTATTATGACTACAATGCCAAAAAGGCCACTCCATTGCCAATAAAGATGCCAAAAATGGCGCCAACCCCATTCTTTTTGTAATAAGAACCAAGCCAAAATGGCGCCAAAAGCAAACCACAAAAGCAAGAGCCACTCGATATAGCTAACCCCAAATAAATATCCCATCGTATAGTGCGCAACTATCCAGACAGGTAGCGTAACAACGTCTAAAACATGCAATCGCAGTTTTTTCATTGCTGTCCACTGATTAGCACCTATTAATATTAAACAAAAAAGTAAGCCACCTAATGGCCAATACCACCATTGCATTTTTAATTACCTCGTGTTCTAACTCTAACGAATTTTATAAAAAATTTCAATTCTTTTGTGACTTATGATACACTAAATAAGAATAAATTAGAGGTGAAATCAATGGCAGATGACCAACATAAACGACCAGTAAACGCAAAATTACAGGCAGAAATCGACGCACAACTCAATCAGCATCGCGTCCCTAAAATCGAAAAAAAATCACGTACGCGCATTGAAAAAATGATTTTGGTTATGTCGTGGTTAATGGTCATTTTAATGGTAGGATCGGTTGTTTACGCAGCTGTTAGCGCATTAGGTTGGATGTAAAAAACATGAGTGATTTCTCACTCATGTTTTTTTACTCTACCGAAATTAAAAATGGATACAACGGCTGTCCACCATCGTGAATTTCAACTTCTAGATCTTCATCAATAGCAGAAACGCTTTTTGCTAATTTATTAGCCGCTTTTTCTTTTGTGTCTGCACCAAAAATAATCGTAACAATTTCCGAGTCATCATCCAACATTTTTTCGACTGATTGTTCCGCTGCATCTTCAACGGAGTCTGCCACAACTTGAATGTCACCATCAATGATTCCCATCCAATCGCCATTGTGAATTTCAACACCGTTCAGTGTCGTATCACGCACTGCCTGTGTGACTTGAGCTGATTTAACATCATCAATCATGTCCGACATAGCATTGGCATTTTCGGATGCTTCAGCATCCGGATTGTACCCCATCATTGCTGTCAAACCTTGCTGAACAGTACGCGTTTTAACAACCTGTACCGGCACATCAGCCAGGTCAATTGCTTGTTCGGCTGCCATAAAAATATTACTATTATTCGGCAAAACCACTGCTTGATTAGCACCACTTGCTTTAATTGCATCAACAATGTCTGCTGTTGAAGGATTCATAGTCTGCCCACCAGAAATCACCGTATGAACGCCTAGACTCTTAAACAACTTGGCCACACCATCACCAGCAGCGATGGCAATAACGGCAGTTTCAGGGACAGGCATCGTCATTTCAGAAATTTTAGCAGCCTGTGCCTCGTCCTCACGTTGGGCGTCAATAACAGCTTGTTGCTGATCGCGCATGTTATCAACTTTCACTTTGACTAATGACCCAAAGTGCGTACCCCAGCTAATAACCTCACCTGGATTTTCTGTATGAACATGCACTTTCACAATTTCATCATCATTAATAACTAACAATGAGTCACCCAGTTGCGCTAAATGCTTATAAAATTCATCATAATCAAATTCATGATCATAAGTCGTTCCCTTGCCAATTTGGACCATGACTTCTGTACAGTAACCATACTTGATATCTGCAGGGTCAAGATTGGTATTGGCTTGAGCACCGGCGTGTAGTTCTTTGACCATTTGATCAAGTTCCGCATTATCCGGCGCTTTCATATCGTCTTCATTAAAATCGCCACTTAGCACTTGATAGAATGCCTGCAAAACAAACACGAGTCCTTGCCCACCAGAATCAACAACACCAACTTCTTTTAACACCGGTAATAAATCAGGTGTGCTATTTAAAGCTTTCTGAGCTGCGTCTTCAACGGCAGCCATCAACTCAACAACATCATCAGTTTGGTTTGCTACCTTATTTGCTTTTGAAGCCGCTTCCCGAATAACTGTCAGAATTGTGCCTTCTGTTGGCTTCATGACAGACTTATAGGCAATCTGTGCACCAGCCATCAAAGCATCGGCTAAATCACGTGCTGAAAGTGTCTCTTTGTCCGCCATACTATTGGCAAAACCACGAAAAATTTGAGACAAGATAACACCTGAGTTACCTCTAGCGCCCATTAGCAGCCCTTTTGACGTTGCCTTAGCGAGTGCACCAATATTGGTATCCAACGCGTCTCTCTCATATTGGGCACCACTTGCCATCGACAAGCTCATATTTGTACCAGTGTCGCCATCGGGTACTGGAAATACATTTAATTTATTGATTTTATCCGCATTTGCGGCAAGTGCTGCTGACGCAGCATTTATCATTTTACCAAATTCTACATTGGTAATAACTGTGAGTGAATTGACTGACATGACCTCTCCTAGTCACTGACGCGGACACCTTGAACTATCACATTAACTTCAGTGACATGGATGCCCAATAATGCGTCGAGATTATATTTGACTTTACCTTGAACCGACTTTGATATTTCTGATAGTTTAGTGCCATATTGAGCAACTAAATAAACATCAACACCGACACCACTATTTTCTTGATGCACAACGACACCCTTACCATAATTTTCACGGTTCAATATTTGATTAACACCATCTCGAAAAGTAGCCTTGGAAGCCATGCCGACAACCCCAGGATTTTCAATTGCAGAACCACCCACAATCGTCGCAATGACATCATTTTCTAGCGTAATATCGCCGTTTTTAGTTTTCATTTTAATTGCCATAGTTGATTCCATGCGTCTTTGTAATACGACTTTTACTTTTGTCGTTTACAATAACACACTTTTCCTCCTTACCAAAGGTTCGTTAAATACTATTTTACCATAGAAAATTGATATTACGCCTATACGGCTTCTAAATAACCATAGCCGACTTAATTAGCACTTAACTGCGAACAAAAAAACCACCATGCGGTGGTCTCACGATATTGGCGAACCAACAAAACGTGTTTTAAACGCGTTCGATTGAACCGTTCTTTAATCCGGCCTTCAAAGTACGCGCCGTCAAGTAAACCTTCTTTGGTGCGGCACCGTTGATTTTTACCGTAACTTTTTGCAAGTTTGGCTTCCAGCTGCGACGGCTTGAGTTCAACGCGTGTGAACGTTGGTTACCGAAGCGTGTGCGTGCACCAGTAATAGCATCTTTTGCCATGTTCGACCCTCCTTTTCGAGCCATTTATTTTTTAAGCTCTTTCTACAACAATATTAAATTTTACCAGAATTTTAACCTTTTGACAAGTTAATTCGTGTATTTTGACAAAATATCTGCCAACTGTTGTTTATTATGAAAACCTGTTAGGCGTTCCACGACTTCACCATCTTTTTTAACAAGAAGTGTTGGAATTGCCCTAATGCCGAATTCAGCGGGTGTTTGAGGATTCTGATCCACATCCATCTTGACGAATTCCACATCGTCAACTTCATCTGACAATGCTTCTAGCACTGGTGATTGCATGCGACATGGGCCACACCAAGTCGCCCAAAAATCTGTAATACTAACACCTTCATTCGTTGCTGCTTCAAAAGTTGCATCTTCTACTGTCTTTACTGCCATGTTAACTCCTATCTATGGATTGCGTCACCATGATAATACCCGTATCAAAACTGACGTGAACCCTATCATTTAAGAATTCATTTGATGACCACATTTTATACTTATTTTCTGTTAGTGTCAACGGATATTTTGCGTCAATAATTTTAAAATTTTTGACGTCATTAATTGGCATGAAACCTAGATAATGACTGTTTTTATGCTTTAAAACACTATGTTGACCTGCTTTGAAAAAAGTCACACTGTTGGTTTGATCAATGATTTCAAGTTTTTCAACAACATCATCAAACTTTGGGTCAGCCATTAGCCATAAATTGCTTAATAAATGATCCAATCTACCACCTGTGGCGCCAAAAACTTTAATACAAGACACCGATTGTTTTTGTGCAAACATAATCGCCAGCTCTGTATCTGTTTCATCTTTTTCAGCACGAACATGGACAATATTTTCAGCGGTAATATGTTCTTGCAGCGCCTCAAATTCAGCTGATGTCAAAGAATCAAAATCACCAACTGCTAACATCATTGCTACACGATGTTGATAAAGGTACCAAGCCCCACGATCAGCGCCAATCCATACACCAGGCTCATTGAATAAATTTTTTGGCCACAAATCGACTGGTCCGCCTGCTAAAATATTAATTTGCATTATTTAGTCAGTTCTTTCAAAATGGCAATTTTTGCAGCGGGATCAACTTTATCATACACATACGATCCAGCAACAAAAACATTAGCCCCCGCTTCATAGGCCGCAGCAATCGTTTCATTATTCACGCCACCATCAATTTCAATATCAAAGTCAAGACCACGAGCATCACGAAAAACTTTTAATTGCGCAATTTTTTCAATTGTAGATGGCAAAAACTTTTGACCACCAAATCCTGGATTAACAGTCATGACTAATACTTGGTCGACCATATCAAGAACTGATTCAATCGCTGACACAGGTGTCCCAGGGTTAATAACAACTTCAGCTTTGACACCTTTGTTTTTGATCATTTGTAAAGCACGATGAATATGTGGTGTAGCTTCAACATGAACACCGATGATGTCGGCACCCGCATCAGCAAAATCATCAACAAAGCGTTCTGGATTAACAATCATCAAATGGACGTCTAACACCAAGTCTGTTTCCGGACGTAATTGTTTAACCCAGTTTGGACCGTAAGAAATAGCTGGCACAAAACTACCATCCATAACATCAATGTGTAAGTATTCTGCGCCTGCTGCTTCAACGAGTTTAACGTCGCGCTCTAAATTAGTATAATCGGCACTCAAAATAGATGGTGAAATAATTCCTGACATGTTCATATCCCCTTTTAGTTATCTGTTTTATATTTTGGTTTTTGCGCTTTTATCAGTTGGTAAAACGCTTTATAACTATTATACCTTGACTGAGAAATTGTGCCAACTGTCACAGCTTCTTTTACTGCACAAGCTGGTTCATTTAGATGTAAACAACCACGAAAGCGACAATTCGAACGAACCGCCACAAATTCCGGAAAAAAATCGTCTAAAGTCTCAGCGGAAAAATCGAAGACTTCGTACGACGAAAATCCTGGTGTATCAGCGATCAAGGCGTCACCAACCCGAATGAGAGTGACTTGACGTGTTGTATGTTTACCACGGCTTAGTGCTTTTGAGACCTCTCCTGTTTCAAGACCAAGGTTTGGAGATAAATGATTCAACAACGTTGATTTACCTGCACCAGTTTGACCCATGAAAACTGAAACGTTGTCTTGCAACTCAGCTTTCAATTGGTCAAACGCATTGGGTGCTGTCGATTCAATCACTGGATAGCCAATTTGACGATAGTCTTGAACAACTTGTTTCATCATTTGACGCTCTTTAGATGAAAGTAAATCGAATTTCGAAAAATAAATTAGTGGATCCACACCGGCAGCTTCCAAGGCGACTAATTGTCTATCAAGCAAGTTAGCTGTAAAATTTGGTTCTTTTACTGCTGTGACAATCACAGCAATATCAATATTAGCAACCGGCGGACGGACGAGAACGTTTCGCCGATCATGAATAGCCCAAATCAAACCTTCGTCGCGATCACTTTCAAAATCAACAAAATCACCAACCAATGGCTTTTGCTTTGAGTTGCGAAATTCACCACGGGCACGCGTTCGTTGAATTTCTTCGGTACCATCTAATTGTATATCATAGTAGCCGCTCAAAGAGCGTATAATGCGTCCTGTTTTCATAACATAATCATAACAAAAAAAGTCGATATAATCGACTTTTACTCAATAAATTATTTAAGAATTACCCGAACCACTAGAAGATGAGGATTTACTACTCTCATCACTCGAGTTATCACTAGAAGAGGAGCTCGAACTGGATGAGCTACTGCTTGAACTAGATTGTTCTGGCCCTTGTGAGATGGTCACTAATAGTGTATTATCCCTTGTAATTTTTGAACCACCACGTATTGACTGGCTAATAACATGGTCTTTTTTAACGGAATTTGAATAGGTAGTATTAACATTTACCGTAATCCCGTTTTGTGCTGCCCAATTTTGCACGTCATCTTGTGTACTTGACTTGGTGAAATCAGGTACCGTAATCTTTTCAGGCCCAGTTGAGACGGTAAATTTAACTGTCGTTTCAGTTGGATCAACTTTGTCATTGGCAGAAACTGACTGTGCAATAATTGATCCAGAAGCAATAGTATCTGAGGCTTGAGATGTCTTTTGTACTTCGTAGCCTTGTGTCCGCAGCTGGGTGGCTGTCATATCATAATCAGAACCGACATAATCACCAAAACGGACTTTTGCACGACCAGAGGAAACTATCAAATTAACAGTATCCCCTTTTTTGGCATCAGCACCATCAGTTGGTGTTGAACGGACGACATTACCTTTTTTGATTGACTTGGAAGTCGTGGATGTCACCGTGCCAACATTTAAGCCAGCCTTTTTAATCTTACTTTCTGCCTGACTTTGAGTTAAATCCACCACATCAGGCACGGTCGTTTTATTGGCTTGAATTTGTAAAACAACCAAAAAACTAATTACAGCAACCAACACAATTGCAAGTAACGCCACAATTTTACCCGTTTTGCTTTCGCGGTACTTAATACCCTCGCCTCGTAATACTGATCTTACGTAGGCAGGTGTACGGTCTACAACTTTAGCAATTTCTTTGACATTATAACCTTTTTTAGCATATTCAATAATACGATCTTTAATAGAGGGTTCTTCTGGGGCCTCATCTGGTAGTACATTTACTGATGAGACACCGGTTTTCAGTTGATCCTGGATTTGAGCCATTGGAATAATTCTAGTTTCATCGTCAGCATCTGTCATTGGCGCAAAACGTGACTCATGCGTCCTCCTTGGCGATAACGATGTTTTAATATCTTCTGCCATAGCTGCTGCATTAAGATAGCGATCTTGCGGCTTTTTCGCTGTTGCTTTCAAAATAACGTTTTCTAAAGCCTGCGGAATCCGTGGGTCAAAATCACGAACAGATGGCATATCAGCCGCAGCATGTTTGAGCGCTACTGCTACCGGTGTGTCCCCTTCGTACGGCACATGCTGTGTCAGCATTTCGTAAAGCATAACTCCTAGCGCATAGATGTCGGACTTTGTTGAAGCCATGCCACCACGTGTCTGCTCTGGTGATAAGTAATGAACAGAGCCAATGACCGTATTTGTCTGCGTTAGATCTTGTTCTGATTTAGCAATAGCAATTCCAAAATCAGTGATTTTAACTTTATTTTGTGCATCAATCAGAATATTTTGTGGTTTGAGATCCCGATGAATAATATCTGCATCATGGGCCGCTTGGACTGCGTTCAGAACCTGCAACATAATATCAACAACTTGTTGATAGGGAATTGGAAAATGTGCTTGAATGTATGATTTTAAGTCAGTTCCTTCAACATATTCCATAACGATGTATTGAGAGCCTTCATACTCACCAACATCATAAACTTGAACAATATTGTCATTAACCAATTCGGTAGCTGCCAAAGCCTCATGTTGAAAACGTTTTGCCAAATCAGCGTCAGCTTGCATATCAAGGCGCATCGTTTTAAATGTCACGTCACGATCTAAAAACTCATCATGCGCCAAATAAACATTGGCCATGCCTCCACCACCAAGTGATTTAATAATAAGATATCGATTGTCAACTAATGTATCAGGTAACATTTTTAATCCTTTTCATGTGTAACGAGCACCGCCGTCACGTTATCTGGCGCACCATGGTTATTTGCTTGTTGAATCATATCAAACACTCTGATATCTAATGATGCCTCTAGACGCATTGTTGCTTTTATTTCATCTTGTGTTAATACTTTTGTAATACCATCTGTGGTCAAAAAGAGCATATCATCTTCAACAAACTCATGCTGAACAACTTCTAAACTTGCATGTTGATCAACGCCTAGAAAACGGGTCACGCTCCGTGCATTTGGTAAATTGCTGGCACTTTCTGCTGATAAGGCGCCGCTACGGATCATCTCATTTTTAAGTGTATGATCAAAAGATAATTGTGTGAGCTCATCTCCGTGTAGCAAAAAGGCTTTCGAATCACCTAAATTAGCAACGACAATCTGATCATCAAATAGTACAGTTAATACAAGAGTTGTTGCCATCTCTGACAACTCCTCAAATCGTTGTCCCGCTTCTAGAATCGTTTGATTTTCAATTATTGTTTGATTTTTAAGCCATTCAATTGTTGGTACAATTGTTTCAAGTTGGCTACTTTCCCATGCATGTCCAAAATGTTCTACGGTCATCGCACTGGCGACTTCACCACCCTCATTGGATGTAACGCCGTCTGCTACAATAACCATCGTTCGACCAAAACTATTGGTGAAGGCACCAACATAATCTTGATTATCCGGACGTTTTGCCCCAGGATCAGTATGATAGGCAATTGCCATAGATTATTTTTTCCTTAGTACTGCAACAAAGAAACCGTCAGTGTAATAATCATCGGGGTAAACATGTAATACTTTCTCATGTCTATCTTCTTTAAGATTTTGCGACGTTTCTGTTGGTATCAATTCAAAATTTGGATTGTCATTCAAAAAGCTTGTCACAACATCGTCATTTTCTTGACGCAAAATTGTACAAGTACTGTAAACCATAATACCATCTTTTGCAAGGTTTTTGCTAACTGAATTCAAAATTGCGAGTTGCAAGCGTGATAAACTTTCAACATCAGCTAGTGTTTTATCATATCTAATTTCAGGTTTTCGGCGTAATAAACCAAAGCCAGAACATGGTGCATCAACTAAAATCCGATCGAATTGTTGATCAATTTGTTCAGGCACTTTGCGAGCGTCAAGCACACGTGTTTTAATTTTATCGGACAAATGCATGCGCTCAGCATTATGTTGGATCAGTTTGATTTTGTGTTCATGAATATCAAGCGCTAATACTTTAGCATCATCAGCGATATATTGTGCAATTTGTGTGGTTTTACCGCCCGGTGCTGCAGCAGCATCTAAAATATTTTTGACGTTTTCTGTCAGTTGCAAACTTTCCACCGACAACATTGCACTTTCGTCTTGAATCGTCAATAGACCATCATGATAAGCCTTTGAACTTGCAACATGACCACCATTAACGACAAAAGCGTGAGCAGCAACTTTTGATGCTATTGCTGAAAAATTCTCTGCTTCCAACGCAGCCTTAACCTCATCATCACTAGCCAAAGTAGTGTTAACACGTACAGATTGTGATGGCGCATCATTAATTGTGGCAACAATTTGGCGTGTTTTAGTTTCACCATTTTGATTTATCAACGTCTCAATTAACCAGACGGGTAGGCTTGCTTCAACCGACAGGCGTGTCACTGTATCTGAAATATCAGTTGTTGATCGTAAGCCTTGACGATCAATATTATGCAATATTGCTGTGACAAATTTAGCTGTTCCAACATGTCCCATGACTTTAGCCACTTCAATTGACTCATTAAAAATAGCGTGTTGCGGAATTTTATCCAAATAGACCATTTGAAATAACGCGGTATAAAGCAACTCCGTAACCCATGAATCAATTTTTTTATTTTTGACAAAAGGAGCTAACCAATAATCGAAAGTTAAACGATGTTGAATGACACCATAAACCAATGTCGTTAGTAGTCGTGTATCTGCTTCGCCTAAATGATGTTGCTTGATAACTTGGTTCAGTTGCAAATTAGAATAAGCACCATTTTTAATTTTAGCTAACGTTTGCACCGCTAAAACCCGAGGATTATCACTGTATACTCGTTTATCACTCATGTTTTGTTACCCATTGTTCCCCTACTTCAAGATTTTTCCCGACACCATTTAAATAATCACTAATTGCCATTTTTGATTTACCTGCTGGTTGCAATTGATTAATTGTGATCACAGTACCATTTGCTGCTGCGATAGATAATGATTTTTTAGTTTTGGTTACAATAGTACCCGGTGCTTGCGTTGTTGTATCAAGTTGTGGTGTGACATCAATTAATTTCACACGTTGTGCGCCAACTTGAATGTAGGCAGGGTGCGTGGGATATAGACCACGAATATGCCAGTCGAGCTGTTGTGCCGTCTCGTTTTCAAAATGCAAGTTTTGCAAATCATGCGGAATATTGGGTGCAAAAGTCACCTCAGCTTCATCTTGCACCACTGGTTGAATGTCGCCATTAGCGATTTTCGGTAGTGTTGCCATCAATAAATCACGACCGGCTAAGCTCAACTTTTCAAACATTGTGCCCACATTGTCATTGGCAGTAATTGGCACTTTAACAACATCAATCACATCCCCAGCGTCCATTTTTTTGACCATGTACATTATGGAAACGCCAGTTTCTTGATCGCCATTCATGATTGCATAATGGACAGGCGCGCCGCCACGATATTTTGGTAATAATGAGGCATGGGTGTTCACTGCAGCAATTCGAGCGGCTGACAACATTTTTTCCGGTAAAAATTGTCCAAAAGCTGCCGTCACAATGAAATCAGGTTGCCAATCAATGACTTGCTGCATTTCTGGAGAACCGCTAATTTTTTCGGGCTGCAAAACACGGACACCCTGTGCCATCGCTGCTTCTTTAACAGGGCTGGGCGTCAATTCATGCCGCCGACCTTTTGGTCGATCTGGCTGAGTGACAACACCCTTCACTTCATATTGATTATCGGCCAATAATGCTTCCAATATTGGCACCGCAAACTTGGGAGTGCCCATAAAAACAACCGTATAGCTCATTAATTTACCTCGACTTAAAAATTAAATTGTCACCCAACAAAAATACCCGTTTAACTGCGGGTATTTGTTTTTCTTTATTATATCACATCACATAAATGAGACTGGTTCACGGTCAATACTGAGACGCAAATCGCCTTTTGAATTTTGTGAACGATTTTGTAAAGTCTTCAATAAATTGTCGACCATATCTCGCTGTTTAAACTTGAGAATGATTTGGAAATAATAGCGATTGCGCATTTTGGCAATCGGTTTTGGCGATGGTCCTAAGACAATAACGTCTTGATCAACATGTGCACGTAACCAACGTGCAACTTGTAGCATTTGCAAAGCCGCTTGATTTTCGTCAGAATGACTGGCTTGAATTTGAACAGTGTAGTAATACGGTGAGTAATTACCGGCATGTCGTGCACGCATTTCTTGATGATAAAACCCTTCATAATCATGCTGCTGAGCAAAAACAATTGCATAGTGTTGCGGGTTAAAAGTTTGGACGACAACTTCACCACTTTTTTGCGCGCGACCTGCTCGCCCGCTGACTTGCGTTAAAAGTTGAAATGTGCGTTCACTAGCGTGAAAATCAGGTAATCCCAATGCTGTGTCTGCATTTAAAACACCGACCAAGGTGACATCTGGAAAATCTAATCCCTTGGCAATCATTTGCGTGCCTAGTAAAATATCAGCTTCATGACGTCCAAATTTTTCTAGTAATTTGTCCATACTACCCTTTTTTCGAGTCGTATCTTGATCCATTCGAATCACACGTGCTGTGGGGAAAAGCTCAGCTAGTTCAACAGCCACCTTTTCCGTGCCAGTACCATAATAGCGAATGCGTTTTGACCCACAATTCGGGCAAACTGTCGGAATAGGTTCCTCATGACCACAATAGTGACATTTTAACGTGTGCGAATCCATGTGCAACGTCATTGCTAAATTACAATTGGGATCCCGTGGCACGAAACCGCAATCACGACACATGACAAAACTTGAAAAACCACGACGATTAAGCATCAGAACAATTTGCTCTTTTTTATTTAACCGGTCAGCAATTTTGTCTTTCAGTTCAGCAGAAAAATTCGTTTCAGGACCGTCAGCCAAAGTATCTTTCATGTCAATGACATCAACCTTAGGCAGTTTGGCTCCGCCGGCTCTTTGTGTTAAAGTCAAACGTTCATAAACGCCACGCTGTGCGCGCGCGCGTGTCTCTAATGACGGTGTTGCTGAACCGAGAATGACTGGGATTTGATAATATTCACCACGCCACAAGGCCACATCGCGGGCGTTGTACCGAGGATTATCAGACTGCTTATATGTCGTTTCATGTTCTTCGTCAACAATAATAACCCCAAGATTATCTAATGGTGCAAACACTGCAGACCTTGCCCCTACGACAATTTGAACATCACCCCGTTCAATTCGTCGCCACTCATCATAGCGCTCGCCATCACTTAAACCTGAATGAAGTACGGCTGTTTGTTCTCCAAAACGACTTTTAACACGTCGCACCATTTGTGGTGTTAAGGCAATTTCAGGCACCAAAAATAGAACGGTTTTGCCCTGTTTTAACACGTGCTGTGCCACTTGCAGGTATACTTCAGTTTTGCCTGACCCAGTGATGCCTTCCAGCAAAAAAGGCGCAAAACGATGTAAATCAGCTGAGGCTGAAATACGATCAAAAGCTTGCTGTTGCTCATCGTTTAAATCTAACGGATTACTTTTTTGTACCGTTGCTTTAAACGGATCGCGTAATGCCTCAACATGCTTTTTGACAAGCCATTCATGTGTCACAGCATGTGCCAATGTTGCATCACTAACCGGTAACATTTCTTGCAATTCTTTTTTTAGCCATGTCTCACCAACATGTTGCAAAATGAATGCCATTAGTTGTGCCTGCTTTTTGGCTGTTGGTCGCAATGATTGTTGCGCCGTCTTTAACATCGTGACATTTTGACTAAATTGATAAGCTAATTGTGTTTTAACTTTTGCCCGATCATTAACTTCAATTCTGACTTCGATGCTGTGTTGACGTCGGAGTTTGGCTAACGTAGCCAAATCCTTGTCGCTATATTGATTAGCATGAAACGCAATTTCGGTCAATCCCATGAATAGTCGATTAGCGACGTCATCACTGACCTTACCGACTATTTTTATAAAATGTTGATAGTCTGCTTTTAAGGCATTTGGCAACATGGTTTGTAAAATCGAAATTCTAAAGGCGAAGGTTTCATCCGCTAAATAATCAGACAACGACAACAATTCTGTGTTTAAAACCGGTGACAAATCTAAAATTGTTGTCAAAGGTCGTAATTGATCTTCTGACAAATCAGTCGTCGCACGAATACCAATCACAAATCCCATCACTTTTCGACGTCCAAAAGGTACCGTAACACGCATGCCAGGTAAAATTTGATCAATCATTTCTTCAGGAATGACATATGTATAAGGTTGATCTGTTTGCATTGTTGGCACATCAACAATGATTTGTGCATATTGTTTCTTCATATCTCTATTTTAACAGAGCTGGCAAATCACTTCATCCAACAAAATAAAAAGCAGACAAAACATTTGTCTGCTATCTTTTAAATATGCTTGATGTTAAATCCTGTACGTTCTTGAATGGCATTTAACGCCTGCAAATAACGCGCATAATAGCCATAGGGATCCTCGCTACCACCCTGCGCATCTAACATCACAACTTTATCCATAAAGCCATAATCTTCAATTACTTGCATGAGTTGATTATGGAATTGCCAACGTGTGTCATCATCAGCACTATCCATATTACGGAATCCATCATCTACATAAGGTGTTACTGGGGGAATTACTAAAATTAAATCAATTAATTCCTCACTAATTGTATTATCAAATAATGGTTGCAATTGCGCATTATCTTCCTTGCTCAACCACATATCCGCATATACTTTGGTAACCATAGCGTCTGTATCAAAAATTGTTAAACCGTTGTTAGCAGGTGAATTAATTTCTTTTGAATTAGCATCGTACTGACCTTGAATCAGACGAATGTAGTCTTTCACAACTAATTCATCATCACTCACATTAGAGCGCTCTTGATATTCACGAGCATATTCCTCAGAAAATGGTGAGTTACTTGTTCTTGCCAAACGCCTCACAAGCGTTGATTTGCCAGTAGAGGCCGATCCCATGACCGTGACTTTCTTTGTAAAATGACGTCGAAAGACTCGGTTAATATAATCCCAGTTACCAATTGGATCTTGACGAATTTCTGTTCCTGAAATTTTTAAAACAGTGCGATCCATCAAACTGACTTTGAATTGACCAGTTTGTGGCAAGCGTTTTTCCAACTCAACTTTATAATCAGCTTCACCTGTGTAAAAAGTGATTTGGGCCTGCTCGTCCACAATATTGCGCTTGACAGTCTCAACCAAACGGTTAGTCCACTCATCCCAACCATTTGGCATTTGTGGGATATCATCTTCATTAATGTAATCTACTTTAATGTCTGTTTCATCACTGAACGCCTCTCGTAAATAACGGAAACGTTTTTCAACGGGTAGTCCCATTTGATAGCCACGATCACCTGTATAACCTGATGCAATAACAACCACGCCGTCATTTAAAGCCGCTGCTTTATAAATTTCAGCTTGATGGCCAACATGCATTGGGGCTAATGTGCCAAAAAACACGCCGATTTTATGACCTTCTAAATCATCTTTATATAAATTACCTGCAATTGTAATCATGATGTTAATAAATTTTGCAGCATTTAATTGAAAATGTTGCTATTCCTTTTTAGTTAATTTGCGCCACTGAATAATACCGTAAATAGCATTAACAGTCAATGCTAAATTCATACCCAACATGGCAAACGCACTAGGATCAGCATGTCCAGTCCATGCACGCGCCCAAAGTACGATTTCCACGATATCAAATAACAGCCACGCATACCAAGATTCCGCAAACTTAGCGGTTTGTAAAATTTGGGCACCCATGGAAATCGTGGTTGTCAAGCCATCCATATAGGGTTGACGGGAACCTGCTTGTTGTAAAATCAGTCCAACAATACCAAGGATAACGAGAAAAACTGGTATGACAAATAGCCATTGTTTCGGGGTCATATACTTGGTTGCAACAACATCTTGCTGATCTTTTTGGGTGATTTGGTCTCGTTTCATAAATCCTAACCACGCCGCAATACCAACAAATTGCATAACGACCCAGAAAGCACTCAATGCCACTTCACCAAATAACTGCGACTGAAAAGCTAGTGGCATATACATCACAGAATAAATTAAACCCCAAAAGTAGTTCGTGATGCGACCTTTGGCCACCAGTATTACCGTAATAATATTCATCAACCCTGTCGTCAAGCCAAACCAATCAAACGTATGACTATGTGCAACACCCAGTCCCCAGACAAGTCCTTGCAATGCTACCAAAACGATAAACAGCGTGCCTTCAGCTAATGTCCAACCAAATAATAGTTCGCTAACGATATTTTTTGGATTGAAATAACGCCAAAATCGACGTGAGACTGTCTCCTCAGCCATGTGAATTCTCCCACATTATATATTATTTTCTACCATTATAACAGTTAGCGCAGAGAAAGTATCGTCAAGTAATCAGAACGTCATTTAATTTTCAAACAATGACATATATTGGCCGTAACCCTCTTTTTGTAAATCCGCCTTGGGGACAAATCGCAAACTGGCCGAATTAATGCAATATCGCAGACCACCTTTTTCAACAGGACCATCAGTGAAGACATGCCCTAAATGCGATCCGGCTTCTTTGGACGTTACCTCCGTTCGTGTCATACCAAACGAGTAATCAACGTGCCGCTTAATGTGGTGCTCGTCAATGCCTTTAGTAAAAGCTGGCCAACCACAGCCGGCATCATATTTATCAGTAGAGCTAAACAATGGTTCACCACTCACAACATCAACAAAAATGCCGTCGTCCCACCACTGATCATATTTACCAGTAAAGGCACGCTCAGTCGCAGCATGTTGTGTCACTTCGTACTGCTCCGGTGTTAAACGCGCACGCAACGCTTCATCAGATTCTTTCACCATTTGTATCCTCCTTTAATTCAATAAATCTACAAAAATCCTGAGGTTCATACTCCTTAATTGTACACAGCAAAGTCATCCCGTCAAATGTCACGCCTCATCAATATCATTAGCTTGAAGCCAAATTTTAGCAGCCTGCAATTCTTCACTGGAAATAACATGAGATTGATTAAGACGGAAGACAGTCACTAATGCTTTTGCTTGGGTCAAGTTATCGACTAGCGCATCAAAACTATCACGCGGCACAATAGAATCAAAATTACCGTGCGATAAAAAAACATGACTGCCTTGCAAATGGGCCGGCTCTGTAATGGGCGTTAGTTGCATCGCATGTAGTGCAATGACATTCTTGAATGATGTTTCTGGATGTGTTAGCAACGCATGCAAAGCAATATTGGCACCATTAGAAAATCCAACCGCTAACGATGGCGATGTGTTCAAATCATATTTTGTTAATAATTCACTCACTGATTTCACCAACCAAGCTGTCTGTTCACCAAGAGATACTAAATTAAATTCTCCTTCGGCGTATCGTTCAAAAAAACGATGATAGCCATTTTCTAAAACACGACCTCGAATAGCCAAAATTGGATGATTTGGTAACAAATATTTAGCAATAGGTACTAAGTCATTTTCATCACCTCCTGTGCCATGTAGCAATACAACCGTCGGTAAATCTGGATTGCCAGCAATAAATAAATGGTGCACATCATTGAAATTCTGCTTAATCATACTATCATTCGTATCAACCATTATGAACTCCTTTATGCTAGAAAACGACCCATCAATCCATGAGTCGTTTTTGTTTCATATCAATTTTTAGGGCTATTAAAATCAACCAAATTAGCCTCAATTTGTGTTCGCATATCCTCTAGAAAAGGTGGCAATTCAAGATGAACACCAGCTTCTTCATAAGTTTCATCTACTAAGAAACCTGGCCCGTTTGTCGCTAATTCAAACAAAATACCCGGAGTTGGTCGGAAATATTCTGATTTAAAATAAAAACGATCAACAAATCCCGAATCTTGGAAACCTAATTCTTGTAGGCGCTTAATCCAAAAGTTTAATGCTTCTTCATCATCAACAATAAATGCTAAATGGTGAGGACCACCAAATCCCTGTAAACCTCGCGGAATGATACGAGAAAGCAAAGTGATGACCTGCGCACCATAACCGCCGTGATCAAATTCATACAACGCATAATCGCCTTTGGTATCAATTTTTTCAGCACCCATTACTTTGGTTAAGACCATATCCATTGCATCATGATTGTTGATTGTCAGCAATTCTAGTCCCAACCCCACAATCGCATGTTGTGGATCCACCGAAGAATGTCGCCATGGCGTGTGTGTCCCCGTTAATTCATTGTGACGCGGATTGGTGTCGTCGGCGATCAAAGCATATCGTTGATCATCAAAATCATAAAAATTTAAGTATGTGGCACCAAATAATTCGTATGTTTTAGAATCATAACGAATACCAAATTCATCAAAACGCGCTTGCCAATAAGCAAATGAGTCTTGAGAAGGTACTCTAAAAGACGTTCTTGAAATCTCATCAGTACCAAAAACCGCTTTTTGGATCCCTGGAAAATCAAAAAATGTCAAAACAGAGCCACCCTCGCCTTGGTCATCAGAAAAATAAAGATGATACGTACGAACATCGTCTTGATTAACCGTTTTTTTAATTAAATGTAATCCCAATTTATTCGTAAAAAAGTCCCAAATCTTAGGCGAATCGGAAGTAATCGTTGTTAAGTGGTGAATACCACGAATATTTGTCCCCATAGCTTTTATTCCTCTTACTTTTTGTTAGTGTATAGTCAATACTATACACTATTACATTATAAACGCAAGTAATACAACTTACTAATTATAAGCGTAATATTGACCGTGTATCAAAATAAAAAACATCAACGAATGCGTTCACGCATTCGTTGATGTTCTCTTTCATTGTAGGTTTATCACTAAGCAGCTAGTCATTATGATGATCATCATAGCCCTTAGGGTGGCTCTGATGCCACTGCCAAGCTGTCTTGATGATGTCTTGCACATTATCGTACTTTGGTGCCCAGCCCAGCACCTCTCGTGCCTTATCTGAATTGGCAATCAAAATATCAGGATCACCCGCTCGAC
>NZ_BMBP01000003.1 GCF_014634745.1 Leuconostoc pseudomesenteroides KCTC 3652
AAGCACTAAGAGACTTTATTTTAACTGATCAAGATTTGATTGGTAAAAATTACGATCCTAGGAAACTATTAGCACCTGGTGTCACGGCCGTGGAAACGAGTTTGGCAGAACGTCTGGCTGTTTTCGGTGCTTCATCACACTAAAAAAACGCTAACACATTAATTAATGTGTTAGCGTTTTTTCGCTATTCTTTGAGTTTTCGAACAGAATCTCGCTCCACCATGAGTGATTCGTAAACAACAGAGTCCACTTTATGATGATTTATTTTTTGCAATAATAGCGTAGCTGCATCACGTCCCATCATTTGCTGCGCATGCGTCATTGTCGTTAATCTAGGCGACATATACTTTGACAGTTGAAAATCATCAAATCCAATTATCGAGACATCTGTCGGTATTTTTAAGCCAATGTCATTAACTAAATCCATAATTCTGATGGCTAGTTGATCATTATACGCCAAAATGGCCGTGGGCCGTTCTGATGATGTTTTCAATAATAAATCATTCATTTGCTGAAGCGCACTATTAACATTATCAGATTGATACATGATAGGTTTACAGAAAGGAAGTAGTGAAGAATGATCTTGATAAGCCTCAAGATAGCCATTTAATCTGTGAACGCCTTGAAGATCATCAACTTGAAAAACACCTACAATTTTTTTATGATTTTTAGAAAAAAGGTAGTTTGTTGCCTGATAAAAAGCATGTTGATCATCACTAACTAGTGATGTTCCTTGAATATTTTTATAGGCAGCGTTAATAAAAATAACGGGAATTCCTAATTTCTCAATTTCTTTATACAGGTCAATATTGGTTGTTTCACTCGCGCTTTTTGTTGGTTCAACAATTAATCCCCCGAGATTTTGTCGCATAAAATTTTTTAATGCTGATCGTTCTCTTACAGGATCATTGTGAGTGTTCGCTAATATAAAAGAAAAATTATGCATTGATAAAACTTGGTCAATGCCGTCAATAATGGCAGGAAAAATATATGACGCAATATGCGTGGAAATAACCCCTACTACTTGTGGCACACTTTCTTTTTGCAATATTTCCGTTTTATCTGCTACAAAAGATCCACCACCTTGAATACGATAAATAAAGTTTTCGTTTTCTAAATCAGAAATAGCTCTTCGCACAGTGTAACGACTAACTGAAAATGCGGACATTAATTCGCTTTCAGTAGGTAACTTTTGGTCAACACTGTAGTCTCCACTCAATATTTTATCTAAAATATATTGTTTAATAATTTCATATTTATTAGTTTTCATAAATTTAACCACCACGATAAACCATCACAATTTTTGTTAGCACGTAAGAGACACAACTGCATTGTATCGCGACTAATTTTTTTATGGAGATATGGTAATATATTGCGCTATCAACAATTATTGCTAATCACTAACTGTTATTTAATAATGCCACCACTCCAATTTCATACTCAATGGCTGAACTTCAAATCAACATCTTCCAAGTCAAGCACGTGGCGCGTCACACTTGCTGCCCCACCAAGCAAAGTTGCTTGATAGACAGAGTGATTTGCAAATAATAATTCTGATTGACAAGTTGGATTCAGATCTTGATACACTTCAATCACACGGCCTAATAATTCCGGCATTTCAGCGATAAAACGTGAGTGAATAAAGAGCGCTTGTGGGGCATAGGTTTGTATAATATCATAAGCCATTTGCGCAATGCCACGGACCCAATCATCAATTAACGCTGTTGTTTCTGGTGCATTATGACTAGCACAAGCCACAAAATCAGCACGGACGACTTCTTTTTTGCCTAAAGCCTCGGCCAAACGTTTCAGCATGGCGTCTTCAGAATATAAATCTTCCATGCGAATAATTTCCTTATTCTGAGACCAAACAATACTGCGACCAACTTCACCAGCGCGTCCAGCCAAACCACGATATAACTGACCATCAATAATAATTCCAGCACCAATACCATAGTGAATATTGAGTGCAATTAAATTATCATATTGATCAATTTGTCGGTAATCATGATAATCCCGAATATAGACAGCCGCATAGTTAGCTTCGTTTTCTAGTAAAACTGGCACACTAATTACTTGTCCAAGTAAATCAGCCAAATCAATACCTGAATAATCAAAAAAAGGAGAGTATGTCACTTGATTTTGATCAACAACACCATGCACGCCAACCGCAATTCCCATAACACCCTCTTGCGTACCATATTTTTGCGGTTTAATGCGATGCAAATTTTTCATCATTAAATCCACGACTTGTTTTAGTGTCAAGCCATCAACGTCAAATTCATCAGTCGCAATGACTTCACCACTCAAACGTACCTGTGCCATTCGTAAATGATGGCGTCCCATGTCAAATGCTACCACAAAACCGTAATTACGATTGAAACGAATCATTTTAGCCTTGCGACCACCTGTTTCGGTTGTATCCCCTTCGCCCAAATCTTCAATGAAACCAATATCATCTAAATCACGGTAAATTGAGCTAATTGTTGATTTATGTAATTCTAGGTCAACCGCTAGTTGGGCACGCGACGTTTCTTTAGCATTAAATAACGCTTGTAAAACTAAGCGCTGATTATGATCCCGCATGGTGATTTGATCTGTTTTCTTCATAGCATCGCTGGCATTAAAACAACCAGCACCTCTCCCTTATTTGTGATAATGATAAACAATTTCTGCCACACGGGTTTCATCTTTTTTCAAACGCACGTCACCAAAGGCTGGAATATTTTCAGAGTTTGGTAATGTGTGGGGTTCCAAGGCAACTGCCACCCATTTATGTCCGTTGCCATGATTATTTATCATATCCGATGTCATCGAATTGGCGGTGAAAACAACTAACCCATTTCGATGAGATATTACATCTATTGTACGCGAACTAACCTTATCTTTCAAACTAGCAATTTTTGGTCCTTGAACGACAAAGACATCATCAAAGCCATGCTCTGCGGTTGTTTTATCCAAAGTTGCTAACGCAGCGCCCAAATCCGGCGCCATTCTCAAATCAAATGGCGAATTATGATTGGCCATCGTCTCTCCAGTTGGTACTTTCCCAGTATCAACTGCCAAATGAACTTTACTATTGAGATGCAATTCATGGTTGGAGACATCATCAGATTGGCTTAAATTAAAATAAGCATGTGACGTCGGATTAAATACACCATCAGTTTCACGTTGCGTCCCGCTCATAGTCAAGGCCACAGTATCGTCATCTGAAAGTGTGTAGCGTATTTCCGATTCCAAATTCCCCGGAAAGCCATCTTGTGCTGACGTTATAGTCGCCGTCAAGACAATACTATTTTGATCAAATTTTACGGCAAACATCGTATTGGACCAACCATTACCACCACCATGTAGCGAATTATCACCTTCATTTTGTGGTGTTTGAATCAATTGATCGCCAAGCTTGAATGTTGCATCTTTAATACGACCGGCAACGCGCCCAATCAGACGATTGATATAAAAAGGATTATCGGTGTAACCTGACATCTCCGGTGCTGACAATAACATATTAACTCGTGTTCCTTCGTCAATGACCGAATATTCATGCCAAATACCGGCATAGTCGAGCACTGTAATCCGCGTGCCATTCTTATTTTCTAACGAATAAGCAGACACTTTTTGTCCTTCAAAGTTACCAAATGTTTGAATGGTTGTTTTCATTTTTAAAGTCTCTTTCATTTTTGATTTAAAAAAATCAGTCTAACGACTGATTATTGTTACTAATTTGCAACAGGTGCATCATTTAAATGATTCTTACGATGACGTAAGCTCGCTTCAATTTGTTCTAGTGAGCGACCACGCGTTTCTATGGTAAACTTGTGCACGAACCAAATGGAAATGAAGCACATCACCGCATAGAGATAGAATAAATTACCTGTACCAAAAGCACTTAGCAATGGTGGGAAGGTCAGTGAAACAATCGTGTTCGCTGTCCAGTTGACCACAGCACCAAATGAATTACCTAAACCACGGATATTGAGTGGGAAGCTCTCACCAATCATAACCCACATGACAGGACCCCATGTTGCAGAGAAGAAAGCAATGTAGATTGTCAATGCAATCGCAGCAAGATACGAACCAAACTTGCCTGTACCTGAGAGTTGCATACCAACTGACATCAAAATCAGCGAAATACCCATCCCCCATGCACCGTAAATCAACATTTTCTTACGATCAATTTTGTCCATAATCATGACCGCAACCCAAGTCACAATCACGTTAAAGATACCAATGCCAATGTGTGCCATCAAGGCTGCCGAGACACCAAATCCAATATCAGTGAAAATCGTCGGTGCATAGTAAAGTACCGTGTTACATCCCATGGTTTGTTGGAAAATCGCCAATCCCATCGCCATAATAAGCACTGGCCGGCTAAGTGGACCAAACAAGTCAGAAAGACCACCAGTTTTGGCAGCTGCTTGTAATTCAATGTCACCTAATTCGGCTTCAACCATTTTTTCATCTTTGCTAAACATTGCCAACACTTCACGTGCTGCTTCATTGTCGCCTCGGCGTACCAAATATCGTGGTGACTCTGGCAAAACAAGACCACCAAAGAATAAAGCTAACGCTGGTAAAGCTGCCAAAGCCAACATAATACGCCAGCCAAACGTCAAGTCTTGCAACAGATAGTTAGAAATATACGCAACTAAGATACCAGTCATAATCATCATCTGAAATAATGACGCAACCCCACCACGTTTGTCGGCGGGTGCCATTTCAGATAAGTAAGTTGGAATGAGTGACGATGCGCCACCCACGGCTAAACCTAGCACTATTCGTGATGCTACTAAGTGAGCAAAATCAGGTGCTAAACCTGACCAAACCGCACCAACTAAGAAAATGATTGATGACAGCAATAATAACTTTTTACGACCGAATCGATCTGACATCGGTCCAATCACAGCGGCACCAAGAATGGCACCCACAAGGACTGCGGAAACAACCCAGCCTTCTTGCCATTTGGTCAAAGTCAACTGTTTAGAAATAAACAATATGGCACCGGAAATCACACCCGTATCATAACCAAACAATAACCCACCTAAAGCACCAAAGAAGTAAATAAAGCCCGCCGATAATTTATGCACTTTCATTTGTAAGACACTTTCTGTTTAAAAACGTATAATCAATTGAAGTAACAATTACTTGAGATACTATTGCTTATTTATATGTTATTTTTAATAAAATCGACTCTCTGATTTCTGC
Organism: Leuconostoc pseudomesenteroides KCTC 3652; assembly: GCF_014634745.1. GTDB lineage: Bacteria > Bacillota > Bacilli > Lactobacillales > Lactobacillaceae > Leuconostoc > Leuconostoc pseudomesenteroides. The sequence goes on from NZ_BMBP01000003.1 coordinate 5,206, forward strand.
CATGAATAACTACCGTCAGCTTCTTGGTAATCACCCAATTCCTTATAATCAAAGAAATCAAATTCTGCTGTTGAGTCATAGCCTGAATAATCGACTGCAGCTAATCCAACATAAGCCCCCGTGAAGAAACCACCATATTCGCGTACGACATAGTCATCTGACAATACCGCAGCATCTAATGTAATGCCTGTTGCAATCCAGTTTTGACCATCGAATGAATAGTAATAAGTATATGATTCCTTACGATTTTCGGACTTAAACCAAACGTATTCCGTACCTTCAGGAATCACCGGCGCATCGTCTTTAAAGTATGATGTGTATGATCCGTTACGCAAGCCACCTTTATTTTCACCAACTTCAATGACATTTTTACCGTCATCATTTTTTGTAATGAAAATAAACGACCAATGTGAGTGGTTGTAGTAATTAGTCAAACCAGCCATTGCTTGATATGAATATGGATCAAACTTTACTTTGGTTTCGGCATCAAAGTAGAAAGCTTGCCAACGGCGTGCAATCAAAGATAAGTCAAACGTGTTAGCCAATGAACCTTGACCGCGTAACACTAATTTGCCCGCGCCAGTGTGACCCATCTTTTCAGTAAATGGTACACGTAGTGTGTTCCAGTTAATGTCAAGCTTGTCATCAGTAAAGTCATCATGTTGTGAATGATCAGCTGGTGCATCAGTCAAAATAGCGTCCTTAGGGGCTTCGACAAACGTTGAACCACCATGACCACCAACAACTCGTGGCCAACCTGCTTCATCCCATTCAACTTTTTGAATTGATGACTCGCGACCTAATGTTGACCAACCGCGTGGATCCGTAGCACTCTCCGTTGGATGATTCCAAGGACGAGCTGACAAGGAAGCATAATACCACTCGCCCCCCGGTGTATCAACAAGAGCGCCGTGCCCTTGCTTTTGCAAGTAAGCATTTGGCGTGTCAAAGTTAGTTAAGAATGGTCCTTCTGGTTCGCGTTCAAATGACAACGCATCCAAAGTCTGTGAACGTGCAACGACTTCTTGATGAGTAAAGATCGTACCACCTTCCGCCGCAAACAAGTAATATTGACCCTTAATTTTATACAAATGTGGGCCTTCAACTAACTTAACTTCAGTCCCTTCCCAAATTGTACGGGCTGTTTCTGGCTTTAACTTCATTGTTGTTGTATCGAATTCAGTCAAAGTAATACCATCAAATGGGTGATGATACTCGCGATGATCCCATGTCTGTTGCACAAGATACTTGCGACCATCATCGTCATGGAACAATGAGGCATCAAATCCAACACCATTCACCAAAATTGGATCTGACCATGGCCCTTCAATGGATTCCGCAGTTGTCAAGTAATTTTTCATGTCTTTAAACGAGCCATCGGTAATTTTAACATCCGTGAAAATTAACCAGAACTTACCGTCGGCATAAGACAAGTCTGGTGCCCAAATACCACCTGATGATGGGTTGCCTTTCATATCCAATAGTGTCGTTGTATCAAGGACATTTTTAACTAAATTCCAATGCACCAAATCTTGTGAGGCGTGAATTCGCACACCTGGGAACCATTCAAATGTTGATGTCGCAATATAGTAAGTATCTGCCACACGAATAATAGATGGATCTGAGTTAAATCCCGGTAATACTGGGTTTTGAATCTGCATAGTATGCTTTCCTTTCTTACTACCAAACCGGCTTCCGTATATCTGAAAGCGGTATCATTTCTTTTACAAAATATATCTTACCACGGTTAGTTTGTTCGTGCAACCAACTATGATATATTTTTAATCCAAAACGGCACATTCTTGACGTTTTGGTACACGTCTTCTCAGCACTAACATATAAATAATGCACCCACTCATAATAAATACCCATATCAATGGCACAAACACTGTTTCAAAACTAATGGCATGAACTGCTAAAAGACTCAATAACATCGAGACATCATTCCAGACATAACAAGATAAACTCTCTGAATATGGCGCCCGTTTAATTTTCTGAATCGTTGGAATAATTGCCAAGGCTTCAACAATCGCCAAAATAAACAATAACTCACCCTGCGTCAGCCCGTGAACCAAGGTCAACAAAAGTGGCACTACAACCGCGCCTAACATGGCCAAAATAAATCGTCGATTGGTTGGTTGTTCTTTGGCGTATTTAAGACCCATAACACCAAAATATGAAAAAAAGACGACGCTCAAAACCATTGATGTTGCACCAAAACCGCCACGATTAGCCAAAATAATCACAGCCTCAATTAACGAAATTAATGCCCAAATCATATAGGTCGCAAAATTAGGTTGGAATTGCCCACGCTTCAACGCACGAAGCGCTGGCACATTACGATAAAATACCGCTAACATTGCTAATCCACCTAACCACGTTTGTATATGTAACACCAGTCTATCCTCACTTTCTTATCACACCACTGACTATCATGATCAACCTTTACTTTGCTATTTATCATAACAAATATTTATTATCGTGCGTTAAAGTTCATATTTTGTTCACAAAAATTACTTTTTTATATGAAATAAGCGTGATAACCAGCCATGTTTGTTGGTTGTCACCATGTTATCATCTTCAATAAAAGGTACTTCTGCTAATTCAGGTGTTTCGTAATACAATTTTTTTAATCGTGCAGTATTCGGGTTTCGTAATCCCGGCATCTGCGTGAGTAGCGGTTTCTGCTCACTTTCGTCTAACCTAATGAAAGCATCATCTAATGAGATAGTTGGGTATGTTTTGCCGTCATTCAAAACAGATTGCGTCGTACGATTACGCTGATTACCCGCTAAATAAGTGGTAGGTTGTACAATGGCATCAGATGAAATAACCGCTTTCCCAGTCATTTGTTTTTGATAATATCCGGCAGCGTAACTTGAAATAGGACCATAACCTATAAATTCGATGATTGACGCATGGCTTTTAACTTTTGCATCCTGAATGATTTGTTTAAGTGCTGTTTCGTAAGTACTGCTTGTTGTTTCATTAACATAAAAGCCGGCCAATAAGCGACCATCAGCGATATATAACACATTTTGCTGAGTTGGCACAATCCACTGATGTGCGTAATCCGTCATATTGTCACTTGGTTCTGAAAAAATGACGCGCAATGTTTGACTTGTCACTAGAGAAGCTTCTTGTAAGTACCAATACAGGTCTTCACCACTATCAAAACGCTCATGATGGTCGCCCGCCAACAATGTACCATTGGTCAACGCAAGACGAATGGTAAACTCATGGAAAATAATATGTTCTGCTCCAGCAGTAATCAATTCAATTTCGTAAGCATCATAATTTTTAGGCACTTCAAACGTCATGATATCTTTGTTTTCATGATAGGCTACAATTTGGCGATGATAGACATCAAAAAATGTAATCGTTAAGTAGCCAAACATGTGATTGGCGTTTGTAATGTCGCGTTCTAATTCATACGTTTCGCCCTGAACTAAATAGGGAAGATCTGCAAGCTTGTTACTTACAATGTAATCACGTTTTGAAGCCCACCTTGCAACCACTTGGCCGCTTGGCAGCCATTGATTTTCGTAAAAAACTTGGTTCATCCGGTCAAATCGGATATTTGCCCCTTGTAATTCTAACAACTCTGTCTGTGGTGTCCAATAAATATGATATTGCATAACGTCATTTACCCCCATCGCCTTGAAGCGACCATCTCTTATCGCGTAACGTGTAAAGTCGATTTTTGATGAAAGTAATCATTTCAGAAATCTTTTCAATATGATAACCATGCTCTTCAAAATGGGTCAGGTGCACATGTTGCTCGCGGAAAAAGTCTAATAATTCAGGCAAACTTTCACCATCATATTCATCCAAATCCATTGTAAATAGTGATACATCAATATTTTTCCAATCAATTTGTTTGATATGTTGCCACAATTTTTCGTCAAGAACTACTGTGTCTTCCTTTGACATACGTCCTGTCAAATGTCGACGCATATCAAGCGTCCAATCAGTATTACGATGATGTGGAAAGTCCATTTTAGCTGAAAAAGAACCCAAATTAATAATCGGCTTAGAAATCACAATTGCAGCTGGCTGAATGTCAGCAGCATAATACATCGCTGGATAGCTGCCCATCGAATACCCGTGAAAGATAACGTCATCCCCAGTGATCCCAAGTTCCGCCATCGCTTGGCGAATACGATCTATCACCGTTTGTTCAAAAATTTTAGTGCCCACTTCAAAAACGCCACCTTGTGTGCGCGAATCCGTAAACAGCAGGTATGGCGTCTCCAGCTCATCAAACACACCCATCAATTCAAATCCATCTGAAAAGAGCCGTGATCCAGCAAAAGATACAATTAAAGGCTTATTTCGCATACCGGGATTAAAATAACTTAAGACCTCTTCTCCTTCAGAAGTGAGGTGCCATTCACCACCCGGTAGCAAGTGTCCTAATCCATGACGTGTCCTGCGTTGGTGTAGCGCGTGTAACGATACTTGACCACGCCCTTTTGCCATGACAATCACTTGATAGTTAGCATAATCAGACAAACCACCAATCGGTGTCAAAGCGTGCAATGGTTCGCCACTGACAATTTGAACTTGTTGTATCTTATCATCCCGAAAAAATACAAATTTCAAGGCAACTTCAATATTTCCTTGCGTCTCATGTTCCAACCAAACTAAATTTTCACGGTTAGGAGATAAATCACCGGCTAAAACTTTTAAATACCCTAGCGCTTGCCACTGTGACCCAAAATCACCACTAAATTGCGTCAAAAAACGACCACCACGTGATAAATGACCGGTTACTTTTTCTGACGGTACGAATTGTTGTTCACTAAAACGCGTGGCAAACCCAATCTGTCCGAAATACAAGTCCGTCTCAATTCTTTGAACCACCCGATCCGGTGTAAAATCATCAAAATAAAATGCCCGACGCGCCTGTAAAATTGCTAACCATTCCGGTAAAATATTTTTCGTTAAGTAAATCACGTGAAAAGCTGGGCACTGGTTGACATAATCGAAAACAGCTTGATTATCTTGAATTTGATTAGTCAACAAAACGTAATTATATTGATTGGCTGGTTCATCTTCTTCCGGTGACTCTACTAACGTATGAATCTCAGAAACAGGCATATAATGCCAATCAAAAAAATCTGTTTGGGTAATTTGTCGCCAATCAGTATCTCCAATTTGTAGAATTGCAATTTTTCGTTTCATTTAGCTATTCCCCCAGTGGCTTTACTTGATCAAACACCCGCTGCCATTTGGACCAAAGCACTGTATCGTAGTAATTCTCAGAATGCTTGAATGCTTCATTTTTAGCAAATGCCCAATCATTGATATTATGTTGATAAAACTGAATCTTAGCGCTCAGTTCATTGACATCATCAATAATGAAACCATTTTGATTTGCCAACACGAATGGTGTTTTAACAGCATTGATTTGTGGAATCAGGGCTGATAAGGCCAAAGTTTGTAGGTAGGCGTTTGGTTGTGTGTTTAAATCAACCAACACACGGACTTTTTCAATCGCTCGTTGCTGCTTTTCCTCAGTAGGCGCGATGTTTATGATAAAGCGCTCCGCGAATGTTTTTATCGTTGCGGGCTGGTTGCCAGCCATTTTAAGTTCATCTGACAAACCATTATTGTCCAACAACTCATCATCTATGTCAGTCGATTGATCACTTGTTTCGATCAGATTGGTAACCGCTTGTGATAATGCAACCGGTGTGTCGACAATGACGCGCGCATGTTCGTTGTCCCGTAATATCGTGATGAACTGAGAAACGACAGCCAATTGTTGTGCAATCGTTTGATCAGCCACCCAATAATAATCAAGATTGGCGGTTTCTTGAGACTTTCCTTCTGACAAAATAGTCGCAAATGTGGGAATATAATGCTGATTTACCATTGTTGTGCTCACATTATCGGTAACGACTGCTTTCACGCACTGAGGTAGCGTCATCTTTGACGTTTCGCGTCTTTCCTGGGCGCTGTAAATAATATCATGTTGTATGTCGTTTTCTAGCAAAAACTGATTGATAACATCAGTTTGCGTTACAATTAATGGTGCTTCATCACTGATCTTACTGATTTTTTGTTTCAAAATAGCTTGAAATAAAACTGTCGTATTGGCGAATTTTTTGGCACCGAACCACGTCTCTTTTGTTGTCACAACCTGATCTGGTAGCGAAACATGCATAGCAACTTCACCACTAGGCGTCAAATAATCAACAGCAGTTTTCTCACCATTAACAAAATAGGTTGTCCGAGACACAAAACCGCGATCATCAATATCTAAACAAGTTTTTTGATGATCATTTTCATAAAAAATAATGGCTACGATTTGCCCTAAATTATCGCCATCTAATTGAATTTTGGCAAATAACTTGTCATCTTGCATTGCCACAATCTGGTCGGGCATTTCTACAAAATAAACCGTCTCTGGCCAACTAAAATCTTGTAAAGCCACCACGCGAGTATCAGTCAAACCGACCTCTTGTATATCATCATATAGTGACCAATATGTCACATGATCTAGATTTTTAGTATGAAACATTGAACGCAGACGCGTCAAATAATCCACCAATAACAAATTCACATCACAGCCTTGCGACTGAAATAATTGTGCTTGATGAATACTGTCATTGCCTTGTGGCATGGCCTGTTCATTTTCATGCCAATCTGGCAAAATATGAATGGTTGTCATGACATTTTCTCCAATTTATTGCTGGCATACCCTGCTTTAATGAGCCGTTGATAATCATCTTTTGACACGATAACCCGTTTAATTTTATGTTGATCGTTGGTTAAAATTTGTATCAAATTCGGGTAAATCTGACCTTGATCATCAATCACGCCTGCCGGCATGGTCAGTTGTGTGTTGTCCGGTGCAAAGTCCAACTCACGACCTAACTGCGTAATATCAAATGTCACTTCTGGAAATGATGACATGACATCTAACAAATAAGTATCTGCCGAACTGAATTGTGATTGTCCATGAACGACAAAATTACGAGCACCATTGAAATAATAATCAACAGTCGACAACTCCCCCGTCGTTTGGTAAAAATCACTTTCCAGTAAATCCCCTTCACTAAAGAATTGGCGAGCAAATAACGTCCCATCTCGATGGTAAATGTCCTTATAATCAAGCTTCCCATCGGTATCTAACCATGAAACAGCCTGTACAATTCTGGTGGATTGTGGAAACCACTTCACTTGCGCCAATTCGCTACCCAAGCTCACAACACTACTCGTCCAATCTTGATTAACGACAATTTGTGCATCATTTGGCACCGACAAATCACTCCACCAGATGCCTTTAGAGACGTCAATTTCAGTCAAATATTGTTGCCGGTAAACATCAAATACTTTTTCTGGCGCAATATGGTGTGCCTTAATCAGTGATACGGCGTCTTCGTGTGGGGTAGCTAACCATAATTCATCACTATGACCATTAGCCACTTGCTCAATTTGCCATTTAATACCAGCAAAGTTTTGATAGACTAAGCTATTGATGAGTTCAACTTTCATGATTAACCCTCCTAATCAACGCTGACCACTTTTTAGCAATTTCTTGTGTTTGATATTTTTTGGCGACTGCTTCAGCGCCACGTGATAAATCAGCATAATGCGCTGTTGATTGAAAGACTGCCGCCATGGCTTGACTCAATTGCACAACATTTTTTTCAGTTGCATCTTGGTGGCGTTCAAAGGTTGCTAAATGACCATTCAGACCTTCTTTGACCAATTCCTGTGCACCAAAAAAATTAGCATAAGTCGCAATTGGTAGCGCATCACTAATAGCCTCAATATACGTCAAACCAAACCCTTCCGAATAGGAGGCTGACACAAAAGCGTCGTATTGCTTCAAATCATCAATAACATGTTGACTCAAACCCGCCAAAGTCACAAATTTCTGTAATTTGAGCTCACTAATGCTCTTTTTAATATGAGGTATATCACCGCCATCACCATAAATAGTTAGGGTAGCATTTAGTCCTTGATCCCGTAACAATTTAATTGCTGACACGATTTGAGTGATATGTTTTTCTGGATGAAGACGGGATGCTGTCACAAATCGCGCCTCTTTTCCTGACCAATGGCGCGCCGGCATAACAGTTTCGACACCACCAACCGGAATAGTGGTAATTTTATCAAGTTGTTTCTGTCCAACACGTGACAAATCAGCTTTCATCGCTTGCGTTTGCACTTCAGTGGCGTTAATGACAGCAGACATATCGTCAAGGTGATCAAACATGTATTGATAATAATTATTCCAAAGTGGATGTGCCCCTTCAAATTGCGCCAAATGGGCAGCATGAACAACATCAAGTAATTTGACACCGGCACCCTGGCGTTTCAGATGAATCAGAGCTTCTTCATGTTCTTGCCCTCGATCAATGATGTAAAGACTATTAGGGTAAGTCTGATTTAACTGTTCATAAAAAAACATCACTAAAGCTTCATAAGTTTGGAAAAAATAATCTCGCCCTTTAAAGTTAAATAATCGTATGCTAACAGCTTGCTTTTTTCTGGAACCAGAATCACGATAATGCCACATTATTTTGTGATTGCCATTGGTTAAAATCACACGGTCGTCATCTACCAAATAAAGTTTACGCTCATCAGAATACCGCTTCACGCGTTGAATCGTTTCAAAATACCCACCTGTTGTTTGACGATCAAATCGCCGTTGCGTATGCGTTTGATCCCATAATACTTCTTCATGATACTCGCTCACCTCACGCAATCCATTGCGCAAATAATCATCCGGATCATCACTTAAAAAATAATCATAAAGCCCAATTACTTCAGATTCTTGCAAATGCCATTCCGCTGCATGTTCATGCAGTTTTGGTAGTAAGTCTGAATAAATCATCTTGAAGGGTTGGTGTGCTTGCCGAAAAATATCCGCACGATAAAATTGCGCGTGCTCCACACCACTGTTGCCATGTCCAATTGCTTTGTTCACAAAAAAGATCACGATAAATTCCTTTCTACTGCTCACTTAAATTAATTATTGTTCTGCGATATTAATCAGTTCTTTACCGTCTTTGGCAGCATACAAAATATTTTGACTATTGTTCACACCCATCAGTTCTAATGTATATCCTGGTTTGAAAGCAGTACCAATTGTTTTAGAAGTTGTTTTTAATGAATTGGTGAAAGACTGCCAGCCGGTTGTGGCCGCTTGACTAGGGTGAGCCTCAACGACACTCACACTCTCAGCCAATTGTGTTTTGGCATATAAACGCAGTTGAAATGCTTTCGTTTTTTCATCAAATGACACATCACCAATCTGTTGATAAGCTGTGTCTAGGCTCCGGGCATATTTTGTTTCTTGTAAGGAAAGTGCCTGTTGCTGATCTTCTGCTGATGTTGTTGGAATTTCAATCGTACGCGATCCGCTGACATTTTCAAAGCTCTTTTGCATGGCCGCTCTTTGACTAGCAGTCAGCTGCGCCACTTTTCTAGTAGTGTCTTGTCGTGATTTAATTTGTTTAATTGTTGCTGGTAACTTACTTGCACTCCAGACAGTACCACCAATCAGCAAGAGGGTTAAAAATAATGGCACAAAAAGTGTGCCATACTTGCGATAATTTTGAATTGTAAAAGTCACCATCATTAACGTCAATATTATGAACATAATAAGTAAGAATATCATTATAATCCCTCTTTTAACCAGTTTAGCATAAAAAAGTCTCCATAAATGTGGTTTATATCACAATTATAGAGACTTTTTATCTAATGATGCAATATCCTTAATAAATTACTTTGTTTCTGCATCACCTTCTTTTTTACGACGTTTTGCTGCCAATAAGAAGCCCGAAATTAAGATCAGCGGCGTTAAAATCTCTAAGATTAACCTAATGTTGAATTTGTCACCCGTTTCATATTGTCCAATCAAAATACGACGTGCCGTAATAATTTTCGGATTTTCTGGTAACAGACCTTTCAGAACTGTTGCCTGACTGGGTACACTCAAGCTATTCGTGCTAGTTACTTTTTCGGCACTAATTGTTGGCGCCGTAGTAGTCAACTTTGCTGTCATATTCGAACCAGTTGTCGATTCAAGTGTTTGGACACGATCGGTTGCTTGATTTTTCATGACAATATTGCCAGTTGTGTCATCTACTTGTGATTTTGACTGACGTTCACTTGATACCTCTGACTGATGTAGACTAGTCAACGTTGAATCAAACTCACTCGTAAATTCGCTTACTGATTGCGATTTTGACTCACTCGTTGATGTCTCATCAGACGGCATCACGCGAACGCTTGTTGAGTCACTTTGGTTGACAATTGCCGTACTTTCGCTTAATGACGTGGCATCTGATAACTTAACACTAGTGGCATTATGCTCACTCACTATTATTGCGCTTGTTGATTCTGCTGTACTCAAACTGTCACTTGCTGAAATACGTTCGCTGAGACTTGTTGATATTTCATCACTAGCTATCGTTGAAAGAGACTGACTTTCGTTTGCCTGTGAACTTGATGTGGACAAGCTTTCACTTGATTTCGTAGAATTTAATTCACTATATTCAGAAGTTGATACATTTTCACTAGTGATTGTCGTACTAGTTGAATTTTTGGTGCTCAAACTTGCTGAATTTGATGCTAAATCGCTAGCAACTGTTGAAGTCGATTCACTATTGGCTGTTGAATCACGCAATGAGACTGATGTGCTTGTTGAGCGACTGTCTGATACTGAATCACTTGCTAGCTTACTATCGGATTCTGAAACGCTCGTTGATGTTACAGCACTTTCTGAAGTTGATTCACTCTTTGATGTTGAGTCACTGTTTGAGATTAAGTCACTCTTTGACGTGGAATCGCTGTTTGAGATTGAGTCACTCTTTGATGTTGAGTCACTCTTGGTCGTCGAATCACTCAATGAAACTGATGTACTCATGGAGCGGCTATCGGAAACTGAATCACTTTGTGACGTGGAATCTGTCAATGAAACCGACGTGCTCATTGAGCGACTATCGGATTCTGAAACGCTCGTTGATGTTACAGCACTTTCTGAAGTTGATTCACTCTTTGATGTTGAGTCACTGTTTGAGATTGATTCGCTCTTTGACGTTGACTCACTGTTTGAGATCGATTCGCTCTTTGACGTTGACTCACTGTTTGAGATCGATTCGCTCTTTGACATTGAATCGCTGTTTGAGATTGACTCACTCTTTGATGTCGAATCGCTATTTGAAACAGACTCACTCTTTGATGTCGAATCACTATTTGAAACAGATTCACTCTTCAACGTTGAATCACTGTTTGAGATTGACTCGCTCTTTGATGTCGAATCGCTGTTCGAGATAAAGTCACTCTTTGACGTTGAATCGCTGTTCGAAATTGAGTCGCTCTTTGATGTTGACTCACTATTCGAGATAGAGTCACTCTTTGATGTCGAATCGCTGTTCGAAATTGAGTCGCTCTTTGACGTGGAATCGCTGTTTGAGATTGAGTCGCTCTTTGACGTTGACTCACTGTTCGAGATAGAGTCACTCTTTGACGTTGACTCACTATTTGAAACAGATTCACTTTTGGTCGTTGAATCAGTCAATGAAACTGATGTACTCATGGAGCGGCTATCGGAAACTGAATTACTTTGTGACGTGGAATCTGCCAACGAGACTGACGTACTCGTTGAACGACTGTCGGAAACTGAATCACTTGCTAGCTTACTATTGGATTCTGAAACGCTCGTTGATGTTACAACACTCGCTGAGGTTGACTCGCTCTTGGTCGTCGAATCAGTCAACGAAACTGATGTACTCATGGAGCGGCTATCGGAAACTGAATTACTTTGTGATGTTGAATCTGCCAATGAAACCGAAGTGCTCATGGAACGACTATCAGATACCGATTCACTCGTCGCACTTGATGTTGATTCGCTTAACTTTGCGGAAGTTGACTCACTCGCCACTGCTGATACCGATTCACTTGTTACACTTGATGTTGATTCGCTCAACTTTGCGGAAACAGACTCACTCGCCACTGCTGATACCGATTCACTCGTTGCACTTGATGTTGATTCGCTTAACTTTGCGGAAGTAGACTCACTCGCTACTGCTGATACCGATTCACTTGTTGCACTTGATACTGATTCGCTCAACTTCGTGGATGACGACTCACTCGCTACTGCTGAATTCGATTCACTCGTTGCACTTGATACTGAACCACTCAACTTTGTTGATGACGACTCACTCGCTACTGCTGATACCGATTCACTCGTTGCACTTGATACTGAACCACTCAACTTTGTTGATGACGACTCACTCGCTACTGCTGATACCGATTCACTCGTTGCACTTGATGTTGATTCGCTCAACTTCGTGGATGACGACTCACTCGCCACTGCTGATACCGATTCACTCGTCGCACTTGATGTTGATTCGCTCAACTTCGTGGATGACGATTCACTGACTACCTTTGAATTCGATTCACTCGTCGCACTTGATGTTGATTCGCTCAACTTCGTGGATGACGACTCACTCGCTACTGCTGATACCGATTCACTCGTCGCACTTGATGTTGATTCGCTTAACTTTGCGGAAGCAGACTCACTCGCTACTGCTGATACCGATTCACTTGTTGCACTTGATGTTGATTCGCTTAACTTTGTGGATGACGACTCACTCGCTGCCGCTGAATTCGATTCACTCGTCGCACTTGATGTTGATTCGCTTAATTTTGTTGAGACCGACTCACTCGCTGCCGCTGAATTCGATTCACTCGTCGCACTTGATGTTGATTCGCTCAACTTCGTGGATGACGACTCACTTGCTACTGCTGATACCGATTCACTTGTCGCACTTGATACTGAATCGCTTAACTTTGCGGAAGTTGACTCACTCGCCACTGCTGATATCGATTCACTTGTCGCACTTGATGTTGATTCGCTTAACTTTGTGGATGACGACTCACTCGCTACTGCTGATACCGATTCACTTGTTGCACTTGATACTGATTCGCTCAACTTTGTGGATGACGACTCACTCGCTACTGCTGATACCGATTCACTCGTCGCACTTGATGTTGATTCGCTTAACTTTGCGGAAGCAGACTCACTCGCTACTGCTGATACCGATTCACTTGTTGCACTTGATACTGATTCGCTCAACTTTGTGGATGACGACTCACTCGCCACTGCTGAATCTGATTCACTCGTCTCTGTCGACACTGACTCACTCAAGCTTGCCGCAGTTGACATTGACTCACTTTCGCTAATCGAAGTTGACTTCTCAATCGACATCTGCAAATGAACCGTAATCGTTGGCGTGGCATCGACAGAAGTGCCATCAGTACCAGCTGACATAACATAGGTTCCAGAACCATTATCGACGCTCACAAGTTGATAATCAGCGGTATCATATTGCTGTTCACCATTTAAAGTATCGGACCCGTCAACGTCAAACAAAGATCCCACTTGTCCACTAATAGTAGCCGTTGAAATCACACTACCAGTCTCATCATCCACATAATTGACAGTAGCACTTGTTGTTTCTGGCGTAGCTTCGATAATCAAATAATGGGTATATGAGCCGTCTGTTTCAGCAATCGCACCATTGATTGTGTAAGTTCCAGGAACCGTTGTGTTACCAAGGGTATCCCAATAAATGTGTTCACTTAGATTGTACCCAGCTGCAGAGAGTCCCATCGATGCAGCAGTTTCAGGACTATAACTATTGATAATAGCCTGCAAATTTGCACCATCAATGACATCACCAATATGTGCAGAACCTTCAGCCAAATCAGAACCGTTCCCAGCCTCATTTACAATATAATATTTATTCCCAGCGGCGTCTGTAAACTCTTTTAAAACAGAACTAACTGAATCTGTGTAGTCGCTTGCTTTGACAACCGTAATCAATTTCAAAGCAACTTGTTGTGCTGCACCATATACTTCATTAATGGTCTGTGTTGAAACCACAGTTTGATTCTCATCAAAAGTTAGTGTGATTGCGTTAGTACCGTCAATTGCATTACCTTGCGCATCTTTACCCGGTGTATGCAAATAGTATGTCTGCCCATTTGACGTGATCGTTGCTGGTACATCAATCGAGTTAACCGTATAAGTCGTACCATCATCAGAAGCCACGCCATCTGCACCTTGCCAAACAACAGCGCCACTTTGCGTCGTAACACCAGTTACGCCGTCGGTAGCTAGAGCGGCTGTTCCAGTTACAGTGGTTGTTGTAGCCGGCTGTAGTATATTGCCACTCGCATCTTCGTACGTCAATTGAATATTAAACGTATTTACCTTGCTTGACGTGGTAATTTTGTGCGGTACATCAATCGTCACTGGCTGATCAACTGTGCTATCATTGTCGAAGTTAACCGTTAAGACACCATTCGCATCAATCGTGCCACCAGTTACTACTGCTTGCGAAAAATCATATCCAGCAGGCATTACTTTTGATAAATCAAAGGTTGCTGTGGTGCCAGATCCACCATAGACAGTGCTATCTGATGTCAAAGTGACAGCTTGCCCAGTAGTTGCATCGTTGACAGTGATAGTGGCTGTTTGAGCGACTAAATTAGCGTACGCTTGATTCAAATCTTGTTGTGACGCATTATCATTCGTCAAAACTTGTTGTGCATCAGTCAATTGCGCCGCCATCACACTTGCAAGATTGCTATTAGCAGTCGTTGTGTTCACCAACGCCTGTAACTGTGTCTTGTCAATTGCTTGATACGCAATTACAGTCGCTGACGCGCCAGTAACTGCGCCCGTATAGGTCGCCGAATAAGTTGTCGTCGCAAATTGTCCAGTCGCGACATCTGACACATCTGGCGTCCCAGTATCAAAACCAGCTGTAACTGTAATGGTTGGTGCAATTTTTGTTGATTGCAAAGACTGAAGCATACTATTCAAACCATTGACTAAGTTAATGCTTGCTTGGTTAACACTTTTCATCATGTTATCCACTGCTGTTGCGATACCTTGAGAGGCTGTATTAGCAACACCTGTTACAACATCTGTTAAAGTACCACCTATAACACCACCGCCTAATAGACCCCCAAGAGCACTTACAACCTGATTTCTAAATGTTGAAGAAGAAATATCTGATGTTCCCAAATAAGCAACCTCAGAATTATAACGAATGGTTGCTTGATCCAACACCTTTTGTTCCTCAGTAATCAATGTCTCTAAGACTGACTTAGCATACATTGAATTACTATCAGTACCACTTATAGCGTTCATAGCATTCGTTAACGTTTTAATATAACCTGCAGCTAATGTTTTCACTTGTGAATCAACTGTAACAGCGACACCCTGTGAAATTAATTTCAAAGCTGTCGTATTTAAGTCACCTTTTAACGCACCATTGAAAGCGTTGTAGACAACAGCATACCATCCAATAACAAAATTAGGTACAGTCGTACTAGCATAAGTGTTAATGTCAGATTGAATATTAGACATATTAGCGGTTAGTTGTGCCATCAGTGCATCGATGTTGCTATGAACCAATTCATTCGGATCTAATGAAATATTTGTTGAATACGTGCCATCACCATTGTCAACAACCGGGTTGACATATGTCGCGGAAGTAATATTTTCTGGTTTTAAAATATTCATAAGTGATGACAAAGTCGCTTGAATCGCTGTTAAGTCAGCATTATTCTGTCCAAAGGTCAAAGCAGGAATCATACCACCAGCATTGCCATTTTTCATACTGCTTATCATCTGTTGCGCTTCCGCACCATTAATATCGTTAGCCAATGATGAAGCATATGACTGTACCGTTATCCACATTGATTTATCAGCTGTGTTAGAAGCAGCGGCTGCATTATTACCTGCTGTAGTGGCATAACTCGTCAACCAACTCTGCGGATTACTGTTGAAGTTCAAAAAGGAACCCGCAGAGGTACTAAATTTCAAATTACTATCGGTGTTAATGTTTGACATGCCATTTGTTAAAGCTGTGACATAAGAACTAACAGCGTCAGTTGCTGAAGCAGTTGCTGCTGAAGTAACGGCAGTATCAGCATTGTAATTGACATTGACTAACACTGTGTCCGCGTTTAACAAGGCAGCGTATGAATCAGCAAGCGATGTTGCTTGAGATTGCGCCAAAGATACTGCTGCTGATTCTGCACTACTCGTGGCAGCAGATTGCGCGTAAGCGTTAGAAGCTTGAGCACTCGTAGCCGCAATTGCGGCAGAATTAGGTGCAGCATTAAGGGCATTAAGTGCTGATGTGGCTGCAACTGCGGCGCTTGATGTTGCGGCTGAGGCTGCCTCCCATGATGTCTCTAGACTAGCAATTGCTTGTGTCGTCACACCAGACGCCCATTGCTTAGCAACACCAGTATTTGAACCATCCCAAGCAGTCCCAAAAACAGCCAAAAATGTTGCCTTATTAGCTGTGGCATTTACTAGAGCAAATCCAACTGCAGCTGCTGTCGTGCTGGCAGCGCTATAATAACTATCATATGCTGCTTTTAAATTACCACTGTTTGCGGATGCCAATGCGGCATTCAATGAAGATAATATCGCACTGTAACTATCTGAGCTTTTATTAAGGTTAGATATAGTAGTCGTGATAATTGCTGCCATTGAAGCGCCATTACTACTTGCAATAGCAGCCTGTGAGCTTTGTGCACTTGCATAACTAGTTTGTGCAGCAGCATTAGAATTCTGTGCTGCTAGCAGAGCAGCAGATTGAGCAGTAGCTGCAGCCGAGTACGAATTAGCCAAAGAGGCCGCCGCTGAATTAGCTTGAGCAGCAGAGCTGGCAACGGTGGCCACACTTGCAGCAGCACTGCTATTTGCAGAGGTAGCCGCGGAACTAATCGTTGCCAATGCGTCTGATGTCACAGTAGCAGTCGAACCACCAGCCGTGGTTACTGTACTGCCACTTTGTGTCGGCGATACCAATGAAGAGGTGGCATTACTTGGCGTGGTGATAGTTACCGCCACACTACCGTTATTGTATGTTGAAGCTGCACTGCTTGATGTAGCACTTGCACTTGTCGTCACATCAACAGCATTAGACGTTGCATCAGCATTTTTATCTACTGAAATGGCATTTTGGTCATTCGCGTCAGCACTAACTGTGTTATCTGTGGCAACTGAATCAAGCGTTGGGTAGGCACTGCTCCCCAAAGAACCAGTGGCGTAAGAATCACTGGCTGAATTAGCTGATACTTGTGCATTGGCTGAAGACACTGCTTCACTGGTTGTATTAGAAAGTGTGTTGTCAGCGGCACTTGCTGGACTAGCTGCTGCTGAAGCCGCCATTGCGGTACTACCAGTGGTTGTGTCTGCACTAACTTTATCAGTGTCGTCAATGAGAGCCATCCCCGTCAAAACCATCAACGTTGACAATCCAGCTGTAATCCATTGCCGACCAGATTTATACATTTTATAACGTTTTACTTCATTTGTTGGTCGAGAGTTGCGACCATCATATTTTGCGCTCATAATCAACTTCCTTTTCGTTTAGTCAATCTTCTACTTTAAATGTATCACTACTAATACTATTTATGATATTTTATGCCTATATATAACCACATATTTTACACATTATTCATAT
Source organism: Leuconostoc pseudomesenteroides KCTC 3652 (assembly GCF_014634745.1). Lineage (GTDB taxonomy): Bacteria > Bacillota > Bacilli > Lactobacillales > Lactobacillaceae > Leuconostoc > Leuconostoc pseudomesenteroides. Next base: position 22,731 of record NZ_BMBP01000003.1, read on the forward strand.
ATTATACATACTTACAAAAAGAAAGCATATTTTTAGACTTAACTATGACTTTTTAATGAATTTTAAGCACAAAAAAACGTTAAATGGTACCACACCAGCTAACGTTTGCAAAAAATATTTATTTTTTAGGTTGTGACAGGTCGACGTCTTTTAACTTAATCACTTTTGTTTTGTGAGAAATTTTGTACCAAATATATAGAATGGCAAATAATGGTACCGACAAGTAGGTAACTGCAATCTTTTCCCAATTCAAATTAGTAAAGCTTTCTGGATCTTGACCAATAATGACCCCAATTGAGATAACCAGAGCAAATAGTGGCCCAAATGGGAACCACTTTGCCCGATACTTCAAATCTGACAGGCTTTTACCTTGCGCGATATACGCGCGGCGGAAGCGATAATGCGAAATTGCAATTCCAACCCAAGCAATAAAGCCAGTCAATCCAGAGGCATTAACGAGCCAAGTATAGGCAACCGAGCCACCTTTAGTATTAGAAATAAACGCTAATAGACCGATTGCCGTCGTCAATACCAGCGCTGCCACGGGCACGCCACGTTTTGACACTTTGCCGAAAATCTTAGGGGCTTCACCCTTACGCGCCATAGCAAACAACATACGTGATGACGCATAAGATCCCGAATTAGCCGATGAAACAATTGATGTCAAAATAACAGCATTCATCAAACTGGCTGCAAAAGCGATACCCGCATTTTTAAAGACAATCGTAAATGGTGATACAGCAATATTTTCAGTTGATGAACTTAACAAACGTGGGTCTTGGTAGTAAACCAAAGCCGAAATCACAAAAATGGCTAAAATATAAAATAACAAAATTCGCCAAAAGACTTGATTGATAGCCTTGGGCACTGATTTGTCAGGGTCTTGTGCTTCTCCAGCAGTAATACCAATTAGCTCAGTCCCTTGGAAAGAAAATCCTGCCACGACAAAGACTGACAAAATGGCTTGTGGTCCGCCAACGAAGCCATGGTTGCCAACTGATAAGTTTTTCATGACATTGACGTCAGAATGAATAACACCAAAGATTGTTGCCACACCAACCACCAAAAAGGCGATGATTGTAATCACTTTAATCATTGATAACCAAAATTCAGCCTCACCAAAAGCGCCAACGGAGAACAAATTAATCAAAAAGATGAACGCCAAAGCAACGGCTGAAAAAATCCAACCCGGTGTATTGGGCCACCAAAACTTAGCAACTAATCCAACAGCCACAATATCAACCGCCAGCGTGATTGCCCAATTAAACCAATAATTCCAACCCATCGCAAATCCTAATGCGGGATCAACATATTTACCTGCATAATCAGAAAATGAGCCAGAGGTTGGTGCATAAGTCGCCATTTCTCCCAAACTGGTCATCAAAAAATAAACCATCACGCCAATCGCTAAATAAGCAACAATCGCGCCCATTGGACCAGCCTGTGCCACTGTGGCACCCGAAGCGACAAACAACCCTGTACCAATTGATCCGCCTAATGCAATCATCGACACATGACGTGTTTTCAGATTTCGTTTGACTTGCCCACTATCTTCAGACATAAAAATTCTCCTATTCCCAACAAAAAACCTCTTCCTGCTCACACAGAAAGAGGTTTAAAAAGTCATTTTCGTAATCACTTTTCAAAGCGCACCGTATTACTACGACAGTCTAGTAACTCTTAATTACCAGCCCAAATATCATATTGCCAGATGATATTTTCGGCAATCGCCCCTTTAACATAACATCAGTGTCTTGGCAGACTCAGTTATGCGACTCATGTTGATTGCAACCTCTTTGATATATTAGTAAAAGCATATCACAATCAAACCCGACCGTCAATTTTTAGCACATGTTGCCACTGGCGAGCACGTTTGCGGTAAATTTGTGCGCTTAATTGCCACCAAAAGTAGCCAAATAACAAAGCGCCAATGCCGCTTGATAATAGCATATTATTGGCTTGCATCAGTGAAATCATCATGAAAAGCCAAAATACACCAATCAACGTACTCATGATTATTTGCAGTCGCCTTGACTTCAGTAAACGCGGTAAAATCAACGCCACCACCAAGAATAAGACTTGCAACCACCATACCAACAATAAATTTGGCATCATGTCACGTAACTGTAGCCCACTATCCCAAGAGATACCAACTACGATGGCAACAATCAAACACACTAACATCCCCATTATTTGTGAAATAATGAACCACCACATGGCAATTTTGTATTGTGCCAGATAAAGCACACCAGCCATCAAAGCGATAAATGGCAAGACTAACCAATAATGCGCAAATAGATGTCCTATTGCTAACAAAGCTTGCAGAGAATGTGGCAACATATTTTGAACCACTAGCGTAGCCGCATCATCTCCAAACGTTACCAAAACAGCATTAAACCTGACTGCAAGGCAAAAGACAATAAAAACGACACCAAAAATAATAATCAATAATTTTCGTAATTTATCAGGTTGAATTAACACAAATACACTTCCGTTCACTCGTCATGCCGAAGTAAACGCTCTCCCAATTTATTAAAATTCTACAAACACGTTTGCTTATCGTACACAATAATTGTAGCATTGTGTAGAATATAATTATTGAAAAAACAGTGAAGTGGTAGGAATTTAATCTTGGCTTTAACTTTATCCATTATCATTATGCTATTGGTTGGTGTTTTTGCCGGAGTCCTTGGGGCGCTTTTGGGCCTAGGAGGTGGCATGATTGTCACACCAATCTTAGTGATTGGTTTTAATATTCCTATTCACTACGCAATCGGTGCCAGTATTGTCGCTGTGATTGCGACTTCATCTGGTGCTTCAATCGCATATTTAAAAGACGACATGCTCAATCTGCGTGTTGCTATGTTACTCGAAATTTTTACGACAATTGGTGCGCTAATCGGCGCAATATGCGCAGGTTTTTTTGCCCCAATTTGGTTAAATTTCCTTTTTGGCGTGCTGCTGGTTTATCAATCCTATCGCATGTGGCGTAAGTTACACACCCACAATCAAGCCGAATTAGTTGCACATAACGACCCTCTCGCCAACAAATTACAGCTCAACGCTACCTACTATGACAAAGCACTGAATCAAAACATTGATTATCGTGTAGAGAATATTCCCGGTGGTGCAGTGGTCATGTTGTGGGCTGGACTCGCGTCTGGTTTATTAGGCATAGGATCTGGTATGTTCAAAGTATTTGCCATGGATGGTGTCATGAAAATGCCACTCAAACCTGCCAGCGCAACCTCTAATTTAATGATGGGCGTCACGGCTGCGGCCAGCGCTCTTGTTTATTTTTTTAATGGCACAATTCGAGCTGACATCGCAGTACCAATTGCTTTAGGTATCGTGTTAGGTGCAACCATTGGCGCACGCATTATGCCACATGTTCCAGCAAAACGACTCCGACAACTATTTATCCCAGTTGTTGGCATTGCTGGCTTACAACTACTACTAAAAGCATTTAATATCACGTTGTACTGAGGCACCCACGTATGTCCACTAATCAAACAGAAAAAGATTTAGAACGCCAAATTGGCATTGTTTTACGAATTGGCGTCATAATAGCGGTTGTTGTCATGATTCTTGGCTTTGCCTGCTATCTTATCAATGGCGCTAAAACAGGCTATTTCCACAATCACTATCCGCGTCAACTAGCACAGATTGTAAATGGTTCTTTTCATTTTCAAGCCGGTGCTATCATGATGTTAGGATTATTTTTACTCATTCTAACACCCGTTTTACGAATTGTCGCTTCCATTTACGCCTTCACCAAAGTTAAAGATTGGCGATATGTTGGCATTACCGTCGCAGTTTTCATTATTTTACTTGTTGCCATGTTCATTGGCCAACACTAATCGGAGATCATCATGGCAGAAAATCAAACAAAGTCTCGTACGGAGCGTTTTAAGAAACCAACCCACAAATTGCGAAATACGATTTTAGCAATCATTGCTGTATTAGCAATCACGGCCGGCGGCTTCGCATGGTACGCAATTAATAACGCTAAATCAACCATTGATAAGGTTTATAAGAGCACAGGCACTAAAAAGGCCCGCAACGTCTCAAGCGTTGTTTCTAGTGGTAAGCCATTATCTATTCTATTATTTGGAACTGATACAGGTGAACTGGGTCGTACTTACAAAGGCCGTACGGATTCTATGATGCTATTGCTCATCAATCCCAAAACAGAAAAAACGACAATGATTTCAATTCCTCGTGACGCAATGGTTGCTATTCCTGGTTATGAAGATACTTTCCCACAAAAAATAAATGCCGCTTATGCTTATGGTTCAACATCAACAGCCATTAAAACTGTTGAAGCTTATCTCAATATTCCAGTTGATTTCTACGCATTAGTGAACATGTCTGGTTTGGAAAAAATGGTCACCCAAGTTGGTGGTATTTCAGTGAAATCACCACTTGATTTCACTTATAGCCAAGACACTGCTCACGATTACGGTCCCAATTTATACCGTTTCCACAAGGGCAGTACCGGTTATGAACACTCTGATGACAATGGCGTTACATGTTCTGAAACAAAGCACGTCATGACCGGCGATGCCGCACTAGCATTTTCTCGGATGCGCTATGACGATCCTGAAGGCGATTATGGTCGTCAAAAGCGTCAACGTCTCGTCCTTGAAGGTTTAATTAAAAAATCTGCCAATGTTTCGAGCCTCTTGAACAATTCATTTATGACAACGCTTAGTAAAAACGTCCTCACCGATTTGACATTTGGTGACATGACAACAATTGCAAGTAAGTATATCAAAGCTAAAAATAACATTGTGAGTGAACATATTCAAGGTGAGGGAACAAGCTATCCAGACTCTTCTGGTAATGCCATTTCCTATGAAGTTGTGACACAGCAAGAAAAGCAACGCGTGACTAACTTAGCTCGTAAAGCGCTGGGATTAAAAGCAGCAACCACTGGTCCTGCCTATGCTGGTGAGGTACCAAGTACACTTCAGGCTGTGGCTGCCTCTCTTAGACCAGCAGATGACGAATCCTCAAGTAGCACTGATACTTCTTCCGACACGTCAACAGAAAGTTCTTCAGATCAATAATTTTATCATTTTAAAACCCCCGAAAAGTTATTTTCGGGGGTTTCTTTTTAACTGAAAAACTTACTTTTTAATTTGTCGTTTTGATAAGACCAAATAAACAGGCAATCCAATCGCGACAACGGCAATTGATATTACAACACCAGAAAAATCATGCAAAATTTCTGAAATTTCCACGTAAAGTGAACCTGCAATTGCTAGTATTGGGATAAACGGATATAACGGTGTTGAAAATGCTCTATTAACGCCAGTCGGATCTTTACGTCGCAAAATGAAAACGCCGACAAATGCCAAAATATAGAACAAGAAAGTCGTGAACATGGCAATGTCAGTGAGTCGATCAGGATTAGTCAACAATAACATCAAGTCTCCCAGCACAATCATAAACCAAATCGCAGCATTAGGTGTTTTGGTCCGCATGTTAATCTTAGAAAACGTTTTTGCAAACGGGAATAAGCCATCCCGCGCCATTGCAAACAATACACGTGGAAATGAAACAATTTTACCATTGAGTGTCCCTAGTAATGAAATTAAAACCGCCACACTCATCAAACGACCACCAACGACACCAAAGGCACTGGTTGCCATATGAATTGTTGTATTTTGACCAAGCGCAACGATGTTCGCTGCATCTAAACTTCTATATGTCCCATAACTGACACCCACGTAAGAAATAATAACAATAATAAGCCCAAATACGATTGCCTTTGGCAGAACTTTTTGCGGATTTTTAATTTCACCACTAATATTTGCCAAAGTTACCCAGCCGTCGTAAGCAAATAGCGTTGCTAAAATAGCAACCCCAAATCCCCCACTGTTAGTGTGTGCTACCGCAGTGACTGTCTGTCCTAATGCTTCATGTTGTCCAAAAAACATACCAAAAATGATCAACGCAACAATCGGCAACATTTTAAGTGTCGTCGTCAATATCTGAAAGCCAGCACTGAAACGATTAGGAATTGAGTTGATTATGCCAACAAACGCCAATGCAATAATCGCTGAGGGTATCGCCCACATTTTGGGTAATTGAAACAAGTCAACAAATAGTATCCCAAAATAAGCAGAAATTGATCCCATCATAGCCGGACCATAAAAGATGACTTGCATCCATCCAGCTAAATAGCCCCAAACTTTGCCATAAATTTTTTCAATATAAATGTATAAGCCACCAGTTTTAGCCATTTGGGAGCCAATTTCAGCAACACTCATACCAGAAGCAAGTGTCAAAATACCGCCAGCTGCCCATGCAATTAATGCAGATGTCGTACTACCTGCCGACGCTAATACACTACCTTGTTTAAAAAAAATCCCTGAACCAATGATTGTGCCAACCACTAACGCCAGTGAGGCAGTCAGGCCGAAGCCGCGGTTGAGTTGTGCTTTATTGTCCATATCGTCCCCTGATTTTGTATCTATCTTGCCATTATATACTATTTTGTTTTATCACATTTTAACAATTTGTGTCTTTTTTGTGTCCATAAACATATTTTGGCACTAAAAAAGCAACCTTTTCAGATTGCAGTGATTTTTTTAGTCGAAATAATCAATACCCATTGCATGGCGTACGTCTTTCATTGTTGACTCTGCTACTTCATTAGCATGATCAGAGCCAGCCTTTAACATAGCCATCACAGCTGGAATATCTTGGGCAAATGTTTCACGTCGTTGACGAATGGGTGCCATTTCAGCTTCCATCACTTCAATCAAGTGCTTTTTGATTTTCATGTCACCAAGACCACCAGCAGTATATTGCTCTTTTAGTGCCTGTACACGTTGCTTGTCGGGATCAAAAATATCCAAGTAAGTAAAGACGACATTGCCTTCAACATGACCGGGGTCATCAATATTGATATGCAATGGATCAGTGTACATCGACTTGACTTTTTTAGCTAATGTATCTGCATTATCACTAATATAAATCCCGTTGTTCAGTGATTTTGACATTTTAGCATTACCATCAATACCCGGAAGACGTCCTTGCCCTTTGGGCGGAAAGACACCGACAGGCTCAACCAATACTTCTGATTGATAAGCATTGTTGAATGAACGAACTAGCTCGCGCGTCTGTTCAATCATGGGTTCTTGATCGTCACCAACTGGCACTTTTGTAGCTCTAAAAATTGTAATATCGGCCGCTTGAGACACCGGATAAGTCAAAAATCCCGCTGGAATACCCTCTCCAAAACCTTTTTGTTGAATTTCTGATTTAACAGTCGGGTTGCGTTGCAGACGTGCCACACTGACCAAATTCATAAAATATTCAGTTAATTCTGGCAACCCTGTAATTTGTGATTGTACAAAAATCGTTGATTTAGCAGGATCAATACCAACTGCCAAATAATCCAATGCGACTTCTGTTAGCGAACGGCGAATTTTTTCAGGATTACGAGCGTTGTCTGTAAAAGCTTGAGTATCAGCAATCATAATAAATGGATCAAATTCACCGGAATCTTGCATTACCACACGATTTTTTAGTGAACCAATATAATGTCCAATATGCAATTTGCCAGTTGGTCGATCACCTGTTAAATAAATTTCTTTTGCCATGTTTAACCTCGATTTAATTGATTAGCTTATTTCATTATACTTGAAAACGTACACGTCGTGACAAGAAATATCGTTTCAGTTTGACATTGGGTTTGAAAACTTATACACTATCACTATTAAGAAAAAGAGGTACGGGAACTTGTTGAGCGAATTTTAAGATGTAGTGACAACAAACAGGCAACTGTTTTGGTGCGCTTTTCTTGAGATTGGTCTGCAATTTTCGTCAACACGTTAAATTCCCCAGTCTCGTAGTTTGATTGGAGGCATTTTTTGATGCAAGAAACACCCCGAAAAGTATTTTTAGTTGGCTTGACAACGAGTCAGGCAAATTTAACTTATGAATTAGAAGAATTAGGTAACCTAGCAAGAGCAAACAACTTAGACCCAGTTGAGACTTTTACCCAAAAATTAGAACGCCCTAATCCAGCAACTTATTTTGGTAAAGGCAAAGTCGAGGAAATTAGCGCGGCAGTAACCACTTATGACGTCGACATGATCGTTGCTAACGACGAGTTGACGCCCTCGCAAATCCGTAATTTGGAAAAAGCGACCAACGCGACTGTGGTGGATCGCACTGGTTTGATTTTAGATATTTTTGCGCAACGTGCACAAACAAAAGTAGCCCAATTACAAGTTCAATTGGCGCGCTTGCAATATCAGTTACCAAGATTACGTACAAGTATGTCAATCACGCTGGATCAGCAAACTGGTGCTGGTGGTGGTGGCTTTACATCTCGAGGCGCTGGAGAAACAAAACTCGAACAATCTCGTCGTCGTATTACAGCTCAAATGGTTCATATTCGTCAAGAATTAGCAGACCTTGAGAAAGGCGAGACAACACGATCAGCACAACGCCAAAATAATGATCTGCCAAACGTAGCCTTGGTCGGCTACACTAACGCCGGTAAATCAACACTAATGAACCGGCTGTTAGCGCGTTTTGGTATTGGTGCTAGTAACGATGATAGCAAACAAGTTTTTGAAAAAGATATGCTTTTTGCCACTTTGAACACAACCGTGCGCCAATTGACATTACCAGATAAAAAACAATTTTTGCTCAGTGATACCGTTGGCTTTGTCTCTAAGCTACCTCACAGCTTAGTCGCTGCTTTTAAATCGACATTGCAAGAAGCGGCCAGTGCGGATCTACTGTTACACGTCGTTGATGTCTCTGACCCTCACTATCAAGACATGATGACAACCACTAACAAAACATTACAAGAAATTGGTGTTAGCGGTCGCCCAACCATCACAGTTTATAATAAAGCTGACCGTACCGAGCTCGTTTTTCCAGAAGTAACTGGTGAAAATGCCATCACCATTTCTGCATTAGATATTGCTTCCCAAGATGCATTAATTGACCTTATCAAACAACATGTGTTCAAAGACGTCGCAGTCGTTAACTTGCACATACCTTTTGACAAAGGTAATATTCAGGCTCAGCTCGCCGCAAAACATACATTTTTACAGGAAGATTATGACGATACTGGCACCCTCATAACCGTTGAACTCTCCACTAATGAACGCGAGACTTTCAAAGATTATATCGTTTAAAAAAAGGGCAGCAAACCAATTATGGTTTGCTGCCCTTTTAATATTTCTCGCTCATCGGGATGACGAGATTTGAACTCACGACCCCCACGTCCCGAACGTGGTGCTCTACCAAGCTGAGCTACATCCCGTTGATACGAGAATAATTTTAACGCAATCAATGCGCCAATTCAAATTTTAATACACTAACGTTTCACCTTTTGTTGGTAAATAGACATTCAAACCTACTTTGCGCAAGGCTTCTGCTTCTTTTTCTGGCTTGAACGAATGCCAAGTAACAGTCTTTTGAGCATTGACATGTTGTGCTAATGACACCAAATCTTCTGGCTTGGCGTGACCACTTGCACCCAAACGTTGGAGCTCGACATGATTGGCATCTAAGTATGCCTGTAATTCGGCAAAGCGAGGATCATACTCGCCTAAAGGTTCACCGTTCATGTGTAGATATACAAATTGACCATCAAATTGATCTAAATCATGTAATTGATTAAAGTGATTTTGAACAACGTAATGATTGGGATCTGCCACAACGGCTTCCCAATCAATTTCTTTAACATCCGCAACACCCATGGCCCGCATGATTGTTGCAAATTGCTTATCCCAAAGGATTTCACGACCATGCAGCCGTGCTGTATTTTGCAGAGCCTCTAAGCGATCAATGTTACGTTCATAGGGATTAATGACAACTAATTGATGATGTTCATCTAAAATTTGTCCAAAATCTTGTTGCACTGACATCTCAGTATGGCGCACATGTTCCGTTTCGTCATCGGCATCAAAGCTAAATTCCGTACCTTCTAACAAAAATAAATCAATGTGTGCTTCACGTAAGATATCTGCCCAATGATTGACACGTTCGGGGTGAGGACCATCAAGTCGCACATCCCCACTATGAACAAATGTGTGTACGCCGTCACGGACACGAATTGCAGCAGCGCCACGTGCATCATGGTCAGTTTCGAAAAATGTAACTTCAAAATCACCAAACATCATTGGCGTCTCAAATGGGATCACTTTAATAGTCGCATTAGGCGCAGATTCTGTCCCTAATTCAGTCAAGACCTGATATAAATCAGCCGAAGCTTGACTCATGTAAACATCGGTTGGCTTGGTTAAATACTTCAACGCGCCCATATGATCCAGATGTAAATGAGAAACAAAAATTGTTGTCGCCATATCACTGTCAACATCAGTGAATAAATCAGGTAGTGCTGGTAATGTTCCGTCTGCTAATAAATCACCAGTCGGCGTTTCAGCCGGGGCAAAATTAACGCCAAAGTCCATTACAAGTCGGGTGTTTCCCTGTGTGAACGAGACCACATTGCCACCAATTGTATTCAGTCCATTTAAAAATTGTACTTGCGTACTCATTATTTATTCTCTTTCAAAGTCTTCTTTGTTTGGTCAGATAATGTTTTCAAAGCGTCTGCAGCAGGTGTTTTCTTCGTCAACATTGAATCAACAGCATTCAGCAAGTTCGTACGGTAATCTTGGTAACCCAAGAATGCAGTGTCTGAGAAGGCACCTGGCAATGAGTCTGACGCTGCTTTAGCTAATGGGTTCTTCTTTAGATATGCTTTATAAGCAGATGACTTCGTTGCTTTCTTAGTAATTGGCAAGTAACCTGTTGCTTCTGCCCACTTTTCAGTTTGCTTATCAGACATCAAATATTTCATGAATGCCCAAGCGCCTGCTTGTTGCTTCTTAGTGGCTGTTGCCGTAACTACTAAGCTATTACCAGCCAAAACAGTTGCTGATTTGCCTTTGTAAGATGGTAATGGTGCAGTACCCCAATCAAAGTCTTTAGCTGCAGCTGCCTGCGTTGCTGTAATTCCTGCAGATGATGAGAAAGTCAAAGCTGTCTTACCATTGACAAAGTTTGTTGTGCCGTAGATATCAGAACCAGCCGTTTTAGCAGTGCCATCAGCGACCATATCAGTAATCAACTTAGCAGCAGTCACAGCCTTCTTTGAGTCAACATTAACTTTGTCTTTGCTAGTTACCAATGATACACCAGCTGAACGGACCATTGAATCCCATTCCATGTCAAATGACTTATCGAATCCTACTGTTGCAATGCCATCTTTCTTCAAAACGTCAGACATCTTTGCAATATCATCCCAGGTTTTTGGTACTGATAAATTGTATTTTTTCAGAAGCGTTTTATTATAGAACATTTCTCGTACAGAGGCTGAGAAAGGTGTTGAGTAGAATTCGCCCTTATACTTAGATTGTTGCAAGAAACCAGAATAAATATTGTTTAATTGCTTCTTTGACAAGCCATTCTTACCATCAACCTGTGATTGAAGTGACGTTACAATACCGTCTTTGACGTAATCAGGCACTTGTGTGTAAGTTGCTTGTGCCATAACCGGCAAAGTTTTTGACTTCGCACCAGCCATGATTCTTTGGTTCAAAGTCGTATAGTCACCTTGCGCAGTTGCGACAACCTTATACTTACTTTGTGATTTGTTGAAGGCGTCAATACGCTTTTGCAAAGCGTCTTTGTATGGGCCAGCCATGGCGTGCCAAAATGTGACTTTAACTGGTTTAGTTGCTGCACTCACTGTCTCTGTGTGCACAGCCGACAAACCTGCAAAAGATGAACTTGCCATAATCGTGATAGCAGCCAAAGCTGCAACTTTCTTCCCAGTACTCATGTGTACATGTTTCCTTTCGTGTTCCCAAAAAAATTTAGCTGCTTTTTATAAGCAGTAAAGAGATACCATGTCTCATCACATCTCTTTACCGCCCACAAAACGTGGACAGTAGCTTAACCCTTAATGCCACCACCAGAAATACCAGCAACAACATATTTATTCAAGAATAAGTACAAGATAACCATAGGTAGAATCACAAACGTAGATGCCGCCATCAATTCCGGATAATTGACACCCGAATCTGAACTGAACGCTTGCAATCCAACAGGCAAGGTACGCATCTTGTCTGTGTTTGTGACAATTAATGGCCACATAAATGAGTTCCATGAGCCAATAATTTGTAACAAGCCAATTGCCGTAATGGACGACTTAGCATTTGGTACCAAAATTTGCCACAGAAACTTCCAATCAGAAGCCCCATCAAGCTTGGCGGCGTAGTAAAGCTGGTCTGGTACACTAGCAAAAGACTGGCGCAAAGTGAATACCGCAAAGAAACTAGCTAACCATGGAATAATCAAAGCGCCATAAGTATTCACCAGATGCATTTGTGATAGTGTCACAAAGTTTGGGATAATCAACATTTCACCCGGTACCATCATTGTTGCTAACAAAATAGTGAAAAGCGTCTTCTTACCAAAAAAATTCATTTTAGCAAACGCAAACGCTGCCATGATGGCTGTGATAATCTGTCCTATCGTGGTCACAAATGATACAACCACTGAATTCAGAAGATACGTTGCAAAAGGTGCTGCTTTCCATGCTGAAATCCAATTAGTGATTTGCAACTTTTTTGGCAACCAAGTTGGTGGTGTTTGCAATGCTTCAAAACCAGTTTTAAATGATGTTGATACCATCCAGAAGAATGGCAATAACATTGTCAGTGCACCAACCACTAACAGTAAGTAAACGATTGTTTTTGATATTGTCTTTCTCATCGTCAACTCCTCTTAGTAATGAACATGTTTTTTGCTAAACCATGTCTGCAATAATGTCACAATTAAAATCATAAAGAATAATACGACACCTGCGGCCGCAGCGATACCGTATTTGTTTTGCTCATAAAACATACGATATAAGTAAAATACAACTGTCATTGCAGCATTTCCAGGTCCTGCCTGTCCACCAAACAATGAGAATATTTCATCAAAGACTTTAAACGATCCAATCACAGCATTAACGGCAATCAAAAACGTCATCGGACTAATCATTGGCACTGTAACATGCAAAAAGCGTTCCCAAGCGTTGGCACCATCTAAGGTCGCCGCGCTATACAGTCGTTTGTCAACATTATTGAGAGCAACCAAGAAGAGCATAATATTGAAGCCCAAGCTCTTCCAAATAGCCAAAATAATCAACGCTGGCAATGCCCATGTTGGATCATTCAACCAGTCAATTGGATGGATACCTACAAAGCTCAAAAAATAATTCAATAAGCCCGCATCTTTATTATAAATCCACTTCCAAACCATTGATATTGCAACAATACTGGTCACAAATGGTAGAAAATAGATGGTACGGAAGAACCCAGCCAACACTTTGATCTGGTTTAAAAGTACGGCCACTGTCAACGAAATGACAATTTCTAATGGGACAACACCAACAACGAAAATTAAAGTGTTCGCCACAGCAGAATGAAACAGCGGATCTTCCCATAAATATTTAAAATTATCAAAACCAAGCGCCATTACTTGATTCGTGAAAAAGTTGTACTGCGTATAAAAGCTCATCGCCAAACTTGAGACAATCGGGTATAAACTAAAAATCGCGACAATGATTAGCATTGGCAAGACATAAAGCCACCCTTTTAATGTCTGTTTCCAAGTAGGCTTTTGATTGTTCATCATGCGTGATCACCCCTTAGTGGCAATCGCTGACCACTTTGATCGAAGGCGTAAACGCCACTAAGTGCGGCAAAGAGTGTTGTTTCTTGTTCCAAAGGTGCTGCCGTTGTGACTTCTGTTGCAACTAGTTGATGTGATCCAACTGAAATCGCCGCTTGCCGATCACGTCCAAATGACAATACTTCATGGACAACCGCTTGCATTTTGATGGCAGGTGCTTTCACCTCATTTGTTAATGCTTCAGCACGAATACCAATTGTGGCAACGTCACCATCAAATAATTGTCTCACCTCGTCATCAAACTGGTCTGCTGGTACCACATTTAACGCAGGTTCTCCGATAAAGTTAGCGACAAATTGATTATTTGGATTTTCATATAGTGATTGTGGTGCATCATATTGTTGAATGCGACCATCGTTTAATAGCATAATTTTATCAGCAACATGCATTGCTTCACTCTGATCATGCGTAACAAAGACTGTTGTGACGCCTGTTTCCTTTTGAATACGTCGAATTTCTTCGCGCATTTCAACTCTGAGACGTGCATCAAGATTTGAGAGAGGCTCATCAAGTAACAAAATGTTAGGTGATTTTGCTAACGCGCGGGCAATGGCAACACGTTGTTGCTGACCACCAGACAAATCACTTGGTTTTTTGTTAATTTGATCAGAGACACGAACCAGTTGTGCTAATTCTAAAGCACGCTGTTTACGTGTGGATTTATCCACCTTAGCCATTTTCATTGGGAAAATAATGTTATCTAAAACGGTCATATGAGGGTACAAGGCATAGTTTTGGAAAACCATCCCAACACCACGTCCCAACGCATCTTGCTTTGTAACATCTTTGTCACCAAAGTATATATTGCCACTAGTTGCTGATAATAGACCCGAGATCAAATTCAGCGTGGTAGATTTACCACCACCTGAGGGTCCTAAGAGTGCAACGAGTTGTCCGTCGGTGATATCAAAATCCATGTCATGTAAGACTTCGACGCCGTTTGGATAGGTCAAAGTCACGTGATTAAATTTAACTTCCACTGTGTTTCTCTCTTCTTTTTTGTTATAAAGTTAGTATAGATGAAATCATCTGTCCTGTGCAAATGATATGTGGATAAGGACAATTTTTGTCTATGGTTCAAATATAGCAGAGTTCTGTCATGATTATGTAAATATCAGATAAAGATTTCATCATCATTATAATATTAACTGAATATACACAATCCTGTAATTAACTATGTCAAGTTTGATTACACAAAAAAATAGTATTTCAATTCAAATTACTCGCTTGATAAGAGTCATAATTTTGTGCAGTTCACACTTTGTTCACCAATAATTCGTCTAGTCTTCTTCCCCCCTAGTAGAATGGAGCAAAAGGGTACTTTGGAGTAAAATTATGAGACGAAAACAAGCAGGCTACTTACCAATATTAATTGCAGTATTAACGCTCGCCGGCCCTGCACAAACCGTAACGGCTGCAGAATTGACGACCACCGATGACGTTAAAACGGATAAAAAGCTACGTCTAAAAAATGACGGTCGTTCTGACCTACAGGAATTAACCCAACGGATTGCTACTGGCGATACGGGTGATGGTCAGCCAGCGGCGGCGGAACCTAATAAGCCCGACACTCTCGAAACCCCCGAAGTAACAGAACCTGAACAGCCTAATGAAACAGACCCACCAGCTGAACAACCAGCACTGCCAACAACAGACAACAAGCCGCCTACGTCTGGTAAGGCACCTCGATCAATAACAACGAACACTAATGGCAGCAGTACTTGGACATTTGATTCAGATACTGGTTTGTTAGTTTTTTCAGCGGGGCAATTATCGCAGAGAATTGATACAAATCTAGCAGAAAATAGCTTAACTGCCTCACAAGTTAAAAAAATTCAATTTAATGGTGATGAGGGTAAGGTCACAGTAGACCCAAGCGTCCCCCATTTATTTGATAACCTAGATCAACTCACTGATTTTATTGATTTACAAAATTTTGATACGACCAATGCGACGTCAATGTCATATTGGTTTACTAATACTAAAGGGCTTACCAATCCTGACTTGAGCTCATTAAATACCAGTAATGTACTTTATATGACTGAAATGTTTCATGATAGTGGTGTTACTAATTTGGACCTAAGTAATTGGAATGTCAATCAAGTGACAACATTTCAGGACATGTTTTTCTGGGCAGATAAGTTAACGACTTTAAATCTATCCACTTGGGGGGCTGATCGTACAGTTGACTCCGTTAATATGGGTGCAATGTTTTCTAACGCGTCTGCCTTGACCAACTTAGACTTGACGAATTTTAAGACAAAAAATGTCACGAATATGTCTTCTATGTTTCGTAATACGGGATTAATCAGTCTTAATCTCAGTACCTGGGACGTCACAAAAGTGAAAGAATTTCAATACATGTTTTATAGCTCAGCTGCCTTGGCCAACTTGAATTTATCTGATTGGGGCATTGCCCGTATAGCTGATTCAATTTATATGAATTATATGTTTTATAACACGTCCGCCTTGACCAACTTAAACTTGATGAATTTTAAGACAAAAAATGTCACAGGCATGTCTTATATGTTTTACGGTAGTGGTATCACTAATTTGGACTTAAGCAATTGGAATGTTGATCAAGTGACAACATTTAATTGCATGTTTGCTGAGGCAAAACACCTAACAACCTTAGATCTATCTAATTGGGGTGTTGCCCGCACCGCTGATTCTGTTAATATGACTTATATGTTCTCTAATACAAGTGCGCTAACTACTTTAAAACTGACAAATTTTAAAACCACCAATGTCACGACTATGGCTTATATGTTTCGCGGAACCGGTATCACTCATTTGGACTTAAGCGATTGGAATGTTAATCAAGTAACAACATTTGATAACATGTTCGCGGAGGCAAAGAACCTAACGACCTTGAATTTATCTAATTGGGGTGTTGGCCGCACGGCTGATACAATTATTATGCGCTATATGTTCTTTAATGCCAGTGCGCTAACTACCTTAAACTTGACAGATTTTAAAACCACCAATGTCACGAATATGGCTCGTATGTTTGTAGGAACTGGCTTAGCTGAATTAGATTTAAGCCACTGGGATGTTTCAAAAGTGACCACATTTGAAAGTATGTTTCTTGATAGCAGTATCACTAATTTGGACTTAAACGCTTGGGATGTTTCAAAAGGGACCAAATTTTTTAACATGTTCTATAATGCGTCTAAACTGAAGACATTGGACTTATCAGGGTGGTATACTTCCGGTGCTGATGTGACCGCGATGTTTGGCAAGACTACCAGCCTCTGGAAAATCACCCTCAGTGCAAATATGAAGTTTACCGGTAGTCCTATGTTCTGGTCAGCTCCGGCTATTGGCACAACAATTAGCGATAACGGACAAAATTATAAAACTACAGCCGCGTCTTGGCAAATTGTTGGTAACGGCACTGATCATAATCCAGCAGGAAACATGGTAACAACCGACCAAATGTACGCTGACCGATCTGAAACAATCACCTACGTTTGGGCGCAAGCGCCTACTTTTGATGGCGTTGCTAACCTTACCTTTGACACACTTGGCGCTGGTGCTTTCCGTAATGGTAACAAGCCATTGGCAAGTAATATGTCAACTGGCGCAGTTAGTCTTATCAACTTGGATGCCAGCAAATCGTACAAAGTGTCCGTAGCGCAAACAAGTGATTGGAACACATCTGGTCAATCCGCAAAAATTTCAAAGAATGATTTGAGCATTCAATATGGTCAATCTAGTTTAGAAAGTAGTGTTGACTTTTGGACTGGGACTTCCGCCAGTAGTCAAAACAATATTATGTTCAATCATAACACCAGCAACTCATTTAGCATTTGGTTAAATCCTAACACGGTGATTGATACAAAACTATTGGGGAAACAATTAGCATCTGAACTCACTTGGACGTTAAGTGAAACACCCCAGTAAAAAAAACAGTAGATTTTCAATTATTTTTCTAAAAGTTGTCAAGTGAAGGACACGACTTATTTTAGAGAATGTTGCAACACCATTTTAATACACAAATAGGCTAACCACTTTGTGGGTCAGCCTATTTTGATTATCATAAGTTTCTACTTACTGTTGCAACATGTTTTATCAATACTTTGAGTCTCATTGCACATTGCTTCCAAGTTGGCTCAAATATCCAAGACAAATCAAAGTGATGCCATTCGAATCTGATTAAGGATTTATAGGTGAGTACGACTCTTGATTTTCGCGAAATCACATAAGCTCTGCATAGAAGCAACCACGCTATAATTCTCAAACGCTTTTGAAACTAAAAATTTATGAATCAGTGCACAATACACGCAGTTGGTTCAAAAAATATTTTCTCCATTGCGATTTCTATCCATGAGAAAATAAAAAAGCTTTGAATGAATAATCATTCAAAGCTTTCATAAATTATGCCGACCGCCGGGCTCAAACCGGCGACCCCCTCATTACTAGTGAGGTGCTCTATCAACTGAGCTAGGTCGGCAGATCAAAGTACTCAAGTATTATATCAAATAATACCAGATACCTCAATATAATAATATGGCGGCGACCATATTATACGGGTGACAGGAATCGAACCTGCACGGATTTCTCCACTGGAACCTAAATCCAGCGCGTCTGCCAGTTCCGCCACACCCGCATGTCTAACACAACCCTTTAATTTTACTGGAAAAATGATTGTACGTCAAGCATTTATTTACCTTTGATCGCAAATAGGCGTAACATGGAGTTAGCGAGGTGACACAACAAATGACAAAAAGAAACGTTGCAACAGTATTCGAAGCAAAACACAATATTGAATTATTATACTTATCGCTACAATCTAAGCTTATTGCCCCAGGGATTCGTGATATCACTGATGTTTTACTACAAGTTAACAAACAAATAGACACCAGTAAAAACCCTGAAGCCTTAGTGAACAGAATGGTTAATTATATTCGTATCACAGCCTCGTCTGAAAAGCTTCATTTTTCAAAAGCTGACGAAAAATTGATTATTGATTTAGGCGTGATTGGTCAACAAGCTGGTCTGAATGGTCAATATATGGCTGATTTTTCTGATAAATCACAATTCTATAGTTATACCGACGCAAATAAATAGATTGGAATTAGCAGCTCTAATCATTCATCAACAAAAAAGGTTCGATACACTATTCTCTGTATCGAACCTTTTAATCGCAATAACTACTTATAACCCTTGCCAATACCTAACCAAGCAGCGCCCTTGGCTACATTGGCGTAATCACAAGACCAACCACCATAAAATGCAGAGGTTATATTCCCTAATTCCGACCAATATTTAACTGTTTTCTTCCCACTATTTTTTTTAGTAGCATAGTGCCATACATCTGGCGCAATTTTTTGATTAACAGCGCTTTGCCGATTAGGAAATGAGTCATTACACCAAAAATTGGTTTTCAATCGATTGATATTTTCAAACCCGGCAACACTGATTTGTAACCCAAAACCGTTAGTAATTGCATACTTAAATAACGCTTTTAGCGTCGTATTATTATGACTATATTGTGTCGTAATACCATTTCTGGCGGTTAATTTAACATCTCGATCTAACACACTGTTTAAGAATTTATACGCCGCCACACTATTGTGATAGCTCCATGCTAAAGTATTTTTATACTTAACATCTGCTTTTGGAAAGTCACTCTGTCTAGTAACAGCACTTTTAGTAGCTAAGTGAACAATTTCATTATGATGAGTAATGTTGGCTTTCACAGATTGAAAGTTTGTTATTATGAGTGCGATAAACACACTTAAACTAACAGTACCAACGCGGATTAGTATATTTTTTTATACATGTCATTTCTCCAACCAAGTATAAACTATTGCTAATTATGTTTAGCGCCTATTTGTGTCCCTGACCAACGCCTGCCCAAGCAGCACCTCTTGCTACTCCTGCATAATCACAAGACCAACCACCATAAAAAGCTGTGGGGATTGCTCCCAACTCAGACCAATTTTTTACAGTAACTTTTCCCTTGTTACCACTATTCGCAGTATCCCACACATCTGGAGCTGAAGCAATGTGGACCGCAGATGTTCGGTTAGGATACGAATCATTACACCACCAACTTGTTGAACCAGATGTTGGGTTGATAAAACAACCATTACTTATTTGTAATCCAAAACCGTTATCTGTGACCCAATCAAAATACGCTCTGACAACAGTATTCTGCGCTGGAGTTAAAGAAACCGAAAGACCACTTCCTAAACTAAAGGAAACAGTAGAGGCGGTATTATTACTTAAATAATTAAAGGCCCTCACTGAATTTTGATAACTCCACGCTAACGTACCCTTTATCTGACTATCGGCGAGTGGCATAACAGCAGCACTACTAGCACCACCAACATCATCGGTCAAGTCCTGTTTCGCCTCTTCCTTGCCTTCAATTACAACACTTCCATCGACTTTTTTAACTTTTTGTAGTCCCAACGCCTCTTGGCTTTTTAGACTATTTAAATATGTCTGTACGCCCCGTTCCCTGAGAATCTCTTCCCCAACCGTGCCATTATTTTTTACAGTCAATGTATCATCAGCTTTAATAAATGATGTACTTGAAAAGCCCATTAATACTATAACCACTCCTGCAAAAACAGAAAATTTAACCTTCTTATGCTTTTTCATGACTAAAATACTCCTTTTGTATTAACTTAATTCATACTATAATCATAAAGATAACATTTTTCACATATAATACACAAATATTCACAAAGAATCACATATAGTTCACACTAAATTCAAAATAAATTATTTCAAAATCAACAAAAAAGGTTCGATACACTATTTTCTGTATCGAACCCTTTAATCACCCTATTTTAGTCGCAATTATTATGCTTTTTGTTTTAAGTCACGTTCTCTTACTAACAAATCAAGTAAAATTCCATTTTGCACCAACGCTTGCCACATCCCCGGCGTGTACTTTTCACCACGAATAATCGCTGATACAATCGCTCTGATCAAGCTATAATCCTGAGAAGTATTCGCCAGTTGTGCCACATCTTCTTCTGCCAAACCTTCATGAAATTGGTGCTGGCGTAGCGTACGATCAAAATTTCTATCATATTCATCAGACTTAAAATAACTCTGCGCTAACGTCAAAATATCGGCTGTATAAGACGGATATGTCGTCTCATGCCATGGAATAGCCTGCCCTTTTGCCTGCCGTAAAATACTAATATTTTTGTCAAAATCAAATGCTTGCATTGCGATACCTCTTTCCGTGGTATCATTGTATCACTTATCTTTAGTAAGTTCACGCATTTGTGTTCCAAATTTGATAACAGTTCTAACCACAGCATAGACTGGCACTACCAAAATCATACCAACGATACCTTTCAAGTTACCCGCTACCATCAGTAAAATCATAATTGTCAGCGGATGAATCTGTAATGATTTACCAATCACATTTGGATAAATAAAGTTGCCATCCAATTGCTGAACAACTGTCATAACAACTAATACCAAAATCATTTGCTTCCAAGATTGCGTTCCTGCCACTATTAAGGAAGGAATGACACCAATCCAAGGGCCTACATAAGGGACAATATTAGTAATACCGGCGATGACGCCTAAAAGCCAAGCATAAGGTTGACCGATGATTAGGTAGCCAATCGCCATCGCCACCCCGACAAACAGCATTTCAATCGCTTGACCAGAAATATACTTTTCAATCGTGTGATCCATCTTATTCGTCAAATCTGCGACATTATCAGCAAAGCGATCAGGAAAAAGACGTTGTAAAGCTGGCAAGAGACGGTTACCATCACTTAACATATAGAATAAAACAACCGGTATTGTCACTAAGTTAATGGTCACTGACGTGATTGTTGAAATCACATTGCCTAGCGTCCCAGCCGTAATAGTCAAAAATGACGCCGCATATTTACCAACGGCACTTTTCACCTCATCAACATCAATCGACAAATGCAAACTGTTAAACCATTTACTTTGCAATGTATCATTGACATACGTTTGAACCGTCTTTGCAAATCCCGGCAAAGCATTGATCAAATTGGTCATTTCACGAACCAAGGTTGGCACCAGCAATATTAAAGCCCCAACAATCACCGTTAAAAACAGCACAAACGTTATAATCACGGCCAGTTGATGTGGCATTTTGTGATTTTTAATGGTGATTTTTTCAAGTAAGGTCAAGATAGGTTTCAAGACATAGTACAAAAAACCGGCCACAATTAACGGTACGAATACCGTTGAAATGAAAACTGATATTGGCTGCATCAAAAAATCAAACCGTGACACAATCCAAATTAGTGCCGACAGTGCTAATAATTCTATTGTCCAAAAAAACAAATT
Organism: Leuconostoc pseudomesenteroides KCTC 3652; assembly: GCF_014634745.1. Taxonomy (GTDB): domain Bacteria; phylum Bacillota; class Bacilli; order Lactobacillales; family Lactobacillaceae; genus Leuconostoc; species Leuconostoc pseudomesenteroides. The sequence goes on from NZ_BMBP01000003.1 coordinate 44,763, forward strand.
TTTATATTTCAGATTCGGAAACATGTAATTTCTCCAACAATTTATATTGTAATTTTGGCAGACTTAAGGCTGCCAATTCTTCTTGACTAAAGTATTGTTGCCGTGAATCCGGTGTAATTGGTGTCGATTTGACCAACCAAATTTCCCAACGGCGATGTGTGAAAATATGAACCACGGGCTTAATATTAAGCATGTTGCCTTGAATATCTTCCACACTATTAATTGGTGTTAGTGGAAACGTCCAAAAATTAGCTAACAATCCTGTTTCTGGTCTCTGTTCTAAAAGTAAGTCACCGTTTTTCTCATAAACATGAGCCATAAACAATTGCTTGACTGGTTTCGGCTTGGGTGTTTTAACCGGATAATGACTTTCAACACCATCACGATAGGCAGCATTAAAAGATTTTACTGGTGAATGTTGCGTATCAGGGTTTTTAGCGGACATATAACTAGCACCTAAGTCCATAATTGCCTGATTAAAGTCACCCGGCCGTTTAGAATCAACAATTGGCAAAATGGCATCATAAAATATTTGGCGTGACTTAGACTGTGCAATGTCTGCATCAATCTTTAATAAACGACTAAACACACGATATTGATTACCATCAACCGCTGGTACCACTTCGCCAAAACTGATTGAAGCAATCGCAGCAGCTGTGTAGGGTCCCACACCCGGCAAAGTCTGTAAATCTTTGCTGGTCGTTGGCCACTCACCATTATATTCCCGAACAACATATTGCGCTGCTTTTTGCAAATTACGCGCACGCGAATAATAGCCAAGTCCTTCCCACAATTTTAACACAACTTCCTCAGGTGCCTGTGCTAGGGCGCTCACTGTCGGTAACTGTTGCATAAATCGTTCAAAATAAGGAATAACTGTGGCAACTTGCGTTTGCTGTAACATTATTTCTGAGACCATTACGCGGTAAGGATCGTGATTTTGCCGCCAAGGTAAGGTTTTACGCCCCTCGTCATCATACCAACGAAGTAATGTATCCCGAAAAGATTCAATTGTTTGTTCAGACCATTTTTCCATAATATCTATTGTAGCACTTGTAATTGCTATTTTTTTAAAGTATAATAGTTATTTGTATGGAAAACATTGGATAAAAAAAGGAGCACTATCATGGCATTAAAGAAGCCTCTTAACTCATTCGCCCGTGCCCGCAAAGTTAGTCACAGCGCTGCGAAGAAGCAACGCCAAGCTGCTATTGCAAAGTTGCAACAATGGGCCAAAGGTAAGTCAGAAGAATTACCTACGACAAAGTAAGTTTGACTTAAAAAACAAAACCAGTATGCGTACTGGTTTTTTGTTTGTTTTTTTAACAGTAGCTCTTCTATCACTAAAACTTCCAAAAGAAAGGACGTTATTACTTGAATATATCTCAAAAGAATCGCACAATTTTAATCATTTTGGTGATTGGCACTTTCCTGGGTTTCTTAAATCAAACACTGATGAACGTTGCGCTACCAGATATTATGCGTGAATTTCACATTTCAACCGCATTAGGACAGTGGTTAACCAATGGTTATATGCTAGTCAACGGCATTATGGTTCCTTTAACTGCCTTCCTCATTCAGCGCCTAACAACGCGTACACTTTATCTGACAGCGGTTGGGTTATTTGCTGTTGGCACGATCACTGCTGGCTTTGCACCTAATTTTGAAATTTTGATCACGGGTCGTATGATTCAAGCAATGGGAGCCGGTGTTTTTGGTCCGCTAATGAATGTCGTGGTTATGAATTTATTTGCCCCTGATCGTCGTGGATCGGCAATGGGAACTATTGGGTTGGCGCTAAACTTCGCACCAGCCTTGGGCCCAAGTCTGTCTGGATTTATTGTAACCAACCTGAATTGGCGCTTTCTATTTTACATTGTTGCTCCGCTCATTATCGCCAATTTTATTCTGGCTTATTTTCTTCTAAACAACATTGGCACACCAAAACAATTAAAGTTTGATGTACTTGGTGTCATTCTATCAAGTATCGGTTTAGGCGCACTACTTTATGGGTTTTCCAACGCTGGTGGTACACCCTGGCATGACTTTACCGTTTGGGGATTTATCGTAATTGGTTTAGTTGTCACAACATTGTTCGTTCTTCATCAATTACATACGTCAACGCCATTGCTTAACATGAGCGTTTTTTCTAATCGAGAGTTCAATGTTGCTGTTTTGATTAACATCGTTTTGATGATGGCTATGTACGGTGGTGCGTTAATGTTACCACTTTATATGCAAAATGTCCGTGGTGCTTCTGCCTTTATTTCTGGTTTGGTTTTATTCCCTGGGGCTTTGGTTACAGCATTTTTGTCACCATGGAGTGGTCGCTTATATGATCGTTATGGTGCCAAATATCTCACCCTCACCGGAATCTTAATTACTGCTATTGGTACTTTTATTCTCGCTTCATTGACACTAACAACACCACTTTGGTTTGCTGTGATTGGACAATTTGTACGTCAATTAGGCTTAGTTTTGGTTTTGATGCCGATCCAAACTGAAGCATTTAACGCCTTACCACTTACTATCATCCCTGATGGTTCGGCCATGTTTACAACCATTCGTCAGCTAGCTGCCTCGTTTGGTACGGCCGCATTAGTAACAATTATGACAAAAAGCGCCGCCAATTATCAGCTACACCACCAACATGCTAGCAGTTCACTAGTCAATTTGCATGGCGTCCACATTACCTTTTTAACTGCTGCGTTGTTAATGCTCGTTGCAGCAGCGATGACTAGTTTACTGAAACCCAAAACAGCTATTGCAAAAAAGTAGCGAGTATCTAAACTATTTCAGTTATAATAGAGATAACTTAATTAATTGGAGGTATTGTTATGACTTACGGGTTTATTGGTGCCGGCAACATGGCGACCGCAATGATGAAAGGTCTACTGCACGCAAATGTTGATCCAGCAGATATTTACGTGTCTTCACCACACCGTGCCAAGTCGTTGGCAGAGGAACTTCACATCAATGCTGCCGATTCACAAACAGTTATTGACCATAGTGACATCGTCGTTTTAGCATTTTTGCCTAATCAATTAACAGAAATTGGCGCAACGCTTAATTTCACTAATAAAATCGTCGTCTCTGTGTTAGCACAAATCACCATTGCTGACCTAAATCAAGCTATTCCAAATGCGTTCAATGTTCGCGCTTTACCCAACATCAACTCAGCTATCGGGCAAGGTAATACCGCGTTAGCTTTTGCCGATAACATAGACGCAGCACAAAATAAAATCGTCACTCATTTTTGGCAGTTGTTGGGCAACAGTGTCACACTCGAGGAAGAGCAATTCGCTATATTTTCTGCCATTGCTGGTTCTGGTCCTGCCTATGTCTTCAAGTTCATTGACGCATTGACTAAAGCAGGTGTCGCGAATGGCTTGGAAGAAACGCAAGCCGCAAGTATTGCAACACAAACTGTTTTAGGCTCTGCCAGCACCCTAAATCAGTCGGACAGCGACGCCGTCACACTCATGAACAGCGTTGCATCACCCGGTGGCTCAACCCGCGCTGGCCTAGATAATTTTGAAGCTAACCAATTTGATGATGTTGTCGCCAAAGCGATTTTAGCGACCGTCAATCATAAACACGCCTAATCATTAGCACTTCAATCTTGAAGTGCTTTTTTAGTGGGCAATACAAATAAAAAAGCCGCAACCAACGTTGCGACTAATAAGCAGCTATCTCAGCAAAATTATTAAATCAAATACTGAACAAAACATCACGACCGCCCATATCATTTGCGCCAATATAGCGCTGAGATAATTCTACAAGAAACTTTGTCGATGCAGATGTCAACTGTCGCTCAACTGCAAGTAAAGATAAACTATCTTTGAGCGACGCAGCCACAGCGCGATCATTTTGGCTTTTTTCTAGTTGGGTTTTATTGCTAACAAATATGTCGCGTTCATTACTTGTAATGGTTTCATCTAAAATTAAATCAACCAAATTTTCTAGCAACCAATTTTTATCTGGTATCTGCCATGTCATCACGATACGCCTCCCATTTTGCTCAATGAACAGCACGATACGCTATTCTTATCGTTTTAATTAACAATGATTATTTATATCATACTACTTTTTATCAGTGACAGATTATTAAAAAAAGAAAAATGTATATCATATTTAACAGCACACAAAAAGCCGCAACCGAAGTTGCGACTTTTAGTAGCTCGTGAGAGAATCGAACTCTCGATTCCGCCGTGAAAGGGCAGCGTCTTAGCCACTTGACCAACGAGCCATGGTCAGTTGTTGTTCGCTCTCGCTAAACAACTATATTAGTATACCAAGAATTCAAATACTCGTCAACCCTTTTTCTTCAAAGTCATCAGTTTTGTTGGATCAATTGGTTGTGGCACTTTGACTGGTGTACTTTTGTAATAACGCCAGGGCTTGTTCGGATCAAATTCCAAATCTGTCGTTACCGGCAAACCATTCTTAAAGCGTGTCAACAACCATTGTTCTAATGGTTTGGGGACACCCAACAAGTCGAAATCTGCCGGTGAAATGGCATACCGAATTGCCCGTTCATCATTCATCTTCACCTTTTGTACCCAGTTAGGTTCAACAATCAATTCACGTCCCATCGCAGCAAAGGTCACGCCGGTATCCATCAATTCTTCAACTTGCGCAGGTTGTTTTACTAAGCCAGCAACCATCAGCGGAAAGTCGTCTGGTAGTGCCTGTCGATAATAATCAACAATTTTTGTCTGATCATCCTTATCTTTAAACGGTGTTTGAAGGGCGTCTTTCAATGACAAATGTACATAATCAACTGGCAAGTCAATTAATTTGTTGACAAAAGCTAACGAGTCTTGCAATGTAATCCCTGGTGTCATTGGTTCTTCGGGTGATTGACGATAGCCAAGTAAAAATGGTCGATCAGCGTACTGCTCAATAGTCTGCGCGACTTTAGCCGTCACCGCTAAACCAAAACGCATCCGTTTTGCCAATGTCCCACCCCAAATATCATCACGTTGATTACTGTCAGGCGAAAAAAACTGTTGCATTAAATATAAATTAGCACCATGGAGTTCAACCCCATCAAACCCAGCCAAAATAGCTCTTTTTGTAGCAGCAGCAAAATCATCAATTGTTTGTGCAATTTCTTGATGCGTTAGCGCCCGTGGCGTTTCAAAGTCACCACGTGGATACGCAACGGCTGACGCCGATACTGGTTGTTCCCCACGCAATATTGCAGTAGTCGTTTGCCGACCAGCAGAAAATAGTTGCAGTATCGCTTTTGCCCCGCCTGATTGTATGGCACTGGCTAAACGTGATAACCCTGGAATTTTGTCATCATCAGCAGCCGAAATACCACCTTCCCAGCCTTTACCTAAATGATTCACATGCGCTACTTCACTCACAATAATTCCTGGACCACCGCTGCGCATTTGGTAATAGCGCAATTCATTATCCGTTACACTACCATCTTCAAAAGACGCACGTAAGGTTGTAGGCGCCATTACGACGTGATTACGCACTGTCATTTGCTTATTTTTAAATGTATATGAGTCTAAAAAATCGTAATTTATTTGCATATCAATATTGTAACACGATATGTTAGTGTGTCACGAATTGACCGGTGGCAAGATTCGGTGTGCCACCGTGAAGATCATTTTTGCTAGTACCCACTTGGTGTAAATAATAGGCATACTTTAATTTCAAATCGCTAATGATATTCTGATTCAGTTTTGTTGGTTTAACAGCCTTTTTTTCCATTTTATATAGATGAGCGGCAATTAAAAGATCGCTGTCAGTTAATTTTTTTGATTTAATTTGTGAATCTGACAAAATCACATCATACTTTTTCGCCTTCAGCAGCATATGTTTGACCACGACAGTCTGATAAGTTAACGCTTTTCTCGTTGAAAAAGAACGATTGGTAAAATTAATTGTGTCATTATAATCGCCATTCCCTAGATATTTTGCAACGTAAAGTTCCCAAGTAGTGCCATTTGTCAATGAAAATTGATATTTGTTAGCAGAAACATTGACTTTCTGCGTTTCTGTACCGATAAAATTTTCAGTAGTTGCAATCGTGACATCTTGTGGCGCATTACTGGATGTTACACGAACAATAGGCGCATGAAAACTATGATTAACCACGATAACTTTTTTTGGTTCAAAGCCAAACAGTAGTACGTTAACTAATAATACGGCAAAATACATTAGCATGACAAAGACCGACATGGCAATGATCATTTGATATTTATTTGATAATAGTCTCATCTCATCTCTTTTCTCAAACATAAAAAATCATCCCCGCAAACGGAGGATGATTTAATATCACTTTTTGATTAATAAATTAATACCAACCAGTTGCTTGTGAGTGGGCCCAAGCATTTTCAGCAGTACCGTAACGTGCTGCAATATAAGCCTTCATAGCATTTAATTGATCGTTATAATCGGCTGAGTTTCCACCATAGATAGCACGTGCTTGTGCTGAAAGTTGACCTAAACCATAATATTGACCATTAGTAGCATTAACGTTACCACCTGATTCACGTGCAATCAAAGCATTCAATGCAGCAGAGTTAGAGCCGGTAGTTGAAGTTGTTGTTGCAGATGAAGTAGTAGTGGTGGTAGTTGTTGTTGTTGTCGTTGTGCTGGTTGCCGCTGCTTCAGTTGTTGTTGACTGTGCAGGCGTTGCTGCCGCTTTTGTTGCTGTGGCAAATGACAAGTGTTGACCAACAATAATCAAGTTAACATTTGAAATGTTGTTATTAGTAGCAATTGTGTCAACTGAAACACCATACTTTGCTGACAACTTGTTCAATGTGTCACCAGATTGCACAACATAATCTGATGGGGCTGTTGTTGTATCGGCACTAGCATGTGCACCACCAAAGGCAAAGGCACCTGCAACACCAGCAGCAATGGTCAAAGTCTTCTTAATATTAAACATTATATATTTGTACTCCTAAATTATCTGTTCGAAGATGACAACATCCGAATTGATGAAGTCATGTAATTAACTTACGAGTATTAGTTTAGTCGCTGAATATAATAAGCAAACATCTGTTTCATATCAAGAACATTACATACTATTATTTATTATACATTTACCGTGTTAGTTGTCTTATAAAAATCTTAAGATTTAAAATAAAGCCTTAATATAGAACTTTTAATATTAATTGTGGCGTCTTTGGTAATTGATCATGATCCTCAAAATATGCAACTAACATATCTTGAATAGCCTTATCCCCAGTATAAATTGTCTCAGAATTAGCATAACTTTGGTAATCACCACCGCCGACAGCGCGATAATTATTCATCGCAATGCTAAAGTAATCAGTGTCTTGAATATCTTTTCCCTGATACTTTAATTTTGTAATACGGTTCCCTACTGGTTTACGGACATCAATTTCATAATCAATGCCAAAGGCCAAGTCGTAGTTATAATGTTCCACTTTTGGTTTCAACCAATCAGGATTAACAGCTAATTTCTGATTTTCAATAACAAAATAATTTGCTGTATGCTCCAATCCAACGCGTAAATCAGCACCCGAAATACGTTTTGTGACCAATGTATTATCAAATGGGTAATTTTGCAAAATTGATCTGAGTGTCAACTGTTTTGGCAAACTCGACGGGTTGTTATTTAGGCCTTGCAATGTGATTTGCGCACCAGTCGCAGCCATTTGTACTGCCGCCACCCAGCGCAAAACATCATTACCATATTGTGCCAAAATTAACGGTTCTTCAACCGCAACAGATGTTGTCAAATTAGCGATTGGCTGATCCAACCACGCTTCAACTTTGTCATTAAGTGGTTGTAAGGCTTTAAGCATGTCAGGTTGGCTAGTCGTACCAGCAGCATTTGTTGATGAGGTGAATAACCATTTTCCGTCTCTTAACTCGCCATCAATTTGCGCAAAAAACTTAGCTTGGTTAGGTAATTGTAGCGTTAATGTGTCGTTCATTAACTGGGCCGGCACTTGACCATGCTGATGTGCTGTCAATAAAATATCCAAATCCAGTTCTGCGGTGAGTTGCCAAGCAATATTTTCAGATGTTGTACTAATTACCTTGCCCGAATCCAAGTCACGCTCATAACCACCATGATAAATGCCAATCACAACATCAGCTGATTGGCGCAGACGCGCGATAGTCTGCGCCGCTTTAATCAAAGGTGATTCAATTTTAATGCCTGCGAGATGTTCCGGCTTTTCCCAAATGTTAATATAATCAGTCACTAAACCAATTAAACCAACTTTTGTGCCATCAGCTAGGGTCTTAATTTCTGCTGGATATAAGGTCTGTCCGTTTTCATCCGTAACATTTTCGGCTAACACAGTCGCATTCAAATTTGCCAAATGTTTCTTGAGTTCGTCATAACCCGCATTAAAGTCATGATTACCAAGCGTAACATAGTCATATCCTGCCATGTTCATCATGTCTGATACTGCGTCAATATCGTCATACTTCTTGAGATATTGTAATAGTGGTGAACCTTGATACATGTCACCGCCATCAATTACTAGGGTGTTGCCATCTTTTTGATAGTTCGCGGCTACATTGATAAGGCCTTGAGGTTGTGAACCGCTTTGAATGTAGTCAGTTGGCCATAAGTAACCATGAACATCCGAAGTGTAATATAACTTGAAATGCTTCATTAAATTCCTTCTTTCAAAAACAAGGCAGCCAATGAGGCCGCCCATCTTCTAACCATGGAGTAAGTGTTGACGTAATTTATCTGATAAGTATTCAATGACAAAAATTAGCACAAACAAACCAATTAGAATGGCACCAACTTTATGCCACTCATACCCACTCATTGCAAAAATCATCGGTGCACCAATACCACCAGCACCAACTAATCCTAAAATAGTGGCTTCACGTAGATTCATATCAAATCGGTACGCAAGAATTGAAATGAAATCGGAACTAAGTTGTGGCAAAACACCATAACGAATTTTTTGGAAAAATGTGCTACCGGCTGCATCTAATGATTCCAAGATGCCCGAATCCAAGTCTTCAATTGTCTCAATAAATAGTTTTGAAATCATACCGATAGAGACAACTGCCAGTGTCATCACACCGGCAAACGGTCCTGGCCCAGTGACGCGAATAAACATCAAACCATATACCAATGACGGTACTGTACGAATCGCCATAATCACAAACCGTGTTACCACGACAACTGGTTTTGGCACTATATTTGTAGCTGAAATAAATGACAATGGTACTGCAATAATTGCCCCAACTAGTGTCCCAAGAAAAGCAATTGCAATTGTTTGCAAAATCAAATAGGCAACGCCACTATCCCCACCACCGAATAATAGGTCTTTATCGGGTGTCACAATTCCTTCTAAGATATTCCAACCAATTCGCCAACCTTTATCGGTTAAAGTCATTTGATTGACAGCAGATGATGACCAAATTAAAGCAATCAATACGATGATAGCAGCGGTGATATAATATTTAGCACGTTTAGGTTGCGTCAGCAGAACAGCTTCTAGTTTTTTATTCATGTTGTTCTCCTTAACTCAAGAATTTCCGTAGTTGTTGACTCAATGTTTCAATCAGCACCACGGCAACAAATAATGAAACCAATATCATGCCAACACTTTGAAATTCGCGCCAACCAATTTTTTGGTTCAAAATCATACCAATACCACCAGCCCCAACGTAACCTAGAATGGCAGCATAGCGAACATTACCTTCAAAAGCAAATAACGATGTCGACAAATAAGTCGGCAAAATTTGCGGCATAATAGCGGTAACGAAAGCTCGCGGTGCATTTGCACCTGTTGCAATCAAGGCTTCATACGCTCCCATATCGACTGTTTCAATATACTCAAACAGTTGTTTACCAACGAATGATAAACTAAACATAAAGATAGCAACCGTACCGGCAAATGTGCCTAATCCAAAAATATAAGTCGCAATTAAGGCAGCAACTAATGTTGGCAAGGTCCGTAACACTGTCAATGAAAACCGCACAATAAGATTGACGAATCGATTATTAGTCACATTATTAGCAGCCAATATTGCCAATGGTAAGGCCACCACTGCCCCAAAGAAAGATCCAAAGAGTGACATTTTAATTGTATCAATTAGAGGTTGCCAAACTGATGGAAAATAAGACCACTTTGGTGGAAATAAATCGCCAAAGACAACCCAAAACTGCTGAAAATTAGCAAACAAAGTTGGCAAACTAAAACCAGTCACAACAACTGAAATAATTAAAATAATTAACAGTATCAACAAAATAAGTGGCGTTCTCGTAAACTTCTGGCTGACTGTTTTACCGTTGGCTAACGTATATTTCTTAGCTTTAAATAATTTATCATACCACCACATTATTCGGCCTCATCTTTTGAATAGATATTATCTAAAATTTCTTGTGTCACACCAGAAACTGGTCCGTCATATACCACACGTCCAGAACGAATACCAATAATGCGTTTGGCATAGTCAAGTGCCAAGTCCACATGGTGAATATTGATCAAAACGGTTTGACCAAGTTCGTCATTAATACGTTTAAAATCGTCCATAACTTCATGCGCTGTCACAGGATCAAGTGCCGCTACTGGTTCATCCGCCAAGAGCACAGATGGATTTTGTGCCAAAGTTCTCGCCAATGATACGCGCTGCTGTTGTCCACCAGACAATTGATCGGTTCTAACAAAAGCCTTATCTAACATTGAAACACGATCTAATGCCTCTAACGCGCGCATTTTATCATTCTTTGAGAATAGCCCCAAAATGACGCGCCATAATGGCATGTCTGGAACCAATGAACTCATAACATTGCGAATAACCGTAATACGGGGCACCAAGTTATATGACTGAAAAATCATACCCACCTTGCGACGAAAACGGCGTAATGCTTTTCCTTTTAAGTTTGAAATTTCAACGCCATCGACCGTCAATTTACCCTCTGTGATATTATTTAATCGGTTAATGGTTCGAATAAATGTAGATTTTCCAGCGCCAGACATACCGATAATGCCCACAAATTCACCATCTTCAATTTCTAAATTGATATCTTGTAAACCCTTCACACCGTTGGGATACGTTTTTGAAACATGCTCAAATTTAATCATCTTTTCTTCCTAAACTATAATATGTATTGGCGCCATTTAAGGCACCAAACGCAATAAAAAGCAGCTCAGGAGCCGCTTATTAATGTCGTTGATTTTTACTTAGTTGACTCTTTCAACACTTTTTGTGCTGCACGTTCACCGTCATAGTTAGATGACTTTGCCTTAACATAACCTTCGTGTGAATAGATTGCAATCACTTTTTTACCTTCTTTAGTCTTAGCCAATTTGATAAATGACTTTGACAAAGCTGACTTAAAATTCTTTGTCATAATCTTTGACTTCTTTGAAACTGAAATTGTGTCGTTGTAAATTGGTTGTGAAACACCGATAACGTTTGTTTCAGCCCAAATTGACTTTGATTGCTTGTAATCTTTTGTCCAAGCATCTGCAAAATCACGACGGGCATCTGCATAAACTGGCAAAATATCAATTTGTCCAGAAGCTAAACGTGCCATCCCTGAACCATATGAGTCAACTTGTACTGTATTTGACAAATCAGTCACTGTCTTCTTGTAGTTTTTGTTCAACCACAATGATGGATAAATGTAACCAGCTGACGAAGTAGTTGATGACAATCCCCACTTAGCAGAGTTCAAATCTTTCCATGTCAACTTCTTGCCCGCGTTGATTTTCTTAGCCAATTCTTGTCCCTTAGCAGAAGGACCAGCGATAAATAATGAACGGTATGTCGCTGCTTGCTTTTTAGTAGGTTCAGTTGCCTTGCCATCATTCCACTTTGCAGCAGAAGTGAAGTCTTTATTTAAACCGGCACGCGTTGCAGTTAACAAAACTTGAACGCCGTCTTCATACATCACATAAGTACCACCAGGAATAAAACCAACATCAGCAGTGCCTGATGTTAGCGCTTCTCCGGCAGCTTCATAACTGGTACCTACTTTGATATCAACATTCTTAACGTTGTAACCTTGCTTTTTTAATTGTGCTTTCAGCAAGCCTTTCAATGGCTTAGTTGCTGTTACAATTTGGTCAGGTTGTTTTGAAGGAACAAAATAAATTTTCAATTCCTTGATTGTCTTTGTTGCTGCACTTGCGCTCTGCACGCTCAATGTTGCAAAAGCAATCAATGCAACAGCAAAAACCATACTCAAACGGACGATCTGCTTAGCAGTCTGTTTCATGATTCAGTTCTCCTGTGACCTTAACGGTCTCTCTCGTTTTAGTAACCATTACGTTACCAGTTTATTCTACACAAGCATTGTCAAATTTTCGTCAAACTTTTGTCAAGAAAAATTCAATGTTTGTCCAGATACTACTTTACCAAAAAAATCATCATCATAGCGAAAAAATAATTAAGTATTTCCTCATTTTTAAAAACAACGTACGGTACGTACTGAACATTCGTTATAATTTTTAATAAAAATACGAACGTTTAGTTTGTAAGCGCTTTTCATACAAACTAATGTCATCATAAAAACCCCAAAACAGTTGTTTTGGGGTTTTACAAATTGATTTAACGTCCAGATTTGAGAGCAGCAACGTGAATTCGGTTAACGGCCCGCATCAAAGCAATACGAGCACGCTTTAGTTCTTCATCATTGTTGTCATCTTGGGCATGAGCTAAACGCGCTTCCGCACGTTCTTTAGCACTTTCAGCACGCGATACATCAATTGTATCAGATGTTTCAGCACTATCAGCAATCACTGTCAAAATGTTATTAGAAAATTCAGCAATACCACCATTTACGGCTAATGATTCTTTATCATCACCACGCTTAACAATTAATTCATCAATCGTCAATGCAGCTAAGATAGGAACGTGTTTTGCCATAATTCCAATTTGACCACCTTGCGTATTTACAATCGCGATATCAATACCACTTTCATTGTAAACATCACCAGCTGGCGTAACAATTTGAACTTGGATACCATGTGTTGCAGTTGTTTCATCTGCCATATGTCAATACCCCCTTATTGGGCCATTGTCTTGGCTTTTTCAACAACCTGTTCAATAGCACCAACGTTACGGAATGCATCTTCAGGCAAATCATCATATTTGCCATCCAAAATTTCCTTGAATGAACGTACAGTTTCAGCAACTGGCACATATTCACCATTGATACCGGTAAACGTCTCAGCAACTGAGAATGGTTGTGACAAGAAGAATTGAATACGACGCGCACGGTTAACAGTCGTTTTCTCTTCGTCTGACAATTCATCCATACCCAAAATTGAGATAATGTCTTGCAATTCACGATAACGTTGCAACGTGCGTTGCACTTCAGTAGCAATTTCATAGTGCTCTTGACCAACGATTTGTGGATCCAAAGCTGATGAAGTTGATGCCAAAGGATCAACCGCAGGATAAATACCTTGTTGTGTCAATGAACGCTCCAAGTTGGTTGTTGCATCCAAGTGCGCAAATGTTGTGGCAGGTGCCGGATCAGTGTAATCATCGGCAGGCACATAAACGGCTTGAATTGAGGTAACTGAACCCTTCTTCGTTGAAGTAATTCGTTCCTGCAATTGTCCCATTTCTGTTGCCAACGTTGGTTGGTAACCAACGGCTGATGGAATACGACCCAACAAAGCTGACACTTCAGAACCAGCTTGAGTGAAACGGAAAATGTTATCAATAAACAACAACACATCCTTACCTTCATTATCACGGAAGTTTTCAGCCATTGTCAAACCAGTTAAGGCAACACGCATACGTGCACCTGGTGGTTCGTTCATTTGACCATAAACCATGGCTGTCTGTTTCAAGACACCTGATTCTTCCATTTCGTGGTACATATCATTACCTTCACGGGTACGTTCTCCGACACCTGTGAAGACTGAAATACCATTGTGGCCTTGCGCAATGTTGTGAATCAATTCTTGAATTAGAACTGTTTTACCAACACCGGCACCACCAAACAAACCAATTTTTCCACCACGAACGTAAGGCGCCAATAAATCAATCACCTTAATACCCGTTTCCAAAATTTCGGTTGAGTTTGTTAATTCGTCATATTTAGGCGCTTCACGATGGATTGAACTACGTGGGACATCATTGGCAATTTCGCCATTGTTGTCGACAGGTTCTCCCAAAACGTTGAACACGCGTCCTAATGTCGCTTCACCAACTGGGACTTGGATTGGCTTACCAGTATCAGTGACTGACATACCGCGTTGAAGTCCATCTGTTGAATCCATGGCAATACTACGGACAATCCCGTCACCTAATGCCAAAGATACTTCAACTGTTAATGTTTGGCCTTCGCCTTTGTCAATGACAAGCGCATTGTTAATGTCTGGCACTTGTTGACCAGCTTCAAACGCAACATCAACGACCGGACCAATCACTTGTACGACTTTTCCAGTACTCATTGTCGTTTCCTTTCATGATAAACATCAATAATCGAATTACCTTTATCGTCTGTCCAGATGTGTCACCACAAATAGTTCTGATATCGGGTAATTATTGATGCATGCTACACAAACAGTAGTTGTGTTTTATTTAATGTGACAGTCGACTTACTCTAGAGCAGCCATACCACCAGTAATTTCTGTAATTTCAGTCGTAATCGCTGCCTGACGTGCTCGGTTAAACTGTAACTCTAAACGACCTATTAAGTCCTTAGCGTTATCCGTAGCGCCCTTCATCGCAGTTGATGAAGCCGCATGTTCAGCCGTTTTTGCGTCAAGCACCGCTTCATACACTAAGCTTTGTGCAAATTGTGGTAAGACAACATTTAGCACCGCCGTTGTGTCTGGTTCGATTTCATACGTGGATTGAACGTCTAGTTCAGCTTTTTGTGCTTCTGTTCCACCCATTGCTTCCAACGTATCTGTTGTTAGTGGCAATAACTGGACATCACGGTACTCACTAGTCAATCGGTTAACAAAGTGATTATACACAACGTGTAAGGCATCAAATACACCCGTCTCATACAAACTCGTTACTGTTTTGACAACAGAACGAATTTCGTTAAATGACGGCACATCCGACACACCACGATGTTCTAAAATCACTTCAAACCCACGCTTTTTGTAGAAATCGGCACCATTTCCACCTACAGCAAGAATAGCTGTGTTAGTGGTATCCAAATTCAATTTTTCTAACAGTGCGTTAGTTTGCTTAATAACGTTAGCGTTGTATGAACCAACCAAACCGCGGTCTGATGTTACCACCAAGATACCCGTTTTTTGGATTGGACGTTGCGCAATCAACGGAATATGATCAGCATCCGCATTATCGAACAGATGAGCAGAGACAAGATGCTCAACCACCGTCTCTAAACGAGCAGCATAGGCACCATATCCAGCACTGTATTTTTGAATTTGACTCAACTTGGCCGTTGAAACCATTTGCATGGCACTCGTAATTTGGCGCGTCTTCTTAGTTGATGAAATACGACGCTGAATATCTTGCAAAGAAGCCATTGCAGCGCCTCCTTTTATTCTGCTGATTCAGATCCAGCAAATCCAGCCTTAAAGGCCTCAATTGCTGCATTCAAATCAGCCTCTTCAGGTAAGTTCTTGGTTTCAACAATTGTCTTAAACAAATCAGACGCATTGGCGTCAACATAAGCAATTAATTCATCTTGGAAACGTTGAATATCTTCGACAGCAACATCATCCAAGTAACCATGTGTCAAAGCGTACAGAACAACAACTTGATGCTGTACTGGCATTGGCTTGTGTAATGGTTGCTTCAACACTTCAACTGTACGACGACCACGAGCCAACTTTGCTTGTGTTGCTGAATCCAAATCAGATCCGAATTGGGCGAAACTTTCCAATTCACGGAAAGAAGCCAAATCCAAACGCAACGTACCAGCAACCTTCTTCATAGCTTTAATTTGCGCATCACCACCAACACGAGAAACAGAAGTTCCGGCATCAATAGCAGGACGAACACCAGCATAGAATTGATCAGCATCCAAGAACACTTGACCATCGGTAATTGAGATAACGTTGGTTGGAATATAAGCTGAAACATCACCAGCTTGTGTCTCAATGAATGGCAAAGCAGTCATTGAACCACCACCTAATTCATCACTCAACTTAGCAGCACGTTCTAGCAAACGTGAATGCAAGTAGAAAACATCACCTGGATAAGCTTCACGTCCGGGTGGACGACGAAGAATCAATGACAACTCACGGTAAGCCGTAGCCTGCTTTGACAAATCATCGTACACGATCAACACGTGTTTGCCATTGTACATAAATTCTTCACCCATTGCTGCACCGACATAAGGCGCCAAATACAACATAGGAGCTGGTTCAGAAGGACCAGCATTAACAACGATTGTGTAATCCATAGCACCCATTTGGCGCAAAGTTTCAACTTGTGTACGCACAGTTGAATCCTTTTGACCAATAGCCACATAGATAACAATCATGTTTTGATCTTTTTGGTTCAAAATTGTATCGATAGCCAAAGACGTTTTACCAGTCTTACGGTCACCAATAATCAATTCACGTTGTCCTCGTCCGATAGGCACAAGGGCATCGATTGCTTTAATTCCAGTTTGCAACGGTTCAAAAACTGATTTACGTTGCATAACACCGGGTGCTTTTACTTCAACAGGGCGTGTCTTGTCAGTTTTGATATCACCCAATCCATCAATTGGTTGACCCAAAGCATTTACAACGCGTCCGATTAATTGTTCGCCAACTGGCACTTCCATGATACGGCCAGTACGCTTTACTGTGTCACCTTCACGAATGTCATCAAAACCACCAAGAATGATGATACCGACTTCGTTTGATTCGAGGTTTTGGGCCATGCCGTAAGTGCCATTAGCAAATTCGACAAGTTCACCAGCCAAGGCGTTAGCCAAGCCGGTTGCACGGGCCACACCATCACCAACATAGGTAATGGTTCCCACTTCTTCTACAGTTAGCGTTGTGTCGAACTTTTCGAGCTGTTGCTTAATTAAAGCAGATATTTCTTCAGCTTGAATAGCCATTATTCTTCCTCACTAACCTAATAATTGTGCCTTCATTTTGGCAATTTTTGTTTGTAAGCTACCATCAATCAGAATTGATTGTGATTGCAAGATAACACCACCAAGAATGCTGTTATCAACGACGTTTTCAATATTAACTTGTTTTGCGCCAGTCTTGGCTGCAAATACGTTAGCTAATTTATCTAAACGTTGGTCATCCAAAGCAACAGCCGTTGTTGCTTTGACGTCAACGATGCCCTTGGCCTCATTATAATGACTGACAAATTGATCAATAACCATTGACAAAATGTCTAAACGATCATTGCGCGCCAGCAGCTGAATCAAATTTTGAATTGACTCAGCTGCGCCCTTTGTGAGCGTCTGCAACAATTGATCACGATCTGTTATCGCTAAATCCGAAGCAGTCACAACAGTTACAAAACTTGGATTCTCAGTAATTAACTTTTGAATCGTTTCTAAGTCATGCAAGACATCATCAAGCTGATCTCGTTCACTTGCTAGCTCAAAAATTGCTTTGGCGTATTGGTCAGCAATATCTTTAATATTTTTTGCCATCCCAATACTCCTTATTTAGTTTCTAAATCTGAAATGTAAGCATCAATTAATGCTTGTTGATCATTCAACGACAATTCCTTTTGCATTAACTTTGATGCAATAGCCACTGAAAGGGCTGCTACATCGTCTTTTGCACCTGAAATTGCGTCTTCCTTGAGCTTTTGTGCATCCGTCTGAGCTTGTTGATTGATTGACGTTGCGCGATCAGTTGCAGCAGCAATCAAAGAATCACTTTGCTTTTGAGCACTTGCCTTGGCATCTGCTACCACTTTTGTGGCATTTTGACGTGTCTCAGCTAGCTCAGATTGACGTTGTGATGCTAATTGTTCTGCCTCTTGACGCGCTGACTCAGCACCGTCAATATCAGAAGAAATTTTATCTGCACGTTCGTCAAGAATTTTTGTCAATGGTCCGTAGGCCACCTTCTTCAAAATGAGCATCAACAAGAGGAAGGCAATGATAATAAACAGCATATTTCCCAATGGAAGTGCTGCTAATGTTGTTAATCCCAACATGATTTTCCTCCGCTACTATTGTGTGATTACTTGCCCATCAACATGAAGGCGAAGACGATTGACAAAATTGGCATAACTTCGACCAACGCGACACCCAAGAACATACGTGACAACAAACGACTTTCAAGTTCAGGTTGGCGGCTCATACCTGCCAAGAACTGTGAGATCAAAACACCGTTACCAATACCACCACCAACGGCAGCTCCAGCAGCTGCAAGACCTGCTGCGATTACACCAAGATTGTGCAAATCCATTAGATTTCTCCTTATTGTACCGTGTTGCATGGGTCTTCCCATACCACACACTTTATACTATATAGATGATACGCTCTCGCGTTCTTTTGGCAAACCAACTCGTGTCATAACCCCATTAAACGTCTAAGTTTAGTGCGATTGTGGCACAAATCCCATTTGCTCCAACAACACTATTCATTACCTGACAATTGTGAAATAAACACGCCAGTCAAAATAACAAATACGTATGCCTGAATGGCACCAATAAAGAGTGAAAATCCTTGCCAAACCATTTCGATTGGCAATGACAACACTGACCAAAGACCATTAAAATGTCCTGGCCATGCCAAACTGTTAGCTACGAGTGTCAGCAACATTTCACCAGCGAAGATGTTACCGAACAAACGCAGTGACAACGTCAAGAAATTGGCTAATTGTTCAATAATATTCAACGGCAACATCCATGCATACGGGGTGAAGAACATATTCTTGATATAGCCTTTAAAGCCAAGTTCTTGCACACCCATACCATGAGCTACCATTAACGACATAATTGCCAAGGTCATTGTTACAATTGGGTTGGCCGTTGGTGACTTAATATAAGTCACACCATCACCAAGCTTAATTTGTAACAGCAAGCCCATTTCGTTTGACACAATTACAAAGAAAAACAATGTAAATGCGAACAAACCAAATTGACGTGCTTGTTTTTTTGATAGTTGTCCACCAACGATACCGTTCGTGAAATCTAGCAAATATTCAATCACATTTTGCCGCTTGTTAGGTTTTACACTAAGATTGCGGGTCAATACAACTGAGACAATGACAACAATTGCCATAGCCAGCAACGTTGAAATAATTGTGGTCCAATCAAAGGTCAAACCAAGAAACTTAAACGTTGCCGTTGGGTCATCCATGCGCCTTCTCCTTTCTCAAATATTTGGCGAAGTGGTCGTAAGTATTTCGGCTATTCGTCATAATATAAATCTATGATACGCCTTTCAGTTTGAATTTCAACTACTTAGCGAACCTTTTTCACAAACTTTTTATTATCTTGACTTTGTAAGGTTGTCAACTTAGTTATCAACGCCCATAAATTAAAATTTTAACCGATTAATTTCGATCGACAACAAGATTATTTCATCACAATTTCGATCAAAAAAGTGCTGCGTTTCAGCCTTTACAGGCTAACGCAGCACCTCCTAACAAGGTTTATTAAAATTACTTTTCACTGGCAGCCACTTTTGGCAAAACCAGATTCAACACAATACCCAAAACGGTAGCGATAGCGACACCTGAAAAATCGACTTGCGAACTCAACTGTAAATGGAAATTACCAATACCAACCACAAGAATCGGTGCAGCAATCATCAAATTACGCTTTTTGCTATAGTCAACCTTATTGTCCACAATGACCTGCAAACCCGCCGCCGCAATGACGCCGTAAAGCATGAAGCCAACACCCCCAGTAACCGCACCAGGAATAGTTGAAATCAACGCAGATAATTTACCAATGAAACTAAAGACAACAGCGAAGAATGCCGCACCACCAATAACCCATACAGAGTATACACGACTCAACTGCATCACACCTATATTTTCACCGTAAGACGTTACCGCTGGTCCACCAACTAATCCAGCGACTACTGAAGCCGTACCATCACCAGTTAACGTACGCTTCAAGCCAGGATTAGCGAAAAAATCATGTCCAGTAATTTTAGACAATACCATCAAATGACCTAAATGTTCTGATAGGGTTACTAACGCCAAAGGCGCCATGCTCAGCACCGCTGCCGGATAAAAGACAAATCCATTCTTACCAATGAACGTTTCAAAGTTAGGTAATTGGAACCAGTGCGCTGAAGCAACTGGGCTTAGGTCAACTAAACCAACCATTAACGCGACAATATAACCAAATATAATCCCTAACAACACGGGAAGTAGTCCCAAGAAACCTTTTAAGAACATATTAAACGCAATTGTCGCAAGGAGTGTAACCAAAGCAACAACAAAGACGCGCCAATCATATTTATTGTTCAGCATTGTCGCAGAGCTAGCAGCCGATCCTGCCAAACTCAGACCAATAACCATAATAATCGGACCAACAACTTCTGCTGGAAAAATGTATTCAATCCAACCAGTTCCTGTAAATGTCACAACAAGAGCAACAATTAAGTAGACTAGACCAACGGAAATAATACCTTGCGCGACCGCTGGATAGCCAATTGTTTTCAAAAGCGAAGCCATCGGTATAATAAAGGCAAAACTTGAGCCCATGTACGCTGGTACTTTACCACGTGTAATCAGTAGGTGTAATAGTGTGCCGACTCCCGAAGTAAACAAGGCCACACCGGGATTTAACCCAACTAGCAACGGCACTAAGACTGTTGCGCCAAACATTGAAAACAAGTGCTGAAGTGATAATCCAAGCCACACTAAAAATGGTGGTTTGTCATGAAGATCATAGATAGCATTGCTATTGGTATTTTCTGACATAATTACTCTCCTGAACGTATTGAATCTATTATATACAAAAAACCTGACTTCATGCACGATGATGTCAGGTTTTTTGTTATATGATTTTGTCAAATATGCGCGGCAAACGCATAGTGTTGCTGAAACATCCACTGTCACGCAACACCTCGCTTCTTGACAGTACACAACGTCATCCCACTATTATTGGGGTGGTCAGACAAAATTTGTCTGCTACATATATATCATTTGGATAACTTGTGTACTTTTGCGACGTCAGTTGATTGCGCTTTATCATTAGCATTTGTTTATTCACATTGGAATAATTAATTAATCTCAACCTTAGTCTGCGAGGCGTTGCCTTGAACTGCTTCAATTTCTGTCAAATTGTTTTGCGACATTCATGGCCTCCTCTTATTTGATTAACTATAGTATATCACCATTTGTAAGCGCTTTCAACTATTTTTTATCCTTATTTTAGTACACTATTTGACCGACATAGTCCCCACCATGACCATCAAAATCCAATTCTTCATCAATTTTAACGGTGGCGGTTTCCGGTAATTCGAGGCAAATCACCATAATCGTTGCCATTTTGTCAGCTTCATGAATTGCTTTAATGTTCATATCTGCCAGCTTATCGCCATGTTTAACATGATCACCGACGGTAATTTTGAGATCAAATGGTGCACCATTCATAGCGACTGTGTCAATGCCCATGTGAACCAACACATCTGTACCACGCTCTGTTTTAATACCAATAGCATGTTGTGTTGGTGCAATCATTGTAATTTCACCATCAATCGGCGCTAAAACATTGCCGTTAGCAGGTTCAATTGCAAAACCATCACCCATCACTTTGCTAGCAAAGGTATCATCTTTGACATGTTCTAAATGTAAAAGTTGCCCATCAGCTACCGCAAAAAGTGATTCAACTACTGTATCCTTGATCGGTGTTGTCGTTTCCGAGGGTATCATTTCGCTTGATTTTAATGGTACCGTCAGCGTCGGTGACAAGTTGCCGTCATAAATGTTTTGAATATTATCTGCCACAAATTGCACATCTGGTCCAATCACAATATGAATTTGATGTTGATCTAAAACATTAACGCCCATAACACCCGGTGCATGTTTTAAAGCATTAACATCAGCCAATGCCGTATCCGTCATTTTGTAACGTAAACGCGTCGTACAATTATATAAATAAGTTAAATTGTCTTTTGCCTTATCTCCACCCAAAGCTTGCCAAATCACACGTGCAGTGCGTAAATACTTGTCTTCTGTTGACGAACTGAGCACGACATCACTTTCTGCCGAATTATTTTCTTTTGGATCACGACCCGGTGTCATCAAATTGAATTTTTGAATTGCAAAATTAAAAATCACATAATACAAAATCGCGAATACAATCCCTTGTAGTAACAACATATATGGCTTGTTAGCCAAAGGCATTTTGAACGCTAATACGTAGTCGACCAGCCCGGCTGAAAACCCAAAGCCAGATGTCCAATGGAAAAAAGCAGCAATTGCCAAGCTCAAACCAGTTAGAGCTGCGTGAATCAAATACAGTGGCCACGCAACAAACATGAATGAGAACTCTAAAGGCTCTGTTACACCTGTAAAGAATGAGGCAACGCCTGCTGCCAACATTAACGAACCAATCCGTTTCTTTTGCTCTGGTAACGCATTACGATATATGGCATACGCCCCTGCCGGCAAACCAAACATCATAATTGGGAAAAATCCTGCCTGATAACGACCGGTAATGCCCAAAACACCATGGGAATCCCAAAAATTACCAATATCATTAATCCCCGCCACTTTAAACCAAAAAACCGAATTCAAGGCATGATGTAGGCCAGTTGGAATCAGTAATCGGTTAAAGAAACCATACAATCCTGCCCCAATCCAACCAAGATTAGAAATAGTTGTTGCAAAAGCAACTAATGCCGCATAAACAAACGGCCACACCACAATCATCACAATACTAAATATCAGCATCGCCAAGGCCGTTAAAATAGGTACTAATCGCTTACCACTAAAAAAAGACAACGCTTGAGGCAATTTTGTTTGTCCAAACTTATCAAAAAGCGCGGCTGCGACTAAACCAGATACAATACCAAATAAGACATTGTTGTGCGTTGGTGTACCAAAGGCGGCGTTAACCGCTGTTATTTTTTGACCAAACAACGTCGCAATATTTTCTGGACGCAGTACATAGTCTGTCAGCGCGTACCCAACGACTGCTGCCAAAGCAACCGCCCCATCCTTTTTATTGGACATTCCCAAAGCTAAGCCTACTGCAAATAAAAGTGCCAAGATATCAAGTATCGAGCCACCCGCAAGCTTCAAAACGCCACTTACAAACCAAGTAGCTGGTAACCAATTACCAATACCTGTCAAAATCGCAGCAGCTGGTAACACTGCCACTGGCAGCATCAATGAGCGTCCTATTCTTTGAAAATAATCTTTCATAACCTCACCCACCAATTTGTGCTAATTTAAGCACAAATGCAGCGATTCCTTTCCCTATATGACATAACACTACTGATAATAACGCTTTTTAGGACAAATAAGTTTTTTCATGTAAACTTTCATAACACATCAAAACCATTTTCACAACATATACCAATGTACACTTTTCCACTAGAAAAAGCAATAAATTGCAATAAAAAAAGGTATACCAATTTTGGTACACCTAAGAATGATAATTAGCTTTATTTTGTTAATGTTGTCTTTGATACAACTTCCAAATTGTCATCCAAGTCGTAAACTAGAGGTTGTCCATTCGCAATTTCAAGATTCAAAATATCATCATCTGAAATATGTTCGATATGCTTAGCCAAGGCACGGAGTGAATTACCATGAGCGGCGATGACAACATTTTTGCCAGCTTTCAAGTCCTTTGAAATGTTTGATTCCCAGAAAGGTAATACACGTTCCAAAGTAATCTTCAAATTTTCACCTAATGGCAATTCACCTTCAGGTACATCGGCGTAACGACGATCAAACGCAGGATATGTCTTACCTTGAACTGTCATTGTTTCATCGTATGAATCCAACAATGGTGGCAAAACATCGTATGAACGACGCCAAATATGAACTTGTTCGTCGCCCCACTTTTCAGCAGCTTCAGCCTTATTTTGACCTTGCAAAGCGCCATAGTGACGTTCGTTAAGGCGCCATGACTTCTCTTCAGGAATAAACAATTGACCAGCCTCTTCCAAAGCATAGTGCAACGTTGTAATCGCACGTGTCAAAACTGATGTATAAGCCTGATCAAATTGGATACCTTCAGCCGCCAACAATTCGCCAGCTTCCTTTGCTTGTTCAACACCCTTGTCTGACAACTTTGTGTCAATCCAACCATTGAATAAGTTCAATGCGTTCCATTCACTTTGACCATGACGGATTAGTACTAATTTAGCCATTTGTTCCAAACTCCTTAGTTTATGTTTGTGTTAATCGTAACGATATCATTATACCACGAAATCACGACACAAAAAAACTCGCCGAAGCGAGTTCTTTCTAATTGGTTATTAGCCCTTAACGATGTTAACAGCTTGCAAACCACGGTCACCACTTTCAACTTCGAAAGTAACTGCTTGACCTTCGTCAAGAGTCTTGAAGCCGTCGCCTTGGATTGCTGAGAAGTGTGCAAATACATCTTCGCCGTTTTCGCGTGTGATGAATCCGTAACCCTTTTCGCCGTTAAACCACTTTACTGTGCCTTTTTCCATGATATGTTTCTCCTTTGGTGTGCTCACCAAGTAATATTGTGCGTAATCTAAAATAATTGGTACTGAGCGCCTTCCGAAAAAAACAAATCAAAATCAAAAACTTTTATTACCCCATTAGTGTAACACATTCACAGAAATTAGCAAGTAATACACTAATAACTGTAATTCTTTTTCATTCCCAATTATTGGATTATTTTTTTCACCGATTAAAAGCAACTTCAATAGTATCAAAAAAACGTTTCCAACCTGTTTAAGGCGAAAACGTTGATGACATATTATTTAATATTTAACGCTTTTTTGACTGCTGCAACTTGTAACTGTGCTGCTTTGTCTGGATCTGTTTTTGCCAAGGTAGCTAACTGTGCTTGCTGTTGGGCTAGTGCTTGCTTTTCAGCATCCGTTTTTGGCGTCATTTTCGATTGCAATGACTTAGCTTGAGTCGTCGTCAAAGCAACCCAAGTGCTTGGCACTTGATAAACAACATGCTTATTTTTAAGTTGGTGATTATTGCCACCAATACCAAACATCAACCGCATTGTGGCATTTTTATAAACATAACGCGTTGTTTTCGTAATTTTGTAGGCTTTATTGCCAGAAATATTAGACATACGAGAACTGGTATTCAAGTTAGGCTTTGCAATCGTTGTTTTTTTAGCATTGTCTGTAGCACGGTAAACATAGACATTTTCAGCGCCGTTTGTACCAACACCTTGATAAAGCAATAGACCAAATCCCTGTGACGCTGTTCCGGCTGTGTAGATTTGTTTTTTGGTTGTGGTGGTGACTTCCTTCATACCGTAGTGTGAATTCATGTTAGCCGCAACGCCAGCAACACTTAAAACCAAACCTACAAACATAATCACTGTCGTTACAATACGTACGCCACGATTAGTAATCATCATATTTGCCACAAAGGCCAAAATAGCAAATAACGCTATCAACAAAATAATCATTAGGCTGCGTCCTCCTTGTGTGCTGGTGTGTTAATTTTGCCACTGTGTAGTAAGAATGTAATTAACAATGCAACAAGAGCAAATCCTGCGGCCAACAAAAATGAAGCATGGAAGCCGTTCAATGTTGCATCTATTAACTTATTAGCATATGACAATGGATCTTGACCTTTAAGTGAAGCAGCTGGCTTATTGTTATCAGTAACAGACTGCATGACTGATGCCAAAATTGCCGTTCCCAATGAAGAAGCAATTTGACGCATCGTGTTGTTGGCAGCTGTTCCTTGAGCAGCCGTTTCAGGTGACAAAGCACCCATAGCAGAAGCTGTCAATGGCATCATTGTCATCGCAATACCAAACATACGCAATGTATATAGCGCAGTGATGAAGTGTTGTGACGTATCAGCTGTCATATAAAATAGTGGTACAGTACCAATCAACAAAATAGAAAATCCAGTAACGGCTAAGCGCTTAGCCCCATGCTTATCGTAGAAAGCACCAGCAATTGGTGACATAATTCCCATCATCAACGCACCTGGAAGCAATGTTAATCCTGAATCCAAAGGCGTTAATCCGCGAATATTTTGCATATAAATTGGCAAAACCATTTCAACACCAATCATAGCCATCATTGCTAAGGACACTAATATTGTCGTAATGGTAAATTGTCTAGACTTGAAGACAGACATATCCAAGAATGGCTTTTCCATACGAGATTGATGCCACATAAACTCAATTGTGATTAGCAATCCGGCAATTAATGGCAAAATAACCCAACCAAAATCACCCCATCCGTGATCTGAAACCATGGCAAATCCAAACAAAATCAGACCAAATCCAAACGTTGATTCAATCAAAGAACGCACATTTAGCGTCACTTTTTTCGTTGGTAAAATGTTACGGAAATATACGAACGAAGCAATCATCACCACAATAACCACTGGTAGGACAACGCCAAAGATTGAGCGCCATGAATTTTCAAGTGTGAAGCCCAAAATTGTGTGGTCTTTTTCCAAAATCCAACCTGACAGCGTTGGTCCGATGGCAGGTGCCATTCCAATAACCAAACCACCAAGTCCCATCGCTTTACCGCGGGATTCTGCATCAAATAAATTCAACGAAATCACTTGCATCAATGGCATCAAAACACCAACAGCCATAGCTTGCAAAACACGTGCCACCATGAGCATCCAGAAAGCACTAGTTGGTGTCACAAACGCCAGTAAAGTACCAGCCGTAAACAAACCAAGCGCTGATAAATACAACGTTTTTGTTTGAATTCGTGTTGTTAAGAAAGCTGAAACCGGAACCATAATTCCGTTAGCCATTAAGAAAATGGTTGTCAACCATTGCACTGTTGAGGCATTAACATCAAACGCTTTCATCAATGCAGGTAATGCTGTCCCCAAAGCTGTTTGCATCAGCATTACAGAGAACACACCGACCAACAACACAATCATCATGGCAACGCGGTTGACTGGTTTCCCCTTTGTGTCTACTATTTTATCAGACATATCAAAATCCTTTCATTCATTTTCTGTCATTTACAGAAAACACTTTAGTTCTTCATTAGCTTCAAAAATGTATTTTACGCTTAAATAAAAAATTGTCAACTAAGTTGACAATTAATTATCATTTATTATATGTGATTTTTTGCACATCATGCTGCCCATTCAGCGTAACAATCACATCTGCTAATGATTTCGTAGGTAAAATATAGTGATCTAAATTAGTTTGATTCGTTGTATCCCACACTTTCATGACCAGATCACTCAACTCGTCTAACGGCATTTTGGCATATTGATAGCGCCAGCTAGACGGATCATTCTTGGCTAAGGCTGTTTCTTGTAGCGTTCTTGACAAATACCATGACTTAATATCAACCAAATCTGCGGTAACAAAAATTTTGAAATCTAACACATCCTCTGGCAATCGCAGGGCTGTTACACCCTCAACAATTAAAATGTTGGGTCGCATAATTGTTTGCAATTGGGTGGGGTGAATATCAGCCAGTTCTTGCGTATAAAGGGGTATCTCGATTCGCTCACGACCAGCCTTGAAATCTCTAATCACTGTTGCCATACGGTTCAAATCGTATGTCTGTGGGAACCCTTTTTGTTCAAAAATGCCGGCGGCCAATAATGTGTCATTAGACATCATAAAATCATCTGTACTAATCACACTAGCCGTCAAATTTTCCTGATGCAATAAAGATGCCAAATTATTAGCAAATGTACTTTTGCCAACTGAAACTGAACCGGTAACACCAATTACCATGAAAGGTGGCTGATAGCGTTTCAAAATTTCATTGACTAATTCGTTCATTTTTCAACCTCATAACGTTCGGCACCGACATGGTCCAACAACGGTGTCACTGACTTTTCAGCCAGCAATGTCAAACGATGCATCGCGCGTGACGCAACTGTATACAACAGACGGCGTTCGTCTTCTGCCGCATATCGTGTCCAATCCGCGTGCCAAATGACGACTGCGTCAAATTCCAGTCCCTTAGCCAAATACGATGGTACTATGATAGTGCCCAACGCCAAACGTTGATTTTCTGATTGAATCAGTGTCACATTTTTATCCGCCAATTGTTGCGCCAATAACTTCGCATCAGCGAGTGTTTTAGTAATAATAGCTGTCGAATCTTGGTCTTTAGCATTTTGTTGTAACTGCTGACGTAACTTATTCAGCAATTCGGTTTCATTGTCAGCAATTTTCACAGTTGGCTTCTCGCCATTACGATTAAACGCTTCAATATCTTGCCCACCCAATAAAATGTCTTTAGTGAAATCAGTAATTTGTTGCGTCGAACGATAAGTTTGCGTGAGCTTAACCGTGTCTACCCGTTCTGAGTCAAACAAGCTAGCCAAATCTTCCTGCAAATTAGCCGCATTATCCTTGGTGAAAATGGCTTGGTTAAGGTCGCCAAGCACCGTGAATTTTGCCAATGGGAAGCTAAACTTTAAGAAAGCTAATTGGAACGGCGTATAATCTTGCACTTCATCAATGAATAGGAAGCGAATATCACGTTCGCCATGCTTACCAGTCATTAAATCATATAAATACAAATATAACGTTGTGTCAGCAAGGGACATTTGATGATTCTTGAGATTAGCCACAACGTGTTCAACATGCGTCTGCCACTCTGCTTCTGATAGTTGATAAGCCGCTAAGTCAAAAAATCTTGGTAACTCATGCAAAAACTCAATAAATTGCGCATTGATATTAAGGAAACTGGCACGTCTCACTTGTCTTGCCAAAGGCTTCAAAGCTCGTGTCGTGATTTGCTTAGCCAAGAACTTTCGCTCAGCTTTTTCACTGGAAAATTCTCGCTCCTGTTCCCCAGCACCTAATTGCGTGCGGCGCGTCACTGCCGCCGCATCATTTTCTTCATTGTCGCCCATACGGACACGCCCAGCGCCAACAAGCTCATCATATTCTTCCTTAGATAGATTTTCAATTTCTAAATCTACCCAATCTTTACGCATTTCCGTACCAATGCGGCTGCTTAGCATACGCATAAGTGTGTCGCGAGTTGCGTCCAAACGTTGACTTAACTTGTAATTTTCGTTGTACTGATAATAAATTTCTGCCATGCGTTCTTTGGCGATAAATGGCTCGCCTCTAAACATAATGCTGCGGAACTTCATCCCCTGACGCGTCAAAGAGTTGGCATAATTAGTGACCGCGTTGAACATGTCAACACTACCTTTGGCCAATGCCAAGCGATTATTCACATGATCCAATTCAAAGCGTTCTTGCAACGTTTCTACAGACATTTTGGGTAAACGCCGTGAGGCGTATTGGTAAAATGTCATTTGAATCATATTCTGTTCACCCAATTCAGGCAAAACTTGATCAATATAATCATTAAATAGTTGGTTAGGACTAAATAGCACCACTTGACCGCTGGTTAATTTACCACGATAGCGATAAAGCAAGTAAGCCACACGTTGCAAAACTGCCGCCGTCTTACCAGAACCGGCTGCACCTTGAACAAATAGAAGATCCGCCGAAGTATTACGTATAATCTTATTTTGCTCTTTTTGAATGGTTGTCACAATTGACTTCATCTTGGTTGATGATTCGCCACTCAAGGCATTCATCAACATAGCATCCCCAATTGCCTCTTCCGTGTCAAATAACGTCACAATCACGCCATCTTCAATTTGAAATTGACGTTTCAGCGTGACATTAGCTTTTTGAGTGCCATCCGGTGTCAAATATTCAACCGGTCCAATGCCACCGTCATAATAAATAGAAGCTACCGGCGCACGCCAATCATAGACAAAATAGCGATTGTCGTCATCACTAAATGACCCTAAACCAATGTAGATGGTTTCTGGTTCACCGCTTTCTGACACGGATTCGCTAAAATCAATACGTGCAAAATACGGATTATGAATCTGTTTATTCAACACTTCATAGCGACGCTCTGCCCGTGACTTAGAATTTTCACGTTCAGCCAACATTTGTTGTTGCTGGCGGACAGACATGGCTGTTTCAACAATACCGGAATAGGTATCGGTTTTGAGACGCACATCTCCCCAACTTTTGGAAACGTCAGAGATGTTCTTGTTTGTCCGCTTAATTTCTAGCTCGGTATCAGTCAAAGATTGGTTCATGGCTGATAGTGTTGTCTTCAAATATTGCTCTTCAACTTGCTTAATTTTTTCGTCCAAAAACGCGTCCCACTCTCTTAAATTTCAATGATATAATTATACGCTTAGATTGGATAAATGAAAAGAAAAAACATTTCAATTTTAATTTGGCATAAAGAAAATCCTCCTAATCTGCTATGAATCAAATTAGGGGGGGCTACTTGATGAACAATTAACGGACAAAACATTATGGTGTGTCATTGAATGACCATGTAACCGTGGATTCAAGCAACTTACCAATCAATGATGAATTCATGGTGATATTTTTGTTCATTTGTAAGTTAAATCGCTTCTCATTGTCATGATCAAACGGAATGTTGACTTGGCTATTTTGGGCTTCCTCTTGCCAAAAAATGACTGGCCCGTTTGACATATCGTCATCGCCATAATACATACTAAGATCCGAGTCAGAAATTTTTTTCGACGTTTCATGATTTGTCCAATCACTTGTTTGTTCAATAGTGATTTGATACGGTTGATTAACCTCTAAGTTACTCAAATTAAACGAACAAGAAGATGCACCAACAGCTGTTGGCACCTTACTGCCACGAAAATCACTCGCTTTTACCTGACCAAATCCAAAAGATGAAACGCTATTGACAAACGGTGCTTGCGTCCAAACATAGGTGGCTGATTGCAGTTCGTTTTGCCACATATCACTTGTCGTGACAATGTCCCCCTTAGGATTATGGTCTGTACCAGAACCAACCACTTGCCAACTTGCCGCCGTGGTAATGTAGTTATGACCATTGTCATTGAGTGTTGTGCCAATTGACGGTGCTGCAGTAAACGTCATTGTCGTCTCATTTCCTGTACCTAATTGAACATTTGGGCCCAACTTAACTTTCCAGAGCTTAGTCATTTGGGTAAACATGTTTGTTCTTCCTGTCAGACTGCTGGTATTCCATTTACTTAAGTCAAGCGTAGTAACTCGACTATCATAAAACATGTTACTCATATAGGTTACTTTAGAAACGTCCCAATCACTTACATCTAATTGAGAAGCCCCATTTTTATTAAACATGCTGGTCATAGCCGTTACATTGGTTGTTTTAAATCCCGTCAACGTCAATTGATTTAATTGACTCATATTAGCAAACATACTAGTCATGCCAACACTTGCAACATTTTCACCAACATTCCAGTGGCTCACATCAAGCGTTTTTAATTGAGAAAAGTTAAACATGTTCATAAAATTTGCTACTTGTGAAACATCCCACCAGCTAAGATCTAATTCGCCTATACCCGAATAACTAAACATATCCATCATTGTTGCAACACCCGTGGTCATAAAGTTAGTTAATATCAGTTGCTTCAAGTCCTCTGTATAAGCAAACATACTACGCATATTAACACCATCGATCTCTCGGTTACTTCCCCAACTACTCAAATTGATCACTTCAAGTTTTGACTTATTAAACATGAACTGAAACTCGGTCACTTGGTCAACATTAAAATGACTTAAATCTAACGCGTTCAGATTTATGCTTTCAAACATTCGAGTCATGTCAGTGACGTTGATAGTATCAAAATTGTTTAATGTCAGCCCTTCTACATTTGTGCTCCGAAACATATCTTCCATCGTTACGTTTTCAGCCGTTCGATTGACACCCCAACCACTTAAATCAATTGTCTTCGCCTCTGTGCCATTAAACATACCCACAAAAGTCGTCACTTTTGATACGTTCCAAGAACTCAAATCTAAATATTCTTTGCTAAAACTCTGAAACATATAGGACATATCCGTTACCCTGTCGGTCGTAAAATCACTCTGTATTAGATTTTCTAGTCCCACCATCCATTGAAACATATGCGACATATTGATATTTTCCGCAGTTCCATTTTTACACCAATTACTTACGTTCAAAGTCACCAAGGAAGAAGAAGCAAACATGTACGAAAAATTGGTGACTTCTGAAACATCCCACTGACTCAAGTCCAAAACCGTCATTTTTTTCGTATATCCAAACATATAAGCCATATTAGTAACATGGTTAGTTTTAAAATCAGTCAACACAAGATTCTCCAAAAATTGTGTGTTATAAAACATGTCTGCCATGTTAACATTTTCTGCTGTTCGGTTCTCGCCCCAATGACTAAGGTCCAAATTTACAATTTTGGAACCATTGAACATATACGAAAAATCAGCGACTTTAGTAATGTCCCACATACTTAAATCTAAATTCGTCAAACCCGTGCTCTGAAACATATAAGTCATGTTATTAACGTTGGTGGTATTAAAATCAGTTAAATTAAAGTTGTCATTCTGCAACGCTGCCGTATTATAAAACATATGGGCCATTGAAACGACGTCTGCTGTTCGATGCGCACCCCAACTTGATAAATTCAAAGTGGTCAAAGCCGTCGCGCCAGAAAACATGTAGGCAAACGTTGTTACTTTATCGACGTTCCACGCACTCAAGTCTAAACTGGTCGCGAGAGTACCATAAAACATATTAGACATATTCGTCACATTACTGGTATTCAACGCACTCAAATCAGGATTAGTCAGGCCTTTACTGTTGTAAAACCAATAAGACATCGAGGTTACATTACTCGTATCAAAATTTTGCAAATCAATAAATTCAGTGAGTTGTCCTAGATTAGCAAATAAATAAGGCACGTTGGGGTCTACTGTGACAGTCCCTTCAAATTTAATTTTTTTGACGTCGTTACGATACAATTCAGCAGCTTCTATGTTTGAGTAGATGTTCTGTGATAATCGTCCCTGCTCAAAAACCAACAAACCAGTATCCGAATCAAATGTCCAAGTGCTAGTTCCGTTCAGATTCTCCGTAATTGTTCTCGGTGCTTTTCCAGACGAAGCTGGCTTACTATCTGTCTTCGCCAAAGGTTGTTCAACTTGTGGGTCTGCTTCAACTTTAGGCTGTTCCGGTTCGGCTACTTCAGGTGTCTCGAGCTCATCAGATTCCGCCCCTGCTGACTGACCGTCACCCGTATCGTCAGTAGCGACGCGCTGAATCAATTCTTGCAAGTCAGAGCGACCGTCATTTGGTAGACGTAGCTTTTTATCCGTTTTGACGTCATCAGCTGTCATCACTTCGGCAGCTGTCACGGACTGTATTGGACCTGTGAAGGTTAGTAATGTAATTAATATTGGTAAGTAGAATTGTTTGTTCAAACGCATGATTTTTCTCCATTAGTAGCCTAGACCCTCATTCTACTAGGGGGGTGGAAGACCAGACGAATTTTTGGTGAACAAATTGTGAACGTTAACCTAAAAAGCGGAGACGACATGATGTCGTCTCCGCTAATTTTATTTATCTGTTACAATCACAGTGGCGTTATCTCCAATGTAGATTGACGTTTTCTTACCTGTCTTATTATCAACCAGATTAACACCATGTCCGCTTCGATCAAAGCTAAATGAGCCAGTATATTGATAAATGACCTTACCTTGATAATCTTTGATGACAATTTCACGTTTTTGATTGTTGTTATATTCCAACTGGTAAGTCTTTTTGGACTTAATGTAACTTGATGAGTGGATATAATTATAATATTTTGACGACGCTGCTAGTCCGAATACAACCAGTGCTGCGATAATACCGATGACACCAATCGTGTTGCCTAAACGCTTCTTACCACCAAAGAAATAGGCATAGACACCTAGCAAAATAATGACAACAGGTACGGCAAACATGGCCGCCCACAGCACCCAAGAAATAGGCGTTGGCTGAATATGAAACATTTGATTCTCCCCAAATAATGAATTTTTTTGTTATTTCTTACTATATAATAACAAACATTTTATCAATTTTCACCTTGAGATGATGATAAGAAGATTATGGTATTTTTCAAATAAAGCAGGACGTATTACTTTGATTATAAATAGATGTCTGCTAGTATTAAATTAATTAGTCCCACGAAAGGAGAAGCTAATGTATACTACCATGCTTGTTACCATAGTATGTTGTGTCGTTGTCGGGGTATTTTCTTTAGCGATTGGTTTTAACATTCACCATCCTGTCGCAAAATATGTTTGTCAATTTATTGGATTTGCACTGTTAGTCTTTGCCATTATATTCTTCCTCACACGTTATTGGTGGTGGATATAATTGACAATTAAGTTATCTATTCTTTTCGCGTTCGCCAAGCGACCTGTCAACGATTAAGATAGCTAATAATGTTTTGAGCGATACAGGTATTCACAATCCCCATTGTGAATTCACCACCCTTGTCAATATTCAGTTCATTAGCCAAAATCTGATTTTGTAATTGTTTGTTATCTACCAAGAGTCGCAACAAGTCGTTCTTAGAAATTTTATTTTGGCTCGCATTGCCCTCGTGTTCCACATAAAAATAATAACGATGTGTCCCCACAGCAGCAATATTACCAATGTTTCGGAGGGTATCTTTAAAACTATGCTTTTCAGCAATGCCATAGTTCATCTGATTATCATTCATGATTTCGACCTCCCAATCGCTTCAATCAACCTAGTATATAACTCTCATTATAGTACAATCTAAAGGCTAAATTTTCCGAATTTTTTAATCTTTTTTCAATAAAAGCAAAAGAATCATCCCCAATAATGATTCTTTGTTTAACCTACTGCACAACAAGTTCTTGAATAACTTTATTAAAGTGCTTTTTATTTTGTAAATCCTTAACTGATCGGAAATTCATACTCAAATTATCGTGATCTTTTGAATACATCAATCTTGTGATAGCTGAAACATTGCTTTTCATGACGGTGCTAACTGATGATCCCGGTACAATTCTGGCAATTTTAACGTAGCTGCCTTTGTGATAAGCCATTACGTACGGATCTTTCACGCCGGGGTTGAGTCCCGTTGTTAGCGTTAGCTTCGTCCACTCCGTCCCCATGTCATTATCTGAAAACCATTTTGTCCAATAACCATGGTTTGCCTTATTATTGGGATTAGTGACTTTATCGCTAGGCATTTTTGTATAGGCAACTTTGTATTGCAAAAATGGATTCATGCGGTCAATTGTATCAATGCCTTTTTGGTAACCAACCAACAGCATGCCCAACCATAATACCAATAATACAAAAATGGACCCCAGTATCATCGTGAGTCGCTTATAGCGATGCTTCAATGACACATCTTGATCAATTGCTTCAGCAATGCTTTTTTGTTTGTTTGTCATGTCGATTTCTTCTCCGAACATTATTTTTTCGAAAGATACGTCAAACAAATCACTCAAACGCCTTAAGACATCCAAACTAGGATAATTTTTACCTGTTTCCCAAGTTGACACAGTTTGCCGACTGACATGAACTTCATCTGCCAGCTCCTGTTGTGTCATCTTTTTTTGTAGTCTTAGTTGTTTAATATCTTGTTCAAAACTCATAGCTTTCATCTCCTAATGTAACCGACTCACTAAGAACAATACTAGCAATTCCTGCTTGCTCTTGTAAAGCAAGCGTCACTAGCATGGCGTTATTTGGGGATTTGCGCGTAAAAAAATATCAAGGTTTAATTACTTCATCATGATAACAATTGCTTATGGTACAATAAGAAAAACTCGAAGGGCAACTACTATGGAAGAATTATTTGGCATGATTTTGGTATTCTCAGACACGTTATTTGATGTTGATGATGACAAACCATTTGGCTTCAGATTCTGGCTCGCACTCGTCGTCTGGGCTGTTGCGGTTTGTGCTTTTGTCATTTTCCTTTACATGTTCATCATGTTTGTGCCTAGCTTATTTAATCACCCTCTAACTCAGCTTTGGTGGGTGTGTGTTGGCATAGAAGTGTTATTTGGTGGGATGTCTTAT
Organism: Leuconostoc pseudomesenteroides KCTC 3652; assembly: GCF_014634745.1. Lineage (GTDB taxonomy): Bacteria > Bacillota > Bacilli > Lactobacillales > Lactobacillaceae > Leuconostoc > Leuconostoc pseudomesenteroides. Next base: position 80,644 of record NZ_BMBP01000003.1, read on the forward strand.
TTTTTAGGACGGCGCACTGTCATTTGGGCTTTGCAAATTAAAAATAATATTCAAGCCCACAGTTCACATCAACACCACAACTAAACGGATACTTTAATTATGCCGGTAGACAATTTTTAAAATTAACCGTAGGACAAAAAAACCATGACTTGAATTACCTTCCAGTCGTGGTTTTTTTGAGATGTTAAATTGAATAAGTACCACACGTCATATCAACATGTTACTGTGCTCATGAAATATTGTTACCCGAGATACTGCGTTTAATGAGCACTGTCAATTTTGCAACGACGTCATTTGTCATAGCGCTAATGGCAAATGACGTCGTCCATAAGTTTCCTTCGTCAAGTGAAGCGGTATCATTGAAACCAATCGTCGAATACCTCGCTTTAAATTTCGTCGCCGCTTGGAAAAATATCACCACTTTCCCATCAGCATTTGCATAGGCAGGCATACCATACCACGTTTTAGCTTTTAACTCAGGTGCGACACGCTTTACGATATCATGAATTGTCATCGCAAAGCTAACTTCTTCGTCAGTCATTTCTGCTATTTTCTCTAAAACATCTGCCTCCGTGTTTTTGGCTTTTTTAAGTTCTTTTGCTCTTTTCCGCATTGCTTGTCGTTCAAATTCCGAAAACGTTTCTTTTTGTGCCATCATTTTCTCCTTAAGAGTGTTTTTAATATTATATCATCTCACCTTCTAATCCCCGCGCCTTGCAACGATTGTGATCCATATACTTAGTATTATTAACATTTCAATCAATTTACTGCATGAAAAAAAGCGTCATATCAAGGTTTTTACAACTTGATACAACGCCATTCAATGGTTAGTGGAGAAGAAGGGATTCGAACCCTCGCACGCTTTAACACGTCTACACCCTTAGCAAGGGCGCCTCTTCAGCCGCTTGAGTACTTCTCCATAACAGATAATACTATACCAGAATTTCCCGATGATAGCAATACCCGTTAACACTTATACCGTCAAACGCATTTTTTGAGTAGCCTGACGGATCAACACTGTGGCTAATACCACAACAACTATTTTGATCAATCCTGATAATACGAACGGTGTCACACCAGCCGCAATTGCTGCTGTTGCACTCATGTGCGTACTGATAGACAACCAAATTGTACCAATCACCAAATTAACAACCACTGCTACAATGTTGGCAACAATCAATGCCAAAATGTTTGAGGTATGCTTAATTGTCAACCCAATGATTGGTGCATAAAGCAAGAATGACCACAAATAGCCGGCAGTTGGTCCAATCAAGACGGCAAAGCCACTAGAATATCCTGCAAAGACCGGCAAACCAAGTGCGCCAAGTACAATATAAAGTCCAATGGCTGTTAAACTAACCCGCGTTGACGCTACTGAAGCTACTAGTGCAACAATTAAAGTTTGTAGTGTCATTGGCACTGGTCCAACATTAATTGCTAGTGGTCCAATAATCAGTAATAGCGCGGTCAAAACCGCTGTAATCGCAATTCGTTGTGTATTATTTTTCATTTCTTCCCCTTAATGAACACCTTCGTTACGTCACCACTGATGAATGGTGTTAAGTTTTCATCATGTTTCAATAATAATTCACCCCATGTACCAATGTCAAGAACTTGTCCAGAAATTTCTTGGTTATTTGTCAGTAAAGTGACCATCTTATCCTTTAAATATGAATGCTGACGGTAATAATCAAGATGTTGACCTGCTTGATATCCAGATATATTTTGAACAATTCTTTCAAAAATCGCGGCAACTAACGTATTGCGATCCACGTCCACACCGAGTGTTGTTACAATATCTTCCAAATCAGATGGCACCGCCGTCGGTAAAATATTTAAACCAATACCGATAATCACCTGTGTTATTTTACCCGAAGTTAAAATACCTTCAACTAGGACACCACCCATTTTACGATCATGTAGGTAAAAATCGTTGACCCACTTCAATGACACTTGAATCCCAGTCATTTCAAAAAGAACCTCTGCCACAGAAACCGCAACCCCTGTTGTTAAGAGACCAGCGTCAAATTCGCCCGCAACATCAAAAACATAAGTTTGATAAACGCCTGCGCCTCGCGGTGAAAAGAAAAAGCGTCCCTTTTTACCATAACCAGCGCGCTGTTGATTGCTCACAATGCCAAAAGGTCGTGACACGCCCTGTTTGAGCATATCACGACCTATTGTCATTGTTGAATCAACCACATCAATCACAGTAATATCGTCATGCATACCTGTTTGAGTAAGTAAATTCATTTAATCTGATTCCTTTTTATAACTTAATGCTGCAACGTTCAATTCCTTGTCCCCAAGTCCTTGTGTAAAGCTGGTCTCGTGAGACACAATAATGACATTGCCTTGAAACTTGTCAATCGCTGCGCGCAAAGCATTCTTAGTACCTTCATCCAAATGGTTAGTTGGCTCATCTAAAATCAAGAAATTACTTGGTTTCATTTCCATGATTGCCAACTTAACTTTGGTTTGTTCACCACCTGAAAGTTGTTGCAATGGTTTTTGGGCATTTTCGGCATTGATGCCTGCTGCAGCTAAACGCGTACGCAAGGCTTTTGGTTCCAATGTTGGAAAACGATCTTGCATTTCCTGCAATGGTGTCTTGCTATCATTATCCCAAGCCAAATCTTGGTCAAAATAATTAACAACCGCTGATGGGGAAAATTCAGATTGACCAGCCAATGCCGGTATGACACCCAAAATTGATTTAATCAAAGTTGATTTACCAGCGCCGTTAAAACCTTTAAAGACAACTTTTTGCCCAGTGGTAATTGAAAAAGTCACGGGCTCTAGCACCGGTGTCACATAGCCCACAGACAAATCACTAACTGTCAACGCGTTAGCTGACTGTGAATTAACATAGGGAAAATTAAATTTAGCTTGCAAGGTTTCAGAAGGTGGATCAACACGGTCCATGCGCGCCAACATTTTTTCACGAGACTTTGCTTGCTTAGAAGTTGAAGCACGTGCCTTATTTTTGGCAATGAACTTTTGTGCCTTTTCAATTTCTGTTTGTTGCTTTTCGTACTGACGCAACTGTTGTTCGGCGCGTTCGTCTTTTTGACGCATAGCCTTTTTAAATGAACCACGGAATTTAGTGATTTTACCAAATGAAACATCAATGATTGCGTTAGTGACTTTGTCTAAGAAATCAAAATCATGGGAAATAATCATTGCTGCACCTTCAAAGGTTTGCAAAAAGTCTTCCAGCCATTCAATGTGTGCCACATCCAAATAGTTGGTTGGCTCATCCAAAATAATCACGTCGTCATTTTCCAACAAGAGCTTGGCCAAAATGACCTTGGCGCGCTGTCCACCAGACATAGCTTCCAACTCACGCTCACGTCCAATAGCCTCTAATCCCAAACCAGAAATCACACGCTCAATTTGCGTGTCGACATCATAAAAGCCTGCCGCATCAAGTTCTTCTTGCATGCGACCAGCGCGTTCGAGCAATTTATCAGACAACGTTTCGGCATACTCATTGTAAAGTGCCGTGATACGATCTTGTTTGTCATATAGGTCTTGATAAGCGGTATGCAAAAAATCAACCAGCGTCATGCCCTCTGGAATTTCTGCATACTGGTCCAAATAACCGATTTTCAAGCCTTTTTGCCAATCAATTTTGCCTGATAATGGAAGTTCTTGCCCAGTGACAATCTTAATGAGCGTTGATTTGCCGGCACCATTTTGTCCAACAATTCCCATGTGTTCGCCGCTTTGAAGCTCAAACTCTGCGTCTTCATATAAAGTTTTTTCTGCGTAGGCCATGGTTAGGCCGTTTACTTCTAATAATGCCATAACTATAAGTTTATCACATTTTAAATCAACATTGAGTATGTGTGTGGTATATTGTCAGGATTACCGGCCAATATTTCCTTGCGCGTTAATTTTGCTGCCTCTTGAACGAATTTTGCCGTCTGATTCATGCCAGCAATTTCGTATGCTGGGACAACAGACGTTGCTTGTGTGTAGCCACCTTCAACATTTCCCTGAAGCATTTGCAATATGCCTTTGCTATACACAAGCCTTAACCGTTGCGTGGTTAAATTCGTCATGAATTCGTCCATACGCTTTAATACCGATTCTTCTAAAGCTAACATTTCAGCGGCGCCATCAATATCTGTGTAAATCAAGCCAGTGAAAACAACGTCAATAATGTTAACTAAACGCATCTGTTCTGTTCGCAATTGTGAATAAAAATGTGCCCGTTTAATGGCTAAACGCCCCAGTGTCAACAAGTCTGTTGGTGACATCCCCGGATAGAACAAAGTAAAAATGTCTAGTTCAATTCGCCCCCAAGTTTCAGCTTGCTTGAGAAAATCAACAGCTGGTTTGACATGCTTTTTTACTTCAACACGATCATAGAACTGCTCATTCGTTTCTTTGTCTATGCCGTACTTCAGCATCAAACCAAATTCACGCATAAAACGAGCGCCAATCCCACCACGACCATGTTTTAAATCATTAGTTGATCGTGTAATCATCGCCTCAAGTTGTTGCATTTCTTTTGGTTCACCGGTTTGCACGCCCATTTCATGTAGTTTTGTATAAATATAATTATCACTACGATCACCACCAAGAAATAAGAATTCATCATGGCTAACACCCATGTCGGCTAATAATTTGTCTAAACGATCAGCCGACATCCGTGTTTGACCGCTTTCAAATTTACCAATCAATGATCGTGAAATATTGGGTTGCTCGAGGTCAACAATTTTCAAGCCCTTATCTTCTCGCAAGCGTTTAAATGTCGCGCCATAATCAATCATAGTTTACCTCACAATTCAAAACGCAGAATGCGTGTATGTTGTTGCCCGTGTTTCACTTGTTCCTCAAAAGCTAACCAGTCCTGTGCTGAGAAGCCAAAGAATGTATCAAATGTCAAACCAATTTGTTGGCTTACAGTTGTCAATTGTTCAAAATTTGCTCGACTTTTTGCAATTTGACCTTCAGCAAGCGCTTGTAACGCCTCAGCTAACCTGTATTTCAAATGATTATCAGCATTATTTCGAGCTGTCATTTCTCTGGACATAAGCGTCAGGATTTCAGCTGATAATTGCGTATCAGTGTACACAGTCGCAAAGAAAACTGAATTTAACAAACGAAACATATAATCTTCATACACAGCTTGCTGCTGATAAATGGCAATTTTTTGTACCGCTAACTGAACTAATGGTCGTAGCTCTGAGGCGCTAATCATTGAGGCAAATCGGGTCAATATTTTCATCTCAAATTCACCCCATGTATCAACTGACAATAAATAATTTTTTGCTCGGCGTCCACCTTGTAACAAACGTTGAGAAACATTTGTCATATTAGCATGTTGTGCTAAGTGTTGCACATCAAGTAATGTTTGAAAGAAATCTAGCGCCAACAACACCGGCAATCGCTGTGTCGTATGCGTTAATTTCTTAGCTAATAATGACACATATTGACCCACAACTGCGCTGTTACACGTTAAATCAATTGTTGCCTGTTCGGTTATTTGTGTAAATAAATCATCAAACATTTGCGCAGAAAACTTGTTGGCTAGCGCAAAAAATTCTAAGGGGCTGACATTTAACCGCTGCAATATCCTTGTGAAGTGTTCTAACGATATGTTGGTGTCACCTTTTTCAAAACGAGCCAAAAAGGAAGCAGATACAATATCCCCCGCTGTTTTTGCTAATGTCATCTGTTTGCCAACACGCAATTCATGCAAAACTTCGCCATAATTTGTCATTTTATACCTGCTTATTTTTAAAAGTTGTCATATATGTCACTTATATCGTGTTAACAACAAAATCAACTATGCTTATTTTACTAACTGTTGTGTACAGATGATTTAAAGTAGAATATATTCTCTTATTGTTCTTTAATTTATCTTACCGTGTACACTTAATTTATTCAAGTCAAAAGGAGTATTGCTAATGCAGGTTTTCAAAGTCAACAAAGCATTTCGCGTGATGATTATAGCGCAGTTCTTTAATAATATTGGGAGCAGTTTTTTTAACATTGTTTTTTTAATTTATGCCGCTATCCTACCCAATAAAACGCTCGCAGTAACATTAGTGGCATTCGCTGAGTTCTTCCCATCACTACTATCAGTTGTGATGGGAAATTTGGCAGATAAAACTAAAAATCATCTGCGCGCTTGGTCATTTGCCCGACTATCGCAAGCCGGTATATTCTTAATTGTGACTGTTATTCTAACTTTCTGGCATGGTCGGTTTGACAGTTTTATCGCGCTACTAGTACTTATTTTTTTCGCTGATACCATTGGCTCATACAGTAATCTATTAATGACCCCCGTATCACGATATATTTTAAGCGATGATCAATTACAAAACGCAATGGGATTGGAGCAGGCGGTCAGTATCACGGTGAGTTTAATTGGCGGTTTTGCCGGTGTCGGATTATTGGGATTACTACATCAGGATTATGCCGCTTTTAGCTTGATCAATGCGTTCATGTTCATCGTCGCTTGGTTCATTATGACTGTCAATCGTCACCACTTCAAACAAGCCGAAGCACATATTGAAACAACACAACGTCCAAAACCAACGCAACCCATGTGGCACGACTTAAAAATGACTTTTTCGTATGTTTATCAAGACAAGCTGTTCTTTCAGTTAATGCTATTAGCCACTGCAGTTAATTTTATTGGCACCTCGCTAAATGGCGTATTTAATGTCACACTTTTACACGAAAAAAGCCTGCTCATTGGTAGTTTTGGCACTACCGTCGCGATGTTTGGCGCTATCTTTTCAACCGGGATGTTGTTAGGCTCTCTTCTGCCCATGCCTTTTCTGAGTCATCTAACAACTAAGCAATTACTAGCCGTAGCGCTGACTGGCGTACTAGGCTTAGAGCTCGTACCAATCATTTATCCAAACGGCAGTGTATGGATGCTTATTTCCTTTGTCGTTGCTTATTTTAACGCGCAAGTCAATCCCAAATTTGGTGCCATTTTAATGAAACGCATTGATCAAAACAAGCTGGCAAGTGTCAGTGGTTTGCTCAATACATTTGCTTTGTCAAGCGCGCCAGTTGGTCAGTTATTGTTCCTTGGTATTGCAAATTTGATCTCACCAAATATCTCGTGGTTAATCATGGCAATTGTGACATTGATGACTGTTGTATACATCATTTTAACCCGTCAACATGACATTGAGAAGGTTGAAAAAACCACTGAAACAGCTATACTATAAGTATTATGAAACCAAGAAAACTCAACATTAAAACAATTCCAGCTCAAGATGTCAACCGCGCCTACCGTTTTTGGCGTGATGTATTCGACCTACCACAATCTGGTCACGCAAGTGGTCGCCACTTAATGATTGATGGTGATGATATTATTTTTGTAGCCGGTGAATCAACTGATCAATTAGAAATGTTGATTAGAGACCATCAAGATGAATTAAAGCAACATCTTCGCAATAATTTTATTCCAATTGTAGGCAAGCCCGAGCCACGTTTCGGCAATAAAATCGCCTTTAAAATCCATGACTCCGAAGGTAATTTAATCACACTTGAGGCAAATCAATAGTTAAAAAAACGAGATACAAATTCTGTATCTCGTTTTTTTTAATTATAATGCTGTGAAGTCAAAGACTTTACGTCCAGTAATGTTACCAGCCTTCATCTCATCAATCACATCATTCATATCCTTGAAATCAACTGTTTCGACGATTGGTTTAACTTTACCTTCAGCCCCAAATTGGAAAGCTTCTTTCAAATCGGCACGAGTACCAACAAGTGATCCTCGAACTTCAATGCCGTCTAATACTGTTTTAGCAATATTGAGTGCCATATCACCTTGTGGCAAAGCAACGGCCACTAACTTACCCATTGGGCGCAAAACATTAACAGCTTGTGAGAAAGCTGCATCATTAACAGCAGTTACTTGCGCGTTATGCACACCACCAGTTAGTTCATTAACCTTAGCAACCACATCTTCGGTCTTACGGTTGACCAACACTTCAGCACCGTTAGCCTTAGCAGCAGCCAACTTGTCATCGTTACCATCAATAACGGCTACGTGTGCACCAAATACATTATGAGCATATTGCACAGCCAAGTTACCTAAACCACCGGCACCATGAACTGACACCCATTCACCTGGCTTTGTTTCACCAACTTTAAGTGACTTATACATTGTCACACCGGCACAAGTGATTGATGTTGCTTCAACTGGATCCAAACCTTCTGGTACTTTCACTGCATATTTTGAGTTGACAACAACCTGTTGTGACATTGCACCGTCAATCGTGTAACCTGAGTTACGAACCTTACGGCAGAACGTTTCATTACCTGAAACACAGTAGTCACAAACACCACAAGCATCATAGAACCAAGCAATTGATACGCGATCACCAATTTTAAGATAATCACCGGCACCTTCGCCTAACTTTGAAACACGACCAACGCCTTCATGACCAATAACACGACGGAATTGACCGTTTCGTTCACCAATTTCGTTTGGATTACCAAAGTCACCATTAGCACAGTGCAAATCAGTGTGGCAAAGACCGACGTATTCAACATCAACCAAAGCATCACCGAAGCCTAACGCGCGTGGTTGCCAATCATCAATTAAATCAACATACCCATCATTCACTTCACGGACAACTGCTGCTTTCATATTTAACCTCTTTCATATATGTGAATTTATTTACAAGTAAATTGTAACCATAAAATTCATATTTGTAAATAGTTTTTATGTAAAATTTACATAAAATTCTTTTATAAAGTGACGTGTTTCACTAACAAATATATAGAGACCTTTAAGGTTTCTAAAAATAAAAGTTGGATTACGAGAACTTTAAAACTAACTTGCCTAAAACGTGCTGACGACTATGAAATTCTTTCAGATTAATCACATTAAATGGCGCCACTTCAGCAATATTGACTTTCACATCACCACTGGCAACCATCTGCAACAATTCCGCCAATTGCTGACCATTTGACTTCATAAAACTATGAGTGACTCTTGGGTCATCATTATCATCAACTATGGACACAAGTCGACCTTCGAATTGCAACACGCTCAAAGAATCAGTTAAGGTTTTACCACCGATGGTATCAAGCACGACGTCTACTTTATCTTTAATAACAGTCGCCAAACTTTCTTTCTTATAGTCAATAACATGTAAATGCGGATTGAACGCCTTTAAGAATACGGCTGATTCCCCACTGGCGGTTGTGTATATTTTATCCGCACCGATTGCCTGAGCAACTTGAATCGCAGTAAATCCAACTGAGCCGGCGCCACCGTGAATCAATACGCTCTCACCAGGTCGTACATCTAAATCGCTCGTCATCATTTGATAACCCGTTTGACCACCCAAAACAACTGCTGCGGCTGTTTCATAACTCACACCATCTGGAATTTTAGCTAATTGCTTACTACTGACAGCCACAAATTCAGCGTAACTTTTGAGATGCGGTGATGCAGCAACACGATCACCAACATGAAAATCACTTACTTCACTACCTACTGCAATAATGTCACCAGCCACAGACGAGCCATTAATCAGTGGTGTTGGTGCACTAGTTCCCATGACACCTGCACGAAACTTTACATCATAGGGATCAATAGCTGTTGCACGTTGCTTAACCAGTACCTGACTGGGCTTAATGTCTGGTGTTTTGGCATCTGTTACCTCTGCAAAAACATCGACGTCGCCATAATCTTTCATCTCTATTGCGTACATTTTTTCACACTTTCTTTTCTTCGAAATGTCTGAGTCGTTGTCACATACATTGTATGCTAATTAGCCAATAAAATGTTAATTTTGGTTCAAATTTTTATAAAACAATTAGAAAATGACATAAAAAAACATCACAACATTAGGAAGTCAAAAATCCATGCTGTGATGTTTTTTACTGTTTGGCTCAACTACTGCTTACGGGCTGGAAAAGTAACGTGAGCCATGGGAGGATACCAACCCGTATTTAATTTGTGATTACTTACGTGGATTACCAGAAGTAGTCAATTTGTTTGAAGTAACACTTAATTTAGCATACAAATCATTGACAGGTGCATTTGTCCATCCCTTAACACGACCATTGACCAATTGCACATCAATGTTAGTGTAAGTAGGAATTGTGTAGGCTTCTTTATCAACAACTAACTTTTGGAAGGCCTTGATATTCTTAATCAAACTTGCATCAGAAGTTGAATTCTGTGTGTCAGTCAAATTCTTAGTCAAAGCTGCTGATGTGACATGACCAAAGTTATAAGCAGCATTCTTGCTCCAAAGTTGGTCAAATGTTGGTACTGTACCTTCACCCCAACCACCATCAGTGATATCCCAATCATTGTTCTTTGCTGACAAAACAATTGACTGCCAAGTAGCTGCATCAACTAACTTGTCTTGATAAAGCTTAACTTCAATACCGGCTGCTTTCCATGCAGCGATGTAAGCTTTTGCTTCAGACTCAGCTGTTGAACGACCTGAACGAGCCAAGTAAGTCAACGTTAGACGCTTGCCATCTTTAGCATAGTAACCATCAGAATCTTTCTTATAGCCTGCCTTTTCCAACAAACTATCAGCTTTCTTGATGTCGCCATTTGCTTTTTCTTGATAACCCTTGACATTCTTATCGTAGAACAACTTCTTAGTTTCTGACTTTGAAACTAATGTGTTAGTTGTCACACGTAGACCATTACCATACTTAGCAACAACCGCACCGACGTTTTGTGCATAACCAACTGCCTTACGTACGTCGGCATCTTGCAATGGCGTTGAACGATCTTGAATACTTGTTCCCTTAGAATCTGCGTGTCCTAAGTTAAAGTAAAGTTCCCAATACCCTGCATCAGCTTGACCAGTAGCAGCATATCCCTTGGCATTGTTATATTTTGACAACACTGGCGTATTACCATTCTTCCACAATGTAGCTGGCGCTGTTGTCACAATATCAAACTTTTGCTTTGATAAGTCATTTTCAAGCTTTGACTGATCTTGGTTAACATAATAAGTGATTGTCTTCAACTTAGCTTGTTTACCCCAGTAATCAGTGTTACGCACATACTTAACTGTTGAGTCTGAAGAAACAGACGACACTTTAAACGGTCCAAATGACAGAGGTGTTTTGGTAACTTTTTTAGATGTGTCAATCGTCTTTGAACTCACATCTTTCAAATCATGATATGGCAAAGCATAGGCTGGCACACCGTCACCCCAGTTAACAGCAGCTGGTAGACTTGTATAAGATACTGTCAACTTCTTGCCATCTTCACCATCATCAAACTTGATACCTGAAATTGACTTTGACTTACCATTTTGGAAATCTGTCAAACCTTTAATCTTGGTATAGGCTTCAGTAAAGTTACCTGAAGCTACTGTGTTAGTGGACAAGGTTTCAAGTGAAAATTCAACGTCTTTGGCAGTGACAGCTTTACCATCCGACCACTTCAAGTTATCTCTCAATGTAATCGTGACAGTTTTGGCATCTTTGTCAACTTTCAATTTTGCTGGACCACTACTGATAATCTTCCCATTCTTATCGGTGTAGAACAACTGATTATTACCAGCTGGTTGTAGTTGTTGTTGAGCAGCCGCCCACTGTGCGAATTCCGTATACCCAGCAAATGTGATTGGTGAAGCAGCTTGTCCAGGATAGGTAACTGTTAAATTACCGCCCTTAATCGCTGCCTTTGAGTTAGTATAATCACCCTTAAATGAACCAACACTGACTGCCTTTGGTGTAGCGTCCTTATTGGACGTTGCTGACAATGCTGCCCAGCCACCTCCTACAACAACGACTAGGCCAACAACGCCAAAGCCAATTTTTGCACCTGTGCTTACCATATATATTCTCCCTTTTTGTGTTTCTTCATTGGAATGTTCTTTTTTAAAACACTCATCATGTTAAGCAATATATCACTTATTTATTTTGCTGTCAACATCATTTTCTCATTTTTATATTATTATTTTAAGAAACTGATTGTCGCTGGTCACTCGCACGTCGTGCAACTTGACCCAAAATCACAACACCAACTGTCAAAATAATCAACACAATAGTTTCTGGCAACCATAACCACCATTGCGTATAGATAGTTGAGGCTGAGTTCTGGCTTAACACAGTCAACATCATTCCGATTGAGTTAGTGCCTTGTTTTAAACCAAAGCCAAGGAATGTCAAACTTGTCTCAATACCAATTGAAGTAGCCAATGTTAGTGCAAAATCCGATATAATCGTTGGTGAAATATTTGGAAAAATACCTGTAAAGAGTATTTTGTACCAAGGGGTTCCCGAAATTTTGGCCGCATCAACATAATCACGATTAACTTCAGATAACGTCAATGTTCGAACCAAACGCACGCTCGCTGGCCAACTGGTTAGTCCCAAAATCAATATTAAATTCCAAATCGACAAGCCCTTAGCTGTTGAAAAAATAATTGCTAAAATCATGATAAGTGGCATAATCAACCAGAAATCAATAATACGCATTGATAACCAATCTATCCAGCCACCAAAATAGCCGATAATCATACCAGCAACAACTGAAATAACTGTAATAATGATTGCAACGCCAAAACCAATAATAATTGAGTTTTTAGCTGAGGCAATCAACGTTAAAATAAAGTCAGCACCAGAATCTGTTGTGCCTAAGATATGACCACCACTCATGGGTGGTAGATTAGCATTCAAAATATCACTCATAGTCCCAATGTTACTTGGCACAAAGAATTGACCAATGACTATAAATAAGAATAGTGCAATTAACAAGACAACTGTCACTAATGCTAAGTTATCTTTTTCGAGTTCACGCCAGAAATTTTTAATAAAGCGTGCACCAAACCGTTGTTTTTTCATTTTAGTTTCCATGGTTCACTCCTTATTTCACTCGAATACGTGGATCAACCCAAGCTGAAATAACATCAGATAGTAAGCCACCCAACAATGCTAAGAATCCTTGCAATAACATAACTGCTGTGATGACTGTATAATCACGACTAGTCAGAGCTTGGACGAATAATGCACCAATACCGGGATAACCAAAGATTGTTTCAGCAAACATTGCACCACCCAGCACACCAGTAATTGAGTAACCAATTCCCGATGCAATCGGCAGAAAGGCATTTCGTAAGATGTGTTTTCTAAAGACATCCTTAATTGTGACACCTTTAGCACGTGCAGTTCTAACATAATCTTGTGCTTGTTGATCTAATAAGTTTGATCTCAAATATTGAAAAATACTGTTCGTACTGAACAAGGCAATCGTGAACGCAGGTAAAAACGCATAACGCAAATTACTGAAAAAACTCGTCGTAAAACTCTGAGAGTCATCTATTCCCGTACCTGAAGCTGGAAAAATTGGAATCAAGTAAACAAACAAAATCATCATCAAAAAATAAAAAACAAAGGATGGTACTGCTGAGGTGATTGTATTCCACACCATCAAAATGCGGTCAATTGTTTTGTTTTCGTGTCGTGCTGATAATAAAGCTTCAGAGATTGCAAAAACATAAGTTAATATCGCTGCAATAATTCCCATTGAAATGGTTGGCCAAAGACGCGAAGCAATAATTCGCGTCACAGTCCAGCCTTTGTTAACGGCGTATGATGTGCCTAAATCACCGTGAAAAACACGATCAATCCAGTGAATATATTGTTGATATAGTGGTTGGTCCAAGCCAGCCGCATGTCGCATGCGCGCAATGGTAGCTGGATCGGAGTTAGGATTTAAATTTCCATAGAATGGATCACCAGGCATTAACTGTGCCAACATAAAAATCAGTATTGAAACCAAAAATAACTGAGGAATCATAATCAAAACACGCCGTAAAATCGTTCGCCACATAATTAAGCCTCTCCTTTCTTAAGTGCCGCAGAATGGGTTGGCGTAATTTGCTTTAAATCGTACGCACGTGCCCGTAAGCCATCCTGCTCATAATATGCAGCTTGATTTTCAGCAAATTCAGCTTCAACCCGCTTGCGATAAGCGCGGTTAGCATCACGTTTGCTAACATCTAGACTTGGAATTGCGGATAGTAATCGCTTAGTATAAATATGACGCGGATCATCGAAAATATCTGCCGTCGTACCTAACTCGACAAAACGCCCATTATGCATAATCGCAATGTTATCCGTCATGTACTTCACAACACCTAAATCATGGGAAATAAATAAGAAACTAATGCCGAAGTCACGTTGTATTTTTTTCATGAAATTCAAAACTTGCGCTTGAACTGATAAATCTAACGCTGAAACTGGCTCATCTGCCACAATTAATCGTGGATTGGTTGCTAAGGCGCGGGCCACACCAATACGTTGCCGCTGACCACCCGAAAACTGGAACGGATATTGCGTCACAGTTCGTGCTGGCAAACCCACAATTTCTAATAATTCTAATACACGTTTATCAATATCATCTTGATCAAATGAACGTTTATCTCCGGCTCCCGCACCAATTGCGTTAGGTACACCAAAGCTCTTCAAAGGTTCAGCGATGATTTCTCCGATGGAACGACGTGGGTTTAGACTAGATTGACTATCTTGAAACACCATTTGGACATCTTTGTTATAATTTAATTTCTTTTTCTGCTTGATTGTTGTAGCTTCCTCGCCATCAAACAAAATTGTCCCGCTAGTGGGATCTTCTAATCCCACCAATGATTTGCCAATCGTCGTTTTGCCTGAGCCTGACTCACCTACTAACCCGTATGTTTGTCCTGCTTTAATGGAAAATGACACATCATCAACAGCCTTAATGTTATCCGTTACACGATTAAAGAAACCAGAACGTACCGGATAATAGACTTTCAAATTTTCAATTCTAATTAAGTCGCTCATACCTGATTTTCTCCCTCAGTAACGTCATTAAATTCAAAATTTTGCCACGCTGTACCACGAACATAGTGATGATCCCCAACTTGTTGTAGCTCATCTTTTACGTTGGCATTTACTACTGATTCATCTAACCAAGGCACACGCTGCAAAAACAAATCTTTATTGTGATCCATATCTTTTAGAGCTGGCACTGTACCTGGAATAGCATATAGCGTTTCACCTGGTTTAACATCTGAAGGATCAGCTCGCAATAACGAACGTGTGTACGGATGTTTCGGATGATTAAATAATTCCTCAACACCAGCTTTTTCAACAATCTGACCCGCATACATAACCGCAACAGTATCAGCCATTTCAGCCACAACACCTAAATCATGGGTAATGAGTAAAATACCGGCATTCTTTTTTTGTTGGATTTCCTTAATCAAATCCAAAATTTGTGCTTGAATCGTAACGTCCAAAGCGGTTGTCGGTTCATCAGCAATGATCAAATCTGGCTCGTTAGCCAATGCAATTGCAATCATCACACGCTGACGCATACCACCAGAAAGCGCATGCGGATATTGCTGTGCGACACGTTTAGCGTCGACAATACCAACGTCATCAAGTAATCCTAACACGCGATTTGACACTTGTTGCGTGTGTTTATCATGAACAGTCATGGCTTCCGCAATTTGATCGCCGATTTTCATAAGAGGATTTAAACTTGATAGTGGATCTTGAAAAATCATGCCGACCGAAACACCACGATACTGATCGAATTGTCGTTCGGTTAAACCGATTAATTCATTGCCATTAAGTTTAATGGACCCAGTGACTTTTGTCTGGTCAGGGTTATGAAGTCCCATGACACTCATTGCAAACGTTGATTTGCCTGAACCGGATTCACCCACAAGGGCAAGAACTTCACCATGATTGATTGATAAATTAACTTTATGCAATGCTTTTTGATATTCACCGGCAATCTTAAATTCTACCGAAACATCTTGAGCATCTAACAATTTTTCTGCCATGTTACTCTTCCTTAATTTTAACCTGGGTAATATTATATCATGTATATCTAATCTTTGTACATGGTTTAGAAATCAAATTAACATATTTCTCATATAAACGACATTATAATATAGAAAAATAGCTATTTCATAAATGGTAAAGAAATTACTAAAAATGTGACAAAAAAAACACAGGCTCCTAGTAGAGCGCTGTGCCTTTAATCAGGTTTAACTGATAAATTTATTTTTCAGAAATTGAAGCAATACCTGGTAATTCCTTACCTTCAAGGTATTCAAGTGATGCACCACCACCTGTTGAAATATGTGTCAATTTGTCAGCAACACCCAATTGTTGTACTGCGGCAGTTGAGTCACCACCACCAACAATTGTTGTACCACCATTTTCAGTCACCTTAACCAATTCTTCACCAATTGCCAATGTACCCTTGGCGAAGTTAGGCATTTCGAACACACCCATTGGGCCGTTCCAAACAACTGTCTTAGCGTCTGACAAAGTATCTTGCAACAGCTTAACTGACTTAGGACCAATATCCAGTCCCATGTAGCCATCAGGAATACCAGCTGTGGCATCAACAACTTCTGTCTTGGCATCATTTGAAAATGCGTCAGCAGCAATTGAATCAACCGGCAAAACCAACTTGTCACCAGCTTCAGCCATTAATTCCTTAGCCAATTCAACCTTGTCGGCTTCAAATAATGAGTTACCGATTTTTTCACCCTTAGCAGCGTCAAAAGTATAAGCCATACCACCACCAACAATAACCTTGTCGGCTTTAGACAATAGTGACTTCACAATCTCAATCTTATCAGAAACTTTTGCACCACCAATAATAGCAACAAATGGACGAACTGGGTTAGCCACAGCGTCACCCAAGAACTTAATTTCCTTTTCCATCAAGAAACCAGCGGCTGCTTGTGAAACATTTGAAGCGATACCGACGTTTGAAGCGTGGGCACGATGTGCTGTTCCAAAGGCGTCGTTGATGAACAAATCATCACCCAATGATGCCCAATACTTGCCCAACTCTGGGTTGTTCTTTGATTCGTTTTTGACTTCAACGCCGTCAACAACATCCTCAAAACGTGTGTTTTCAACCATCAAAACTTCGCCATCTTGCAAAGCATTAATTGCTGATTCTAATTCTGCACCACGTGTAAATGGTACGAACTTAACGTCCTTGCCTAATAATTCGCCCAATCGCGCAGCAACTGGTGCCAATGACAATTCTTTTTTATCATCTTCAGACTTAATACGTCCCAAGTGTGAAAACAAAATTGCACGACCGTTGTTTTCCAACACGTACTTGATTGTTGGCAATGCTGCCACAATACGGTTATCGTTTCCGATAACGCCTGCTTTGATAGGCACGTTGAAATCAACGCGCATCAATACTTTCTTACCTGAAAGTTCCAAATCTGAAACAGTCAATTTAGCCATGATAGCCTCCAATTTTTTATTGTTACAAACTCTATTATAAAACAAAACGCTTTAATTGTCTTGCTTGGTGTGTGAAAAAATGCACGATAATAACTACTTATGGCGTTCAGTCCTAATGACATGAACCTTTTGCCCCGGTAACCCAGACATTTTCAATGTTATTGCGTCTTGTGGCTTAACCCAGACTGATCCAATCGGATGATGTTTATTCTTTAAAATAGCAGACACTTCTTTCAAAACATGCCCATTCTTATCTGTCACATCATTAAATAATGTCAGTTTGGTTTTTTGTGGTGCAAAGTCAATTGAACGTCCAAGCTGTGTCACATTATACTGATTATCGACATGTTGGTTACCAACATCTGCAATATAATCACTCTGTCGCCGGAACTTTTGTCCAAAAGCCACCACTAAGTTGCAGTGCCCATCAGCATAAAAATCTTGAACAACCACCTTATTATTACCAAGATAAAAGTCAGATTGCAACAATTCACCATCACTAAAATACTGTTTAGCAAATAGTCGCCCGTCACGTCGATAAATATCTTTATAGTCAATTTTGCCGTCGTCATCATACCATGTCACAGCTTGTACTAGTCGTTTAGATTGACTAAACCATCTCACCTTTGCCAGCTCACGCCCAAAACTCATGATACTTTTAGTACCATCTTGATTGACGACAATTTGACTTTCATTTGGCACAATCAAGTCTGACCACCAAATACCTTTTGTGTCATCAATTGTTGAAAAATATTGTTGTCCATACATGTCAAACACCTTATCAGGTGACAATCCCATCTTTTTGATGAGGTAAACAGCATCTTCATGGGGTGTGGCAACCCATAATTCATCACTACGCCCGAGCTTAACTTGTTCGATTTGCCAAGCAATACCATCCAATTGCGTGATCGATAAAGAATTGATGATTTCAATTTTCATGATAGCCCCTCAACAACACGCGCCCACTGATCCGCTATTTTTTTAATTTGAAAGTTTTCAGCAGTCAATGTAGCGCCCTCCGATAACGTATCATAATCTGTGAAAATAAGTTGCATCGCTGCTGACAAATGAGCAATATTGGTAGCTTCATTTTTGTTATGACGATCAAATTCTGCTAAATGACCATTTTTACCATCTTTAATCAATGATTGTGCACCGTACAAATTAGCATAGGAGGCAACTGGTAGTGCTGCTCCCAATGCTTCAATATATGTCAGACCGAAACCTTCTGAATAAGACGCGGAAACATAAGCATCATAATTCAGCAGCTCGCGTGTAATCGACTGACAAAATCCCTTTAAAGTGATTTTGTCATTCAAATGGTAGTCGTTAATGAGCTGTTTTAATTTATCTTCTTCATTTCCCGTACCATATATTGACAAAGTGGCAGCAAAGCCCTTTTGATTAAGTTGCGCAATCGACTCAACAATGTGCGCTATCTTTTTTTCTGGATGCAGTCGTGAAACCGTGACGAATTTTGCAACATTACCAGCCCATTTTTTTGGCGCCGCAATTTGATTAACACCACCGACTGGAATCGCTATTATTTTATGAGGATCGACTGGTAAACCGCTATCACGCAATTGTGACAATATATCTTTTTGTTGTAAGGTTGTCGCCACAATCACTCTGTCAACATCATCTAAGTGATCAAACATATATTGATAATAGTTATTCCATACCGGTCGATTATTTTGATAAGAAACCAAGTGAGCTGCATGCACAATGTCAACAATTTTCAACTGATAACCTCGATTTTTCAAGGTAATAAGCACTTCCTCATTGTCAGTACCACGATCAATGAAGTAACAATTATGAGTAAATTCACGTTGCAATTCTAGTAAAAAAAACATGAGTAACTCTTCAAACGTCGCAAACAAATAATCACGGTCATGAAATCCCGAAACATGAATGTTAGTCATGATTTTACCAAGCGATTCAGAATGACGATAATGCCAAGCCACACGATGTTGTCCATTTTCTAAAATGACGCGGTCATCCCCAACTAAATAAACATTTTTTTTGCTATCAAACCGTTTACTTTTCAGTATCGTCGCCTGATATTGACCCGTCGTTTGTTGATGCACTACTCTTTGCGTGTCCACAAAATCTACTAAAGTTTGCTGTCGGTACACATTTGTGTGCGCTAATCCGTTTTGCAAATATTCTGAAGGATTATCGCTCAATAAATAGTCATACAAACCAATAACTTCATTTTCCTTTAAGCGCCACTCTTTCATGTGTTCATGCAATTGTGGTAGGTAATCAGTGTAAATCAACTTGAACACCATGTTTTTTTCACGAAAACATTGGGCGCGATAAAATTGCGCATGTTCCACACCGCTATTACTATGCCCAATCCGTTTGTTCACAAAAAAATTCATCATTGATACCTCTTACTAGGCTATTCTTATCATGATAATTATATACAAAAAAAGGAACTTTCCCAAGTTCCTCTAGCAATTGCCCCTGCTGGATTCGAACCAGCGCATGTCGGTACCAAAAACCGATGCCTTACCGCTTGGCGAAGGGGCAATAGTTAATTTATTTTGCCGTTAACTATTAAATCGGCAATGGGAGCGGTAGGATTCGAACCTACGAACCCGAAGGTACACTCCCATATCTCAAACAACTATATTATAATACCAGAAAATGAGAGTGATAGCAAGCAATTTTGACATAAAAGACAAAATAAACGACGATTCGCTATATTGCACCCATTAACTAACCAAAACATATAATTGTTTGAGAACAAATCAGATGACTAATGTGTCATTTAGACCAGTCATCACCAGATTTGAACGCGTTTATCTGGCGCCAACCACATGCCATCAGTTTCTTTAACATCAAATGTCGTGAAAAAGTCGTCAAAATTTTTTACTTGTACGTTAACACGCGCCTTAGCAGGACCGTGTGGATCCACTGCCGCTAACAATTGCATGTACTCAGGACGTGCTTTCATACGCCAAATAGCAGCCCAATTGGTAAAGAATGCCTCCGATGAAAAATCCTCATCTCGTTTGGCAGCGGCCAAAGCAGCAGCTAATCCACCCAAATCAGCCACGTTTTCTGACACTGTCAACTTACCATTCACTTTAGCGCCATACGAATCTAAGCCATCAAATTGATCAACAACTTGCTGTGTACGTTCTTTGAAGGCAGCATAATCCGCATCAGTCCACCAATTATTCAAACTACCAAATTCATCAAATGACGCGCCATTGGTATCAAAAGCGTGAGAAATTTCATGAGCAATCACTGCACCAATCCCACCATAATTGGCTGATGAAGATTGATGTAAGCTATAAAAAGGTGCTTGTAAAATAGCTGCCGGAAAGAAAATTTGATTTTGTTGCGGATCATAGTAAGCATTGACCAAGTGTGCTGGCATTTGCCATTCATTTTCATCAACTGGTTGATGCCATTGTTGCCAAGTATGGGTAATCTCAATTTGCCTAAATTTAGCTGCAGATTCAAACAATGTCGCCCCTTCATCAACTGTCTTTTGTGACAAACGATCTGGCAGTTTATCAGGATAACCAATGTGAGGCACAATCGCGTTAAGTTTGATAATTGCTTTATCCCGTGTCGCCTGCGTCAACCAAGTAACGTTCTGCAAACGATTTTTATAGACATCAATCATCGTCGCTACCTTTGCTTCAACGTCTGCCTTTGCCTCTGGAGAAAATTTCTCATGTGCATAATACATACCAATCGCTTGGCTAAATGGTCCTGCTGCCAAGTAAAAAGCTGCTTTCTCGGTGCTTTTAGCTTCAGGCAAGCCTTGCAAAGCTCTCGCATAAGCGCCACCCAAGACACGCAAATCATCACTCAACAAATCAGTATATTCATTAGCAACATTTATAAGCAGATAGTCTTTCAATAATGGCCATGCATCCTCAGAATAAAATTGATCTGCAGAAGCCCAAAAACGCTCTGCAGGTACAATGATTTTATCCGGCATCTGTCCAATCAAAGCTTTGATAATATCATTTAGTGGCAAATCCGACGCTTGTTGAACAAAATTATCCCATTGATAAGGGTGATACAATTTGGCATATTCGTTTTGTTCCTCTCGGCTCAATGAAACACTTGCAATTCGGGCGTCCAAAGCAATGTAATTGTCAATCATTGTTTCCGCTTCATCACTTGAAAAACCAAACTGAGGCAATAATGTCATTTGCTGTTCACGAAATTTCGCGAGTAATACTTTAGCTTGCTCATTGTCGGGAGTGTAATATGTCGTGTCTGGCAGCAGTAATGGCAGACTACCAGCCCACAAAACATTTAGTTTGGCATTCTTGAAATCTGGGTCAATCCAAAAAGGCAATGCGTTTGGCAATCCCCTTTGCTCAAGTTCAGCAATATGGGATGCAAAATCAGCAAACGATTGATAACCTTTATATTGTTCCAGCAAAGGCAATACTGGCGCGACACCAATTTTATCCCGTGTTTGTGTATCGGACGTCAAACGATGATAAGCAATAAACTGCTGCAATATATCATCATCTGGTACGTTCTCACCGTTTTGCCATTCGTTAGTCGTTGACAACAACCACTTTTCAATCCCTACTGCTAAATCATTAAAACCCCCAGTTGAGGGCTTATCAGCTGGTATTTCAGCTGTTTTTGCCCACTCACCGTTAATTGCATCATAAAAATCATCTTGTAATTTTGTCATGTCAATTCTCATTTCTTTATCTTAATTAACTAATAAATATTATACACTTTTCGTTTTTGTTTACAAAAAAAGCCAACCAATAATGGTCGGCTAACAGGTGTTCATTTTTGTTGTTGCTTATATAGTTCTGCTTCTTCAGGCGTAGCCAATACAAAATGTCCTGGATTAACTTCAATCATGCTACGCTCTTTACCATCAGTTTCAATGGTTGTATCATAATCAATGTGCTGCCTCAAACTTTCAGCTTCAGGATCTGGTACTGGAATAGCAGATAATAGACTCTTTGTATAAGGATGTAATGGATGATTATAAACGGCATCTGAAGTACCAATTTCTAATAACTTACCCCAATGCATCACACCAATACGGTCTGAAATATATTTCACCATCGACAAATCATGGGCAATAAACAGATATGTTAATGAATGCCTTTTCTGCAATTCTTTCATTAAGTTAACAACTTGTGCTTGAATTGACACATCCAAAGCGGAAATAGGTTCATCTGCAATGATAAACTTTGGATCAACTGCCAACGCACGTGCAATCCCAATTCGTTGTCTCTGACCACCAGAAAATTCATGTGGATATCTCGTGGCGTGATCTTTGTTTAGACCAACCAAATCCAACAAATCCTGAACTTTAGCATTTCGTTCACTCTTTGACTTGGCCAGATGGTTGATATCGATGCCTTCAGCAATAATATCACGCACCTTCATTCGACCGTTCAAGCTAGCCTGTGGATCCTGAAAGATCATTTGTGCGTCTTTGCGGAAATTAGATAACTGTTTGCCCTTAAGTTTAGTGACGTCTTCACCATCAAAGGTAATCGTACCATCATTTGGTTCATATAACTTTAAGATAGTACGACCAATCGTCGTTTTACCAGAACCAGACTCACCTACTAAGCCAAACACTTCACCTTCATAGATGTCAAAACTGACATGGTCAATAGCCCGTACTTCATTGGCCTTTCCCTTGTTGAAGTACAATTGCAAATCATTCAGCTCAACCAATTTTTTTGGTGTTTCTTCAGTCATG
Organism: Leuconostoc pseudomesenteroides KCTC 3652; assembly: GCF_014634745.1. GTDB lineage: Bacteria > Bacillota > Bacilli > Lactobacillales > Lactobacillaceae > Leuconostoc > Leuconostoc pseudomesenteroides. The sequence goes on from NZ_BMBP01000003.1 coordinate 103,610, forward strand.
ATTAAGCCTCCTGTCCTTGTATTTCTTCCCATCGTGCCCAACGTTTCAAAATCTGTTCGGGTGGGGTCACTTTAGGTGCTCGCTCATCAAGTAGCCAAGTGGCTGCATAATGTGTATCACTAATTTTAAAGAAAGGTGGCTCTTCTTTACTATCAATGGCAAGTGCATACGAATTTCGCGGGGCAAAAGCATCACCTAGCGGTGGCTCCAACAAATCTGGTGGTGTCCCCGGAATAGCCTGCAATGACCCTTCAGCCGTATCCGTGGTTGGCATTGAATTTAACAGTCCCCATGTATAGGGATGCTGTGGATTAAAGAAAATTTCATCAACTGTACCATACTCAACGATTTTACCAGCGTACATGACAGCTACTCGATCAGCCATACCAGCAACAACACCCAAATCATGTGTGATAAAGATAATTGAAGAGTTTGACTGCTTTTGTAACTGCTTCATCAAATTCAAAATTTGTGCCTGAATCGTAACATCCAAAGCAGTAGTTGGCTCATCAGCTATCAAAATTTCAGGATCCGCAGCCAGCGCAATTGCAATAACAGCACGCTGCCTCATACCACCAGACCATTGATGAGGGTAATCGTTAATATGCTCTTCAGCGTTAGGAATACCAACGCCCTTCATCAACTCCAAAGCGCGAGCCAAAGCATCTTTTTCGCTCAACTCTTGATGTTTAATTAATGGTTCAGCAATTTGCTGCCCAATCTTCATTGTTGGGTCTAAACTAGTCATTGGATCTTGGAAGATCATCGCAATTTCATTACCACGAACATGTTGCCATTCTTCTTCGGACAATTCCAACAAATTTTTGTCTTTGAACAAAAGACGACTATTCTCAGGTATCACAGCATTTTTAGCATTCAGACCCATCAATGTCTTTGTTGTGACTGACTTTCCTGAGCCAGACTCACCAACAATTGCCAACGTTTCGCCTTGATTTAAATCAAATGACACGTCTCTAATGGCTTGCACCGTACCAGCATAGGTATTGAAATTGACGTGCAAATTTTCAACTCTTAATATAGGATTACTCATAAGTACTTGCACCTCTTAATCTTCACTAGCACGTGGGTCAAAGGCATCTCGTAACCCATCACCCAGCAAGATAAACGCCAACGAAATCAACACCAACACACCAGAAGGAATCAAAACCTGGTAAGGGTAGAATTGCAACATACTTTGAGCATCAGAAATCAATGAACCAAGTGAAGCCGTTGGTGGCTTAACACCCAAGTTAATGGCAGACAAGACCGCTTCAAACATGATTGCGCTTGGCACTGTCATCATGATTTGAACAATGATTGTACCAGCCATATTAGGAATCAAATGCTTAATCGCAATCTTAGTTGAACTTTCACCAAGAGATTTGGCAGCCAAGACGTAGTCACGCTCTTTCAATGAAAGTGTCATGTTACGTACTTGTCGTGCCATACTTAACCAACCCGTAATGGCAATCGCAATAATGATTGATGTGACACCGTTTCCCAGTAACAAACCAAACATAGTCACAACAATCAAATTAGGTACAGAGGAAAGAATTTCAATGATACGCTGCATGACAACGTCAACCCAGCCACCTTTCCAACCGGAGAATACACCGTAAGTAACACCAATTAACAAATCAATAAAAGTTGCTGAAATAGCGACTAACAATGAGATACGAAGTCCCACAATAACACGTTTTCCTAATGAACGACCAAGATTATCAGTTCCCAAAATGAAATTTTCTTTAACGTTATTGTTTTTATAGGGATCAGTAGTATCTGTGGCACCAGGCTCTTTCAACTTACCATTCCACCCTGGAATTGGTAACCCTGAGTTTGGTGGTAAGTTTTTATATTTACCAACGTTATCAGAATCAAAAGCGTTAGCTTTGTTTTGTGTTACGAAAAAATTTGATACTAATGCAAAGCCGAGAATAAACACCAAAAACCAAAGTGAAATCACAGCTAGTTTATTTAATTTTAATCGACGCCAAGCATCTTGCCAAAATGACAAGGCAGGCTTAGAAATATGTTCGTTGGCTTCGGAGTTTTGTGCGCCAACGATGACAAAGTCTTCTGTATTTGCAGCCATCATGAGCCTCCTTATTGCAACCGAACACGTGGATCAACAATTGCCGTCAAAATATCCGTAATCAAGATCATAACCATCAGCATCAATGCATATACGATAGTAGTTCCCATGATGACTGGAAAATCTTTAGTGGGAATTGAGGAAACGAATTGTTGCCCGATACCTGGAATTGAGAAAATATTTTCAATCAATGTGGAACCGGTTAACAAACCAGCCGCCATTGGTCCAATCAATGTTAGAACAGGAATCATAGAGTTACGGTAGGCGTGTTTATTAACAACCTCTTTCTCACTCAGACCTTTAGCTCGAGCCAACTGCACATAATCAGAACTCAATGATTCAATCATTTCAGATCGAACAAATCGTGTCACAACAGCTGCTGGTGAAACAGCCAGTGCCAATGTTGGCAATACTGATTGTGAAAACGAGTCTCACCAGCCTGATACTGGGAATAATGGCCACTTGAAACCAAACAAGTACAAGAAGATAATACCTAATATGAAACTAGGCACTGAAATACCAAGTGTCGAAACAACACCCAATAGGCCATCAATTTTGTTGTTTTTATTACGCGCTGATGCGGCACCCATGAGCAAACCAGCAATAACGCCCACAACCAAGGCTTGTGCGCCAAGTTGTGCAGAAATTGGTAGACGCTGACCAATCAGCATACTAACACTTTGGTTTTGATATTGGAATGATGTTCCAAAATCACCACGAAAGGCGTTTACCAAGTAATGAAGATATTGTTGCCAAAGCGGCAAATCCAATCCATATGCTTTGTTCAATTGGGCAATCATTTGTGGCGTTAGCTTAGGGTTATTGAACGGTGTTCCTGGCATAATTTGCATCAGGAAAAAAGTTGCAGTAATCACTAAGAATAACGTGAAAATCAAAAGCGCCAATCGCTTTAAAATGTATTTCACCATAGTCTTGACTTCCTAATAAATAAGAATTGACATATGTCAATTCTCATTTTTAATTAAATGTAGTTTAATTCTATCATAAATCACTTACTTACGGTAGGCGTATTTGAAATCAATGTTCAATCCAGTCGTGTTAATGATAATGCCCTTAACACTTGGACGAGCCAATGAATATCCTGCACGGAAGTACAATGGGTTGAAGTTAGCATCCTTATACAATGCGGCTTCAGCAGTCTTATAGTCTGAGTCACGTGCTGAATCATTCAAAGCATCTGTTGTCTCTGCCTTTTTAACAGCTGCAGTATAAGCATCATTCTTGAATTGACCATCATTGTATGAAGCGCCATCCTTAAACAAATCATAGAATGTTGAGCCTTCTGGATAGTCACCACCCCAAAGCGTTACGACAGCCTCAAAGTTTTGTGTCTGTGAATCTGACAAACGTTGCTTGAATGGTACAAACTTTTCTTCAACCTTCAAACCTGGCAAAGCTTTTTGTAGTGATCCTTGTAAGTAGTCCAAAGTTGTCTTTGCAACTGGGCTGTCAGCATCAGAAGTGATTGTCAAAGTCATCTTTGTTTCACCAACTTCTTTCAAACCTTCAGCGAACAACTTAGCAGCTGCCTTAGCATCGTACTTGTAGCCAGGTGCTACGTACTTAGCTAAATCTTCACCTGATGCAGTCTTAGCCAAACCTTGTGGTGCCAAGCCAGTAGCTGGTGTTGAAATACCAGATGTTACTTGATCAACCAATTCTTTACGGTTAGTTGCAAGGTTCAAAGCCTGACGAATCTTTGTGTTAGCTAAGAACTTGTTCTTACCGGTTTGGTTATATTCGATATAAGCTGTGGTTGCTTCAGGAACCTTCACCTTATCCTTATTGCTCTTGTTGGCAGCATATAGTTCAGGTGTTGAGATTGAAGCGCGGTCTAGCTTGCCTTGCTTATACAATTGAACGGCCGTTTCTGGCTTTTTAACGACAGAGTAGTCGATTTCTTTTGTCTTAACACTCTTGGCATCCCAATAGTTATCATTTTTTACTAACTTAAAGCTGTTGTTAGTACCATTCCATCCTTCAAACTTATAAGGACCTGAATATAGTTGCTTTGCAGAAGTAGTACCATACTTCTTACCTTGCTTTTCAACAAAGCTTTGCTTTTGTGGCATGAAATTAGCAAATGTCAACAAATAGTTAAATTGTGGCATTGGACGTTCAAGTTGGAATGTAATAACATTACCTTTTGCTGAAACACCCAAAGTGCTAACTTTAGCTTTACCAGCAGTAATGGCATCAGCATTCTTCACACCCGAAGCAAGGTAAGCATATTGTGAAGCTGTCTTTGGATCAACAATACGTTGCCATGAATAAACGAAGTCTTTTGCTGTCAAAGATGAACCATCAGACCACTTCAAGCCACTTCGTAAAGTTGCTGTATAAGTCAAACCATCTTTTGAAACCTTAACTGACTTAGCCAATTCAGGAACAGCCTTACCCTTGGCATTCACACGCAACAAGTTAGCGCCCGTGTTACCGATGACTGTTCCAGAATAAGTATCCGTATTCTTTGAGATATCCAATGTTTGGATTTCTGTTGGGAAAGAAAACTTAAGTGCATTTGATGATCCATTTGAACCACCCCAGAGGCCAGCGGCGCGTGTTCCGCCACCTACCACAACGACAACGGCGGCGCCGATTGCCCATTTTTTCCATGTATCCATGTTAATATATCCTCCCGATATACTTTTTTGCTAACAATGGTATTAGTTTACCATGTGTATTTCTCATTTGCAATTCATTTTGTTATCTTTTAAGATTTTACTGCGATTTAACGTACAATATAACATTTATAGTAGAAATACACTGACAAACCGATCCTTATTTGGTCTGATTACCTCAATTAGCGTCAATTCTCTCTCATCAATTTAAGCTAACTTACTATCAAACCATCTTGCGATTAAGGACAAGCCGTAATTTAGTAAGAAATAAATTAGGGTAATCACAATCAACACAGGAATGATATACGTTGAATTCTGTGCATAGATAATTTGACCACGATAAGTCATTTCTGACAAGACAATTCCCATTGCCAAACTGGTATCTTTAACCAATGAAATCAACTGTGAAATAATTGGCGGAATCATTTTCTTATAAGCTTGTGGCAATACAATATAAAACATTGTTTGCAAATTGGAAAGACCATTTGCGCGTGCGCCTTCAAATTGCCCTTTATCAATCGACTCAAGTCCGCCACGAACAATTTCAGCCAACATTGAAGACTCAAACGTGCTCATAGCAACCACTGTTGCCCAGAATATCGGCAAGTGAATGCCTAATTTTGGTAAGGCAAAATAAACAAAGAAAATAATCAATAGCAAGGGTAAGTTACGGATAATATTATTAATTGTCCCAACGAACTTTGAAAAATATGGTAATCTCTCAAATTGAATAATACCGATCACCGAACCTGCAATGAAGCTTAAAATAACTGAAATAACTGAGACACCCACTGTAATGCCTAAACCACCCAACAAATATTGGACGTTCTGTGGTGTAAAGGCGTCAAAAATTCCTAATGTAACCATAATGTCCTCCTTAAGCCGCGTGCTTTAGTTTACGTTCAAGATGCTGCATGTAGTAACTCAACGGCAATGTAATCACTAGATAGAAAAGCGCCACAATAATATATGTGCCAAACGTGTCAAAAGTGTTAGCCGCAACCATATTGCCTTGATACATTAAATCAAGACCACCGACAAAAGCCAAAATAGATGAGTTTTTTACTAAATTAATGAATTGATTACCCAGCGATGGCAAGGCTATTTTAAACGCCTGTGGCAAGACAATGTGTTGCATCGCCTGCCAGAAAGATAAACCATTAGCACGAGCACCTTCCATTTGTCCACTGTTCACTGATAAAATACCCGCGCGGACGGTTTCTGCAATAAAGGCTGATGTGTATAGTGATAGGGCAATTGTTCCAGCAGTGAACCCATTCATTGGTATCACTTTTGCAACAACTAAGAAGAAAAAGAAAGTGATAATCAACAAGGGAATATTACGAAAAACCTGAACGTAAATGTTACCAACTTTTTGTACCCATTTTTGGGGTAAAATTTGCAAAATGGCAAAGAAAGTACCCAGAATCATTGAGACAACTAGCGCAATAACGCTTGATAATAACGTATAACCGAATCCTTGCAAAAATGTCGAAAAATTATTCTGTAATAAATCCATTATTTCGCCTCCAATTCATGCCAATCGAGACCAGGCACATTACTGAACCATTTTTTAATCAATTTATTGTATACACCATTTTTCTTCAATGTAGCCAAGGCTTTATTGGTCTCTCGAATCATTGGTCCTTGATCATTATCAAAAGCAATACCATAAGGTCCGTGTGTAAATGTGCCACCAACAATTTGATAATCAGGGTTTTCAGTTGCAAAACCATATAAGATTGCATTGTCGGTCGACATTGCTTGACCTTGTCCGGCCTTTAATGCTTGCATGCCAGTTGCATAGTCTTGAACGGCCAACAATTTCGCTTTAGGTGCGAACTTTTTAGTTTCTTCCGCAGCTGTTGTACCTACGACCACAATAATCGTGTACTTTGAGTCATTCATATCCTTAATTGACTTGATGCCCGAATCCTTTTTAACTAGAATTGATTGTCCGGCATCAAAATACTGTTTTGTAAAGTCAATAATTTTTTCACGTTCTGGCGTGATAGTCATTGTTGAAACAGTACCATCAATATTGGTATTTTTTAAAAGTTGAATTTTTGACGATGATGAAACGGGTACAAATTCAGCAGACATCGGTACACCAGTTTGCTTGGATAACTGTACCGTCAGTGCTTTGGCGATATCAACATCAAATCCTTTAGAAACACCAGTTTTTGTATCCATCAAACCAAATAATTTTGTATCTGCTTTAACACCCCACACAATCCGGCCTAGTTTTTCAACACGCGCCAAAGTGTCTTGATGTTCTTGATTTTTCTTAGCGGTAGCTGTTGCCCACATTAGACCGAGGACAATAACGGCAGCTAAGACGATTGTGGCAATAATGCCGAATTGTCTTTTTTTAGCTTTTTCCATAATAATGTCGCATTAAAAATTTTACCGATTATTGTTGGCATCAATAAAGTTTTTAACACTTTTCCTCCCAATCTAAATTTTAGTGATGCTCAACCTGGCTCAAGAATTGTTGCGCTCGTGGTTCAGTTGGATTATTAAAGAATGCTTCTGTTGAGCTATCTTCAAGGATTTGACCGTCAGCCATAAAGATAACACGGTCAGCAACTGCTTTAGCAAAACTCATTTCGTGCGTCACAACTAGCATGGTCATTGACGAATCTTTAGCAATGTCACGCATAACATCCAAAACATCCCCAATCATTTCTGGGTCCAACGCTGAGGTAGGTTCATCAAATAAAAGCGCCTTTGGTTGCATAGCCAGTGAGCGAGCAATCGCAACACGTTGCTTTTGACCACCAGAAAGTTCGGAAGGCATATTAGCAGCCTTGTCTGCCAAGCCAACTTTTTCTAACAATGCCATTGCCATTTTTTTGTTTTCAGCTTCGTCTCTTTTTAAAACAAGACGTGGTGCTAACATGATGTTTTCAATTGTTGACTTGTTATCATACAAATTAAAGTGCTGGAACACCATGCCAACATTCTTACGAATACGGTTGATGTCAGTTTTAGGATCATGAAGATCAAAGCCGTTGACAAGTAACTGACCTTCTTGAATTTCTTCCAATCCATTAACGGTACGAATTAAAGTTGATTTTCCTGACCCAGATGGTCCAATCAAAACAACTGTTTCGCCCTCATCAATTTCCAAATTAATGTTCTTAAGCGCATGAAAATTCCCGTAATATTTCTCAACATTCTTAAATTCAATCATTGACATGACCTAATTCTCCTTTTCACTCGTTGTGATTGCCTTAAGCACTCACGATATCAAAAAAAACTGGACGAACGTAGAGTTCTAGTCCAGTCTGTTCTAGTTCCATTTTACGCACATTTTGTCAATTTAGTCAAAGTTATGTCAGGTTTTATAACAAATATATTAATTTCAACTTTTATTCAACAATAGCATCATTGGCGCCTTGCAAACGATACAAGTCATAATACCGTCCTCTCTGTGCTAACAACGACTCGTGCGTACCACGTTCAACGACACGTCCTTCATCCAAAACAAGGATTAAATTAGCATCTTTAATGGTAGATAGTCGATGGGCAATAGCAATAGTTGTCCTATTTTCGCGCATTTTTTTCAGTGACTTTTGAATCAAGGTTTCAGTCTCAGTGTCGACATTTGCCGTTGCTTCATCCAAAATTAAAATTTTTGGGTCTTGCACAATAGTTCGTGCAAAGCTAATTAATTGTTTTTCCCCGGCAGAAAAACCAGAACCGCCTTCTTGAACTTTGGCTCTATATTGATTATCTAATTTTTCAATGAAAGTATTGGCACCTACAAATTCGGCAGCTTCCCTCACACGCGCGTCAGAAATACTGTCATCATACATTCGGATATTAGAAGCTACATCACCAAAAAACATAAACGGTTCTTGCAAAACTAATCCCATTTTTTGACGTAAGTTTTTCATGCTAACATCTCGAATATCCTGCCCGTCAATCAAGATTTCGCCACTTTGAAACTCATAAAAACGCATCAATGTATTAATCGTTGAGCTTTTCCCAGATCCTGTATGTCCCACCAAGGCGATCGTTTCCCCTGGATTAGCTGTAAATGTCAGGTCCTTTAGAATTTGATGCTGACCATCATAACTAAAATTGACGTGCTTAAATTCTATCTTGCCATCGGTAATATCACCTTGCGCATTTGTATTTTGAGCAGGGGAATATGTTTCATCTGCTAAAATGCCCAAAATTCTGTAGCCAGACACTAATCCTTCTTGAAATGGACTGAACAAACTCATAATATTTTCTAATGGTCCAAAAATGTTATTTAAATAGGTAGTAAATGCATAAATTACACCAGCGGCTACCACTGTATGCATTGACAATTCACCGAAATACCAAAGGATTAGCACTGTTGCACCACCTAATAACATGTCAATCATAGGCTCGAGTAATAATGCATCTGCCTTAACCATTTTAAATCTAGCATTAAAGTATTCACCGTTAATTCTTGAAAACTCTTTTTTAAAGCGGTCTTCTTGGTAAAACTCTTGAATCACATCAATACCAGTAATACTTTCAGCAATTTTTGCATTCAGTGCCGACAACCTTTCTCGCATGTGCCGAAAAAGGCTCGATGAAAATCGCTGATAAGCAATGATACTAGCAACAATGAATGGCACAACGACTAACATAAGTAGTGTTGCCTTCACATCAACTGTCCACATACCGATATAGGCACCAATCATACTCATGACAGCAAATGTTAATTCCATAAAAAATCGCCAAAAGTCAGCAAGCGACGCTGTATCATTGTTCACACGCGTCACTAATGATCCCGCAGGTACTTGATCAAAAAATCGCATCCCTAGCGTGTGCAATTTTTTAAAGACACGAACTCGAATATCCTCTAAAGCATATTCACCCGCCACCGAAAAATAATAGGCATTCAAAGCATCCGTGATTGCCTGTAAAATTCGAATGACAGCCACCAATACAGCAAAACTAATTGTTATCTGTAAAGGGACACTCGTCGTTTGATGCAAATAGTTTGTCATATAATAAGAAATCACACGTGGTGCGGCGGCCTGCAATAATGCAAAAGCGGCCCCAATTGACAAAGCCCAAATGAACATCGCTCGAAATGGCTTAGCCATCTTGATTAACGTCCAAATAACATGAAGTTGTTCTTTTACGGGAATACTTTTAGCCCAAACTGATTCATTTTTTTCAGGCATTATTTTCCTCCTTTGCTGACAACTGTTCATCTAATTGTGTCGCTAATTGCTGTTGCGCATACATATGCGCGTACCAACCGTTTAACGCTAACAATTCAGCATGCGTACCGCGTTCCTTGATTTGACCATCGTCAAAAACAATAATTTCATCAGCATTCATGACCGAACTAATACGATGAGCAGCAATAATAGTCGTTTTATCTTGTCGTTCTGCTTTTAACGCACCCAAAATTTGTTTCTCCGTGCGTGCATCAACAGCTGATAAGGCGTCATCTAGTATCAAAATTTCTGGATCAACAATTAAAGCGCGCGCAATAGCCAAGCGTTGCTTTTGCCCACCAGATAAGCTAACACCATGTTCCCCTACCTCTGTTTCATAGCCCGCTGGAAAACCTAAAACATCGTCGTGAAAGGCAGCTTTTTTTGCAGCTGCCTCAACTTCTTCCCTTGTTTTAGTCAAATCTGCAAAACGAATATTATCCAATACTGTCGTTGAAAACAAAAAGTTTTCTTGTGCCACATAGCCAATTGCTTTCAGATAAGCTTTTAACTTATATTGTTTGATATCAAAACCACCCACAGTGATATTTCCTTGATAATCGTCAAACTGACGCAGCAGCAATTTGATTAGTGTGGTTTTTCCGGCACCGACACGGCCAACTAGCCCTAGCGTTTCGCCAGCTTTGACTGTCAAATGAACATCAGATAAAGCAGTTGTTGTCTCGTCATCAGGGTACTTAAATTCATCAATGTTTATGGTAACATCCCCATGAGCTAAAGTTTCACGACCTGATTCATCTTCAATAATAGCCGATTTTTCTGCCAGAATTTCCTGAACTCGCATGTATGATGCGTTGCCACGTTCCAACACATTGAATAACTGTCCCAAACCAAACATTGGCCAGACTAACAAACCCAAATAAGTAGAAAAAGAAACCAGTTGGCCAATCGTGATTGTCTGATTTGTGACCAAAGAACCACCATACGTTACCATAACCACATAACTAATTGTCATCACAAGCGTTGCCATGGGCCCAAACATTGAATCAATTCTAGCCACCTTTTTATTGATTGCAATTGTGTTTTGGACTTCACTTGTAAAAGATGCGACGTCTTGTTGTTCTTGCCCTAAAGTTTTAATCGCTTTGATTCCAGCAATTGATTCTTGTGATTTATTAGAAAGCCGTGAAAAAGCTTCTTGCGAGGCAGTAAAAGCACGTCTAATCTTTGGTGACAAATAGCGGACACCCCAAGCCAGCAAAGGTAATGGCAAAACACCGATCAGTGTCAAGCGCCAATCGACAACAAAGGCCATTGAAATGACTGTGAATATAATAATAACGATCGAATCAACTAGCATTAACACACCACCAGAAGCAACTCTTTGAATTGCCGAAAGATCGTTAGTTGCATGTGCCATCAAATCACCGGTACGACGACGTTGGTAGAATGTCGTATCCATTTGCATATAATGATCAAATAATTGTTGCCTTAATGTGCGCTCCAACAAAGCTGACCCTTGAAATATATGTGTGATCCATGCATAACGAAAGCCATACATCAAAATAGAAAATAGTAGAATGCCACCACCATAAATCAATAAATTTTGACTGGTGACTTCTCGCGCTACTAAAATATCGGTAAACCGCCCAATAAGCGCCGGCGATACCATTTGTGAAATTTCCGTCAGCAACAAAAAAGACAACCCTAAGATGTAGAGCCGCTTATTGGCCTTGAAAAACCACATTAACTTACTAAAAATACTCATTTTCTCTCCAAACTAAGCAAAATTAAAGTTATCTAATAACATATCATACTTTTATAACAGTTGTATATATTTTTATCTAAAAACTATTATAACTACTGCCATTGCTACAAAGAATAAAAGACTACCCCAAACAATCTGTGCTTTCTTTTTAATATTCATCACACCAGAAAACTCGCGCAAAAAAGCAATAATTCGATATGGGAAAGGGCTCTTACCACCACGCCCACTAGCAGTTACCTTTTGTTGTTGTGCTAATGTTGCACCCCGCAAAATGTGATAATCACTACTATAAAAGGTAAATGGCGTGTGTAACATTTCTGATGAATTTCTGATGTTTTCAAACGTATTGCGTGATTGATCTTCTAGCCTTGTCTTTTCAATCGGGACATGAAGCTCTTTCACAGCATAATCTCGCATGGCTTGAGCCTCTGATATCAGCTCATCTTCCCCCTGACCACCTGAAAAAACAATCATCGGATAGGGCGTCATTTGTTTAGCATCTTTAACAGCTGCTTTAATACGTTGACTAACAATGCGACCAACAAAATAGCCATCAACCAATCCACCGCCCAATACCACCAATGGACCTACTTCGGGACGCTTGACAACCAATCCGTAAATCATACTCGTAATGAAAAAACGTAAAAATTGCCATAACACAAATAAAGCCAACCATGAAATGACACCGCGTAATTGCCAGATATCTGATGGCAGCCATTGTGGTAAATAAATAGAGACATTAAGCACAACATAAAAAATAATCATGCCAGACAAAATGATGTTAGTCACTGTATGCCCGGACTCATGCCACTTTTTATAACTATAAAACAGTAACACTAATAAAAGACTCAATCCCAAAAAGTCCCCAATCACGCCAACTATCAGTGCAACACGATAAACGACATTATTATCAGTTCTAAAAAGTGTATACATGAAATACCCAAAAACGGCGAGCATAAAAAGCACGTATGCGCCAACTTGTAAAGAAGCCACATTCGTCCTGATTTGGTAATTCAGCAATATAGCTAAGCTGAAAAATACGATGATTATAATGATTTCATTGATTATCATGCCTCAATTGTAACACGCCACCCACACCGATATTGCATGATCTTAATCTTTAAAAAATGAATGATAATAAAAAAGCGCTTACTGGCACTTTTTTATTTTGTCACTGGAAACTTCTCGGACGCACCTTCCGGCACCTTAACTAAGTTGAGTGCTACAAGACGCTCTGCAATTTGAACCGTATTCCATGCCGCACCTTTTAGTAGATTGTCTGACACAACCCACATGTGGAAACTATCATCATTTTCCAAATCAGGACGTACACGACCAACAAATGTCTCGCGTTTACCAGCTGCATTAACTGGTTGTGGATATAATTGTTCTGCTGGATTATCCTCTAGCACAACGCCAGCAGCTGAACGCAAAGCTGCTTGAATGCTAGCAGTTGTTGCTCCAGCGCCGTCATTAGTTTCAAAATAAACCGTTTCCCCATGTCCAATAGGTACAGGAACGCGCACAGCTGTACCAGTTACTTTGACAGCTTTTGAATTTTTGTCACCAAACATGATTTTCTTAGTTTCATGAATCATCTTCCATTCTTCATGTGTATAGCCATCATCTTCAAAAACGTCGATTTGTGGTAATAAATTATATGCCAATGGATAATGATGTTGCGCCCCTTTGACAGGTAAAATGTTAGCGTGTACTGGTTCACCAGCATTATAAGCAGTTGTTTCGGCCACCAATTCATTCCAAGCAGACTGACCAGCACCTGACGCCGCTTGATATGTTGATACTATGACCCGCTTCAAGCCAAATTGTTGTTTAATAGGTGCTAATGCGACCACCATTTGAATGGTCGAGCAATTAGGATTTGCGATAATGCCATTATGCGATGATAATGCGCTTTCATTAACTTCAGGAACAATGAGAGGCACATCATCATTCATGCGCCAATAACTCGAGTTGTCAACAACCACTGCCCCGCGTTTAACCGCTTCTGGCGCATATTGGGCTGAAACTGAGCCACCACCACTTGCCAAAACCAAATCAACACCATCAAAGCTGTCTGGCGCGGTCGCTTCAACAGTAATTTTTTCACCTTTAAATTCTAATTGTTTACCTGCTGAACGTGGTGAAGCCAATAATTTCAACGAATTCACTGGTATTGTAGACTGCTCCAGTTGTTCAATAAGTCTCGTCCCCACAGCACCCGTGGCACCTAAAATAGCGACATTATATGATTTTGTCATGATTTTCTCCTAATCTACTAAAATACGATGTATCCGTTCATGGAAACCTGTGGTGATTTCCCACGGTGCTAATTTGGCATATTGCGCCACATCTTCTACCGTGTTTTCTAAATCACCGTCCACGCCGATAAATGTTACTGTTGTGCCAAGTGGATATTCATGTGGCAAACGAATCATCAGTTGATCCATGGCAATTTGTCCTACAATTGGTACATATTGTCCGTCAACAATCACATTAAAACCAGTTAATGAACGCAACCACCCATCCCCATAACCAATTGGAACTGTCCCAATCCACTCGTCTTCGGAAGTGGTATAAATATGAGAGTAACTAATGCCTTCTCCAGCTGGTAATTTTTTAACAAAATTCATCTGACTACGTAACGATAATACAGGCATCAAATCATGACCATCAGCTAACTCACCACGCGATGGTTCAATACCATAAATCACAGTGCCAACTCGAATAACTTCATGTGGTACTTCATTTGGATGATACAGCGCTGCACCAGAATTCGCTACATGATAATACTCAGGCTTTGGTAAACCGTCAGTCAAAGCATGCCAACGTTTGAGCTGCTTCTCAAAATAGCGTGTGTCAGATGAATCGGATTCAGCAAAATGGGTGCATAAACCGACATATTCGAATTTATCTGCATGTGCCTGTACAAAAGCAATTGCTTCAGCAACTTCTGCACGTTCTCGAAAACCAATGCGCCCCATTCCCGTATCTAGCCCCAAAGTTACTGGTAAACGCTGTTCACCACTCAAGTGTTGTTCTGCTATTTTCAGCCAATCTATCGAGACAACTGTCGCCATAATATGTTGCACAGCCATTAATTCGGCGTACTCTGCTGGTGAAATGCCTAGAATCAAAATAGGAACTGTCAACCGTTGATGTCGTAGTGCTAGCGCTTCATCAATGATAGCAACAGCAAGGCCGTACACACCACCGGCCACTGCAGCTTCAGCCATTGTATGCAAACCGTGACCATAACCGTTTGATTTTACAGCTAGAAAAACTTTATCAGCACCAGAAGTGGCTTTCACCACTTCAATGTTATTTTTAACTGCCGCCAAAGAAATTGTCATCTCAGTTGGTCTTGTAATTGCTTCTACCATCAGTCCCTTTAAGCACGTCCATTAAATCAATGTCGCACATTTGCCTTTCTATATAGAAAAAATCCACAGCACACAAACTAGTAGCCATGGATTCCAATTATATTGCAATCAACCACATAGCACCCCGCTTGCGCGACAGTTCGCCAGTTATTGACTAACGACCCAGCTAACTAACCTTACAGTACTAGTGCTTCGGCTATTTCCCCTTTGACTTGCTTCCTCGTATCTGTAAATACTCCACAAGCTACTGATGTCAATAGCAACCTCTATGATTTTTAAATTGTTATTATTGTATTCTAATTTTTCTTATTTGTCAAATAGCCAATTTAAATTCCGTTTAATATTTTTGAATTATGATATAGTTAAAATAGTGCGATATTAAGGATTATTTTATGCGTAAAATACTGATTATCTTTTTAGCCAGTTCTTTCATAGTAACGCCAGCAAGCGCAAGTACCATTCAAAATCCAACCATTAGTTGGAAAAAAGTCATCAAGAAAACTGACAGCGATGTAACTGTTATTGCTAGTATTCGTGATTTATCAACTGGTAAGACTTATACCTATCGCAATAGCAAAACTAAAAAAATCATGATGGCGTCAACCATTAAGGTTTCCATTTTGGAAGCACTCATGATTCAAAAACAAAATGCTGGCGAAACCTTAACTGCTGATGAAAAAGAAAATGCAACACAAATGATTACTAATTCTGACAATGATGCTGCTACGGCATTATGGACAGAAATTGGTGGTGATGATGGTCTAAATAATTTTTGGCACAGCATTGATGTTAAAATCACACAGGCCACTTATTTCGGTGAAACAATGGCCACTGCTAGCCAACAAAATAAAATACTTGATCAACTGTATAACAAAAATTCATTATTAAATACAACCTCAAAAGCCTATATCTTGTCCTTGATGAGTAATATTTCAGATACACAAGACTGGGGTGTTAGTACCGGCGCTAAAGATGTCGCTTTAAAAAATGGTTGGATGACAGATTACAATGCCGATAACGGCACTTGGATTGTCAACTCTAGCGGTAGTATTGATGACAAATATATTTTAACAATTTATACAACAGGCAACAGTGATTACCAAACTGGGGTTACCTTAGTCAATAATTTAAGCAAAGCTGCAAACAAACAACAAAATAAAAAAATGACAACACCTGCTAGTATTTGGGAAAAAATAAAGGCTTTACTCGTTTGATTAGCCGCTCAATTCCTCGTATAATAGATTTAACGACTATGAAGAAATGATGGAAATTATGACACAACTTGTAACTGCAAACGAAATGCAACAAATTGATCAATATACGATTGATGTCATTGGCATGCCACAAGATGTTTTAATTGAACGTGCTGCTATGGCGGTAGTTGATGTCGTTGGTGCTGGCCACTTTGATCTCAATCATGTTCTGGTATTGGCTGGGCTAGGCAATAATGGCGCTGACGGCGTTGCCATTGCGCGACTACTCTATGCACAGGGCATTAACGTTTCGCTACAATTTGTAGGCAACGTTAATCGGGCCAAAGATAGTGTCAAACGACAACTGTCTATTATTGAGGCCTACGGTGTTGTTCGCTCTGAAAAAAGTGACTTCAACGAAGCAACGCTGATTATTGATGCTATTTTTGGCGTCGGCCTTAATAATGATTTACCAGAAGGTCTGCAAAAAATGATTAAAGCAGCCAATCATATTGAAAAACCGGTTATTGCTGTCGACGTTCCCACGGGGGTCGACGCAACTACTGGCGAGGTCAGAGGAGCAGCATTAAAAGCCCATACAACAGTTACCTTTGGTTTTAAAAAAGTCGGCCTAACAAAACGCGTAGGTGGCTACCTGTCTGGTGATACTATCGTGAAAGATGTTGGTATGCTTGTACCTGATGATTTTGAGTTTAGTCTGCCAATAATGCAAGCCACAGTAACCGAGAACGCAACTATTTAAGTATTACACAAAAAGCCACCTAGTAGGTGGCTTTTTTTGCTATTTATGATAGGGAGACCCTTGTTGAATCATAAAAGCACGGTATACTTGTTCAACCAAAACTAAACGCATTAACTGATGTGGCAAGGTTAACAGCCCAAAACTAATCTTAAAATTAGCGCGATGCTTCACCTCCGGTGACAACCCCAATGAACCACCAATTATAAACGTTACATCTGAGTAACCATCCACCGTAATTTGATTCATTTTTTCAGCAAAAACCTCTGAAGGTAACTGCTTACCTTCAATGGCTAAAACGATAACATAATCACGTTCACCAATTTTTTCCTGAATACGTTGCCCCTCTTTAGCCATAATCTGCGTATTCTCTGCTTCACTAGCCTTTTCTGGTGTCTTTTCATCAGGCACCTCGATTAAATGAACTTTAGCAAACCGAGATAACCGTTTGGTATATTCTGCAATGCCATCTTTTAAATATTGCTCTTTTAATTTGCCTACTGTGATAATTTTAATATTCACTGTCTATTACTTATTTAACCTTTCTTAATTATTTTTAGATTATTGTAATTACAATTCTGATCGAGTTATCCACACGAACAAATTTTATTTGTTTTTTATAAAATGCCTATATATCAAGCTTTGTTCTGTTCGCTTGTAATAATTATCCACAGTTTTTAACTTTTTTTGCTAATAAGTGGATAACTTTATAAACGCATTTTGTATTAAATTAACTGAATTTCTGTCTTTAAAGCACCACTTTTCCACAGTTATTCACAACGTTATCCACAGATGTGGATAAGCACATTTGTTCGCTAAACATTACTTCAATATTCATCTCAAATGTTCGTTAATTTAAAAATTAAAACTCCTTATCAAGGATAAAAAAAATAAATTGACATTTACACGAACATTACAATATTTACTCATTATTCGTGTGGATAAGTCTGTTTTTGATTACCTAATCACCAATAATTTACTCTTTTTTAAAGAACAGGCTTTCTTATCCACTATTATACTGGATTTTTCCACATTTTTCAGGAGTTTTCCCCCAAGTTATTAACATTTACACACGGTTTTCAACATTTTCTGAAAACACACGTTGTCGTCTCGCTGTCAACTAAAAGTAAAGAAAAAGCTAACGATAACCGTTAGCTTGCTAATTTTTGAGTTAATTTAACTTTAACTGTTTTCTTATTACTGTGGTGGTAATATGTCAGTGTAACCGTATCACCTAATTTATGTTTATACAGCTCTTCACGTAGGTCAGCTTGTGTTGTCACTTTCTTGCCATCAATACCCACAATTACATCATACTTCTTCAACCCAGCAGTATCAGCCGGTCCTTTTTTCGTCAAACTCATAACAACCACACCACCAGTGACACTATCAGGAATTTTGAGTGTAGACTTTTGATCGTCAGCAGTCACTTCTGACAAATTAACTAAACCAATGCCAATGGCCGGCCGCGTAATCTTCCCATCCTTAACCAACTTATTGACAACGTCTACCACTTGATCTGAGGGAATAGCAAATCCCATTCCCTCAACACTTGTACCTGATGACGAAGTAGATAACTTCATTGAATTAATTCCAATAACTTGACCAGCAAAATTAATTAAAGGCCCACCGGAATTGCCCGGATTAATCGCGGCATCTGTTTGAATAACAGTTGAACCACCATAATTTTGACCATTTTCAGAAGTGGCTTCGACTAATCGTTTTTTAGCTGAAATTATGCCTTGCGTAACCGAAGAGGCATATTCTGATCCTAGAGGAGAGCCAATCGCTAACACATTTTCTCCAACCGCTATTTTACTAGAATCACCAAACTCAGCAGTTGTTGTCACATTGTCACTCGCAATCTTTAGAACCGCTAAGTCAGTCATAGCATCTTTACCAACCAAGGTAGCATCCACTTTTTTACCATTGTGGAGCATTACTTGAATTTTAGCTGCACCATCAATGACATGATTATTTGTTACAATAAACGCTGATTGATCTGCTTTTTTGTAAATGACACCAGAACCTTCAGATGATTCTTCATAATTTTGTCCCGATTTACTAAAATTCAATACAGACACAACCGCATCTGAAACTTTATTATACGCTGTTGTGGCAGTGGCATTTTTCGCAATTGACGACGTTTTGGTTGCCGTTGTACGCACTGTCGTTTGTGTGGTACTCTGTTCGATTCCTTTTTGTGCGTATAAAATAACGCCTCCGCCAACTAGCCCTGCAATGACGCCAGTTAACACTGTTTTTGTTAATGTTGATTGTGCCATATATTACACCTCTTCATGTCGTTATGTTTTACTTTATCAAGTTGAAATTAACCTAAAATTAAATTATTCGGACAAATTATCGCCAGTAAAGGCGTTGATTTTTAACGCATCTCTCTCACCATCACTATGAGTCACCACAAACAACCAAACTGGTGTATAGATATCATAACCATTTACTTTCAAAGCGGAGTCATAGGATAACATACCTTTTGATAATTTATCACCAGAATTTAATTCATTAAATCGATACAAACTAACAATTGCATCTTCTTCACTCAACGTAACACGCTCATCTCTTAATTCGGTGACATTTGATATTTTCGTTTGTGTAAATCCAGTAGCTTTACCATCCTTGTCATAGTTCACAACAAACAACCCTTGCTGTGAAACAACCGGTAACTTATCAATTTCCTGTGAATAAATACCCTGTTTGGCACCCTGTTCGTAAGACAAAATTTTATTATATTGATAGCCAGCACTATATGCTAGCGCCGTAGGATCAATCTGACTACCAATATATTTACTTGTCTCATTTTTGCTGCCACTGTTTTTGATACTTTGTGGCGTGTTGAAGTTGACTGACAGCTTCTGATTTTTGATATTAGCCTCATAACCAGTTACTTTGCCCGACAATGAGATCAATTTGTTGGATTGTTTACCAGCTAAATAATTTGCATAGGGTATCTTGGTGCTAAACTTGGATAACTGGATGTTCTGATGCTTCATTTCAGCAATAATGCTGGTGTTTGCATCGGTCACTTGGACATTATCTGGACGATTACTTCGCCACCACACAAAAAGAAAGGTATCTAAAGAAATAAACAAAATAATCATCAAAATTTTCAATCTTTTAAATTGCATTTTTTAAATTGCCACTGATACTAAGTATCAATCACAGCCTTCCTTTCTTAAATGTAGTGATGCTCTGATTCAACCGCCTATTGATTAGCGCGACTCTTTAAATAATCATCCACACTCTGCCAGCCACTTGACGTTTCAATCATCCAAGTTGGGCGCATATTAACCGCCGCACGACTATCCTTGTTCACCATCCACTCGTAGCCAGGTGTTACAAAATAATAGTCGGTCTCTTTGACACCAGCCTGTCGTAACCGGCTAAGAATATCTGATGTCTTGGGTAGCGTCACCTCTTTTTGATTATTTGGCACTGGCACACCCAATTCGTTTAACGAGTATGTGCTAATCAAGTTACCATGATTGTCTAAGGTCATGTGGATTGCGCCACTTTCAGATTGATAATATACCGGCATCCCCTCAACAAAGGTCCGATAAGTAACGTTTTTGCCGTCATTACGGCTTTCATAAAAACGTGTGTCTGTTAAGTTAAGCTGCAACAAATTAATCTGAGAAAAACCAATGTTTAATCTAGCAGCATAAGTTTTATCTAATTTACCATCAGCCTTGTTGTCTTTAAACGTAACCGTATCAAGATCTGGATCATAAGTTACTTGCTGGTCGCTAAACTTATTCGTATAAATAACTTTATTGCCATCTGTTGTTGTTGTTAATTGGTTCGTTGTGCCTAATAGTGTTGACACATACGTCGTTGGATCACGATGATTCACCAAATAAGAATAAACAGGTAATTTGATATTTTTTGGAAAATTTAGTCGCACACGATGGTTTAAAGATTTAAAATTAACGGTCAGTGATTTAGGCAACTTTTCGGCTACTTCCCACATCTTGGTCGTATTAATTTTACTCAAGCTCACCGTGACCATCGTCTTGGTTTGGGTATTTATAAAGTAAGCCAGATTAGATTTATCAAGCGGTAATACAAAGTAATCAAAATTAAAGCCCTTAATCGCCGCGATATTTTGATTATATCGTGCATTGAAGTAGTCAATAGGTACCACATCCGGATAGCGATATACGGCAGATTGCTTTTTGCTTATGGCAGCAATAATTGTCGCATTTGAAACCTTTTTCTGATGAGGATTTTTAATATCGGCAGATGTCAAATAACCACGCATTGTTTTGATTTGCTGGTTATCAGCGTGCATCACCATATTTTGAGTGCCATATTTGTCATTGATAATATAGTTTGTAGGTCTAAACGCCGTCACAGACTGTTGATCCTGCTGATTAGAAGAACTCACATTTTGTTGTTGTCCAATGGACATAAAAACAAATGCTGTCAACACGATCGAAATTAAAATAGTTATTGTCAGTATGACATTCAGCGTGATTCCTTGCACAGATCGATTATTCCGCATCCCAATCGTCCTCCGGCACTTCATCCACATAGGCTAGAGAAATATAGAACGTCGAGCCTTTGTTTTCAACAGAATCAACCCAAATTCGACCATTGAATTTTTCAACAACTTCCTTAGAAATTGCCAGTCCTAAGCCAGTTCCTCCTTGAGCACGCGAACGAGATTTGTCCACTCGGAAGAACCTGTTAAAAATGTTGTCCAAATCCTTGCGCGGAATACCCAATCCTTGATCTGAAATACTCAAAATAGCACGTGTTTTAGTCTTTATTAAACGTGCTGTGATTGTGCCACCATCTGGCGAGTATTTCACAGCATTATTCATGATATTGTCTAGTACTTGCGTAAACTTATCTGGATCCACTTCAACCCAAACATCTTCTTTCGTAAATTCACGTAAAATATTGTATCGCTTTGACGGTGATTCATCATTTTTAGCATCGTTTTCCAAGATCATATCAAAACGATTCAGCACAAAGTTAAACAAGCTATTTAAATTAATGACTTCTAATTTAACATCCATCGTGCCCTGATCAAGTCTTGATAATTCAAGCAAATCATTAATCATACGAATCATACGTTGCGTTTCATCTTGCACAACACCCAAAAAATTCTGCGCCATGTCAGGATCATTAATTGCCCCTTCAGCAAGTGCGTCCACATACGAACGAACAGAGGTTAACGGTGTTCGTAATTCGTGAGACACGTTAGAGACAAACATTCGCCGTTCAGAATCGATACGTTGTTGTTCAGTAATGTTATGTAAAACCACCACTAGTCCAGAAATGAAACCAGATTGGCGCTTAATCAATGATACATAGGCTTGTACCAATAAATCTTTACTATCGTCAGATAAATCAACCCGAAAATCATCTAGGTTTTCAAGCATTTCACGTAATGTGCGCTTATTTTTCAGATGTAGTAAATCAATAACATTTTTGCCTAAAGCTTCTTCACGATCAACACCAACAAAATCAGCTGCAGCTTGGTTAATAATGGTCACTTCGCCTCGTCGATTAGCTGCTAAAACACCATCAGCCATGTGTGTCAAAACCGAATCCAAACGGTTGCGTTCCGCGTTCACCGTTTCCGTCGATTCTTCAATACGCATTGAAAGTTCATTCACTGACATCGCTAATTGACTCAATTCATCAGAACCATAAATGTGGTTGACCATTGAATAGTCACCGTCAGCAATTTTGGTTGTCTGTTCATTAATTTGCTCAATTGGTCGTGTTAGCGTTCGCGCCAAAAAGAGAGCTAACGCAATACTAGCAATCAGCGCAACTAACCCGGCAATAATAAACAACTTCATAACGTTGTTTATGTTTTTATAGACTGGTGAAAGACTTGCTTTCACCACAATCACACCGGGTATATCCTTGAGCCGACCATTAGTCGCACCAAGCGGTGTCGTCATCAACTCTTTACGATCACCACCTTCATTAATGGTACGCGTTTGCAAATAGGATTGATCACCAGCCAATGCTTTTTGAGCGTTAATATCAGTCGTTTTTTGTCCAATCGTTTGTTGCCCAGAGACAGAAATTGTGCCCCGGATAGTTCCAGTTTTGTCAATAACTTGCGCTTCTTGTATGTTTGTATTGTTTAGTCCTGACAAAACATCCTGAATTTGATGGTTACCAGTATCTGTATCTTTGTCGCGGAGCGCTGTTGTGATTTGATCCGTCAAATATTTTGGGAGGGTAATTTGCTGCTGAAAAGTCGCCAAATTTTGCTGTTCCATTTGCCGTACGAAAAACGCACCCAGTAATTCGAGTGCGATAATCATTAGCAACACGAATACGAGTGCAATACGAAAGCGAATAGATTGAAAAAATTTAGTCATTGCTGTCATGTCAGTTATGCTCAGCTGAGAGCTGCGATCTCCCTAATTATGTATGCGGTCTAGCCGCTTATTCTTACTCTTCTGATGGGCGCAAATAATAGCCAACACCACGTCGAGTGGCTAGCCAATTAGGATGGCTGGGATTATCTTCGATTTTTTCACGCAAGCGACGCACGGTAACATCAACTGTGCGAACATCCCCAAAATAGTCATAGCCCCACACTTGTTGTAGCAAATGTTCACGCGTCATAACTTGACCAATATGTTGTGCCAAATAGTAAAGCAATTCAAATTCACGGTGAGTCAATTCAATATCAGCGCCGTTTTTAGAAACCATATAGGCTTGCGGATGAATAGTCAAATCCCCCAAGTGAATGTCTTCCGTACTATTAAATGATTCTTCTGTACTTTGAGCAACTGATTTACGACTACGTAAATTAGCTTTCACACGTGCTACAAGTTCACGGTTAGAAAAAGGTTTAGTCACATAATCGTCAGCGCCCATTTCAAGTCCTAGGACTTTGTCAATTTCACTATCTTTAGCCGTTACCATGATGACTGGAATGTCTGATTTTGATCGAATTTGGCGCAATACCTCGATGCCATCGACTTCTGGTAACATTTGATCAAGCAAAACAAGATCAGGATTTTCATCGTTATACATGTCCAACGCTTCACGTCCGTCAGCCGCTGTCACAACATCGTAGCCTTCTTTTGTTAAATTAAATTTGATAATATCTGAAATTGGCTTTTCATCGTCTACAACTAAAACTTTACTCATGCAGAACTCCTATCATAATAAGTGTATTCTAAGTACATTATAACATTTTCAACAGCTAAATGTGTTTATCGTTGATATGTCCTACATTATAAACAAGCTTGTCATTACTATAAAGCAATCATGATAACCTTAAATGCCCACATTTGGTCCAAATAGTAACACTATTATCGCAAATTCACGCTGATAAAAAAAACCAATCACATCAAATGATTGGTAAACTTGAGACAGAACTTAATGGCTTCTGCGATGGAAACGTGTTTTGAAAAGAGAACTGATTGCTTCATTGTTACTAATACGACGAATCGCTTCGCCGATTAATTCACCAACGGAAACAATTTCTAGTTTTTCAAACTTCTTTTCTTCCGGTAAATTAATTGAGTCTGTCAAAATAACCTTTGTGAATACTGAATTTTGTAGGCGTTCCACTGCTGGACCTGAAAATACAGCATGCGATGCCACAACATACACTTCTTTAGCACCATGCGCCATAATTAGCTGTGCACCCTGTGTAATGGTTCCTGCGGTATCAATCATGTCATCAATCATGATTGCCGTTTTTCCTGCGACATCACCAACAATGCTGCCAATTTCAGCAACATTTGGCTTTGGGCGGCGTTTATCAATTACTGCCACCGGTGATTCTAATCCCAGCATGTTATTAAGGTTACGCGCACGCGTCATACCACCATGATCTGGTGACACAACCACCGCATTTTGCTTGTTGGCTATTCCTGATTCAATCAAATAATCGGCTAATAGCGGTGCCCCTTGCAAATGATCCATTGGAATATCAAAAAATCCTTGAATTTGGGCAGCATGTAAGTCAAGTGCCAGCACACGCGTTGCGCCAGCACGTTCCAGCATATTAGCGACAAGCTTGGCAGTAATCGGTTCGCGAGAACGTGCTTTACGGTCTTGACGGGCATAACCATAGTAAGGTAATACAACATTAATTTGATTAGCGCTGGCTCGACGCAAAGCATCGATCATAATCAACAACTCCATCAAATTATCATTGACAGGCGCAGAAGTGGACTGAATCACGAATACATTATCACCACGAATACTTTCTTCAATGTTAATTTGTACTTCACCGTCAGCAAAGCGTTTAACAGAAATTTCACTCAACGGCACGCCTACTGAATCGGCGATTTTTTGAGCAAGTGGCTCATTTGAACTCAACGAAAAAAGTTTCAATTTAGGTTCCGGCATGTCTAACTCCAAATTTTTATAGGTAAAATATCACTACTACACCCATTCTATCAAAAAAAACGTCTTAAATACATAGCTAACCGAATTTTAAAATCAGTTGATTACCCCACAATAAAACGACCACAGGTGAAACTGTAATCGTTCATTCAAATGACTATCTTTATGCTTCTAAAGCTTTTGATAGGGCTTTCAAAGCGTCATCATAGTCTGGCTCTTCAGATATTTCTGGTACGATTTGTGCATAAATCACAGTCCCTGTTGCATCCAAAATATAAACAGAACGTGTATCAAAGCCAGTGTCCGGTACATATAATTTTGTTGCATAGCCAAATGATTCTTGTTCATCCGACAACATTCTCAAATTATGCACGCCTTCCGCAGCACACCAATCGCGTTGTTCTGAAACTGTGTTTGTTGATACAGTGATGAAATTAACACCATCGAATTGATCAACAGTTTGATTAAAATGGCGTGTTTGCAATGAACATGTATCAGTATTCAGGTCTGGTACAACAGAAATAAGTGTGACTTTACCTAGTAAGTCAGCTGTTTTAACCTTTTCACCTGATTGGTCTAACAACTTGAAGTGTGGCATTGCCTCACCAACTTTTGTTGGTTCCCCTTCTAATTCAACTTCTTTTCCACTTAATGTAACTTTCATCTTCTGCCTCCTTGGCTTATATCAGTAATCATTTTTAGATGGCACTATTTTAGAACATACTTCTCAAGTGCTCTTGCAACGCCGGA
Organism: Leuconostoc pseudomesenteroides KCTC 3652; assembly: GCF_014634745.1. Lineage (GTDB taxonomy): Bacteria > Bacillota > Bacilli > Lactobacillales > Lactobacillaceae > Leuconostoc > Leuconostoc pseudomesenteroides. The sequence continues at coordinate 129,730 of NZ_BMBP01000003.1, forward strand.
TTCATTATTGGACACTGTCTCAACATCAGCAATGTCTTTAATCTTTTTAATGGCGTTACCCATCGCAACGCCCAGACCAGCAACTTCGATCATTGAAAAATCATTTTCTTGATCGCCGATTGCCATTGTATCTTTAATATCAATATTAAGAGACTGTGCAAGTGCGGCTAAGGCATTTCCTTTTGAAGCTTTCTGATTGATAAATTCCAAATTATTTGCCGTTGATCGAATGACGGAAACTGCTTCAGTAATCGCTGTTGGAATTAATGCCTGAACACGGTCTAATGCATCAGCCTCATCGTTAGCAATGCCTTTAATGATTTCAACTTCTGCCAAATCCTTAACATCATCAACGACATGGAGTGGTAATTTGACTAAAGCATTTTCAAAGCTTGCCCAACGGTGAACCAAATGGTTGGTCGTATAAGCAGCATTTTGACTTTCTGCCTGAATATAGGTAGTTTGTTCGCGCATGAAATCATTAATTTGCTGATATTCTGATAAACGCAGTGCCGCCTGAAAGAGAATACGAGAACCATCAGCAGTTTGCATTAAACCACCATTGTGTGTAATGACAAATTGCTCACTGCCAGCAATCTCTAGTTGATCTAAAATATCTTGCACACCTGGTAGGGGACGTCCCGTTGTAATCACGATTTTAACGCCTTGTGCCATGGCTGCTTGAATAGCTGACTTCACGTCAGGGGTAATTTGTCGATCATCGTTTAATAGCGTGCCATCAATATCAATGGACACAATTTTTATTTCTGACATGTCTGAGCTCCAATTTTATTGTAACTACATTATAGCAAAAAGTAATCGCTTTCAAAACATTGATTGTTATTTTTATCAATTAAACGGTTCTTTTCTCACGCAACATCACAACAGATAAATACGTAAACCAAATGCTGATGCCAGTAGCAATCAGTAAAATCATTGCGGCGCCAATATTGCCGATAAACGCAGAAACACTAACGATAGCAGACGAAATAATAAAACCAACTGGTCGCATTGCAGCACTGAAGCCACTATAAGTGCCAATTTTTTGCTGGTTCATCATTTCCGCACGCAACGATTGCTGTGCCGGTGTCACAATCATTTCCCCTAGTGTCAGAAAAATTGCCACCAAAAATAGTGGCCAAAAATCATTCAATAGAAATGATAGTGCAAAACCTGCGCCTTGCATCGCAGTCCCTACGGCAGTTGCTTTCATGTTTGACCACTTCTGAAAGAGTTTGGTCATGGTTCCCATCAATAACACAATCATCAAGGTATTGGTTACAGTAATTACAGAAAGCATGCGTTGACCAAAAATTGTTACCCCAAATAGCGTTGTATTGTGGAAACTCTGTCCTAAGTGCGCCGCTAAATAATAATCTGGTGACGAAAAAATGACCGTCGCTCCAACAGCAGCAATCATAAACTTAAGATAACGTTTATCAGCAAAAACTTCTCGATAACTTTTAACTACTGACCAGACTGATTGACCATGCACGGTTCGCTTTGAAGCAGGAAATGTTTCAGTAATCCATATGACAACAATGACCAAACTCAATAGCGCCCCTAATGCTGTGCCCAGAAGCAGCTCGAATCGGGCTGTTTTGAAAAACCAGCCGCCCAAAGCCGCTCCAATCATGACCGCCAAATTAATGACCCAATAAATCATGGCATAGATGAATTTACGATTTTGTAATGTTGATACATCAATCATCATTGCTTCTTCGGCAGGTGAGGCAAAGCTAATACCCAAAGTCGCCATTAAAAAACCAAAAAACGTTAAATATGGATTAATATATAATGGTGAATTCATGGCAGCTGCTAGAATATAGCCAACCGTCATAACCGCAATGCCACCAATCATCACTCGTTTTCTGCCCCAAGTATCAGCCAAATGACCACCATATAGACCAGCTATAAAGCCTGCCACTTGGACTGCCACTAATAATATCCCAGTTACAAACGGACCGAAATAATCTACATAATATATTGTCATATTTGGGCCCACTGAAGAACCAATTGCAATTGTGATAAACATCATCACGATTCGCAATTGAATATTGCGATCTAACTTAAAAAAATCAGACATAGTTTCTCCCTCGAGCCTGTGAGTTATCACCAGACAATTTATAATTAAAATAATAAAAACAAATTATATCATATTAAGGGCTATGCGCTGTGCTTTTATTAGAATATCGTCGTCTAAATAATCAGGGTCACTGCTTATCCTTTGTGCGGCAGGAATTGATAGCCAAGTCACTTGCTCAACTTCAGAAGTCTGAATCTTCAAGCTGTCCAATGGCTGATTAATTCGGGTAACATACAAGTCATCGAACCAATCTTTTTCCCAACTAGTTCGGATTCTTTCAAAGTGAGTTGCTTGTGCGCCTAATTCTTCGACGACCTCTCGTTGAATACCCTCTAATGATGTTTCTCCTTGCAGAACTGACCCACCGGTCGCCAAAACCCAGCCACCTGGTAATGCCATTTTTTTAAACGATCGCTGCTGAACTAGTAACTCTCCGTCTTGATTAAAAACAAGCGCATTAGCAACCATATGATATTCTCCTTGCGCTAGCGGTTCCCCTCGTCGATGTGTTCGCCCAGTTAATTGTCGTTGGCGGGTATAAACGTCCCACAACTCACCCAATTTATCGGCACGTTGATCACTCATTGATAATTATCTCCGTTAATTGTTTTGCGTCACTAATCAGATAATTAGGTCGAGATTTTTCTAAAATCGCCTGGTCATGTGATCCCCACGTAACTGCAATTGTATCAATTCCAGCCGCATTACCAGCGTCAATATCAAAAGTTGCATCACCTATCATCACAGCTTGCCTGTAATCAATATTGTGCTCCCTCATAGCTTGTAATAAACCACCCGGTAGTGGCTTAAATGCAACGACACGATCCGAACCATAAATGTCGCTAAAATATTGGTTAATGTCCAGAATCGCTAGATTACGTTGCGCTACGGCAGACTTTTTGCTGGTCATAATAAACAACTCAACACCAGCAGTTTGGAGTTGTGCTAATGCCGATGCAATTCCTGGAAATGCTGTTATAGTGTCTTCAGATTCGCCATTTTGATAGGCAGCACGAAAATACGTATATAATATCTGCAATTCTGACGAATTTAAATCTTTTGCACCTAATTTTGAAAATGATGTTTCAATTGGAACGCCTTGATAATGGACAATATCTTGCGCGTCGGGTACAGGTAAATTAGCTTGTTTAAAGGCCTGTTGTGTTGCCAATACAGATAATTTTTCGGTATTTGCTAAAGTACCGTCAAAGTCAAAGAATGCTGCTTTTTTCATTTGATAACCTCTTCTATTTCATTGAAAAACTGACCCACCTCACTGACACTGTGGGCATGAGAACTATAAATCACTTCAATCCCCATATCAAAAGCTGAAGCAGCTACTTCCAGCGCTGGATAAGTATCTCCATAACCCACATCATTGAAGCCAGCAGCATTAATTTCCAACTGGTAGCCACGCGTCATCATCATTTGAAATATATCACCTATCTGCTTGTAAATATTGTCATCAAAATCAGGCAGATTCAATGTCTTTTGGAAACGCTTAATAATCCCAAAATCACCAATTCGAATGGGTTTGTTGACACCAAGGATTGCTTCAATACTCTGAGCCATCAATGCAAAATAACGTTGATAGAACTCTTGAGGTGTTGTTAGCGTTGTTGCAAAATATTTTTTAATGATATCAATATCATCAATACGCCGTAATATACCCATATCATCTGGTATAAAATGCACTGACAAAATTACCTCATCAACCCAATCTATTTGCGAACGCAAGAACTGACGCATCTGGTTTTCATAAGGCGAAAAATAATTGATCTCAAAAGCACGTTTAATAACGATTTGGTTCTGATACTGATCAACTACTCGATCCACTTCTAATTTGTAAGTTGACAAATCATCTGACGTGAGACCTGGATGTGGTTGGATTACATTTGCTTCATCTGGTAAAGGCGCCATTTCAGCGATGGTATATTCTTTAAATCCGAGTGAAATTGCACGTTCGATTAAATCGTCTAAGCTATCTTGGCTTTCATAATCTAAATTAGGAACGTGTGTCAAGCCGTCTTTTTTTAACATGATTTTTCACCTTAATTTTACTCAATACAACCATTCTACATATTTACAAACAAAAAAGCGAACCAGAATTAACTGATTCGCTTATTCTTTCACCAATGGCAAAGTCGCACTTTGTCTTACTTAAGTGCTGACCACTTCCAGTCAGTGAATTCTGCAATATCGCGTCCTTCATTACGAGTGACTTCGAAGTGCTTTGCCAATGTGTCATCCATCTTAGCGATAAATGTATCAGCGGCTGCTTGATCAATCTTACCATTTGCTGACAAGATTTCTGCTGCTTCCTTAGCTTGGTGGAAACGATCCAAGTGTGAGTACACACGCATGTCGTATGTCGTTGTGATGTCACCATCTTCACGATAACCATGAACGTATACATCACCTTCAAACTTACGTTCGAAGAAGAATGATTCAATCAAATCTTCATACGCGTGGAAGCCAAAGATAACTGGTGTTTCTGGTTGGAAGAACTTGTTAAATTCTTCGTCTGACAACTCACGTTCGTCGTTCATGTTAGGTTCTGACTTCTTCTGCAAACGTAGCAATTCAACAACGTTGACATAGCGGAACTTAACTTCTGGGAACGCTTGGTTGATTAACCACAAAGCGGCCAAAGTTTCGATTGTTGGTTCTGTACCAGCAGATGCAAATGTAATATCAACATCACCTGATGGAGCAGTAGATGCCCAATCAATAATCTTCAAACCTTCGTTAGCCAATACATCAGCTTCGTCAGCTGTAAACCATTGTTGACGTGGTTGCTTTGAAGCAATCAACAAGTTAACCTTATGACGTTCTGAGAAGGCACGTGCTTGAACAGCCAACAATGTGTTACCATCGGCTGGCAAGTATTCACGAATGAAGTTTGACTTCTTTTCAGCCAAGTGAGTCAATAGACCTGGATCTTGGTGAGTGTAACCATTGTGATCTTGTTGGAACGCAGTTGACGTTGCAATCAAGTTCAATGATGGGTAATCATTACGCCATGCTTGTTCTGAAGCGTGACGCAACCACTTGAAGTGTTGTGTAATCATTGTGTCGACAACACGTAAGAATGACTCGTATGAAGCAAAGATACCAACACGGCCAGTCAATGTGTAGCCTTCCAACCAACCTTCTGCTTGGTGTTCTGACAATTGCGCATCTAAGATACGTCCTTCAGGACCTTCATATTGATCATTTGGTTCTTTAACTTCTTCCATCCATTGACGGTTAGTTGTGTTAAAGAGGCTCCACAAACGGTTTGACATTGTTTCGTCAGGACCAAAGACACGGAATGATGTTGGGTTCAACTTCATAACTTCTTCCAAATAGTTTGAAAGTGTTGTCATGTCCATGTTTTGTGTTTGCTTTGGCAATTCTGTACCACGATTATCATCTGTGATATCGTTGGTAAATTGACGCCAATCAGGCAAAGTCAAGTCTTGCGCCTTTTCGCCACGACGACGACCGCCGTTGGCAATTGGGTTAGCTGACATACGCTTGTCACCCTTAGGTGCAATTGCTTTCAATTCATCTTTCAATGAACCGTCTGCGTTGAACAATTCTTCTGGCTTGTATGAGTTCATCCACTCTTCGAATTGTGTCAAAGTTTCAAGCTTGTTTTGTGCCAAAGGCAATGGCACTTGGTGAGCTCGGAATGAGTTTTCGATTGGATCACCATTCTCATCATGTGTTGGACCACCCCAACCCTTTGGCAAACGAGCAATGATAACTGGCCATGCAGGAATTGTACCGTCTTGGTACTTGCCATTTTCACGCGCATCCTTTTGGATAGCTTGGATATCTTCAATTGCTTGATCCAAGACCTTGGCTGCTAATTCGTGATAAGCAGTGTAGTCATGAATGTCATCGTTTTCGATAAAGCGTGGTGAATAACCCAAACCTTCAAAAAACTTTGTGATTTCTTCATCAGACATACGTGAGAAAATTGTTGGGTTAGAAATCTTAAAGCCGTTCAAATCCAAAATAGGCAATACAGCACCATCGTTCTTGGCGTTCAAAAACTTTGTTGAGTGCCATGATGTCATTGATGGACCTGTTTCAGCTTCACCATCACCAACAACTGCAAAAGCAATTTGGTCTGGGTTGTCCAAAACAGCACCAAAGGCGTGTGATAATGAATAACCTAATTCACCACCTTCATGCAATGAACCTGGTGTTTGAGCTGTCATGTGCGATCCGATTCCACCTGGGAATGAGAAGCGCTTGAACAAACGGCTCATACCTGCCAAATCTTGTGTGATTTCTGGGTAATCTTCTGTATATTCGCCATCCAAATAAGCGTTTGTGACCATAACTTGACCACCGTGACCTGGACCACCGATATAGAACATGTTCAAATCATACTTGTTGATCAAGCGGTTTGCATGGGCATACAAGAATGTTTGACCTGAAATAGTTCCCCAGTGACCGATTGGCTTTACTTTAACGTCTTCGGCTTGGATTGGTGTGTTTGTTACTGAGAACAATGGGTTGCTCTTCAAGAAGATCATCCCTGCTGACAAGTAGTTGGTTGCACGCCACCACTTATCAACGAGTTCTAAGTACTCTTTTGAATCGAAATCTGCCATGAGATTAAGTACTCCTTATTTTTTGAGAGAATCGTAAACCACGAATCTACTTCCGCTATTTACTCTTACAGTATAACTGATTTTAGTAGTGAGTTCAAGAAGAAAGATTAGATTGGTTCAGGTCTATTGTTATTTTGGTTGGCGCACATACATTTTTGGTACGGTCCAATTGATTGAAATGCCATAAAAAAACTGCTAATCGCAGTATTTCATTCTGAGTCAAGGCTGACAAAGGCATTATAACGAAGATATTTATAGTGCAAACGCATTGTTGAAAATTCTAATGGCGTGCCGTCATCCATGAAAAAAATGCCTTCCATAATACCAACTGGTTCTTTTTCAGTGAGTTTTAACAGCTTTTGATCTTCTTTATTTGATGGTTCAGCCATAATTGTCATAAAGGACTTTGTGACCGAGCGATGTTTATTTTTTTCAATATATTCATACACTGAACCTGAAACAATATCACGATTTAAACCGGGTAAAACACTAATTGGCACATAGCCACGCTCAATCATAAATGGCACACCTTCTAAGCGACGCAATCGTTTTATTTCATAAACAAAATCACCCTCATTTAAGAAAAGCGCTTGCTGTTGTTCTGGTGTTGCCGGAATGACTTTGAAATCTATTAATTCGATTGCCGGTGCTTTGCCGTCGACACGAAAAGAATCAGAGACACCAAGATTTGATCCTTCATGCTGAAAAATAGCGTGGTTCTTCAAATATAATGGATTGACAAAGGTACCACTACCTCGTTTTTTGAAAATAACCCCTTGTTGAACAAGCACATTGAGTGCTCTTTTGATTGACGAACGGGAAACATTGTACTGTTCAGCTAGTGATCGCTCATCTGGTAATTTCAAATTAGCAAATTCGCCTTGATAAATTTTTTGTTTTAAGTCCGCTTGCACGGTCACATATATAGGTTCTGACATAATGTTAATAAGTATATCACATATTGGTCTGACCAGTCATTTCATTGGTTGTTCCAATTGTGGTAAAATATGAGCATGAGTAAAAAGAAAATGAAAAAAACATTGCCTGAACAGGTAATGGAGAAGCATAACATTCCATATGAAGCACTGTCTCTCAACATTCTTGACAAATCAGAAGCCGAACGTGATGCTATTTTGGAAACGTTTCACGTGAAACATGATGATATCTACAAGACGTTAGCCGCAGAAGGTGACAAAACTGGTCCAATTGTTGCTGTTCTCCCTATTACATCACATTTATCGTTAAAAAAATTAGCCGCTGCTTCCGGTAATAAAAAAGTTAGCATGTTGCCACTAAAAGTATTACAAAAAACAACCGGCTACATTCACGGCGCCAATAATCCTGTCGGTATTTGGCAAAACAAGCACTTTCCAATTTTCTTCGAACAAACTGCTCAAAAAGCACCATATATTTTGGTCAGTGGTGGTGAGTTAGGTCGCTCTGACAAAATTAATCCCGTAGATGTTGCATCGCTGGTTGGTGCCTCATTCGTAGATTTACTAGAAAATGACTGATTGGCTAAACACGGTGGGTGAGCAGCTACTTTTTTTCTTTATCCTGCCAATTACTGTTGTTTATTTAGTAGGCAGTCTCTCATCTTACTTAACGGATCAACTCAATCGGTGGCTAGGTTATGCCCTCACAGCTATTTTAAGTTTTTTTGGCGTCGTCATACACGAATTAAGCCACTTGACTGTCGCCTTGATTTTTCGACATCACATTGTCAGCTTTTGTCTCTGGCAAATCAGTGATGATGGCATATTAGGCTATGTTAATCGCGAATATAATCCCAAAAGCTACTATCAACGACTGGGTAATTTTTTTATTAGTTTAGCACCAATTCTCGGAATATGCCTAACTATTTGGTTCTTGTTATCTTTTGGCTGGGTTACTGGTTGGCACATTAGAAACATCATTATTATCTTCATTTTAGTCAGTCTGTTGTTAGGATTCCATCTTTCTCAGGCTGATTGGCAAAATTTTTGGCGAGGAACACCTTTCTATTTGGCTCTCATCCTTATCATTTCGACCGTTAAATATATATTTTTCCAATAAAAAAGCGCAGATGCGCTTTTTTTACCAACCAGAACTCATGTCTGGAACGCCAGCATTCATATCATCACGATACAATGGTGCCATGGCATTAAATTTGAAAGTTGGCTTATTAAACATCAATGTTGCAGTTCCTCGTGCACCAGCACGATTCTTTTCAAAAATTACTTCAATTGGTACTGCTTCTTGTTCTTCACGTGGATCCCCTTCGCCATCTTCACCGTCATCACGAGAATAATCATCACGATACAGAAAAGCAACAATATCAGCATCTTGTTCGATAGAACCTGAATCACGCAAGTCAGAAAGAATTGGACGTTTATCTGTACGTTGTTCCACGCCACGGCTCAACTGGGCAAGTGCTATGATGGGTGTGCTTAATTCTTTTGCTAATTTTTTAATCGATCTTGATACTTCAGAAACTGCTTGTTGACGGCTTTCGGTGTTATTTGACTCAATCAAGCCTAAATAATCAATGACAACAAGTCCGATTGGGTGTGGATTTTGCACACGTTCTTCCGGTGACATTTCATTCAACAAATCACGTTCAAGTTGATGCAATTTTGCACTAATTTGATTGATTTTAATACCTGCGGTATCGTCCATGTAGATTTGCATTTGTGCCAAAGATTGCATCGCCAATGTGAGTGCTTGCCAATCTTCTTGCGTCATTTGTCCCGTTGTCAAATGGTTAGAATCAATAGATCCTTCACCAGCTAATAACCGACCAACAATGTCTGTCGCACTCATTTCCATTTCAAAAATAACGACAGGTACTTGTTCATTTTTTGCCACATTACGCGCAATATTAAGTACAAACGCTGTTTTACCAACTGCTGGACGAGCACCAAAAACAATCATTTGATCATTACGAAAACCGTGTGTTATTTTATCCATTTCTGGAAATCCTGTGGATAAACCAACAACATCACTGTCATTTTTCACAGCCTCATCTAGATTAGCCTGATATTCGCGGATAACATCTTTAATTTTTCGAAAATCCTCACTACCTCTATTTTCGGCAATGGTATCGATACTACGCGATAATTGGTCTAGTAGATCTTCACTTGGTTCTGCTGCATCATAAGCTAACGACATGCTACGTGTTAACGTATCAATCATTTTGCGTAAAATTGCTTTCTCTCGGACGATATTAGCATAATGTTTTAAGTTGGCTGCAGAAGCCGTCGATTCAGATATTTCTGCCAAATAGGGCATGCCACCAACATTATCAAGTTGCTGCATGCTGTTCAATTTGTCCTGCAATGTCAACATATCAATGGGACGGTTATCCTCAATCAAGGATTGCATTGCCTTAAAAATGGTTTGGTTGGCTTGTCGATAGAAATCGTCCGGTGCCAAAATTGCACTTGCCTCAATCATGGCGTTCTCTGATTTGACATCAAAAAAGATGGCGCCAAGCACTGCTCGTTCAGCGTCAATATCTTGTGGCACCTGCCGATATTCATTTGATACCGGATTATCCATCTTAACCCTCGCTTACATGCACACGCAAGTTAGCTGTCACTTGACGATGAAGCTTAACAGGGACATTCGTATAGCCCAAAGCATGAATTGGTTGGTTGAGTACCATCTTACGTTTGTCAATCTTAATTTGATATTGCTTTTCCAGTCCGGCAGCAATTTGTTTGGTGGATATTGCACCAAATAAACGCCCATCAGCGCCTGACTTACCAGTCAATTCAACAACTGTTTTCTCGTCCTCAAAGAACTGAGCCAACTTTTGTGCTTCTGCTAACTCTTCCGCAGAGGCTTTTTCTTCTGCCTTTTGGCGGCCCTTAACTGCACCTAAATTCTTGCCCGTCGCCGGCTCAGCTTTTTTATTTTTTATCAAAAAATTATTGGCATAACCATCAGGAACATCCTTGACTTCACCTTTTTTACCGCGACCTTTAACATCTTCTAAAAATACAACTTTCATTTTTAAAACCTCATTCTTCTTTTTGTTCAGTCAATACGTCTAACAATTGTTGTTTCACTTCATCAGTCGTGACATCAGCAATTTGTGTGGCAGCATTAGATAAATGGCCACCACCACCGAGGGCCTCCATCACACGTTGAACATTACGCTCACCAGTTGAACGTGCGGAAATTCCAACACGACCATCTTGACGCTTAGTAATCACAAATGAAGCATCAACGCCGCTGATTTGCAACAGTTCGTCGGCTGCTTGAGCCGTAATTAGCCCCGAATAATTATTCTGGTTTTCACCGGTCACAATCGCATTACCATCCTGAATCTCTGCTAAGTTAATCAAGTGGGTTCGTGCTTTGAAATCCGTAAACTTTTCTTTCATAAACGACTGAATTAGATTACTATCCGCACCATTGGCACGCAAATAACTTGCTGCATCAAAAGTACGTGAACCGGTACGTAAAGTAAAGTTTTTTGTGTCAATCTGGATACCACCAAGCATTGCTGTGGCTTCAATTTTTGTAATTGGCGCATTTGACTGATCTTGGTACTGCAACAATTCAACCACTAACTCCGAAGTTGATGATGCGTATGGTTCAATATAAGACATTAACGGTTTATCTTTTAACCCTTGCTCAGCCAGACGGTGATGGTCAATAACAACGACACGATTTCCTAGTCGTGCCAATAATTGTGATGCACCCGATATATTAGTGTTAGCGTGATCAACCAAAACGAGTAACGTATTATCGCGTACTAATTTAAGCGCGCGCGTTTCATCAATAATGGAATCATTAATATTTGATCCGGGTGCTACAAAGTCAGCAGGACTTTTTCTAAGTTCGGCCAGTAATAATTTGATATCACTGTATACTTGCTTTTCATCTATCACGAGAAACGCCGGTTTGTTTTTGGTTTGGGCTAGTCGCCATACGCCTAATCCAGCACCGACTGAATCAAGATCTGGCATCGCATGACCCGCAATCATAATGTTATCAGCCTGTTCAATTAACTCAGATATGGTCTGCGAAACCATGCGCGCACGAACGCGAGTCCGCTTTTCCATAGGGTTGGTAGCACCACCATAAAAACGTGCTGCCGAATCCTCAGCCTTAACGACGACTTGATCGCCACCACGCCCCAACGCCAAGTCAAGATTAGTTTGCGCTAGTTTTGCCAGCTGATTAATATCTGGCGTGCCATAGGCAATACCAATTGATAAAGTGACCGGTAAGTTTTGTTGGGCTGTTGCTTCACGAATCGCCTTCAAAACACTGAACTTGTCAGCTTCCGCCTCTTCCAAGGCAGATTGATAACCAAACATCACGTAATGCACTGTGTTTAAGCGACGAATATAGATTTGATGATCTGCTGCCCAATCGGATAATGAGCGCGTGACAAATGTGCGTAACGTTGAGGTCTCTGATTCACTCATCCCCTCAGTTACTTCCTCATAATTATCCACCGATACCAAACCGCTGAACAATTGATGATCCTCATATTGTTTAGCAATGGCAGCATATTCACTGATGTCCATTAAATAAATAACCCGTAAATTTTGTTGAACAAATAATGAAAACTGTCGCTCTTGCCAAGTAATGGTGTTCGTGTCAGACGAATCAGCATAATTGTTAATTTCCTGCGCAAGCGTACTATCAAGTTCTGATAATTCCAAACCTAGCACATCTCTTTTGTCCAAATAAGACTGCATATAGGGGTTAATCCAGTCAATTTTTTGGTCTTGGTTCAGTAATATAATACCAATTGGCATACGAATCAAAGCTTCTTGTTCACTACGGGCAATACGATAACCTAATCCTGATAAGTATTCTTGCGCGTTTTCGCTAACCTCTTTGAACGCTTGCCCACTGAAGACAAGTCCAATCACAACTACCACCAACCAAATTAAACCAAATATCCAGTTAATGATTACCGCAAAAACAACACTCATCACACTCGCCACTAATAGCAGCAAGGCAACCGTGCCTAATTTTGTATTCTGGAAAAAAATAGGTAAATTTTTAAAATTAAAAAATCGTTTCACGCGTTACTCCTCGTAACTTTCATATCTACTATTTTACCACAGGGTGGCCTGTGGTTAAAATGAGATAATCTCGTCAAAAATACAACAAAAAAAAGCCCAAGAATCACTTCTTGGGTTTTAAGCTGAATTAGTCTTCCGTAACGAAAGGCAACAAAGCCATGATACGAGCACGCTTGATAGCAGTTGTTACCTTGCGTTGGTTCTTGGCAGAAGTACCAGTTACACGACGTGGCAAAATCTTACCACGTTCTGAAATGAAACGCTCCAACAATTCAGTGTTCTTGTAGTCGACGTATTCGATGTGATTAGCAGCGATAAAATCAACCTTACGACGACGACGTGGGCCGCCTTGTGGACGACGTGAACGTTGTGGACGTTCAGAGTTTTGTGGACGTGAGTTTTGTTCTGACATAATAAAGCTCCTTTCTTAGTGTTTAATTTAATTTAAAATGGTAAATCATCATCTGATATATCAATTTCAGTGTTGCCACTAGCCGCAAATGGGTTAGGTGCATCTTTTTCAGCGGCTGCTGACTTGTTAGCTGAACCTTGGTTCGCACTAGCAAAAGGATCAACACCACTAAACGAATTATCATTACCGCCAAATGAATGATCATTTGAACCATTATTATAGCCACCCGCATTGCTATTTGAAGAGCCGTTTTGTGCACGACGCTTTTCACTTTCAGCACGGGATTCTAGTAATGAGAAATTATCCGCAACAACTTCGGTCACGTAAACACGTTGACCTGCATTGTTTTCATAATTTCTTGTTTGCAAACGACCTTCAATCGCAACAAGTGCGCCTTTTCCAGTGAAGTTAGCAAAATTTTCAGCTGCTTTACGCCAAATAACTGCGTTAATAAAGTCAGCTTCGCGTTCACCACTTGCGTTAGTGAACTGACGGTTAACCGCCAAGCTAAACGTGCCGACAGCTACACCCGATTGGGTATAACGTAATTCCACATCGCGGGTCAATCGCCCAATCAATACTACTCGATTAATCATTTAAAAGCTCCTTTCCCAGTGGAAATTCAGATTACTCTGCGTCGCGCTTAACAATCATGTGACGTAAGATATCTTGTGAGATCTTAGCCAAACGATCAAATTCATTAGTAGCAGCATCGCCTTCAGCTGTAAAGTTGATAATGTGGTAAGTACCTTCACGGTAACCAGCAATTTCGTAAGCAAAGCGGCGTGTTGCCCAATCTGCTGACTTTTGAATTGTTGCACCGTTGTTTGTCAAAATGCCGTCAAAACGCTCAACAAGCGTCTTTTTTGCATCCGCATCCAAGTCAGGGCGAACAATATAAGTCAATTCGTATGATGTAGCCATTGTATTTCCTCCTTTTGGTCTCTGGCAGCCTTAGCTGCAAGGAGTGCACGCATAATTTTATGCATTCACAGGTATTAATGATACTACATATCGCCTATTATTATCAAGTGTTTCGCAAAATTATTTCCACAGGTAACTTATTTTACGTTTTGTACTCAATTTTTACTCATACCTCAATTTCATCGAGAAATTTCATATAACGCATGGGCAAAAATCGCTTGAGTCTTGGGAATATTGTCAATCAGAACATACTCATTAGGTTGATGACTAATGACAGGAACATCGGGAAATTGACCACCAAAAGCGACACCGCGCTTGAGCAAACGTGCATAAGAACCGCCATTAGAAATTTTGTATTGTTTGGCTGTGTGTGTATGTTCGGCGTAAACATTTTCTAGTGTTGTCACAATTGGATCGTTCAAATCGACCATGTGTGGTTGATTACCAAAAGACTCTTGCTTAAATGTTTTGCCGATCAAATCACCCATGTGTCGCTGCACCTGTGTTAAAATTGCCGTCTCAGTAATACCCATCGGATATCTGAAATTGATCCTGATTTCTGATTCAGCGTTTTCATTAAACGTCATCTGCCCAATGTTTAATGTCAAATCACCCATAATGTCATCGTGATACACTAGCCCCAACTTCTCACCAAAGACATTTTGGTGGTTAGCAATCCCTAAAAATTCCAGAAATGCGTGGGCTTGCTGGTTGAAACCATAATTAACCAAAAAATGGGCCAAGTACGTACCAGCATTCAATCCAGTTTCTGGATAAGCGCCATGCGCTGATTTTCCGTATAACGTTAGTAAGATATGCCCATCATCATATTGACCAACACCAGAAATTATTGGGGTGTCATTCAAATAACGTTCGTAGGCGCCCAAAAAACCATTGATATCAACATGACTTGGTAGCTCGATATCAGCTGTTGCCATGCCTGGTACGACATTATCACGTTCACCAGCATGAAAGTGATGCAATTGCCATGCGCTAGTGGTGACACCTTGAAATTTGATCGCCAAAGTCAGCACACCCTTTTCACCTGGTACGACTGGAAACGCCCCGTCGGGTGAAAATCCTAATGTCGGCTCCCCCACTTCCGTTAAGTAAGCCTGCATGTCACGCCAATCTGACTCTTCATCACTACCGAAAATCAATCTAATCTTTCGTTTTGGTTGAAATCCCATATCTTTGAGCTGTTTGACTGCATAATAGGCAGCTAATAGGTCGGCTTTCATATCGTGAGAACCACGCCCGTACAATCGATTGCCCTCAATTTTGGGACTAAATGGCAATGTTACCGTCCACGCATCCCCTGCGGGTACAACATCAACATGCGACAATACCCCAACAGTTTCCGACGCGTCTTCCGGACCATAGTCAACAACAACAATCATGTTATCAGCTACTCGATTGAATTTGAACCCGTCACGCTGCGCTATATCACTAATAAATTTAAGTGCCATATCAATGCCTGTGCCAAACGGGCGTTGGATATTAGCTGTTGTTGGATCAAGCACTGATGGAATAGCCAAAAATTGAAGCAAATCAGCCATTAAAGCTGGTTGATATTGTTGGGCATTTTCTTGCCACTGTGATGAAGTTAATTGAATGGATTCCACAAGCGCCCCCCATTTTGAAATACTAACAAAATACCAATCGCGACGATGATTAATGTACCAATTATCATGCCAAAGTCACGACCAGAAAATTTTTGATCTTGGTACCATGTACGTTTATTATAGCGACCAAAGCGTCGCAATTCCATTGCCTGACTAATTGTATCAATGCGATCTAAACTAGAAAAAACTAACGGCAAAATAATTTGCACGGCACCTTTCATACGTTTTGTTAAGGATGCTTTTTTAGAAATTTCATAGCCACGCGCCTGTTGCGCCAAACTAATTGTGTGGTAATCGCTTTGAACATCTGGGATATAGCGAAGCGTCAGGGCAACTGCATAAGACACTTTGTACGGCACCCCAATTTTGTTTAAGCCAGAGGCAAACTCACTTGGATTAGTCGTAAATAACAATACAATTGATAATGGAAATGAAAAAACATACTTTAATAGTAGATTTAATTCATAAAACAACTGCTCTTGTGTGATTGTCCAATAACCACTACCAAATAACACGTGTTTTGAACCATACAATTCTGCACCGTATTGTGGCGCTAAAACTGTAATCATAATTAAATTAAGGACCCCAATAAAAATCACTAATTTCAACAATAAGGCATATTCGCGATATTGAATGTGCGAAATTTTAATCAGTATAAAAGATAAAATAACCAGTGCCACCAGAAAACGCGTATCATAAGAAACCATACCAACTGTTGTCAACGCCAAAAAGCCAACTAGCTTAGCTGTGCCAGTTGTTTGGTTCATCCATGTGTCACGCGCTTTATATCCAAATAACGAATTGTTCATATTACTTCCTTATCGCAGCATTGAGTTTTTCCGGTTGCTTAATCGCCAAACGTTTCGCCAAACGATAGACACTCGTTGTCCGCAAGCTTGCTGCTGTGACCAGTTCTTCGTCAGCCAATAATTCAGCCGGTGTCGTATCTGCCAGTAACTGGCCGTCAACAATGACCAACACACGCTGGACAAAATTTGCCAGCAAATGCATGTCATGCGTGATGATAATTATTGTAGTCTGCTGTTGGGTGTTGATTTTCTGCAAGAAAGTCAATAATTGAACCGTATGCGTCGCATCTTGACCAGCTGTTGGTTCGTCCAAAATTAAAATTTCTGGTTGTAAGACCAAGACAGCAGCAATCGTCAATCGCTTCTTCTGACCAAAACTAAGTGCGGAAATTGGCCAGTGGCGCATGCCATCTAAATCAACTAACTTGAGCATATCACGCACACGTTTTTCAATGGTGTCAGTATCCACTTGGCGTAATATCAAACCACTGGCGACTTCATCATAAACTGTTGATTTCGTAATCATGTGGTTGGGATTTTGCAACACGTAGCCAATGTGGTCGGCGCGTTCTTTAATTGATTGTCTTAAGACAGACTCGCCATGCAATAAAACATCACCACTACTTGGTTGTAAAAATCCTGTTAGTAAATGTGATAACGTCGTTTTACCAGAACCATTTTTACCGACAATGCCGAGAATTTCACCGGTGTGGATTGTCGTTGACAACGCGTTGAACAATTGTTGTCCCGCACTGTAACCAAATGAAACATTTTGGATGATGAGTTGCGGATCGGCAAGTTTAGCTGGTATTACAGATTGACCAATAGCTGCGATTTGGTCGCGATATGGCGTCACATCAATTTGATTCAAATCAGACACATGTGGCAAATTGGTAATCGCCACACCAGCTTGGCGCAATAATTGCACATAAAGCGGCTCATCTAGCCCATTATCCAGTAATACGCCAGCTTGTACGATCTCGTCTGGTGTGCCATTCGCAACAATTTTACCGTCAGACATTACAATCACACGGTCAATATCTGCCCCCAACACTTCTTCAATGCGATGCTCAATAATGACTACCGTCAAATCACGTTCAGCCTGCAATTCAGCAATCATTTTCATAGCAGCATGTCCAGCAGCTGGGTCCAAACTCGCCAAAGGTTCGTCAAATAGTAACAACTTCCCGTCGTCAATTAACACACCAGCCATTGCAGTGCGTTGCTTTTGCCCACCTGATAAATCTTGTGGTGCCAAATTCAGGCGCTCACCTAAACCAAAACGTTGCGCCCACTTTGCAACTTTTTGTTTGATACTGTTCACCGGTTGTGTATCATTTTCCAATGCAAAAGCGATATCTTCAGCCACAGTCATGCCAACAAACTGCGCATCTGCATCCTGTAATACAGTTCCAGCTTGTAACGAAAGTTCAAATAGGGATTGATCCAAAATATTTTTGCCATTTAATAATAATTGACCAGTCACATCTCCCTGATAAGCTTGAGGAATCAAGCCATTAAGCAACCGTAACAATGTGGTTTTACCAGAGCCTGAGGCACCAGCAATCAAAACCTTTTCACCCGGATAAATCTGAAAACTCACGTCATGTAAGGTTGGTTCGGCTTGTGCATTGTATTTAAATGTGACATGTTGAAAATCAATTATCGGTTCCGGCATGATGACTCCTATGTACGCGACAATTGCCGCATGAGAACTATTCGCTACGCAACGAACTCTTTTTGGGACGTGACTTTACATAAGCCACAATTAAGATTGAGCCAATGATTGCCACTGACAAAATATTCACAATTGCTGCCACAATGCCTTGCAAAAAGACCTTGTTAGCTGGCTGCTTATAAATTAAAATATCGCCAATTGGCGCAATCACTACCCATGACACAACGTTGGCAACAATCTGCCAAACGTTGAATTGAATCAGCTTTTTAGCCGTTAAATCCCCACCTTGCAAATCTAAAAAGCGCTTGCTCAAACCAAGCAGTAGACCAAAAACGCCATCTGCCAACACCCATGACCACCAAGGCGCACCATAAGTGGCGTCAGTCAACGTATGCCCGATAATCCCTACTAAAAAGCCAACTACTGGTCCAAATAACCCAGCAATCAAAGCCAACCAACCTTCAGCCACGTTAACATTGGTGTTAGGAACACCTGTTGGAATCGCAATATACTTCATCAAAATAAAGAAAACTGCTGCACCGATTCCAGTTGCGACTACTGCCCGTACAGATAGTCCTGATTTTTTGCGTTGTTCACTCATCGTTTTTCTCCTAATTATTCTGTCATCTATTGTGCTTCTTTGGTAAGTACGACCGCCCAATTTTGACCAGCACCAACGTGATACGTCTGCTCAAAACTACCAGTGTGGACGCCAAAAGCAACTGTATACACCGAGTCAATATAAATCAATGGTTCTCCTGGATTAACATCTGTAAAGGTATGCACATAAGGCAAGACCTCATCAAACAAAACATGATCATGATGCGTTATTTGAACACGCAAAGTATCGCCATATACCAAGTTCAGCTTCTCAAACTCACTGATAGGAATGTTTGACCATAATGATCCGAAGTTAACATCAGTAATATCAATGTTACCAACAAGTTGTGGCTGTCCGTACTGCGTTTCTTGATAACGCCCCGGTGTAATTGGCAAACGAACTAAATCATCTACTGACACACTCTGACGATAATCCTCAAATCGTGTCTGCCCACTAGCTAATTTGGCCCCATTGAAAGCATAAATATCGCGCCCATGGAACGTCGCTGATTTTTCTGATCCCGGCAACCGCTGCGTTGTTTCGTCAATCACACGGGCACTTTCAATCAAGCCGTTAGTTAGTAAATGAGACAAGGTACCATTATCTGGTGTCACAATATAATGCCCTGTTGTTGTCTTAGCAATAATCGATAACCGATTGGACCCCACGCCGGGATCAACTACCGAAACAAATACCGTACCAGCTTGCCAATAGCGAAATGTCTGGAACAGCCGAAAGGATCCTTCAAATATATTAAAAGGCGTGATCCCATGGGTTAAGTCACTAACGACAATGTTATCAGCCACGCCGTAGGCAACGCCACGCATTGAGCTTACCGCACCATCTTGCAGGCCAAAGTCAGTCTGTAAAACGAGATGTCTACTAATCATTATACTTCTTCTTTCTTTTTTTAGTCGTTAAAAATGAAAAGTCCCTGTTAATCCTAAGATTAACAGGGACGTCAAAACGTGGTACCACCCAAATTCAGCACAATGTGCACTCATCACGATAACGGCGTTCAGCCGGACACACAGCTTGCACCATGCGACATCATCCACGTTCATCTTCAATAAATTGCGTCATACCGGCTTTCACTATCCCGACTCGCTATATTGCCACGCCTCATCTACTCTTCGCTTCATTGATTTATTAACTTATCATTATTTTAAGACAAATCTTATTTATTGTCAATAATTTTGTTAGTATCGACACTTTTATAAGTAAAATAACATTATCATGTTGATTATATAGACATATATTTGTCTCAAATTATCACACTTTCTTCAAGAAATTGTCACGTGGTCTTCCACCCCCCCTAGTAGAATGAGGATCTAGGCTACTAATGGAGAAAAATCATGCGTTTGAACAAGCAATTCTACTTACCAATATTAATTACCTTATTAACCGTCACAGGTCCAGTACAGGCCGTGACAGCTGCCGAAGTGATGACAGCTGATGACGTCAAAACAGATACAAAGCTACGTCTACCAAATGACGGTCGCTCTGACTTGCAAGAATTGATTCAGCGCGTCGTTACTGGTGATACGGGTGACGGTCAGCCAACAGAGCCGGAACCTGATGAACCCGAGACACCTGAAGTAGCTCAAGCGGAACAGCCAGAAGAAACAGACCCACCAGTTGAACAACCAACGGTGGCGAAAGCGGATAGCAAACCAGCTTCGTCTGCAAAGGCACCACGAGGAATAACGACAAACACGAACGGCACTAGTACTTGGACATTTGATTCGGATACTGGTTTGTTGGTTTTTGGGGCGGGGCAATTAGCACAGAGAATTGATCAGAATTTGGTAGCCGCTGATTTGGTGGCCACTCAAGTCAAGAAAATTCAATTTGAAGCTAATGTCACAGTAGACCCCAATGTGACTTATTTATTCGCTAATCTAGGGCAACTCAGTGAATTTATTGATTTACAAAATTTTGATACGAGTAATGTCACTTCAATGGCTTATTGGTTTTACAATAGTAAAGGCCTGACTAATCCTGATTTTAGTTTGTTGAATACCAGTAATGTGACGAATATGTCTTATATGTTTTATGGTACTCTCGCGACCAGTTTAGACTTGAGTGCGTGGAACGTCGATAAAGTAACAACGTTTGCCTATATGTTTTCTGGCGCGACGGCTTTGACCACTTTGAATTTATCAAGTTGGGGTGCGCATCGAACAGCAACAAATGTCAATATGAGTTATATGCTTGATGCCACGAGTGCTTTAACTAACTTAGTTTTGACAAACTTCAAAACAACGAATGTCATCAATATGTCTGTGATGTTTCGTTCGACTGGTTTGACTAATTTAGATTTAAGTGATTGGGACGTCACTAAAGTAACAAATTTTAGTAATATGTTTACGGGTGTAATGTCCAAGTTGGAAACACTTAATCTATCTGGCTGGGGACTCAATAGGACAGCAACAGACGTCAATATGAGTTACATGTTTTCCAACAATGGTGGTTTGACAAACTTAAATCTAACTAATTTTAAAACTACCAATGTCACTACTATGGCTTATATGTTTCAACTCTCAGCCCTGACTAGCTTAGACCTTAGTGATTGGGATGTTACAAAAGTTACATCATTTAATTACATGTTTCAAAGTGCTACCAAATTAACGACGCTACATTTATCAAATTGGGGTGTTAATCGAACAGCAAGAAATGTCAGTATGGACTATATGTTTGACGCTACTAGTGCTCTCACAAGTTTAACACTCGCAAATTTTAAAACCACTAACGTCATTAGTATGAACTATATGTTTCGTGGTATCGTCTTAACCAACTTGGCACTTAGTGATTGGGACGTCACACAGGTCACAATGTTTTCTCATATGTTTACGAATGCATCAAAGTTAACAGACTTGGATCTATCAAATTGGGGTGCTAATCGTACCGCATCGACTGTTGGCATGTCTTACATGTTTTCTGGTACATCTGCCTTGACCAACTTAACACTAACGAATTTTCAAACAACCAATGTCACTAATATGTCATACATGTTCCAATATACTGGCTTAACTGAATTGGATTTACACACTTGGAACGTCGCCAAAGTCACAACGTTTGCTAACATGTTCCAAAAGGCAAAGATCACGGCTTTGAACTTATCAAGTTGGCGAAATAATGATTCATCTGTCACTACAAGTATGGCCTACATGTTTGATGGTACCAGTACGTTAACCACTTTAAACCTAAGCAATTTTAAGACTGCTAGCGTCACTAATATGTCTTACACATTTCGAGCAACTGGATTAACTGAATTAGATTTAAGCAACTGGGATGTCAATAAAGTTACATCTTTTACTTATATGTTTTATGGGGCAGATAAATTAATAACTTTAGATGTATCTAATTGGGGTGATAATCGATCAGCTGCTTCGGTTGTAATGGATTATATGTTTGCCTACACCAGTGCGTTAACCAGTTTAAACCTGACCAACTTTAAAACTGATAATGTGACGACCATGGCTTATATGTTTAGTGCAACTGCTTTGACGACGCTTGATCTTCACAGTTGGAATGTTGATACAGTGCTGACGTTTCAAGGAATGTTCCTAAGTGCCAAATTTACCACCTTGGATCTATCTAATTGGGGTGAGAACCGTAGTGCTAATAACGTTATTATGAGCAGTATGTTTCAAAACACGCCCAATCTTAAAAACTTGACGTTGACAAACTTCAAAACAACCAACGTTATCAATATGACGCAAATGTTTTATGTCACCAGCTTAGAAAAACTTGATTTACACAATTGGGACGTCAATCAAGTCACGTCGTTTCAGGTTATGTTTTATGATGCTTCACAACTAACTGATTTGGACTTGTCAGGCTGGGGATCCGAAAGAAGTGCAACCGATGTCAAAATGAACGGCATGTTCAATAGGACTTCTAAACTAAATAATCTGACTTTAGTAGATTTTAAAACAACTAACGTCATTGATATGGCAGAAATGTTTTCAAACACTCACTTAACGGATCTGAATATCAATAAATGGGACGTCAGCCAAGTCACTACGTTTAGGCACATGTTTTATAATGCTGGTCAATTGACAAATCTGAATCTTTCAGGTTGGGGACAGGAGAGAAATGCTACAAATGTATCCATGGAAAGTATGTTTCAAAATACTGCAAGTTTAAAATCAGTAAATTTTGCTAATTTTAATACAAGCAATGTGTCAACTATGAAAAACATGTTTGCATACAGTGGTGTAGTAACTTTGGATTTAAGTAGTTGGCAAACAAACTCATTGCAATCTTGTGAAACGATGTTTAGTAACACTAACCACCTTTGGAAAATAACACTGGGTAAAAATACTATGTTCCTCGCTGACCCTTCATTCCGCGTAGCACCAGCCACCAAAACTATTTTTAGTGATAACGGACAAAACTACAAAACAACTGCCGCAAGCTGGCAGGAAGTGGGATCCGGAACTGTTCACAATCCTAAGGGGACACTTGTATCAACTACTGATATGTGGAATAGTGAAGCCACTCGTCCTGTCACCTACGTCTGGGCGCAAGCACCGACAATTGATGCTGCGTCAAACATTGTTTTTGGTACACTAAATGCGAGCGACTTTGGTGGCGGAAAGTTACCGATAGCAACTAATATGTCAACAGGAAAGCTTGATCTCATCAACTTAGAAGCAGCTATCACCTATGACATCACAGTTGCGCAAACTAGCGACTGGGAGGCAAATGGCACAACTGACAAGATAACGCGTCATGATCTCAAACTCATGTATGGCGATGATGAGTTATCGGATCATGCAACCACTTTTTGGCAAGGTCAATCAGAAAACAGCCAGAAAAGTGTTAGTTTGAACCACAATCCTGATAAAAGTTTCCGTCTTTCACTCAATCCAGCAACGATCATTAAGTCCTCATTATTGGATAAACAACTGCAATCAACGCTTACTTGGTCATTCAATGACACGCCATGATACAACCTTAGTGACGTTACTACCGTTTGTTTTTCTCGGTTCGTTGAGCCACTAAGGCTTTTAATTTTTTGTACGCGTTGCCTACCACAATAAGATCGCCACTTTCATCTTGAGTTGATAATTCTCTTGCCTTAAGTCAGCGAGTTCTTGTTGTTCTGGTGTGAGTGGATGAATGCGTTTGCGTCCCATAGTCGGTTGTCTGCCTTTCGGTTTAGGTTTTAACCCATTGCCGTACCTACTTAGTAACCGAATTTGCGGTAGGTGCTCAACCAATTAGCGACTGTTTGTACTAGGGAAGAGCACAAAATGACGTGACACCTCAGAATATGAGTGTCTTGAAAGATAATCATTAATGACCTGCATTTTGAATTCAGGCGTATAGGTTTTGTAGCTTGCCGAACCAATGGAACCTGTAATTTGATGCTTGTTACACCATTCGCGGATTATGTGATCACTACCGATGCCATATTTTGGGATTAATTCAGTGGAACTCTTAGCACCCGAGATCCATGTTTTAACAATCATGATTTTTAATTCATTTGAATATTTAGACATAAAAAACCAATAACTTTCTGAACAGATTTTTATTCTGTCCAAGTTATCGGGTTCACTTCAGTCGGGACGCTTTTTCTGTAATTGTCATTTGTAAATTTCTTTGTTAGAAATTTGTCTACCTCTCACACTACTCACAGCATACCTTTT
Organism: Leuconostoc pseudomesenteroides KCTC 3652; assembly: GCF_014634745.1. Lineage (GTDB taxonomy): Bacteria > Bacillota > Bacilli > Lactobacillales > Lactobacillaceae > Leuconostoc > Leuconostoc pseudomesenteroides. Next base: position 154,167 of record NZ_BMBP01000003.1, read on the forward strand.
CTAACTTGTGAAATTTGTCCTCCATGAGACCTTTATGAGACAGTGTTTGATTGACAAGTGACAAATAAAAAGAGCTGGTGTTCCTACGCACTAGCCCACCTCTTTACCAGATAATTTGTCTTGAATAAGGTATATTTCATTGCTACTCATAATATCCGGCATAATCTCGACATAGTCCACGAGTGGCAACAATTCATTTAGATTCTTAGAATGAATCGCTGGTCTATAACTAAATCCAATTTTCATAACTTTTCCTTTTGACTTTTAATAACTAATATAATCATTGACACCATATTTACTAATAATAAATAAATCCCAATGTTTGGTACTATAATGCTCAAAATAGCCAACACAAATAAAACAGTGTTACTATTCACTGATAAAAGTTGAATTAAACTTTTAAGGTCAAAGATAGTATTTTTCTTAAAAAATTGGCTTCTGAGATGAACACTTATGCTTAAACTAGTTGGTACAATAAAAGCTAAACAAAATGTTTGAACAATTGCACTCTGATTTATAAAGCCAATAATCATAATGAGCGATTGAACAACAAATAAAATCAAAATAATCACAGTTGGTACCTTAATTAGCCAACGCATTAATATCAAAGTTAAAACACCAGGTAGTACGAAAGCTATAACCGTTAAATGAACATACTGATGTTGTAAACTCACTGCTACAATCGGAACCCATACTGAGGTATTAGCAGTCAAAATTCCTAGTACAAAAACCGTAAATATATCCTCAATTTTGCCAATCGAAATAGTAAGTGATTTATGGCTATCAACCTTAGAAAATCTATTTACTAGAATCAAAGACACGGCAAAAACAATCATAATCAGGATAATCAAAGACGGAATAAATTGAGCGTTTAAAATACCGCCAATACCAAAACCAATTAGTGTAGCAAATGTTTTTAAGTTAGCTAATTTCATGAAGCCAATTTCAAATTGACTCTGTTGTATAATAATACTTTTTGAAATATCCAATACTAGTAAAGAGGTTGACAATGTTACTATGGCATAACTGAAACATTTTATGAATATGCTATTAGGAAAACATAAAAACAAAATCAAGCCAAACTCACCTAAATAAATATAGTCCTGTAGCTTTAGTCCAACTAACATCTTTTTTTTTCGATTTGTATCTATAAAAATAAAAATTGCTACTAAAGATTCAATTCCCAAAATCAATAATTTTAGCTGATTTGAAAAATAGGACAATATCATCATTGTAAAGGCTGAATACATAGTGCTATCTATTAAAATAAGCATGAGGTAGTAGCCAGATAATAAACGAATTTCATTTTTTTGGAAGCGACCAATTTTCATAAATCATTACTCCAAATATAATTAATATTAAACTGTTGATAAATCTGTTCGTCCGTTACTTTGCCTTTTATTTTGTATTGCGTTATTTGAGCCCCTCGCCTAATAAACAAAACAGATGTTGCATTAGAAGATGATATGATGCCATGCTTATCTGGTAATTCATGTTGTGCTGCATAGGCTAAAACACTTTGGTAATAAATCGAACCTTTCAGTACCTTTAAAGTGTCTCGAAAAAAAAACATATCATATTGTGCATTCCGTTTAAAAAAAATTTCAAATAGAGAAGCCCATTGGATATCTATTAACCCCGTTAATTCTGGTATCATATCAAGCATTGTAAATTTAAATTTGTTTTCTGTTTTCCAAACTTCCTGTGTGTAATTTTGTAACATTAAAGTGACCTCCTTGCGAGCATTAAAAAAACGAAACAATTGTTTCGAATTTTCTAGAAGTGTTCAAATTTTATTCAAAATCATAGCAAGTATCTAACTTACGCGATGACTCAACCTTCAAAACAGCAACTTCCTCAAACTTAATTTCTTGTGACATAATCAAATGCCTCCTTAATTTTTAATATTATCAGTATAATCCTAACAAAACTAAGCTAATTAAATGTTGAATATATTCAACATTACTTTTTATGATGCACTTGTATAAATTGATCTAATTGGTCTTGATGGTAAGCAGCCATTCGAACGAAACCAATTTCTCTGAGTAAAGCTATTTGTTGTTGAACAACGTGTATACCACGACTTCTTTCTCTTGAATCCATAATATACAACATTCCTAATAATAATTTTCTTTTAATAGTTAAGTAAGCTTCACCATCTGGAATATCAAACTTTAATAACACTTGATACCAGTGGTTGCCAAACTTCAAGTCATTATTGTCAATAGCCAGTACAATTCGATTTTCTAATGACTTAATGATGGCAACCTGTATTGCTTTGTCCAAATCATTGTATTTTGTCACAATGATAGACAAATAATAATCAATTATATTTATCGGCAATATATGTATGACACGGCTAAACAATTGATATTCATAACAACGCCATTCACCAACATCAAACAAGTAATTTACAATGTACTGCACATTAGCAGGGCTAACAGATGGATTTTGATTGATATTTATCAGCGATGAAATAAGTATAAAATTCACTTTATAAATTTTATTATGCGTTTGTTGCCAATGAATTTTCTGCGATAGTTGCATTTCTTTAAGAGATTCAAAATTACGACTGTGAAACAATGTCCCCACCCTGGTTAAAAACATTTCCAAATTATTTTCATTCTGCGTAATTTCCTCTGAAAATTCTGACAAAGTTAAACCAATATTATGTAAAATCTGAATCAATTTAGTTAAAGAAATGTCAGTTTGTCCATTTTCAAATTTTGAAATGAAGGATCTATCTACTGCTTTTCCAGCCGCCTCTGTAATCGTGAGCCCTCGATTCTTTCTAATTTCTTGAAAAATTTCTCCAACATATCGTTTTGTCATGTACTTATTCCCTCCGTTCATTTTAATTTTAAAAAGAACTGCTGACGCTTATTTTACTTTAAATTATCACATAAATCTCTGATGTGAACGTTAATTAGTTTAATATTTTATCTAAGTACCCAATTTTCAGAAATTAACATCATACATTTAGCAATGTGCTAATATTTTATTCAGCTGTTCGGTTTAATTAGTAACCAAGAAAATAGTCCGAATTATTTACTTATGAACAACGCTATCGCTAAAAAACCTAGATCTGCTAGGTTTTTTACAGTGTTTTAAGATTTAACGTCGTGAAAGGTGGTGAATATTCTTAACACAATTAATTAATGAAGTACAACTTTTCAACGCTGCATTATGGCAAATTTTTGTTGCCATAACGTTAATTTAGTTGCAAAAGTATTTCGACGAACGTCAATACTACACATACCTCGCCCTGACAGGTTGGGATGTTTGTGTAAAATAAAAGCTCGTCGCCTGCCAGCGATGAGCTCGAAAAAATTGGAATTCCCAAACTTATTAGTTAATGTAACTGTAGTACATCGTAATAGCCACGCTTTGCGCGACTATTAGCCTTTGTGATATAACAAAGCTTTTACGTACCTAAGATAATTATTAATTTAACCTATTACCATCAACCACCCCTCCCTAATTTGCAAACCTTTAGCACAAATAAATACTTATTGCACAAAAAGTTAACAGAGAAAAACCAGATGAGGGAGTTCATCTGGTTTAAGAGATATTCAGAGAGAATATGAAATTAATTTGGGAGAGTATGGTCATATACCTGACCACACCTATACTATAATCCTATTAGATTAAATCAAAATCAAATTGTATCAATTATTGATTGAATCTAGTCCAATTCATGCCAACAATTTTTTCAATATGAGCGTGACTTGATAGAAATTATTAACGCCAAAAAAATAAAAAAACAAATGACAATCTTTCTGATCGTCATTTGTTTTTTAGTCTCCTCAATTCACCAAAAAGACTTCAACAAAATGGCTCGGATGCAACTGAAAATATGCATCACTTAGCCTATTTTGATTTGATCATCACCTAGAAGGCATTGGTGCAAAATTTAGTCGCAGTGAACTTTATTATTTCGTTTTACATTTTTTCGTTGAAAATATGGCCCTCAACGCGACCAACGCCAACCTAAATTATAGCAATCTCACACCAACAATGAATGCTTTGATTCTTAAACAACTTCTAACTATCGTCAACTCACCAATGAGTTTTTTAGTTAATTGTATTTTGTTCAACGATTGGGATCCACATCACCCAGCTCTCACAACATTTTAACTAACAACATAATCATTAATCACAGCGGCAAAATCATCATGGTAAATATCAAACTTTTTTTCACCAACACCAGAAATGGCCAAAAATGCTTCGTTTGTTTGTGGCCGATTTTGAGCCATGGCCATGAGTGTTTTATCGGAGAAAATTAAGAACGGTGGAATGCCGGCCTCACGCGCCAATGCTAAGCGCTTTTCTTTCAACTGAGCGAACAAGCGATTATCATCATCTGACAATTTCAAGCCCTCTTGCGTCGCTGATTGACGAAGAATGCGAACCTTTTCCAATCGTTTGGTAACATTTCCCTGACCTTTAAGGACATCGGCGCCCAGTTTAGTGACCTTTAACACCGGATATTCTGCTCCTTCAAAACGCAAGTAGCCGTCAGCCGTCAAATAATCAATAAACTGAGTTAAATCTTTCAAAGTGCGCTCTTTCATCAAACCAAATGTGGGTAAGTCACGCAAATACTCGTACTTTTTCACACTTGCATCATTAGAACCTTTCAACACTTTGGCAACCATTGTTTTGCCAAAGCGCTGATTCATGCGCATAACGTTAGCTAAGACCTTTTGTGCATCTACCGTCACATCAACTAATTCTCGCTCATCTAAACAGTTCGAACACCGACCACAGTCTTGTGTTACTGTCTCACCAAAATATTGCAACAAATAGCGTGGAAGACACGTTTGGGTATTCGCATACGCATTCATTTCACGAATTTTATCGTATTCATTTTGCTTGTAGGCTTCGGAACCTTCTGATTTTTGCACGAAAAATTCTTGCAGATGGATATCCTGAGGTGCATACAGCAAAATTGCTTCAGCTGGCAAGCCGTCACGACCGGCGCGGCCAATTTCTTGGTAGTATGCTTCAATATTGCCCGGTACTGAATAATGAATGACGTAGCGCACATTCGGCTTGTTAATGCCCATTCCAAAAGCATTCGTTGCCACAATGACTGGGCTTTCGTCATAGAGAAAAGCTTCCTGTTGCTTTTGTCTTTCCTTTTCTGACAAGCCCGCATGATAACGAGCAGCATGAATCCCAATTTTATTCAGATAGGCTGTCAACTCGTCGACTTGTTTGCGTGTTGCCGCATAAATAATCCCAGTCTGGTCAGCGTTTTCACGCAGATATTTAGCAATATAATCACGTTTATCTTGGTTTCGGACTATTTTCAACGCCAAATTATCCCGCGCAAATCCAGTAAGTACAGTGTCATCGTCACTAACGCCCAAAAGCTCTTGTAAATTTTCACGGACACGTTCAGTCGCTGTGGCCGTCAAACCAAGAATTGCTGGATTACCGGGAATTTCGGACAATAAAGGCAAGATGTTGAGGTAACTTGGTCTAAAGTCGTGTCCCCATTGCGACAAAACGTGCGCTTCATCAATGGCAATTAAGTCCACCGGTAACTGTTGCACAAAGCTAAAAAAGCTTTTTACTTCAAGGCGTTCAGGCGCAACATACAACATTTTATAAACACCATGACGTAGATCCGACATGCGTTGGGCTTGTTCCTGACCATCGACTGTTGAGTTCAAAAAAGTTGCTGGGATCCCTAATGTATTTAAACCGTCAACTTGATCCTTCATTAAGGAAATGAGTGGTGAAATTACTAACGTCAATCCTTCAAACATCATGGCTGGCAGCTGATAGGTGATGGATTTACCACCACCGGTTGGCATGATGGCCAAGGCGTGCTTGTGCGCTAATACCTTGTTAATGACTGACAATTGTCCCGTTCTGAACTGGTCATATCCAAAAGTTTCTTTTAAAATTGTTTCCGGCGTTTGATTCTGCATACTTTCCATTATAGCATGTGCTACCATCACTGATTTTTACTGGGATTAAGCTGGAATTTGATTGGTGAAACACGCCTAAATAGCCAATTCATCACAGCCAGCACAGCAGAAATCACAACCAACCACCAGAATGTTTGTGCTTGAAAATCAATCACTTGTAGAACGATAAAGCCAATCGTAAACCAACCAAAATAAGCGGCCATCAGATTACCACCAATTCGTAACACAATATCAATCAACGTTTCTTGTCCATCTTGCGCAAATTTGTGGTGCAGCCAATCAAAAAAAAGCATAATGAAGACAAAACTAATGAGATCCATGGCCACAAACTTGGCAATTGTTGGATAATCTTGTGCCCGCACAAAGTGGCTGTGATGGGCAATGTTAATCCCATAGGTCATCATAATATCTGACCCGACAATGAATAACAACCAACTAATTGGCTTAGTGCGCACCATATCTCGAATTAACATTTTATACCCCCATCAAACAGTTACCGCAATTATATCATTTTTCAAGTTGCTTCAAACCAATTCCTGTCACAGCCGAAAGCAATGACATAACGGGTGAAAATAGCGCAAAGAACGTGAATGGCGCAAAAGCAAGCACTGATACACCAAGTGTTTGCGCTGCAAAAGCGCCGGCAACGCCCCACGGCACCAAATAATTCATTACAGTACCACTATCTTCAATCGTACGACCTAACGCTAGCGCTGATAAGCCAACACGCTTAAAACTATCTTTGAATAATTGCCCCGGCAAAATGGTTGCGAGATACTGCTCACCAACTAAAAAGTTCGCCGCAATCCCTGTTAACAATGTCGCCACAATCATCGCACGTTGTGTTTTTAAATAGACAACCACTGGTGCCATGACACGCGACAAAATTCCTAAGCCACTGAGCAAACCACCAAAAGCCAAGGCAAGCATTATCATCATCACTGTTGGCATCATAGCAGACATGCCACCACGATTCATCAAAGCCATCAAAGTAGCGTTATGGCTACTTGTTTTGAAGCCATTAATCAATAAATCAGCCCAAGCCGTCAAACTATGTTGCGTTACAAAAGCGATACTTGAAATCAAAATATTGATCATCAAAGCCGGAATCGCCGGTATTTTTCGCCAGGCTGTGATGACTAACAAGCCAAGCGGTACAATAGCCCACCAAGTAGGCGCTAGTAGTGGTAATAAACGGCTAATTTTAGCGGTCGCATCCCCACTTGTTTGATGCCCAAATCCCAATATAATAGTCATCACAAGTGACAAAATCAACGCAGGTAAGGTTGTCCACATCAAGTTTTTAATATGTGCAAACAGATCTGTTTCAGAAATCGCGCTAGCTAGATTAGTAGAATCTGATAGGGGCGAACTTTTATCACCAAAAATTGCCCCAGATAATACTGTTCCAGCAATTAAAGCGGGATCAAATCCCATCAACGTTCCCACACCCATTAGTGCAACCCCAACCGTCGATAATGTCGTAAAAGCACTACCAATCAAGGTACCAACAATTGCTGTTGATAATAAAGCTGTGGGCAAAAATAGTTGTGGACTGAGTAATTTAAAGCCAACCCAAATCATCGTTGGAATCACACCAGTTGCTAACCACAGTGCAATTAACGAGCCGATCAATAAGAACAAAAATAACGGTGCAATACCAGATGACACACCGCTTAACAATGCTTTTTGACTGGCTTGCCAGCTCACGCCAAAACACCGTGCAACAACAATAATGAGCCCAATTACCAACATTAACGGCGCAATCGGAGATAATCCGAATCCAATCACACCCACTGCTAAAATTGCGACCGCCACAAGCAGCAGCGTCACAGAAATTTTAGTCTTCAATTTTGTAACCATAGTATTCTCTCCATTTTATGTCAAATAAAAAACGTCCCTGCCGTCACAATGACAAAGGGACGAATTGACATTTCATTAAGAATCCGTGGTACCACCCAGCTTATGCGTCATAAAACGCATCACTTTGGCATTTGTTAACATGGTGCTGCCACGCTTAAATGGATAGCTGTACTTCAGATTATGACACCTGTGCAGTTTTCACCAACCACTGCTTCTCTTCACGCCGAGTGTCGTCTTACTTATTTGTGCTAATTTCAAGTAAATCTAGTGTAACTGATTCAATTACTTTTTTCAAGTGGTACTTTTAAAGTTCAAAGCTGTGCCAAACCTTGTTGAAAATCCGCAATTAGATCTTGGCTGTCTTCGATACCAACTGAAATGCGGATCAGTTCATCAGTGATGCCGTGTTCATGACGTATGTCAGCCGGAATAGACGCATGTGTCATCACCGCAGGCACTTCTACCAAGCTTTCTACACCGCCAAGACTTTCAGCCAATGTAAAAATTTTGAGACTTTCCACAAATTTTTTGACATCTAATCCTGCCTGTAATTCGACTGAAATCATCCCACCAAAACCACCATGCATTTGTTTTTGCGCAATCGCATATTGCGCCGATGACGCGTCACCCGGATAATAGATTTTGGCCACTTGAGATTGCGTCTGCAACCAGTTGAACAAAGCTTGCGCATTATCATTGTGTGCTCGCATACGCAGGGCAAATGTTTTGAGACTACGCAAGACTAAATAACTATCTGACGCACCCAAAGTTGCCCCAATTGACATTTGTAAATGTTTGATTTCAGCTGAATGTCGATCGTCATTTGTCACTACAAAGCCACTCAAGACGTCCGAATGACCACCGATATATTTGGTCCCAGAATGCACGACAAAGTCTGCACCAAGGTCAAGGGGTACTTGATTATAGGGCGTCGCAAATGTGTTATCGACTGCCAAAGTGGCCTGATGATTATGAGCAATTAATGACAACGCTTGGATATCGGCTAACTTCAACAAAGGATTCGTGGGTGTTTCCAAAAAAATCATCTTCGTATTCGCTGTAAACGCGCTAGTGACTGCTGGTAAATCAGCCATGTCAACCTGATCATACGTAATACCTAAGCGCGCTAATATCGAATTAACTAACCGAAAAGTACCACCATAGACATCATCAGCCAATAAGATATGATCGCCTGCTGACAAGGTGCTCATTACTGCATGAATCGCACTCATACCAGATGAAAAAGCAAAACCAGCAGTGCCATGTTCCAAACTAGCAATTAATTCTTCCAAAGAGGCGCGCGTTGGGTTTTCTGACCGTGTGTATTCCCACTTCGCGCCACCTCCTAATTCTGTCTGCTTGAACGTTGTCGTTTGATAAATAGGCATATTAACAGCACCTGTTTGTGGATCAACTTGATGCCCGCCATGAATTACCTGCGTTCTAATATTCATATTTTTGCTCCTTATTACAATGAATTATCAGTTATTATTGTACCTTGTTCTACCAATTATATGCCAACGTACGCTTATCAAAAAAAGCAGATTGCATTGCTACAATCTGCCTTTTAAGATGTTTTAACATGTTTGCTCTTGAAAATAGTCCAAGCTAGACTTGCTGTGATGAGCAACATCATCACAAACACAGACAAAAACATCATATTCATCAAACCACGATCCATCATAATACCGGAATAAATAGGACCAATCACACGACCTGAGCTAATCATCATTGAGACAAAGCCTTGTGCCTGCCCAGCAACTTCTTTTGGTGTAATCTTAGCAACCCATGCCGGAACTTGCGGACTTTGTAGCATTTCACCAATCGTCAACAGTTCAAACACTAGCACAATCTGCCAAAACTCTTTGACAAACATCAAAAAGAAAAAGCTCGAAGCAAAAATCAGACTACCAAGAATAACCGAAATTTGGTAAGGATGCTTATTAGCCCAACCGGACACCACTTTTTGCAACAAAATAATCGTAATGCCGTTAATCATCCATAAGTCTGCATAATTCCGTGTTGGCATACCCAATGCTTTCATGTGTGGTGCCATCACCGTTTCCCACAACATATAGGAAAGATAAGTAATAAATAATAAGGCACCAATCCCCACTAATAAGGGCGTCAAACGAAAAGTCGGGCGTACTTGGTTCGTCTCTACGGTAGCAGTTGCCGAATCCACAATCACTGTTTCCCCGCGCACATGAGTAATCGGTACGTTGAACTTAGTCGCAATAATCAACATTAGGAAAAAATATAACACAGATGAGATAATCATCAACAGACTAAAACCATAATCAAACAGATAGCCCACAGCCAATGTTCCCAAAACCACACCAATATTGAGCACGATATACATATTATTGAAAACAATCCGTGTTTTTTCACCCGGAACAGTGGTAGCAAAGGAATTAACTAGCGTTTGCTCAACACCCATGCCAAAATTAGCCAACCAAATTAAGCCCGCAAACGCTGGCCAATCATGCCACACAATCAAACTAGATACCGCAATTAAAATGATGAAGCTAGTTATCAACAAAGCTTCATAAGGTCGCCAGTGATCAAATAATTTACCACCGACAAACGAGCCAATCATGCTGATAATTGAGCCAATCATCAAAACAATGCCTGCGGTCGTAAATGTCTGGTGCAATGCGCCGGTCATATACAGCGTTGTCACTGGCCAAATCATTGAGTTGCCAGTATTTGATAGTAATGTTCCAAAAAGCAGCCACTTCTCATTAAGTGGCCGCGGTCTATCAGTTAAGTCAATTTGCATAAATTCTCCGAATATTGAGTGCTTTTACAATATCCAATTGTACCATGAAAAGTTGCTATCAGTACACGCAGTACCTACTGGTTAGACAATTTATTAGCGCCGTGAGTCGCGCCCGTTAGCCATCAGTTTAATAACCACATAAATCATGCCAGCGACAATTAAGCCGGCAAATGCCCAACCAATACCCACAGTAAATGTCACAATCAAATAGGCAGCTAATCCTATCCAAAACCATTTCATTTGTTGTACTCCTCATTTGCTTTTTTATTATTGTGTAACGAACAGGTGATAAGGTCAAGTGCAAAATTTCACGACAGATATCCAATTTTAGATGATAAACGTTTAAAAAACGCTGAAAACGGTTACTTTTTCCGCTATTTTGCGCTATAATGAAAAGTGAATTTAACTAAAAATAAGGGGTACATCATGGTTTCAGAAATCAAGACGTTAGTAACTTTCTTTGGTGGCACTGGTGACTTGGCCAAGCGTAAGCTTTACCCATCAGTTTTCAATCTTTATAAAAAAGGCTACTTGCAAAAGCATTTTGCCATTGTTGGAACGGCCCGTCAAGCCCTCAATGATGACGAATTCAAACAATTGGTTCGTGATTCAATTAAAGATTTCACTGACGATCAAGCACAAGCTGAGGCGTTCATCGAACATTTCTCATACCGTGCACACGACGTAACAGATGCTGCTTCATACGCTGTTTTAAAAGAGGCGATTGAAGAAGCTGCCGACAAATTTGATATCGATGGCAACCGCATTTTCTATATGTCAGTTGCGCCACGTTTCTTTGGTACAATTGCCAAATATCTTAAGTCAGAAGGCCTACTAGCTGACACTGGTTACAACCGTTTGATGATTGAAAAGCCTTTCGGTACATCATATGACACAGCTGCCGAACTCCAAAATGACTTGGAAAACGCATTTGATGATAACCAACTATTCCGTATTGACCACTACCTTGGTAAGGAAATGGTTCAAAACATTGCTGCCCTTCGCTTTGGTAACCCAATTTTCGATGCTGCTTGGAACAAGGATTACATCAAGAACGTTCAAGTAACATTGTCAGAAGTCTTGGGTGTCGAAGAACGTGCCGGCTACTATGACACAGCCGGTGCATTGCTTGACATGATTCAAAACCACACCATGCAAATTGTTGGTTGGTTAGCCATGGAAAAACCAGAATCATTCACTGACAAAGACATTCGTGCCGCTAAAAACGCAGCCTTTAATGCTTTGAAGATCTATGATGAAGCAGAAGTTAACAAATACTTTGTTCGTGCACAATATGGTGCCGGTGATTCAGCTGACTTCAAGCCATACCTTGAAGAATTAGACGTACCTGCTGATTCTAAAAACAATACCTTCATCGCCGGCGAATTGCAATTTGATTTGCCACGTTGGGAGGGTGTCCCATTCTATGTCCGTTCAGGTAAGCGCTTAGCTGCTAAACAGACACGGGTTGATATCGTCTTTAAGGCTGGCACGTTTAACTTTGGTTCAGAACAAGAAGCACAAGAAGCTGTCTTGTCAATTATCATTGATCCAAAGGGTGCTATCGAATTGAAGTTGAACGCCAAGTCAGTTGAAGATGCTTTCAACACACGTACAATTGACTTAGGTTGGACTGTATCTGACGAAGATAAGAAGAACACGCCAGAACCATACGAACGTATGATTCACGACACTATGAATGGTGATGGCTCTAACTTCGCTGACTGGAATGGCGTTTCAATCGCTTGGAAGTTCGTTGATGCTATTTCAGCCGTTTATACCGCAGATAAAGCACCACTTGAAACTTACAAGTCGGGCTCAATGGGTCCTGAAGCATCCGATAAATTATTGGCTGCCAATGGTGATGCTTGGGTGTTTAAAGGTTAATTAAAGCCCCAAAAAAACGATCGATTGTGATCGTTTTTTTATTGCCCAATTTACACAGTTTCATCAAGAATCCGTTTTGTTTCACGAAAAACAGCCGCTAAGTTTTTGTACTGATCCGCATGCAGCACAACAGTAACAAAGTGATGCTTTTTGTACGTAAAGAACCCAACAAATGACACACCAGATTTAACAGAAACACCTAATTTACCACCCGTGACCTGATATTTTGTCTGACTAAAATAGTTATTCATTAGTGAAAAATTTGACGCTTGAGTTGTGCCATTGAAAGTACTCGTTGTTTGACTCAATATTGCTATTATTTTTGGCTGATGCTTCAAAATTTGCTCGCTCATTTTGGCAACATCAATTGCAGACATCATGTTTTCAGCATTATTTGGTGCGTTGACTTTGTCATCTTCCATTTCATCATTACGTATGCCCGCAGCGTTATACCATTTTGCTGTTTTAATATCCCATTGCTTGACGGTTGCTGTCATTAACTTTGCAAAACGTGCCTGTGAACCGCTTATTTCATCTCCTAAGGCAATCGCGGCATCATTAGCAGATAATTGCAAGGCTGCATTGAGTAAATCACCAGTCCGATAAGTGGTTCCAGCGTCCAACGGAACAGCTTCTAATTCAGGTTCTTCACCAATTTTAACTGTATTAGCAGATGGTTCAATCATGTCTGTCATTGCTAATTTCTCCAACGTTAAATACCCAGTCATTAACTTGCTAATCGAGGCAATTGCTAATGGTCGCGTACCGTTTTTAGTCCCTACTAATTGGCCAGTATCACGATTTAAGACAACTGCTGCTGAAGCTGTTGTTGTCAATTTTTTGACCTTCAGTTGTTTCATTTTTTTAATTTGTAATGTTCTTTTGGGTTCATCATGATGTGTTTGATTGACCACATTAGTGATCCAAAAAACACCCATTATGCCCACCATGGCCACGATTATTAAGCCTACTTTTTTCATAAGTCTAATTGTACTCAAAAACTGATGATTGACAATCTTTAGTCGGACAAGATATACTTAACTAGTTAATTAACCGGTTAAGTATTGGAGAATATATGTCTGAAACAAATGAAATCATGACGGCACTTAATCATTTCGTACAAGAATATGCTAGTCACTCAGAAGTCATTACAAGTACAGCGGGGCAAAATATCAACGCGACACAAGCTCATTTGCTCATGTTATTACGCACTCAGTCACTGACTAACACACAACTTGCCACAGCGGTTGAATTATCACGTCCGGCCATCACAAAAGCCATCAAAAATCTCATCGCTCATCACTATGTCATTGCGACAATCAATGAAACAGATAAGCGTAGCACTTTTTATTCATTAACACCGAGTGGTGAACAATTAGCATTGCGCCATGAGTCTGCCCATCAATCCATGTTAGATCACCTCAATACAATTATGACCAATTTCACCCCTAAGCAACAAAAGACCATTACGAAATTTTTGAAACAACTTAACCAGATTGGAGACAACCAATGAAAAAAGTTATCGCCTTATTGGCTACCATCATGATTATTGTTATGGGCTTCGCCCTTATTAAAGGACAACACCCATCCTCAAAAAACAGCACGCATCATCAAATAACAATTGTCGCATCTACTGATTTCTATGCCGAATTAGCGCAAGCAGTTGTCGGATCGCATGGTAAAGCCACCGCTATTATTAAAAATCAAAACATTTCACCCGAGGATTACGAGCCAACAACAGCAGTCGCAAAACAAGTCAGTCAAGCGGATATTGCTTTGGCAAATGGACTGGGTTACGACACATGGCTTAATAAATTAGCTAAGGCTTCTGACCAAGCAAAGCTCATTCGTGTTGGTGAAACTGTTTTAAAGCAAAAAACTGGCAGTAATCCTCATCTCTGGAATAATCCAGAAACCATGATTAAAACAGCACAGTATCTCGCAAAACAACTCGGCAAAGAAGATCCAGCCCACAAAGCTGATTTTCAAAAAAATGCCAAAAAATATATTGCCAGCTTAAAGCCAATTCAATCATTAATCACCCAAATCTCACAAGACTCTAACGGTCAATCAGTTGCGCAAACAGAACCTGTTTTTGAGTACATGCTAAAAGCACTGGGCTATCACGTCATGGATTCAGATTTTTCTGAAGCAATTGAAGCGGGTAATGATCCTTCCCCCACAACATTAGCGTCACTTAGATCAGCTATTGAGAATCACCAAATCGCTTTTATTGTTAACAACAAACAAACCTCCAGCACGATCGTCAGTAACATCATTAGTCTAGCTAAAACACATGGCATACCAGTTGTAAACGTCACTGAAACACTCCCTAATGGCGAAAATTACGTGTCATGGCAGTTATCTGAACTGCAACATATTGCCAAAATTACGAAATAAAATTCAGCAACGTTAAAAGCAGCAGTTGCTGTTTTTTTATAACCATTGGTTAATATTATTTCCGGTTAAGCGTCTCATACGACTCTGGAATGCTTTCAACGGCTCTGGATTGGGTTGACTGAGCCAAACAGATATAAAGGCTGTTAAAACTTCAATTAAATACTCTAATGCCAATCCTTCTTGCTCGTCCACTTGATGATGTGCTAACAAAATTCGTTTATACTTTGATTTAATAAATGCCAGCCAAATCCCTTTAATGTATGGTCGCGTGTATAAAACGTGCAATGGCACTCGCTTAGCATAAAGTAAAGGGGCCATATTATTGATAAAAATAGTAATCAAGTCATGGTGTGAGGCAACTTGTGCTTCAATTTCAATTTTGATATTGCGATCAACTTCGTTGAAAAATTCATAGATTAATTCATCCGAATTAGCAAAATAAAGCGCCACATGTTCGGGTTCCAATGCAGCAACTTGTGCAACCTTGTTGATAGTTGGTTTCTTGTCATACGAGGCAATCATACTTTCTAAAAAGGCATTTAAAATTCTCTCTCTTGCTGTATGTTGCGTTTGCTGGGTCACTGGGTCCAAAAAAAAATCGAAAGGTAGTTGATATTTATCGATAATCGTAAACATCATTTCTGCCGTCGGTTCACTTAGGTTTCTTTCCCACTTTGACACTAGCTGATAAGAAACAAATATTGTCTTTGCTAGATCTATTTGGGTCAATTTTTTTGTTTTTCTCAATAACTTGATGCGTTCTCCAATAATCAACATTGTTCTCCCAATACTCTAATTACCTTTGTGCCAATTAACGGCATAATTATCAATCACACTAATAAACGGCAACTATTTTATTCCTTAAATGATATCATTTTATTAATATAAATTCTTGCATAAAACGTACCTATTTATCGGACAAAACCTAATAAATAGTTGATTCAGCGCTTTTGAGATTCCAATATAGTTTGTCATAACGGATAATCGCTTAATTAAAATCGTTATTTTAGAACATTAATTATCGTTTCATGACATATATAGTTGAATTATGATATTAGTAGCTATACAATTAAATTGTAAGCGCTTCCTATGATTTTTAAAAACATGAAAAACTAGCGCAACAGTGTAGGATAAACATTATGAACACTAAAAAAATTGACTATGTT
This sequence comes from Leuconostoc pseudomesenteroides KCTC 3652, assembly GCF_014634745.1. Classification (GTDB taxonomy): domain Bacteria; phylum Bacillota; class Bacilli; order Lactobacillales; family Lactobacillaceae; genus Leuconostoc; species Leuconostoc pseudomesenteroides. The sequence continues at coordinate 170,207 of NZ_BMBP01000003.1, forward strand.
AACATCATTTTCTTTATAGTAACGGCGGTAATACCTTTTGTTTTCTTATTGGGCAGTATGAAATAACTCATTGGGACAAATTCATGCTTGTTGACAACAGGTCACGGCAATATCCACGGTTCCGTTTCACCCAATTAACATCATTTTACTCAGAAGGGAGGTGTTATTTATGTGGCAATTAATTGTTGGTCTGTTACTGCTGTCGGCCGCCGTTTGGCAAGGTTTTGCCTCACGCAAAGCGTTTATAACCTATCGCACATACGCTGCAAAAACAGATAGTCCTTTTAGAGTGTTTGGATACTTGTACGGTTTCTTTTTCACAGCATTGTTAGCTGTGTTTGGTATTGTAGAAATTCTAACTTTTTTGGGCTAAAAAGACGACTTAATTTCACCAAAAAGGGTCAAAACAAAAAAACAACTTACCCAGCAACAATATTCCTCAAGCCAAGTGCCTGAGCAAATATTATTAATTTTCAAACTAGCCAGAATACACAACTATTTTCATAATGGTACTAACCAATTTTCACTAAGTAAGTCGTTCCTAGATTGAAAGAAATCCATTCCTGCCATCGTCACTGACGGCGTCAACAAATCTGAATGTTATTAGGATCTCCTCCTAATCTCTACCTAAATTATAGCATGTCTCTTCTATATTTGCAAGCGCTTACATATATTTGATTGACAAAAGGTAACAGCACATTCCTACTGTTACCTTTAATGTTTAGTTAAGTCAGCTACAGTGATTCAGTCACCTTATCGGTCAACCAGTGAGAGATTACCATCTTGATCAGCATAGTACCATGTTTTACCTTGATCGACTGTGACAAAATTATTTTTAACCAAATTGCCTGAATCTGCGTCGTAATAATGCTGTTTATCACCATCAGCAATAATTTGGCCCTTTACTTGGCGACCATCTGTCCTAAAGTATTGCGTTTCACCGTTGATAATTTGTTGACCTGTTACAAGAACACCTGTTGCGTCGGCGTAATACCAACTATCATTGTAACTGATATATCGATTTGTGACTAAATCACCATTACCACCTTGATAATAATATTGTTGCCCATCATTTGAGATGATTTGGTCTTTGATTTGTATCCCATTATCATCAAAATACAGCTTGTGACCATTAACCTCTTGCGCACCTACCACAAGATTACCATCTTGATCGGCATAATACCAAGTTTTACCTTGATCCGGTGTCAAAAAGTCATTTTTGATAAGATTTCCAGTGTTTGCATCGTAATAACTTTTCTGATTACCAGTCACAACAATTTGACCTTTAATTTGTTGCCCATTGCTGGCAAAATATTGAACGTTACCATTAATACTTTGAACACCAGTCACTAACTCGCCCTTGGTGTTGGCATAGTACCAGCTGTTGTTGTAACTGACATATTGATTCGTTGCCAAATTACCATTCCCAGCTTGATAATAGCGTTGCACACCGCCAAGAGTAATGATGGCACCTTTTGTTTGAACACCATTCACATCAAAATATTGCGCATGTCCATCAACTGTATAAGTACCAGTTACCATTTCCCCATCACCATCAAAGTAATAACTATTACCTTCTGTGTCGGTCACGTAACTATCCTGAACCTGTGCCCCATTAGTCGCATAGTAATTGACGGTCCCATCCGCTGTTTGTAAAAAGGATCCCCGCAACTCTACACCATTTGGCAAAAACATATAGTTTTTACCATTGATTGTCTTACTACCAACTGTCATCAGACCATTTTTATTGAAATAATAGTAATTGCCAGAAACATCATCTTTGACGAATTGATTTTTAGCCTGAATACCACTCTTAGAGTAATATACAATACCCTTACTTGTTTGTTCAAAGCCTGTCATTGTGGGTTTTCCAGTCAGCTGATTAGGCAAAAAGTCATCATCTGTACTGTTCGAAATCACTTTAAAGTAATTCTGCGTACCACCATCAGATAGCACATATCCAAAACCACGTCCTTGAATATTTGAACCATTAAAGTATTTTGCCGACCACTCTTTAATCTTAGTTGAATCATCAATTGGCAGTCCTGTCGAAACCTGAATTGTTTTGAATAAACTTGGATATTTAGACTTAATAATTGCTAAGAACTCACCACCATATTTACTTTGATATTCGCCACCACCAACTGTGTGAGATACATACAATACATTGGCTGCATTTGAATTGGCTGACTGATTACCAAGACTATCGGTGCGTGATACAGACACCAGTTCTGTTTGAGGCAAATTATAAATCTGGTCTGGCACAAAGTCAGCCATTGCTTGTATGCCATTAGCATGCAATGCTTTAATCGCATCACGCAATTGCTGATCGGTTCCATACTTCGTTGGCGTTTCAAATCCCAAATCGTAACGATCAGTGAAGGCATAACCATTTTGAATAATGGAATCCAAAAAGCTTGTATCGGTGCTCGAGCGATATTGCGGTGCCATTTGGAAACTCGTGACACCCCAAGATTTGAACAGATTAACATTAGCAGCTATTTTGACATTTGCAAATTCACTTTCTGACTGAGGTGTTGATTGAAAGTTTGAAAAGCCTTCATAAATTAGGTTGGAATCTAAGGCAGCATTTGAATGAAGCGTATTGCCATCATTAGAAGTCGATTCACTAGCAGCAGTACGTACATCTTGATCATCCGTAGCATCTTTAGGCGCCCAAACTGATAAGAAGCCAGATACTTGAACATTACTATAGCCATGAATTTCAGAAGCAGTGAAAATCAAGTCCCCATTACTGTCTGTTGTTTTAAAAATATCGGTATTATTTGCAATACCGTTGTCGGTTGTCTCAAGTATCTCACGATAAACTTGATTTGCATGTGCAATGCCCATATGGAGCACGACGGTTTCACCAGACGCCAACGAAAGGTTGGGATTATTAGAAACAATAACACCTATACCTGAGTTAATACTGGTTAAATCATCTGATGTCGCATTAGCGTCAGCCAAATTTTTGCCATAACGCACACTTGTTAAAATATCATGTTGATCAACCGCCATTGACTGTCCACCTGCAACATATTTAACGCGAGACTGCAATAAATTAACGATAGCATCATAATAGGGTGTTTGCGTGCCCATATACTCACCATCATCTGTATATAAATCACCATAATACACACGTGGAATCGTATCTTTATTGGTCAAAAGCATGGCATAAGCACTTGGCATATTGTATTGGGTATATTGTTTATCCACCCGATTCATATCAGCGTTATACACGGCAAATGCCTCTTCTAATTGCGCTTGAGTTGGCGCAAGACTATTCACCACATCAGGATGTAAATCTTTAATTATTGTAGCAATTACCGTTTGAACTTCACTGTCATGTGCACGAACAAATGAGTAATTTGGCGTCGCAACATTTTCGGTTGAATCGTTGGCACGATTAATCATAAAGTATTCTAGGAAGCGTCGCATGTCAGCACGATTACCAACTTGTTTTGTCAATGAAAAGAGTAATTGTTGCTGCGTATACGTGTCCATTGTCAATTGATTACTACCCGTTTTTGACATGTATTCCGCATCATTAGCAGACCAATCTTCCAAAATCGATAAATGTTGGTTAGCATTTGTGTCAGATAAACTGGTGCCGTAAGCTAATTTAAAGTAATCAGAAGCGATCTGCAACAAATCAGCGTCCACGTTATCAACAGCATCAACTCTAATACCATCGAAATTAGCCGTTGGATCATTAGCTGTAATTGAACCAAAATTCATTAAATAGTACAACCAGTTAAGTTGTTCAGCTTGAACTACTGGATTGGAATTATCAACATCATTTGCTAATAATAATTCAAACCCACCTTTAGATTTATCAGTGTCATAACGCGTTGTACCAGATTGATTAGTCGGAGTTCGATTAAGCAAACGAAAATTCGAATTAGCATCAGGCGTCAATGGACTATTGACATACGTTAATGCACCACCTTGTAAGTGATCATTGCTTGGTGATTCACTCACCTCGTTCCACTGTGGTTGTGTATTAATAAACTGAGTCATCAACGCTTTTAACCAGTCGGTTGATTTTTCTTGGCTAATTCGCATCTCAATATTTTTTTGAACAGCTCTCACAGCGTCATTCATAATGGCAAGATCACTAGCGGTTGTAAATGGTGCGTTAATCGAGAGCAAACCATTTGCAGCCATCATGTTGAGATAATTGACCTCGGTCACAATATCCGGTTGCCAAGTGATTAAAATGGGACGTTTATCCTCAGCAGTAGATGGCCGCCATGACTCACCATTTTCCAATATTTCTTTAGGTCTGTACCAACTTTCTGCCGTCAGATAGCCATTGATATTATCAAAGCTGGCGGCTGTATTATCATAGGCAGCATTATGAACTGTGTAATCCGAGTTGTCGATTGTAACGCCAGTTTTAATGGTTGAGGCATCAGTATTATCTGCTTCACCAGTTGTGCTATTGAAGAAAGTTACGACACCATTTAATACTGCTGTGTAACCCTTCATTAATTTACCAGTGCTGTCAAAATAATAGGTCTTGCCATTAATTTGTTGCACTCCGGATACCGCATTACCGTTGGAATCAAAGTAATATTTATCTCCGTTGGCTGCCGTTAAATAATCTCCTTTGACTTGGACACCATTAAGACTAAATCCCTTAAGGGTATCTCCAATTTTGTGTAGCCCAACCAGTGCAACGCCACTGTCGTCATCAAAATAATAGGTATTACCATTAATTGTTTTGTATGCGCCTGTCAAAACTGTGCCATCAGGATTAACGTATCTGATCTGATTATTTGTTGTCAATAATCCTGTCTCAATCGCTGCATCACTATTTTGTGGTGTTTCTACGTCATTATTAGTTTGAGCTGTTGTTTCCTGAGCTTCTGTTGATTGGCTATTCGTTGTATCGCCTGTTTCAACTTTTGGCGTGGTGTCTTTTGACTCATCATTTTGATCTGTTGGCGTCTGAATATTGGTGTTATCAGCTTGAGTATCATCCAAATTTGGATTAACTGTCGTCGCTACAGACGCATCAATACTAGTGTCCTGATCTGTTACTACATTCTGCGTCGTTGTTGCAACCGATGGATCATTTACATTTTGATCAGCACTTACACTGGCTTGATTCACCATCAAAAAAGCAGTAGTCAACCCAGCTACCACCCAACTTTTTTTTGCCTTATAAAGCTTCTTTCTTGCCACGGATTTCTCTCTCATAATACTCATTCTCCATAATTTTTTAACCACGTTTTCATTTAACGTTATTTGTAAATTGTATCACAATTTTTGGCAAACGTTTGTCAGAAAAATGTAAAAATTAATTTCTTTATGGCTTGATTACTTTAAAACAAGACATCCGCCAAACCCTTATTTAGCAGCATTTTAGATTTTATTTTGATAATGATGTCAGAAGCGGTCACAATATCATCGAAAAAAAATAACGATATAACTTGTTAATATCGTTGTTATATTCACAATATTTATTCAATTTTTAGAACTAACTTCAGGCTTTTTTTATGAGTCATTTTACACCAAAAATGAGTGATATTAAAAATCGCTGATGATATTAATTCATCAGCGATTTTTGTGTCGTTCTTAAAAATTTGTGTTACGTCAAATGTCATTAGTCACGATACAATTCTAACAGTCGTTGCCGTAGAGAATCATCATAAGCCGTTAGGTATAAACCATATTTACCACGTTTCATCAAAACATTTAAAACGTTGGCAATGAAAGCTTTAAATTCGGCTTTTGTAAACTGTTTATCCTGACGTTTCTTAAATATTTCCTTGTGTGAGTATTTCTCTGGCAAAATAGTCATGCTGTCTGTTTTTGCATCATAGCCAAACGATGGTCCAATAATCATCCCCACAAAATTCAAATCAAAACCCTGCAAGGTATATATTGTTCCAACTTGCTTAATAGAGTATTCACGTTTAGCCCAGTGTGTGCGTTGTGGATCCCATTCATCCCAAGGCAGTGAAAAGCTATCCATTTCAACGTTATGACGGCCATCAATCCTTGGAAATCCTGACGTTGCAACAACTCGGCTTAACCCGACTGACTTATTTTTTTGGACAATATTGTCGTAAAGTTCCCCAGCTTTATCAAAAACTTTGAACTCGAAGTCACTATCATTTGGGAACGGATATAATGGTTTTTCAGCCGTTAGATCGTCCATCCATTTTACTTGTGACTCACTGGCAATCATGCGGTACTGAAAATTCATATCAAACAACTTATGTGGCCGATTGCCGATTGTTTTGTATAAAAAGTCTTTTGACCAATACATTTTTGATTGAAAAACTTGTGCAAAATCATAAACAACTACCACAATTTTAGCTAAATCCATTAAATCAGTTAGTTGATTGTTGCCGTTATAATGCATATATGGTTCGGGCTTGGACAATAATAAATGCGCTTCATCCACAAAAATGACATCATATCGCCAATGGTTTTTTTGAGCATGGTTAATTAGTGGCGTCGGGCGCGTAATATCTCGCTCTCGCATACCCGGAATACTTTCCGCAATGTCTTTATAGGCTTTGAAGAGTTCAGGGTGATTAACCACCAAGGCTGTTTTATAACGTTTATCAGTCATGTATTTAGTGACAAGATCCATCAGTACAACAGACTTGCCCGTACCAGCTGCCCCCTGAATAATCGCAACAGCGTGGTTGTTATTTGCGACACTAGTGCCGATATAATCATTGATATCGCCAATGACACGTTCTTGATCTTGTGACAATTGATCAACAAAAAATTGTTTTTTGAGTTGTTCGTTCATTTCAGCCATGGTTTATTTCTCACTTTCAACACCATCGTTGTTAAATCATTATCCGGCACAAATGCAGTCATTTTGTAGCATAATGCACGGCCGCAGCACCCAAATTAAATCTAGAAATAACAACTTTTTGAAACTTTAATCGCAGCATTACTTGACCCAATGTCATATAATCCATAAAGTTTTCAGTCGTTTCATCTAAATATTTATAAGCCGAGTATTTACCATTTGCAAAATATTTCCCCAGCAATGGCATCACTTGTCCAAAATATAAGCGCCAAAAGGGCTTAACAATAGGATTATCTGGTTGAGATGTTTCAAGAACGACGAGTTGTCCACCCGGCTTAAGCACCCTATACATCTCGCGTAACCCTTGAATTGGATCAGGCAAGTTTCTAAGACCAAAGCCAATAGTCACAATATCAAAATGATTATCTTCAAATGGCAGTGACATAGCATCGCCTTGCACTAGTGTGATTTTATCTGCATAGTCACTCAAGTCGACTTTATGTTGCCCAACTGTGAGCATTTCCCGACTAAAATCCAACCCCGTTATTTTTGCTGTGGGGTCGCTTTTTTCTGCCAAGGCAATTGCCCAATCAGCCGTTCCAGTTGCTAAATCAATAATTTCAGCACCTTTTGGAAAAACCATTTTTTTCATAACTTTTTGTCGCCAATTTTTATGCGTTCCCAAACTAATAATATTGTTCATTTTGTCATATTCTGGCGCAATGGTATTAAACAGGGATTGTACATCAGTATTTTTAGGTGATAGGGTCATGTTAGCTCCTTCAATCGTGTGATTTCTGCTATGAATTTGATGCGCTGCGTCTTACCACTGGCAGTTCGATGCCAGTCGTTTGCAAAATAAAACCGTTTGGGTACTTTGTAATGTGCTAGTTTTTCGCGTCCGTAGGCTTTTAAGTTGGCTAAGGATAGTTCGCTACCCGCCACAATGGCCACTGGCACTCGCCCCCACTGTTCATCAGGAACACCAACCACCACAATGTTGTCAATCTCTGACAACTTTAAATAAACTGATTCTATTTCATCTGGAAAAATATTTTCGCCACCAGAACTGATCATATCACCTTCACGACCCTGCACAAACAAGAATCCATCATCATCTAGATAACCAAAATCTTCAGTGTTAAACCACCCGTCATGGCACTTTTCTGCTAATTTATTTGGCTGATTAAGGTAACCAGTTGTCAACGTTGGTGACTTAATCCAAATATTACCCATTCTAACTGGCACGCCAAGATGATCAGCAATTTTCAAGCTCACTGGAAATAATGGTTTACCGACCGATCCTAATTTTTCATCGGCGTATTCAGCGTCTAAAGCAATCACTTGCGAGGCAGTCTCAGTCATGCCATAAGACTGAATGATTGGAATATGATGGGCCTGTGCTCGCTTTAATGTTGCGCGATCCGTGGGACCGCCACCTAACAGCATCGTACGAAATCCACTATTATAAGACACATTTTCCGGCAAATCGTTTAGTAGTTGTTTAAGCATCACAGGCACTACCGACATAGTCGTAATATGACTATTAACGAGTAGCTCATTCGCTTGATGCGCATTAAATTTTGGTAACAGCACCACGCGCATGCCATAAATCAGACCCCGCATTAAAATTGAAAAACCACTAATATGAAAAATAGGCACCGCTGTTAACCAAGCGTCATCAGCAGTCAACCCCAAATTTAGAGCACTGCCCATAGCTGAAAAAAAGTGATTATTGAAGGTTTGCATCACACCTTTTGGTTTACCAGTAGTACCAGAAGTATACATAATACTGGTAACAGCATCATCAGGAAAATTTTCAACCAAATCTAGTCGTGATGATCTGCCAGTGGATAAGGCATTAAACGTTAATTGTTTATCCACATTTAGCTGATGCTGATAGTCTTCGTCTGTGATTAAAAGCGAAATATCAGCATCTGTCAATTGATAGTTAATTTCATCAACTGACAAACGGCGATTAATAAAAACAATCGTTTTGCCAAGTTGCTGTACTGCCATAATCGTCAAATAACTCGCAATTGTGTTCGTGACAATTAAGGCAATCCTTGGTTTTGTTCCCGCCACTACCGTCAATCGCTCAGCAATTTTTTTTGTTCGATCAGCAACTTCTTGAAAGGTCAGTTGCTGCCCTTTTTCCTGCACAGCAACGCGATTAGGCGTGAGTTGTGCACGTTTTATCAACCAGTTTTCCATTTTTCTATCATACCGCAGAATGCACTAAAAAAAAATAGACGTCATCGTCTATTGCATTGTAGTCGTTAGCCCTAAGATATCAATGGCTTTTAAATAATCTGCCACTGTAATTTGCTCACTGGTTCTTAGCAAATGAAAAGTCCCACCCATATTTTGAGCGACAAATCCTGAATCCAAGACACCATTTCTTTGATAAAAATGATAACGTTGCGACCGTTGTTGTTCATTGTCTGCATCAGTACCAATAATTTCAGATTCCAAAATAATGCCACCCGTATACTGTTGTTTCAAAAATGATAGCATTTGACTGCCAATTCCTTTACCGCGAATAGTTGCATCGACGGCGAAATATAGAATAAATGCCTTATCATCTGCCAATGTCACTAAAAATAAGATACCAGCAACACGATCATCACTTTTAAACGTTAACATTTTAATCTGGTTATTGTCATTCACCTTTTGCTTTAAGGATTTGAACGGCAAACGTTCATGGGCTGGAAAAGCGTTTAAATAAATGTTTTGCCAATTTGTTTCATCAGTGATATTGAAGTTTGTTAATGTCATATCGTTATCCTTTTGATAAAATTCATGCGTTATCTCTATTTTATCATAGTTATAATAACCAGTCGCTTGCGCGAACATTTGTTCCGTGTTCATGTTATAATGACTGTACCAGGCAAATGATTTTTTCATTCGCCAAATAAAAAAATAGAGGTACTCTTATGACTTCTCAAAATGATACATACACACTTGCAAATGGTACTAAAATTCCTGTTATTGGATTTGGTACGTGGCAAAGCGCTGACGGAGATGTTGCTTATCAAGCTGTTCGTTGGGCATTAGAAGCTGGCTATCGTCATATTGATACTGCAGCAGCTTATGGAAATGAAGAATCTGTTGGTCGCGCTATCAAAGATTCTGGCATTAACCGTGAAGACCTATTTGTCACAACTAAGCTTTGGAATGACGCACATTCATTTGAAGCAGCTCAAAAAGCTTTAGATATCTCCCTACAAAAGTTAGGGCTAGACTACGTCGATCTTTATCTGATTCACTGGCCAAATCCTGCAGCAATCAAAGCTCAGGGTCAAAACGCTTGGGAAAAGGCCAACACCGAGACGTGGCGCGCCTTTGAAGCCGCTTACGAAGCTGGAAAAGCCAAAGCAATCGGTGTTTCTAATTTTCAAATTCATCATCTCGAGAGTTTGGCAAAAACGCAAAAAATTGCACCAATGGTTAATCAAAACTTTTTGAACCCTTCTGACACACAGGACGAACTTGTCGCTTATGACAAAGCACATGACATTGTCAGTGAAGCCTATTCACCACTGGGCACTGGACGTTTAGTGGATTTGCCACAAGTTGCGACAATTGCGGAAAAATATCACAAATCCGTCCCACAAGTACTCATTCGATGGTCTCTGGAAAAGGGATTTTTGCCACTGCCAAAATCAACGCATGAAAACTACATTAAGGCTAATTTAGACGTTTTTGATTTTGCCTTAACCAATGATGAAGTGTCCGAACTTGATTCGCTTGCTGGCGTCGGTGGCACACATACCAATGCTGACACGGCTAATTTTTAGTCCTAAATGTCATCACTGACTGCTATCACCGTTTAATAGTCCGCTGAATATTCAGCGGATTTTTTTGTCATTAAATTTGAGATTTGAAATGCTTGACTACTTTAATTGTGTAAGATAATCATTAATCACTCTGTTTTTTATGCACGATGTGACTGACAACATAAAATGACACCAAAGCAACCATGATAATAATCGCGTAACTATTTTTACCAAACTGGCTCCTAAAAACTGTGTCTTGCACATTCGGTATTCTAATAATCAATGACAGTATGCCAAATACCAAGGCTGCAAACAGCATTGGAAAGTTAAATTTTCGATCATTTGAACGTAACCACCAAACGATGAAGCCCGCCATAATCAACACAGACACCATAACACCAGTAAGACCATTTAGTGAAAAGGTCAAGGGCGTTTTAACAAAGAAAAGAATCAAATACACAGGTGCCAGTATGGCGCTCGCTAAAACAAAATAAGTCACATATCTGACCACTTTGTTTGACATAAAACGGTTAATTACATAGATTGACCGCGCTACTTGCTTCAAAATTAACATGCTTGCTAGGCAAGTATAGATGCCTGCGAAAATCATATTCCCCAAATCAATCTTCGCATTAGGATTTGCCAGCACTGGCAATAAAGTCATAATTGCAAAACTAAACAGCCCCGTCATGGCTAGCTTAACTGTATCAGTAATACTATTAGGAATCGATTTTAAAATATCATCCGCTACCATTTTCGGCGACTTACCAAAATACTTGTTCGCATCAATGTTTTCTCGTTGTGCATCAAGAATATCTTCTAAAATTTCAAGTAATATATTTTCCACAACAGTTTCTTTTTTGGTAATACTGCCAAGTCTCATGTATATCAAAAAATCACTATAAAACACCTCATTTTTTAGATTGAGTTTTTTTCGCAAACTATTGTTCTTTTCAATCAATTTTTGACTACTATTCATTTTCTTCCCCCAAAATGCTATTCATACTGCGACTAATGCCCAGCCACTCACGGCTAAAAACTTGTTTTTCTGCTTTGCCGGCTTCGGTTATGTAATAATATTTTCTCGTTCTCAAACCATCAGAAGCTTGAATTTGGTATTTAATCAAGCCTTTTGTTGTCATATTGGTGAGCAACGGATAAATCGTGCCTTTAGGCACATCCCCTAGACCATATTCCGACATTTTTTTCATGATGCCATAACCATAATTTGGTTCTTTATCAAGTAGAATGAGCAAAAAGCCTTGTAAAATACCTTTTCTAAGTTGACTAGCTATATTTTCTGACAAGTCACTAATTCTCCATTCTACTTATGGTTTGTTAAGCATACCATATAACATTTGACAATTCAAACAACAAAATAATGACTCTGTCGGTTTTAGACTTGATATTATGAATATTCAATGATAAAATTAAAATAATTTATGAAAAGTTGAGGGACTTACTGTTGAACAAATAAGCTATTTAACGAAAATGACGGAAACACTTGTTAGCGGTGTAGACAAGTGTGCTGATTTTCGAGATTTGGTTTAATCGTTCATAGGGTGGGTCTTTTTAGTTGCCATCAAATTTACCATCTCGACAATCAATGAATAAATTTTTGATGAGGTGATTTATGATGGATATTGAGATAAAACATTTGTATTTTGGATTTGATCAACAGGGTACGCAACTTTTTTCAGATATCAATTTGAGGCTATCTACCCAATGGAAGTTGGGTTTGATTGGTCGTAATGGGCGTGGTAAAACAACGCTTTTACGACTACTGATGGGAGATTATCAATATGCTGGCGACATTAGTCAAAACAGCAAATTTACGTATTTTCCCCAGACAATTCAAGACTCACAGCAGATAACTTATAATATTTTGCAGGCACTATCAAACTTCGATTTTTGGAAAATATCACGTGAACTCACCTTGTTAGGATTAACAGATGATATTCTCTGGCGCAAATTTTCGAGCTTATCTGGTGGTGAACAAACCAAAGTTTTACTATCACTTTTATTTGTCGACGATACCAGTTTTCCATTAATTGACGAACCGACTAATCATTTAGACCAAGCATCACGACAACAAGTTGTTCACTACTTAAAGGAAAAGAAACAAGGTTTCATTGTAGTCAGCCATGACCGCAACTTCATTGACGAAATTGTTGACCATACCTTATCAATTGAAAAACACAAAGTTTTGTTGCAAAAGGGTAACTTTCAAGTATATGATGACCAAAAAAAGCAAACAGACGCCTATGAAAAAGAGCAAAATGATCAGTTAAAAAAAGAAATTAAACATATCAAACAGGTATCAAAAACTGTTGCCACATGGGCTCTCCAACGTGAAAATGAAACGAATGATTCTGCTTCACGCCGTCTCGCCAAGAAACAAGCAAAACGATCTAAAGCAATTGCTAAACGTTCTGAAAGCAAAGTCGAAGCAAAATCAGCGCTTTTAAAAAATATTGAATCAGTATCACCACTAACGTTAAATTTCACGCCAACAACTCACCAACAGTTACTCAAAGTAAAAAATCTACAATTAAACTATGACAAACCACTATTTGAACCAATTTCGTTTGAACTTAATCTCGGTGAAAGATTAGCTATTCAGGGTAACAATGGTGCCGGTAAATCATCTCTTGTACAATACTTACAAGATAATTTTGCTGGTACTGCAACTGGGAAAATGCAACACCCCCAAAGCCTAACCATCAGCTATCTCAGACAAAATTATGATGATAATCATGGCACACTAGCTGAGTTTGCCTTGGCAAATCATTTATCCTATGAAGATTTACTCAATAATCTTTTCAAACTTGGCCTTGAACGTCACGTTTTTCAAAATCGAATCGAACACATGAGTATGGGACAACAAAAGCGCATTGAATTAGCTAAGTCCCTTATGACGCCAGCCGAATTGTATATTTGGGATGAACCTTTAAATTATCTTGATGTTTTCAATCAAGAGCAAATTGCTAACATTATCAATCAAATACAACCAACGATGATAATTATCGAACATGATGCTAATTTTTTGGCAACAACGTCGACAAAAACCCTTCATTTACAAACGCCCGCATCAAAAAAGCCTAACATTTTAGACGACTAATATTGTCTAAAATGTTAGGCTTTTTAAAAAGTGAGAGCATGTTTGTTTCACGTGAAACATTACACACTACGCTTTTTGAAAATCAGATATGCAATACCATACATCAGTGCAATGTAGATTAAATAAGCTACAATTAACCCATTTTGTGATATGTGCATCGCTTGTTTCATTAGTTGAGGTGATAGTTGTCCGATATTAGACATACCTAAATAAATATTAAATGGATTCCATTTAAAAATGGCCGCTAGGTCAATCAACTTTACCGAAATAACACCGATTAGTGGTGTTGCCACAATCATCACAACACCTAATCCAATTGCTGCTCCAGAACTTTTAACTAAATTCGTAATCATCAACACTAACGCAGCCACAAATATCATTTGAATAGCTGTATCAAGCATGCCAATCCCCATAGTTTGCCAACTATTACCTGTATACCCAAGAGATTTACTGAAATCATACTTTGGTATAAACAAAGCAACCGCTAAGACAGTCCCAATAAATGCTGTGACAAACAAACCAATATAGACACTCAAGTTCAGCAACAGTTTACTTACAAAGACACTGCCGCGACTAAAGCGACGTGATAACAATGGTCGAATAGTGCCAAAACCAAATTCTTGGGATACTGATAAAGCAGTAATAATAATACCGGCCATTTGTACGTACAGTAGTGCTTGTCCCAAATTAATTACTGATGCTGGCGTTCTTTGTGATTTAAAAATACCAATAATAGCTATCGGAAAAATAAAACTCAAAATTAACCAAATATATAATTTATTTTGCTTAAAAGCTTTATAATACTCTTGTTTCATCAATGTTAACACGACTTATTCCCCCTTATCGTCTGCTGCCAGCATATCCAACAACGACTTTTCCAAATTCCCAGTGATGGTATTAAGTGTTAAAATTTTAAGATTAGCTTGATTAATCGCTGAAATAACTTCTTGCAAACTTTCCGCCCCAGTAATTTGCAGGTGCCCATCATCAATACTTGCCTGCCAATTATGCTCTTGAACAACTAGCAATGCTGCCTCATTGTCATTAGTATCAACTGTCCAGCGCACTTTATCGTGGCTAAAGAAATTAGACATCGTGTCTTTTTCGATAATTTTGCCATGATTAATAATCACAACATCATCAACCAATTTTTGTAATTCATCTAACAGATGACTTGATATCAAGAATGCTGTGCCCTCATCAGCCAAAGAGCGAATTAATTCACGCAAATCATGAACTGATTGTGGATCTAATCCGTTCATTGGTTCATCTAAAATGACCAGTTTTGGATTTCTAATCAGCGCAATTGCAATACCAAGACGTTGCTTCATCCCCAATGAAAAGTTTTTGGCCTTTCGTTTTCCAAAGTTATCGCCATCGATTTGTGTTTTATGCATGAGCATTTTAAAGTCTGCAGGCGATTTTGTATCCATTGCATACAACTTCAAATGTTCTAAGGCTGTCAAATTAGGATAAATTGATGGATACTCAATCAAATTACCAATTTTATCCAATGCTTGATGATTACTAAACGTCACAGGTTGTCCATCAAACGAAATTGTACCTGATGAATAACTCATCAATCCAGTAATCGCACGCATTGTCGTCGATTTTCCAGCACCGTTGGGCCCAATTAGTCCAACGATATGGCCAGCCTCAACCTCAAAACTAACTTGATCCATTGCGGCACGTGCCCCATATTTTTTGCTAACGTTTTTTACTTCTAATAATGCCATTATTTCCCCTCTATATTTATGCAACTAATTTGAATGTATTATCTTTCCCAAGATAACTTAGGTTTAAAAACAAAAATGAACGTGGTGATGCTTAAAATTGCTGGAAACAACAGTTTATCTAGCATACCACCACCGGCATTAAGCTGTAATACCAACATTGATAGAAAAACAAATATCACAACCGGCCATTTAAGATAGGTTAATCGTACCGGTTCATCTTCAGTATCAACACCAACATGCTCAACCAAGTAATAACTAATTGTCAATGCCACTAATGAAATACCGATAATAGCCAGTACCGATGTCATCAAATCGTTAATAAAATACTGTCTTGATAACATTTGATCCGCAGACGTGTGGGTGATAGCTTCAAACACGACGATAAGATAGATACTTCCTGCAACTTTTTGCCAGATAGGACCTATAACTAAGCTGACACCAAGAACTAGGCTAGCAAACAGTAAACTAAACGTACCATTGATAATATTACTTCTTAACGCATGCGTCCAATCGCTAGGTTGCATGGTAATCGTTAAAAGCAAATCAATCATAGCTGCAAATGCAATTGGTGCGATTATCAGCCAAAATATTTTACTCAACAATATTTGTCGACGTGACATATTTTGTGTGACTAACCAAGCATCAAGATGCCGTGTTTTATCATTATAAAAGGAAAGTAGTGCCGCAAATTGCAAAATAATCATTAATTGACTGCTAAGCTCACTTGCATTATCGCCACCAGAAGCTGTACCAGAATCAATAAAGTTTGTACCAATAATAATTGCCGACACTGCAATGCCCAAAAAAGCAATTAATATCAACTGAGGTGCTTTCATTTTGCCATAAATTTTTATCGCACGTAACATTACTCACCCTCCAATTCTTTTTGCCAAGCATGGGCTTCACTTGCAAAGCTAGCACGGAAAATGTCTTCACTACCAATAGGCAATTCTTCAATAAACTTAAAATCTGATCCGGCTAGTTTGATCCCAATGCTCTCATCGAAATCACTAAAGACAACCGTTACGATATGACCAACGTGAGCAATAATCGTGCCATTGTCACGCAAAAACGCCAACATTTCATCATTGTCATAGGCTACTTGATATTTTTTGATGTTGTTATTGTTTTCAATAGCAAACGTCATATTAATGCTACCGTCTTTCAATAATAAGATACGATCAACTAATGTATCAAGCTCTATTAAGTTATGCGAAGCAATCAAAACCGTCGTGTTATTTTTGTTCACACGATCGATAATCAATTGCTTAACTTGGTCTCTTATTAAAACATCTAACCCATCCAACGGCTCATCTAACAAAACATAGCGAGCGCGACTGGCAAAACCTACAATGATTGTAAATAGTGCACGCATGCCCTTAGAATAAGTTTGTACGCGTT
Source organism: Leuconostoc pseudomesenteroides KCTC 3652 (assembly GCF_014634745.1). Classification (GTDB taxonomy): domain Bacteria; phylum Bacillota; class Bacilli; order Lactobacillales; family Lactobacillaceae; genus Leuconostoc; species Leuconostoc pseudomesenteroides. The sequence continues at coordinate 187,028 of NZ_BMBP01000003.1, forward strand.
TTTTACTATTCAGATTAAATTGCTTAATGCGCTCATCATACCAATCAGAATAAAAATCTTTGTAGGACAACGACAAAATTGATTTAATTTTGTTTGGTGTATAATGTGCCAACCAATTTTCTGGCATATCAACATAGAATAACTGATCATGCACGCTAATCGTCCGCACATAGTCTTGATCATCAAGCCCAATTCGTCCAAAATCAGCTTTCATTTCACCAACAATTGTTCGAAAAAGTGTTGTTTTTCCGGCACCATTACGACCAACAAGACCAACAATTTCACCTTCATTTAATTCAAAGCAAACATTTTTTAAGACTTGCTGATGCTGTATTTTTTTTGAAATATTTTCCAAAATCAATGTCATTGTTTCTCTCCGTACAATTCATCAATCCAGCTGTGAAGCTGATTCGGGCTAATTGAAACCCGTTTGGCTTCAATTGTTACTTCTGTTAGCTTGTTTTTGAGCTGTTCAACAAGTTCATTATCCGCATTTTCCCCATTTCTGCGAATAAAAGTCCCTTTTCCAGTTACAGTCTCGATTACGTTTTGCGCTTCAAGTGCTTTATATGCCTTGGCTACCGTGTTTGGATTTAATCCCTCAATTAATGCCATTTCACGGACCGATGGTAATTTTTCACCAATCACTAATACGCCGGCAGCAACTTGCGCTTTGATTCGCCACATTAACTGCTCGTATAGTGGTTGATTTCTTTGTATTTGCGCCATTTGTGAGCTCCCGATTAAGATTTGGTGCTTTAAGTAACCACACCACTGTCATGTTTGACTGAGTTTCATTCCCCATGTCCCCAAATGTACTACGTGTACTATGTTACACGGTACACTTAAATCTGTCAATTACTTTTTATCATCATACCGACTTGTTTTTTTAAGTTTACAGTTGTAAACTATAGATATGAACACAACAATATCAACAAGTGAATGGCAAATTATGCGTGTCATTTGGACGTTAGGAGAAGCAACTAGCAACCAAATTATCCGTATTTTGTGCGCGGAAACAGATTGGCAACCATCAACCGTTAAAACTTTGATTACACGTCTAATCAAAAAGGGCATTATTAGCCACAATGGCGCTGCCAGAGACCGTATATATACTGCAACCATTACGGAAAAAGTAGCAATGGTTGACACCTTATCTACAACATTGCACGAAATGTGTGCGATGTGCGTTGGTGATGCACTAGTCAATGCCTTAGCCGATACGCCATTATCTCAAACAGACATTAGCCACTTACAAGCTTTGCTGGCAAAAAAATCAAAAACTGCTCCGCCAACAATAGCTTGTAACTGCATACCAAAAGGTTGGGAGGCCTGCCACGATGACAGAGAAAAAAAATAATCACACAATGTCACAAATGACACATGAACACCACATGGATCATGACCACAATATGTCAATGATGGCCGATTCTGAGATAGATATGTCAGCCATGCCAATGCATCATCACGGTGCGGACATGGGTATGGCAGGCATGGACATGAATGATATGAAAAGACGTTTCTGGATATCATTAATTTTAATGATTCCGATTCTCTTTATCTCGCCATTTATGGGCGTCAATCTACCATTTACCGTTGTGTTCCCAGGCAATGCTTGGGTCTCTGCCTTATTGGCCGCCATGTTGTACGTTATTGGCTCACAACCATTCTGGGTAGGTGCGCGTCAAGAGTTACAAGCTAAAAAGCCAGCAATGATGAGTCTCATCACAATGGGCTTAAATGTCACATTTTGGTATTCTATTTATGCTTTGATTGCCACACAAGTCTTTCATCATCACGTAATGGATTTCTTTTGGGAATTTGCAACGCTTACCGTAATCATGCTACTGGGTCATCGGATTGAGATGTCAGCAACAATGAAAGCAGGTGATGCCACCGCTAAACTGCGAGAGCTTCTACCCCAGATTGCTCACGTTAAGCATGGCGATCATATAATGGATATGCCAATTACCACCCTTAAATCAAATATGGTGGTGCGCGTTTTGGCAGGAGAATCTTTTCCAGCTGATGGTATCGTAATAAATGGCAATAGTCAGGTCGATGAATCACTAATGACAGGTGAAAGCCAGCTCATTGATAAATCAACCGAGGCTACTGTATATGGCGGTACTATAAATGGTAATGGTACGCTAGAAGTTAAACTCACCACGGTAGGTGCACAATCATTTATTGGTCAATTACAACAGACTTTGCTCACATCACAAGATAAAAAATCACAAGTCGAAACACTCGCTGATCGTGTCGCATCGTGGTTGTTCTGGGTAGCGCTTGTTTTCGCACTTGGTGCCCTGATTATTTGGACGCCATTACGAGGATTTGGCTTTGCAACAAATATTGCTGTGACGGTCCTCGTGATTGCATGCCCACACGCACTTGGGCTGGCGGTTCCTTTAGTCATTAGCCGTACAAAAGCAATTGCTGCGGCGCAAGGCATCCTTATCAAAAATCGCAAAGCATTGTCGTCAGCTAATCAACTCCAATACGCGTTGATGGACAAAACCGGTACATTAACAACCGGACAATTCACTGTGCAACAACTTGTAGCCTATCAAGATGATCAATCTCATGTTTTGGCAATTATGAGTGCACTCGATCAACAATCAACACATCCGCTGGCGCAATCAATTATTAGCTATGCGCAATCTCAAGGCGCACCAACACTGTCAGCACAACACGTCGAAAACATAGCCGGATATGGCGTTTCCGGTATGATCGAGGACAATCACTACCTATTGGTGTCCGCACGATATTTAACTGAACATCATATTGACTTTGAACCACTAAACACAGACGGTTCTGTTTCATATTTGCTTAACCATGATAAGGTGATAGCTGCCATTGCACAAGGTGATAGTGTTAAAGAATCAGCACGCCAATTTATTGATGATTTACATGCGCAACATATTATTCCAGTTCTTGTCACAGGTGATAACGAAAAATCGGCAAAACGTGTTGCCCATGAATTAGGTATTGAAGCCATTCATGCTGGTGTGTCTCCTCAAGAAAAGATTGCCCTAGTTGCTGAATACCAAAAGCGTGGCGCTGTCATGATGATTGGAGATGGTATTAATGATGCACCAGCACTAGCGCACGCTGATTTAAGTGTCGCCATTGGCGCTGGTACCCAAGTTGCCCAAGCCTCCGCTGATACTGTTCTCATTACTAATCATCTGCCAAAAATCATCGAATTCATTCGTTTGGCAAAACATGGCAATACAAAGCAAGTCCAAAACTTGTGGTGGGGTGCAGGATACAATATTATTACCATTCCGTTAGCCGCCGGTGCTTTATCTTTCATTGGTCTCATGCTCAACCCCATGATTGGTGCTATTGTTATGTCTTTTTCAACCATTGTCGTTGCCTTAAATGCGCTGACACTTAAAGGGTAAAATATTAACTATTTAATCAAATATTAAAAATTACTATTTCTTTAATAACCACTTAATATAAACGTGTAGAATAGTAAGTGTTGATAATTTTATACCCATAAGGAGAATCTTACATGCGTAAGTATATCGCAGAATTTCTAGGCACATTCATGTTGGTTGGGATTGGAACAGGTAGTATCGTCTATTCTGCAGCTTCCACACAATCACCATTGACAGTTGCACTAGCTTTTGGCCTTGCTTTAGCAATTGCCATTTACACATTTGGTCCAATTTCTGGCGGCCACTTTAATCCAGCTGTTTCGTTGTCAATGGCTATCCAAAAAAGACTCTCATGGGTTGATTTTGGTGGTTACATCGTAGCTCAATTCCTCGGTGCCATTGTTGCTTCAGCAGCTGTTTATGGCGGTGTTGCCGCTTACTTGAAGTCTTCAACTGTTTCCACAGCATTATCTGGACAAACAATGACCGTCAGCCAATTCGTTTCTTATGTTGGTTTGGGTCAAGCAAACTATGCCACTGGTGAACGTCTTAACGCTTTTGCGTTTGAGTTCGTCTTGACATTCTTGTTCGTACTTGTAATCTCAATTGTTACAAAGTTGACTAATGTTCCAGCCCCATTGGTTATTGGTCTTTTCTTAGCCGTTTTGATTATTGTAGCCTTACCAATTACTGGCGGATCATTCAACCCGGCCCGTTCATTGTCACCAGCAATTTTTGTCGGTGGTAAAGCACTTAAACATCTGCTAGTCTATATTCCAGCACAGCTAATCGCTGGTGCTTTGGCAGCATTTGCCGCTAACTACTTCAACAAAACCAGTGATGAAAAAGCCGTAAAAGCCTAAATTTTATAAAGATTGACTAACATTGTCAATCTTTTTTTGTTTCTAGAAATAAACGTGTATAATGGAATTTATTGGTAATATTACACACAAGGAGAATTTTTCATGCGTAAGTATATCGCAGAATTTCTAGGAACATTTATGTTAGTGTTCTTTGGAACTGGTAGTGTTGTTTATTCAGCTATTACGACACAATCACCTATCACAATTGGTTTGTCATTTGGTTTGGCATTGGCCGTTGCCATTTATGCTTTTGGTCACATTTCTGGTGGGCACTTTAACCCAGCTGTATCACTGTCAATGGCGATTCAAAAGCGTTTATCATGGGTCGAATTTGTCGGCTATGTATTAGCACAACTGATTGGTGCTATTGTCGCTTCTGGTGCTGTCTATCTTGGCGTTACAGCTTATCTTAAGTCAACATCCGTTACAACTGCTTTATCAGGTCAATCAATGACAGTCAAACAATTCGTTACTTTGGCTGGTCTTGGTCAAACAAACTTTGCTGATGGACAAGGCTGGTACGCTTTCGCCTTTGAATTGATTTTGACTTTCTTGTTTGTTTTGGTCATTTCAATTGTCACTAAATTGGCTAATGTGCCTGCCCCATTGATTATCGGTTTGTGGTTAGCTGTTCTAATCATTGTCGCATTACCTATTACAGGTGGTGCTTTCAACCCTGCCCGCGCATTGGGTCCAGCAATCTTTGTTCAAGGTAAAGCACTTGGTCACGTTTGGGTTTACTTAGTGGCTGATCTACTCGGTGGTGCTTTGGCAGCATTTGCCGCTAACTTCTTCAATAAGGGTATTACAAAAGAAGCATAATGTTTTTACTAAAAAGAAGCTCATCACGAGCTTCTTTTTTATTGTCGCAATTGCCGTGGAAAGTCATGAGGCAATGGACCTGTAATCGTTTTAACGCCACCATCAAAGGGTAAAGGTAGTTCAATGGTAGCTGAATGCAGCATCAATCTTGTCATATGACGCCCACCATATAGGTCATCCCCAATTATTGGATGGCCTATACTAGCCAAATGAACTCTAATTTGGTGCATTCGGCCAGTATCCAAACGAATTCGTAATAGTGAGTTTTGATAAACTGTATGTACATTAGTCCAATGCGTTACAGCAAATTGTGCTTCGGCGCCATTGACAGCACGTTTCCTGTCGTCTTTTGCATCAATGCCAATTGGTGTTTTAATTATTCCCTGTTTTGTCGGCATCACACCACTCACCCATGCCAAATAAGTCCGCGTAATTACCTTAGCTGATAATAGCTGGTCAAGTATTGGCACTACTAAAGGCGTTTTTGCAATAATAACGGCGCCGGATGTAGCCCGATCAATTCGATGTACCATATAAGGCGACGCTTCTACATGACGCCTTTGAAAATCACCGGCAACGTAATTCAGCAAAGTATCATCTTCTGTGGGTGAATGCGGATGCATTTTCATCCCCGCTGGTTTATCAATCACCACAAGATAATCATTCTCAAATAAAGTTGTTACCTGCTGATTATACTTTGGTCGATAATTAGAACTACTCGTTCTAAAGTCGTCCTGATCAAACATCATTACTAAGACATCGTTAGTGGCCAAATAGTAACTAGTCGGGACCGTTCTGCCATTCACAGTGAAATGACGCTTAATTCTGAGAGCACCACGAATACGCTTTGGAATGAGCCATTTGGTCCATAAGGCTTTGACTGATTGCCCTGCGTTATGCGGTGATATAATAAATTGATATTGCCATGTTGTCATATGATAAGTGCCCACACCTTTAGTTGATTAGCCCCTAATTTGACTTTATTGTCATTTTAGTTATACTTAGATTATCTGGGGTGCCCTATGGCTGAGATATACCCACTGAACCTGCTCATGATAATGCATGCGAAGGGAGATATCACATTGTTTAGCTCATTAATGGCGCAACCTGTAAATTCTCTTGACGGTTGCGCTTTTATTTTTTGGAGATATGAAGTCTATGCAAAATTCTCGTTCCCGCGTCATCGCTGAAGTGGCTATATTTGCCGCCTTGGCTGTTGTTTTTGATTGTTTGACCCTATTTAAAATGCCACAAGGTGGCGCTGTAACCTTGTCACTGGTCCCAATATTATTTGTTGCGTACCGTCACGGTGTAAAAGCCGGTATGATTACTGGATTAATTGTTGGTATAGTGACTTTTATTTTAAATCCGTACTATTTAAATCCATTACAAGTATTTTTTGACTATTTCTTTGCCTATACGCTAGTTGGTCTCGGCGGATTGTTCGAAAACCAATTAAAATATGCACTCCGTCGAGATGCAACAAGGCAAGCAATGATACTCATATCAATTGGTGCCCTATTAGGTGGTATTGGTCGCTTTTTTGGTTCCTTTTTGGCTGGTGGTTTCTTTTACGGTGCCTTTGCCCCCAAAGGGCAAAATCCGTGGCTTTACTCACTAATATACAACGCAGCTTATGTTATCCCACAAATCCTGTTGACGATCGTTGTACTGATTATTTTGCTTCGCGTTCAACCAAAAATGTTCAAATAAAAAGCCAGCCATTATAACAATTCTGAAGGGAAGCTGTTATAATAACTGGCTTTTTCTCGTGATTGGAAACTCGCGTTTATCAACAACCCGATACTTTACTTTGCCAGATTCCAGATAGACGTACAACAATTGTGTCTCAGCGTCATCAAAATAACCCAAATTCACAACAACACGACCCTCATATTCTTCAATGCCTTGAAAGGCTTTTTTCATAATATGATGAATAATCATGGCACTTTCAAGTTGTTCATTAGCCTTATCAACAGCGTCATGAAGACTGTCACCATCATCTAAGTTTTGTTTGATTATTGCAACCTTAATAAACGCTCGAAAGCCATATAACCGAGATTCTTGTTCATCTTCTCGATCGATCGCTTGAACATATCCTTGCTTTTCCCAATAACGAAGTTGCCGTGTCGAAATATTTGTCATACGTGCTAACTCGCCAATACGGAATTGTAAATGATCAAGAGACGGCTTTTTAAAATTTTCTTTGTCAAAATTCATGTCTGTGCCTCTAGAAATAGTGTTTTTTGTCAACTAAGTTGCTAAACACCCCTAATATCTATTTAAATATAGCACATTCCTTTGTTAAAACAAAGCCTGCCACTGTTCTAAAATTGGGCCCATTTCAAAATCTTCTACTCGTTGTAATGAAATATCAGCGTAGTATCGTCGCTCTTTTTGAGTACTTAATAGTGGTTGAATAGCTGCTAACAAACCATCAACATCGCCATTCTCGACTAAAATACCGTATTTACCGCCGTCTAGTACCTCCGCAGAACCGGTATTTTTCATTGCGACAATTGGTAACCCAAAGCTCATCGCTTCAGCCAAAACCAATGGCAATCCTTCCCAACGAGACGTCTGTATGAAAATACTAGCATCACGGTAATGTTGTCGTAATGCCTCATCTTTTAGCCCACCACGATAAATAATTTTATCGTGCGCCGCATATTTTTCAATCAAGGTTTGAAAAGTTGCCATGTCTTCTGGTAGCCCATTACCTGCAATTGCCAGGCGCCAATCGTTTGGTAATTTTGAAGCCAATTTCACAGCAAAATCGATGCCTTTATGCTGAATCGCAATTCGAGCTGTAAAGGCAATGATATGCTGCGACAAATCAGCACGACCATTTGGTGTGATAGTCAACGGATTCCATATTTTGACGGCGTGCTTATTGTAGGATTTAAAGCCGGCCAAATCGTAGTCTGTTAACACAACAACAGTATCAAGTGCCCGCAAACCTGCTTCAAATTCAGTCTGCATATCAGCATAGTACTGGCTTTTGTAGGTCGTCACATTATTATGCATCCAACCAATTAACTGTGTATCAGGTAATTGTGGTTTCATAACGGCAGCAAAACTAGACAACAACCCACCTGCTAAAATAACTACATCGAATTCCCGTGCAAGATTAATAAAATCTTGAATTTGTTCAGCATATTTAATATAAGGCTCTGCATCGTTGGCTAAAGTTAACGGCCTCTTTGCTATGCGTAGCTCCGCTGATAGGGCATAAAAGGGTGGTAAATCAGAAAAGCTGTAATACACAACGTTGTGTTGTTGTGCTAAGGCGTTACCCACGACGGTTGTGGCACGCTTCATGCCCCCAAGACCAATGTTTTCAAGGGCAATGAGAATTTTGGTCATATTTTTACTCCAAACATCATTAATTTCCACTCCAATCATCTGCGTTTCGTGGTAACAATCTCGTGGTATCTGTCGCTTTATCGCGCGACTCTGGTGCGTCAGTAATGTAATCACTTAACGTTGATTGATTGCCATTTTTAGACAGTAAGCTTGTAGATTTTGTCCCTAATTCTTGGTTAATTTTTTTCAATCGTTTGACCGTACTATCTTTACTATAATCATATTTAGACGGATCAACTGCCTTAAAATCTTTTGGCGTATAAAAACGTAGTAAATTCTTTTGATTCAAATTATCTGACATATTCAATTTTTTATTCACATAACTTTGAATCTTGTTGACTTTAGCCTGCAACTTTTTATCAGGATATTCAATCAATTGATTCGTTTTCGTATTCCAAATGCGTCCTGACAAACTGGCATATTCAGGTGTTATCCAGTCTTTATTGCGGAAAGCAACAATTTGAACGTGTTGCTTGCTTAATAAGTCTTGTCCAAATTGAATATAACGCTTAGTACTAATACCAAGTAAATGCTCCAAGGTAGGTGCGACATCAATTTCACCACCATAAGTATGATCAATATAACCATTTGTCATGCCAGGTATATGAACAATCAATGGCACCCGTTGCAAATTAGCATTGTCTAAATCATTCCAATTACTCTCATTTTTGCCAAGCACCGACGCCAAATAAGGCGCGTCAGTATTAGAAATACCATAATGATCACCATACAAGACAACAGCGGTATTGTCATATAATCCTGATTTTTTGAGATAATTAAAGAATTCCTTCACAGATTGATCAAGGTAATGGTTCGTGATGAAATAATTATCTACTAGTGTTGAGCCTGTATTTGAAGTCTGGAAATTAGGATCTTGATCCTGTGCATCTAGTGTGTAGGGGGTGTGGTTCGTCACTGTCAAATATTTAGCATAAAACGGCTGTTGCAAACGTTCTAGATAAGGAATAGAGTTTTGAAATAATAATTTATCTTTCAGGCCCCACGATGTCGCTTTTTTACCAGTAACATCAAAATAATCACCGGAAATCCAATTTTGGTAACCCATATGTTTATAAACGGTGCTGCGATTCCAGAAAGTCCCTAAATTGCCATGAAATACTGCGCTTGAATAACCAGCACGTTGATTCAAAATAGCAGGCATTGCTTGAAAAGTCTGATCATCTCCTAATTTAGAAAACAGTGAGCCTTGTGATAATCCAAAAGTAGAAGTCTCTAGCATATTTTCTGCGTCAGATGTCTTACCTTGTCCAACTTCATTAAAGAAATTATCAAATGAAACACTCGACTTACTATGATATAAGCTGTTCAAAAAAGGTGTTACTTCTTGACCATTAATTTTCAAATCAAGTGACATTTGTTGGAAACTTTCCAAATGAATCACAATGACATTCTTGCCTTTAGCTTTGCCATAAAATTCTGGATTAATCGCCGCGTAATTCTTCTTAATATATTTTTGAACAGCTGTCAATTCAGATGGCGTTGCACTTTTACGAACCTGACTAGTCTGGTATGTGTTAATCGCATCATAAATCGTGAATGGCCCAATACCCAAATATTTCACCATATATTCACGATCAAACTGACGTGTTAATAACTGTGGTCGATCAACATCTGCAAAAAACATATTTGCCACCAATACAAAAACACCAATGGTAAAAAGTTTAAATGGTTGCCAACGTTTTAATGGTCGCTGATCGAATTTAATTTTTCGAATAATCATCAAGCCAATTAAAATGACTAAATCAATCCAAAATAAAAAATCATGTATACCAAAAGAAATGGCGCCTGCTGCTTTACCACCTTGGTTAACCGTATTGTACCCCAACATGGTATTAATGGACATGAAATCTGAAAATTCTCGAAAATAGATAACATTCAAATACAACAATGTTGTCATCGCTGTATCAATGAGTAATAGCGCTCCATAATAAATTTGTTTGGGCTTGATGAATAAGGCCAAACTAAACAAAATCATGGTAAACCCAATTGGATTCAATAGCATGAGAATTACTTGTAATGGATCAGAAACGTGTAGCCAATCAAAATCAGCACCGTACGCCAAAATAGCTTTCAACGTAAATAAGACAACCAACCATGTAAAAAAACCAAGTCGTGTATTCAGTTGTGCTAGCCAATTTTTTGGCGCCAGCGTCTGGTGCCAAAATTTTTTTAAAAAATTTTTCATAAGTTTCATTATACCAATTTATATGGTCACTCGCTCTAAATATTGCTATACTTGTATCATGACAATAGAAATAAAACATCAAAAAGGGATTGGTCCAATACAAGCTGACGCCCTCATAATTAGAAAAACCGTTTTTGTCATCGAACAAGGCGTTGCTATTGCTGACGAGATGGATGATCCGTCGGCTGAAGAAGAAGCGATTCATATCGTAGCATATGTTGATGGTAAACTCGCAGCAACTGCTCGTGTTTTACCAGAGTCAGCAACGACTTGGCATGTTCAACGTGTAGCCACGCTTTATCCTGCGCGTGGCAAAGGTCTTGGTAGCAAATTGTTTGCCTATATTGAACAACTGGCCCCTGAATACGGTATCAAAACATTAGTATTAGGCGCACAAGTTCAAGCACGCGGTTTCTACGATCATCTAGGATTTTCAGCTTTTGGCGAAGCGTTTATCGACGCTGGTATTCAACATATTCACATGAAAAAAGCGCTGTCATAGGCGCTTTTTTTTGTGTTAAGAACGCCTCATATAAGCAATTTCAACTTTAATTTGATAAGGCTGCTGATCGTCAATGAGTTCACTTCTCGTAGCAACATGACTTAATCCGCCAGTCAGAACTACCGAAGCAACAGCCAAACGATAATGTGACAATGCTTGATCCGTTGGTGTCAGACCCACGCGAGATACAATCCCAAGTTCACGAGCCTGCAACTGATTGATGCCACCAAATATTGTCAACGTGCCACCAGTTTCTTGCATATCAAAATAAGGCAATATTGTCCCTGGATGATTGGCGTTAATCACTCCTTTTTGCGCAATAATTTGTCGCTGCGCCTGTTCACCCAAGTGACCATAGTCTTGTGCGATTAAATTTAAATCATTCATTTCATGAGCAACGATGTCAATGTTGGTTCTTTGCTGTAAATTACTGTCAATAACACCGTTCATAACGTCTTGACGTTCATATAGCCCGTTTGCTGGAATAATCACATTCGCTACGGATTGTGTCGTTTCTTCATGGGGTTGTCCGACAATTTGTTCTATTTTAGGCGAAATATCCCATTTCGTTGTTTTTTTTGTAAAAAAATACAACACATTTAAAATAACAAAATACAGTAAAACTAAAAATATTGCTACTAGTAAACTACCCCTTAGAACACGACCGTTTTCAAAAAAACGATATGCCAGATATAGTAGGTACCATACGCCAATGGCGCCTACTGCTGTGTAAATACGGCCTTTTACTTTAGAATTGGTAGTAAAATAACCAAGATAATGATTGACTAAGTCAAGCAATGTAAACATTATTGGCTGTCCTCCGAACTACTGGTAGACGTCGCATTAGAACTCGAACTTTGGCTCGATGATGAACTTGGAGCCGATGAAGATGTTGTTGTTGTACTAGATGATGGTGATGAAGTTGAAGACGAAGAAGGTGTAACGGATGATGACGTGTCACTACTCTCAGATGATGAGGTATCACTAGATGATTTATCGCGACTGGTCGTCGTTGTAGTTTTGCTTGTATCCATTGATGACGAAGACGTTGTACTAACCGCCCGTGATGATGCTCGCCCACCTTCTGTTGTACCTGTTGCAACGTTAACAGCCAAATTGGCCGCACTAATAGCAACAATCAGCGACACAATTGCTGATGGTGTCAAAAAAGGTGGTGTTCTATATTTTTTTGCCATAAGCTCCCCTCTATGCTGACGTGATTAACACCTAATAATAGGTCATATATCATTAACAGTATAATTACATTTTACCCGCTTTCCATCAAATAAACATAAAATAAATCCATAATTAAAACGAAAACCCGCAATCTCTTGCGGGCGGACGATATTTAGGAGATTTTATTTTAGGGAGATTGAGATTGGAGAGAAGTCCGTTGATTCGTTGTTTGATATCAACAACTGTTGATGTGTATAATATAGTCATTCAATGTTAAATGGAGATTAAACATGTCAAAATACAAAGCGTATTTTATTGATCTTGACGGTACAATATATCAAGGATCTAAAAAATTTGCATCGGGCAAACGATTTATTGATCGCTTAAAAGCCGCCAATATTCCTTACTTATTTGTCACAAATAATTCAACCAAAAGTCCGGCTGATGTTGCTGCCAACTTAACGATCAATCATCAGATTGACACAACTACTGACCAAATTTATACTAGTGCCATGGCCACTGCCGATTATTTGAAAGCGTTAGCAACCCCACAACAAACACGCGTTTTGGTAGTTGGCGAGATCGGCCTTGAAGAAGCACTTTTAGACGCCGGATTTAGTTTGGTGCAAGACGACAATGCGGACTTTGTGGTGGCAGCATTAGATCGAACATTTACATACGATAAGTTGATGTATGCAACTTTAGCTATCCAACATGGCGCTAAATTTATTGCTACCAATCGTGATACTAATTTACCAAATGAGCGCGGTATGCTTCCTGGAGCTGGCGCGATCGTAGCAGCCATTGAAACTGCTACTCAGGTAATGCCAACTGTCATCGCAAAACCTGAAACACCAATTATGACAGGTGCGTTGCAGAAACTACGAGTTGCCAAAGAAGATGTTGTTATGGTTGGTGATAACTATAATACAGATATTCTCGCGGGTATCAATACTGGTATCGACACGCTCTTAGTTTATTCAGGCTTATCAACGCACGAACAAATTAACCAAGTTGCAATCAAACCAACCCATGAAATCGAAAATCTAGACGATTGGCTTGTTTAATTGAAAATAAAAAATCACATCAAGATTATGATGTGATTTTTTTTAAGCTAATTCGCGTTTAGTAACTTTCTGGGCCACTTTTTTTGTTTTATTTGGGTGATAGAATAATAAGTAAAGAATTGCCGAGACAATCGGAATAACCGCTGATACCAAGTACAACTCACGGAATGAAAGTGCATTATGCAGAGCACCTAATACGTATGGACCAACACCCAGTCCCAAATCCAAACCAATAAAGTAAGTGGAAAGAGCTATACCAATTCGATGGCTAGTGACAAGTTTAAGTGTGACCGCCTGTCCATTTGACATAAATGTACCATAGCCTAACCCGATAAATGCACCAGACAGTAATAATACAAAGCCATTGTTCGCAAACGCTAAGATTACTAATCCAACCGCCAAAAACAAATAACTAGGGTACATGACGTAGTTTTCACCAAAACGGTCAAAAATTCTACCAGACATAGGACGCGTCAAGGTGACGATACCAGCATATACTACGAAGAAAAACGAGCTGATAGCCACTAAATGTAATGTCTCTGCATAAGAAGCTAAGAATGACAAAACTGATGAATAAGACAATCCCATTAAAAAGCCAATGGCAGCAATTAACAAAACTTTAAATTCAATAAAACTAGAAATTTTCCAAGATTTTAATTCAGCCAGATGTGCAGCGGACAAAGTAACATTATTAATCTTAACTGCAAACAACGCAACCATTGATACGCCAATTAATACTGTTGACAGAATGACGATAAATTGAAAACTTGTTGCGTTCAGTAGCAACAACCCGATGAAAGGTCCAATAGCCGCTGCCAGACTTGTACTCAAACCATAATAGTTTATCCCTTCGCCTTTGCGTTTTTCTGGGATAAACTCTGTAACAATCGCATTCAGTGCCGTTGAAGTCATACCGTAAGCAAAACCATTAAGCAATCGAACACCATCTAGAACACCTATCGTAGGAACAGCCAAATAAGCAACTGTTGTGATTAAATAGAGAATAGCGCCCCATCTGGCCACCCGCTTGCGTCCAATTAATTCGAGCTCTTTACCCATAATTAAACGCGCAATCAGTGTACCAATAATATATATTCCTGATGCAAGACCAGCTTGCCCAAAGGACGCATGCAATTGATCATGTGCTACCACAGCAATGATGACCATCATGAGATAATACACCAAATAGACAATAAAGTTGATGATCGTAATCGTTAAAAAGCCTTTGTTAAATAATTTTTCTTCCATTTTTCCAATCTCATTATACCTCAACACCTAACGACAAAAAAATGTCACTAAGTGGGCACAAAAATCGGACCGGATATTATATCATTCATGTCGCGCGAAACCTCGTTATTTTAACACCGCGCGCGTTTGCATGAAAATAATGTAAGCGTTAAGCCGTTGATTTAAGATTACCACGATTTCACAAAGTATGCAAAGTTTTTTTTATTTTCTTATTATATTGTCAAATAAGTTGACAATACAGTCTTTGATAATAAGGAAAAATAAAGATAGTTTGTGAAATTAATATTTTAAGTCACGATTTCTGAAAATAAATGAAAAAATTACATTGTGAATCATCAACAAAAAAAGTAGTGAATGTTATGCTCACATAACATTCACTACCCTCTCATTAGTGGGCCATCCAGGACTCGAACCTGGGACCTCTGCGTTATCAACACAGCGCTCTAACCAACTGAGCTAATGGCCCATATTTTGATGCTCTAACATCAAGCGAATGACGGGAATCGAACCCGCATAGCCAGCTTGGAAGGCTGGAATTCT